>NZ_JBHXAU010000026.1:0-133261 GCF_042727395.1 Nocardia sp. NPDC060255 | reverse complement strand
GCCCGGTCCCATTCCGAACCCGGAAGCTAAGCCTGCCAGCGCCGATGGTACTGCACTCGACAGGGTGTGGGAGAGTAGGACACCGCCGGAACATCCTTCACGAAAGCCCCCCAGCTCACGCTGGGGGGCTTTCGTCGTTTCGCAGGCGCGCCACTACACGCGCCCTCCTTGACATTTCATCGAATAGTCGACCGATCAGTCCCCTGACCGGCATAAATCGTCCCATCCAGACGCGCTACGGCAACGAATGCTAGGTGACCATTCCAGATGGTAGGTTCTGCTCGCAGTCCAATCTTCACCAGGCTCTCAGCAGGATCGTGACGACCTCTGTCCCGGGTTCTAACCCCGCGGGGGTGTTGTTCTAGTGATCTCTCAGTCGATGGGAAGGTTCGCGATGGCAATCGAACGAACAGAAGAGCTCGGATCGACCAGCCCGACACGCAACCGCCGCCGGACAACGCGGCGCTTCGCCTATGTAGCCGCCGGATTGTTGGCTGTGTCCGCAATCGGTTATCACGTAGTCGATGCCCCGAGCTCAGCCGCGGCGACGACGATGTCCAAGTGCAATGAGGGCACGGGCTCGGTCACGCTCAAGAAGAAGGGTTCCGACATCATCGGAACCGCGAAGCTGACCGAGGACTTCAAGAACTACGCGGATAACGAGGATTGTGTGGCAGCGGGTGCGAATGGGACGTCCGGCCCGATCACCGCGACTGCGAGCAAGGACGGCAAGTCCTGCGTGCTGACGGCGAAGATCGACAAAGCCAACGGCGCAGCCAAAGAAGGCGATGAATTTTCCAGTGCCGGCGATATCAAGGTGACCGTTCCGATGGACGGTAAGCCTGCCACCGCGACGGCGGACGGCATGAACAACAACGATGAAAAGGTGACTGCCACCGCGACTATCACGGGCATCAAGATGAAGGACTGCAAGACGAGTTCGATTCCGACGGACACCTTCAGCGCGACCAAGGTCAACGCTTCGATCGAGAAGAAGTAACCGAGCTCGGTAGTCGTTCGATCAACGACGCCTGAGCTTTTCGTCGCGCTGTGCTGACAGCTGCTGGCACAGCGCGACGTTCGGAGCGTCCACAAGGGGTGGAGTGTGCTTGATATGCGCAAGGATGCCTTGGCGAAACTGGCCGTGCTGATGGCCCGATATCGGCGTCGAGTATTCGCCGGGTGGCTGCTCGCAATCGTGGTCGGCCTGCTCGGCTTGCCGCATCTATTGACGTCCGTGGTGTCGCCGCCGATCGAGGTCGCCGGGTCGGAATCACAACAGGCGGGCGAGATCCTCGGTGCCGCGCTGCCGACGTTCGGCAAGGATCCGATGATCGCCGTATTCCATTCCTCGACGCTCCGCGCCGTCGATCCGGCCTTCCAGGCCGCGATCGATGCCGGAAAGATCGCGTTGAGTGAGCAGGACGGCGTGTCCGGTGTGGTGTCGTTCCCCATCATCGACGACTACACCCGGGCGACAGCAATGCCCGAGACGATGGAGCCACTGCGCCCGCTGTTCCACGACGAGCACGCGGCGTACGTTCTGGTCGGCATTTCCGGTGACGACCGGGACCGCCAAGACCGGATACCGGCACAACAGGCAGCGATCGACCAAGCGGCACAAGCGGTTTCCGGCGGAGCCGTGCAGACCTATCTGGTCGGTGTCGCGGCCTTCGGTCAATCAGTACAGCAGGCCGAGATCGCAGATCTCATGCGCATCGAGCTGGTTGCGGTACCGGTGGCGATAGTTGTGCTGCTGGTCGGCTTGCGGTCGCCGGTGGCCGCACTGATGCCCGCGGGTATCGCTGGCGCGGCGGTGGTGACTACCCTCGGCGCATTCGCGTTGCTGACCGGGGTGTTCCCGGTCGATGGAATGTTGCTGGTCGGAGTGAATGCGGTCGGATTGGGCGTCGGCATCGATTACGCGTTGTTCGTGACGAATCGCTACCGAGAGGAACTGGCCGCAGGGGCCGCCCCGGAGGACGCAATCGCCACGGCGGCGGGCACGACCGGACGCACGGTGGTGTATTCGGGATTGATCTTGATTCTGGCGTGCCTGACCCTGTTCTTGGTGCGCTGGCACGTATTCGTGCAGGCCGCGGTCGGCATCATGGCGGTGACCGCGGTCGCGCTGGCCGCCTCGGTCTCCCTGTTGCCCGCAGCGCTGGTGTCGCTCACCCGGTGGCTCGAATGGCGGCCCCGATGGATAGCACGTCGCGCTCCACTCAGTCACCACGTGACCGAAGGTCCACCGCGGTTGGCGCGCTGGGCTGAGCATCTGATGCGGCACCCCTGGCCGTATGCCGTAGCGGTCACGGCCGGACTGCTGTTGGCGGCTGTGCCGGTGCTCGATATGCGGCTCGGCATCAACTTGGAACGCCACGCGCTGGCCGGCACGCCAGTCCGGGTCGGTCAGGAAATCGCGGACCGAGACGCGCCGGGTTTGACGGGTACGGTGTTCGTGCTGCTGCGGCGGCCGGTCGACACCGACGAGCCGGACATCGAGCCGCTCTTGGCTGCCCTGCGCGCGGATCCAGAGGTCGCCGCGGCCAGCCCGCTCGACGACGGTGTCGACCTCACCGCGGTGCTGGTCATCCCGCGACATCTACCGGACTCGCCCGCCGTGGTGCGGCTGGTGCAGCGGATCCGCACACAGATTGTGCCTGCGGCTGCTCCGCCCGGGCACCCGGCGTTGGTCGGCGGATCCAGTGCGCTGGTCACCGACCTGCTCACCGAGACATCGGGGAAACTCTGGTGGGTGATCGGCTGTGTCCTGGCGATGATGTTCGCGCTGCTGGTTCTCGTGCTGCGCAGCCTGCTCCTGCCGCTGAAGGCAATAGTGATGAGCCTGCTGGCAACCGGCGCGGCGTTCGGGCTGACCGTACTGCTGTTCCAAGGCAACGGCGGCGACGACATATCCGACCTGGCCGGACCGGGGGTGATCTGGCCGCAAGTGCCGTTGGTCGTGTTCGTCCTACTCTTCGGGTTGTCCACCGACTACGAGTTGTTCCTGGTTCGCCGAATCCAGGAGGAATACCGGGCCACCGGCGACAACCGTCGTTCGGTCGCGGTCGGCCTGCAGCGGACCGCTCGACCGATCTCGCTGGCGGCGGCGATCCTCGCCGTCGCGTTCGGCAGCCTGCTGGTCTCCAATGTCAGCGGCCTGCAGGTGTTCGGATTCGCCATCGCCGTCGCGTTGATCATCGACGCCACGCTGATCCGGCTCATCCTGGTCCCTGCCCTGATGCAGATCATGGGTCGCTGGAACTGGTGGTTTCCCGGGGGCTCGCGGTCCGCACCGCACGATCGAGGTGGTCGGCCTCCTGCTGAACAACCGACCGAGCGCACCACGGACCCTGTTCCCATCCCCTGAGCGAGGATCGAATGAGTGCTTACGCGGCGACCGGCGCGACCGGTTTCGTCTGCGCCGCACTGACTTTGGATGTGCCGGCGCACGCTTATGCACCGATCCAGTGGTACGTCGACCGCATCGGGCTCGCGAATGAGGTGCGGGCGGCCTGATCAGTCGGCCGCGGTAGCAGACACAGATATCGGCGATTCACGACAGGAGACACCATGCGATTCGCGACTCGGCTGCCCGGCGAACGTGGCCTTGCGGAGCGTGATGCGGACCAGATCGCGCTTATTCGGGGAAAGATCATGGGGGTCGGCGATCGCTGGCGGGCGCGGCATCCGTGGATCGATGGCCATCAGGACGCGATAGGTATGGCGATCTTCGTGGCCGCCATTGCTGGTGTGCTCGGCGACGCCGCGCTGTACGCGGCGGGCTTATTGCCCTGGTGGGCAACTGTATTGGTGACGGCGTTCTGGTTGTCGCTGCTGCATGAGATCGAGCATGACCTCATCCACTCGATGTACTTCCGCACGAACAAGTGGGTGCACAACTCGATGATGTTGGGTGTCTGGGTGTTTCGGCCCAGCACCATCAATCCGTGGGTTCGGCGCCGGTTGCATCTGCATCATCACGAGGTGTCGGGGACCGAGTCCGATCTGGAGGAACGCGGTATCACCAACGGGCAGCGCTGGGGTGGTCATCGCCTGCTCAGTTTGCTGGACACCGTGCTGGGATACGCCCTGCGGCCCTTTCGGATGCGTCGGCTCGTTCATGCGTATGTAGCGCAGTCGGCTCGGGATCCTGAGGACGCCCGGCGGCTGGCTGTGACGACTCCGCTCGGCTATTTCCCGCTCGCTGGATTGCACTACGGGCTCTGGTATCTCACGATCGGCCTGCATCTCTACGAACTGTTCGGCGGCCGCATCACTTACCAGGGCGCGTATCACGCGCTGGACTTCTTTGCGGTGACCCTGTTGGCGCCCAACATGATTCGCACGTTCTGTCTGCATTTCGTCAGTTCGAACATGCACTACTACGGTGACGTCGAGCCGCACAATGTGCTGCAGCAGACCCAGGTCTGGACGGCCAAGTGGTTGTGGCCGGTGCACGCGCTGTGTTTCAACTTCGGTGGCACCCATGCCATTCACCACTTCCTCGTCCGTGACCCGTTCTATCTTCGCGAGGCGATCAGAGCCGAATGTCAGGCGATCTTGCGTGCGCACGGCGTGCGATTCGACGACTTCGGCACCTTCGGCCGCGCCAATCGTTTCGGGCTCGCCGCGCCCACGGCGGGATCGGTCGAGGTATGACCGATAACGTTGCGGCAGCCCAGAATTCGACCGTAGGCACGGTCGTCGAGCTGTGGATCTGCGTCACCTGCGGAATGATCTACGACCCGGCCGAGGGTGACCCGGACGGCGGAATCGCGCCGGGCACCGCCTTCGCCGACATCCCCGACGACTGGGTGTGCCCGGTCTGCGGCGCCCGCAAGGCGGACTTCGTCCCCTACGAGGACTGACAAACACCCCGCACGCCTTCTGATTTCGAGCACCGAGAATCGCATGCGATTTCAGGTGCGGGAAATCAAGAAGAGTGCGGCGTCAGAACAGGCGGAACTCGGTGCTTTCGGTACCGCGCAGGGCGTCGTAATCGAGGACGTGGCAACGGATTCCGCGGTCCTCGGCGAGGGTGCGGGCCTGGGGCTTGATCTGCTGGGCCGCGAAGACGCCTGCCACGGGGGCGAGCAGCGGGTCGCGGTTGATGAGTTCGAGGTAGCGGGTGAGCTGTTCGACGCCGTCGATCTCGCCGCGGCGTTTGATCTCGACCGCTACGGTGGCGCCGTCGGCGTCGCGGCAGAGCAGGTCCACCGGGCCGATGGCGGTCATGTATTCGCGGCGGATGAGGGAGAAGCCGGGGCCGAGGGTGGTCACGTGTTCGGCGAGCAGCACCTGAAGGTGCGCCTCCACACCGTCTTTCACCAGGCCGGGGTCGACCCCGAGCTCGTGCGAGGAGTCGTGCTCGATGTCCTCGATGGTGATGCGGAGTTCCTCGCCCGCCTTGTTGGTGACGACCCACAGGGCCTTCGCGCCCTCGGGGAGGTCGGCGGCGCCGCGCTCTTCCAGCCAGCACGGCGGGCTCATCCAGTTCAGCGGCTTGTACGAGCCGCCGTCGGAGTGCACGAGGACGGAGCCGTCCGCTTTCACCAAGAGCAAGCGGCGGGCCATCGCGAGATGGGCGGTGAGTCGCCCCACGTAGTCGACCTGACAGCGAGCAATCACTAGGCGCACCCCAGCACTGTAGGTGACCGGGTGTGCGAGCTTGTCGTCAGCCCAACAGGATCGCGGCGGCCAGGATCGCGCTGGTGGTGAGCAGGGCCTGTTCCACCCTGGTGAATCGGCGGGTGACCGGCGTCTTGGTCCGGATCATGCCGTAGCCGACGGCCGAGCCGATGCAGAAGGCCAGCAGGTGTCCGACGTTGGTGAAGTTCTGCCCGAGCAGCACGCCGCCGATGGCGGCGACGAACCATCCTGCGGCCCAGGCGATCCGCAGCCGGTTCGGCACGACGAAGACCAGCGCGCCGATCAACGCCATCGAGCCGTAGCTGATGCCGACGTCCTCGCTCCAGCGCACGCTCGCGGGCAGCCAGTCGAATTCGACGGCCACCCAGAGCCCGCCCGCGACGAGCAGCGTCGCGCCGATATGTCCGGCGAGGAAGACGCGCACCATGTGCAGCGCGCCGAAGCGCAGCTCGGCCAGGCCGAGCAGGCAGGCCAGTAACGGCATGATCAGCCATGCGGTGCCGACGTCACCGATGACCAGCGCGCTGGAAAGCAGCGTGACGACGCGGCCCTGGAGCAGGTTGTGCAGATTGGTGCTGGCGTGCAGCACCACCTTCGACTGGGCCGAGTCGCTCAGCGCCGAGAAAATTGACGTGACGATCACGAGCGCGGCCAGATAGCCTACGGTCGCGGGCACCCTCGGTCGCCACCAGCGAGAACCGACGACCGTTGTCCGGTCGTCCGTGGTCGTGGCGACGGCCATGCGTACCTCCCTGTCTGTGCGGTGTCACTCCATGATCGAGTTCTCCGCTGCGCTCGATCAGGGTATTCCCGGTGAAGTTGCTGTGAAACTGATCGCCGGTGCGCAACGAGATCGGCATTTCGGCGGTGCCCCACTGTGCCACATCATCCGGATCTCGGCAGGACGAATGGGCTGACCAGGCACTCTGCCACGCGCACCCGCACCTTCGGCGCACCGGCCGTGCAGAAGCCCCCGCCGACCGGGTAATAGTCTGGAAGCATGCCTCGTCGGAAACCGCGCGCAGACGGTCAAACGGGCCGCTCGCGCACGGGCGGCGCTCCGCTCGGTGATGTCTTCGGCCGGACCGAGGCGGGCCCGGACGGTGACGAGACGTACGTCGTTCGCACCATCCCAGGGGCCCGTGCGGTGAAGACTTACCGCTGCCCGGGGTGCGACCACGAAATCGCACTCGGCGTGGCGCACATCGTCGCCTGGGCCGCCGACGGCGGCGAGGACGATCGCAGGCACTGGCACCGCGGTTGCTGGAATGGCCGCCGGACTCGCGGCATCACTCGCCGCTGGTCGTAGTATGTGCCGCCGAGGTAGGTCCGGAATCGGGTGTTCATCCGGAACGCCGGTCTCGCTGAGGAAGATTCTTCCGAATACTCACGTTTGCGCTGAATGTCCAGGCGGCAGTGCGTGATTCATCCGAATGATGCCTTTCGTTCCGAATGTCCTTGCCGTGGAAGGTGATCCGCCTCCGTCGTGCTGACCCGGGATGCCCTGTCGACGAGGAGATTCCTCCGATACGTGACGTTCATGCCCAATGTCCGGTTGGCGTGGACGATTCCGGGTAAGTACCGACCGTCGGGACCATCGGAAATTAGGAAGGCCGCCCCCGTGTGGGGGCGGCCTTAGGTTGAATTCGGTTGGGGTTATGCGTTAGTCGCCGCGTGGCCCGCCGTCAGTTGCTGATATCGGCGTTCTCGCGCTCCTCGTCGACGATGTCGTCTTCCTCGGCGCCAGCATCGGAGATGGCCTTGCGGCTGGAGCCGGCGACCTGCTTGGTGTTGTTGCCGATCTTGCGCTGGTCCGGAACGCCGTCCAGCAGTTCGCTTTCCCGGTTGACCGCGGCGAGCATCGCGGGCACCGAGTCGAGCTGGCCGCGGATGCCGAGCAGCTGGGCGAGCACGCGTCCACGCAGCACGCGCATCTCCTCGGCCAGTTCCTTCGCGTGCGCGATCTTGCGCTCGGAGGTCTGGGTCGCGGAGGTGATGAGGCGGTTGGCCTCGTCGGTCGCGTCCTTGATCCGCTGTGCGGCCTCGGCGCGGCTGGTGGCCTCCAGCTCCTCCATGGCGCGGGTGAGCTTGGTGCGCCGCTCCGCCATGGTGACCTCGAAGTCCTGCTGGGTCGCCTTGCGCTTGGCATCGGCTTCCTTGCCCAGGCGGTCGGCCTCGGCCTGCGCGGCTTCGATGATCTTGGCGGACTCGGTGCGCGCGTTGGCCAGGGTCTGCTCGAACTCGATCTCGAGCGCCTCGCGCTTTTCCTTGGTTTCGGCCAGCAACGACTCGTACTTGCCACGCATCTCGGTGGCCTGCTGCTCCGCGATCGACACCATCTCCGCGGCCTCGGCCTGTGCCAGGGCACGGACCTCGGAGGCCTCGTCGGAGGCCAGCCGCAGCATGCGGGAGATGCGGTCGGACATGCCTTCCGCGGTGGTGGGCGGCACCGAGAGTCGGTCGACCTCCTTGCGGAGCTCGTCGATCTCGTCACGCGCATCCTCGAGCTGGCTCGCGAGGTTACGGGCCTGTGCCGCAGCAGCATCCCGGTCGGTAGCGGTGACCCTTAGTTCGGCGTCGAAGCGGTCGAAGTAGTTGCGTACCTCGTCTTGCGCATAACCCTTGCGCACAACGGTGAAGGGCAGTGCAACGAAGCGATTGCGATCGGACTCAGGTGACGACATGGCACACAAACTACAGCCTACAGAGACCTGATGGTGACTCGACCGCGAATGTGATTCCGAAGAGTTTTACCGGCCCGATCTTGATACTAGTGCGTAACATTCGGGTTCGGCTCGACCAACTCGATCAGCACACCGCCAGCATCCTTCGGATGGATGAAATTGATGCGGGAATCCGCTGTTCCAGGCCTTGACGCCTCGTACAGCAAACGCAAGCCCCGCGCGCGCAGGTGCGCGGAGACGGCATCGATGTCGGTGACGCGGTAGGCCAGTTGTTGCAGGCCCGCCCCGTTACGGTCGATGAACTTGGCGATGGTCGACTCCGCATTGAGCGGGGCCAGCAACTGCAGGGCAGTCCCGCGGTCCGGGGCGCCGGGCAGCGACAGCATCGCCTCGTGCACGCCCTGGGCATCGTTGACCTCGCGGTGGGTCTCGATCATGCCGAGATTCTCGGCATACCAGGCAACCGCGACATCCAGGTCGGGCACGGCGACGCCGACGTGGTCGACGGCGACGACGTAGTCCGCGGGGATGAAATCGGCCGAATCCATAACGTTGCTCACAACTCGAAGGTAGCCGCTACCTGCGTACCGGCAACCTGGGCACTGCGGTTACCGTGGAGTACAGAATCCTGCGAAACAAGATAGCGAGGCTTGTCGTGACTTCATCCGTGATCGTCTCCGGTGCGCGGACCCCGGTCGGTCGCCTGCTCGGCGGCCTCAAGGACTTCAGCGGTTCCGATCTCGGCGGCTTCGCCATCAAGGCCGCGCTGGAAAAGGGCGGCGTCGCGCCCGAGCAGGTCGACTACGTGATCATGGGCCAGGTGCTCACCGCGGGCGCGGGTCAGATCCCGGCCAGGCAGGCGGCCGCGGCCGCGGGCATTCCGATGGATGTGCCCGCGCTGACGGTCAATAAGGTCTGTTTGTCCGGAATCAACGCGATCGCGTTGGCGGACCAGCTGATTCGGGCCGGCGAGTACGAGATCGTCGTCGCGGGCGGCCAGGAGTCGATGAGCCAGGCCCCGCATCTGCTGGAGAAGAGCCGCGAGGGTTTCAAGTATGGCGACGTGACGCTGCGCGACCACATGGCCTACGACGGCCTGCACGACATCTTCACCGACCAGCCGATGGGTGCGCTGACCGAACAGCGCAACGACACCGAGCCGGTCAGCCGGGAGGAGCAGGACGCGTTCGCGGCGGCCTCGCACCAGCGCGCGGCGGCGGCGTGGAAGAACGGCGTCTTCGACGACGAGGTGGTCCCGGTCTCGGTGCCGCAGCGCAAGGGTGACCCGCTGGTGGTCGCGGCCGACGAGGGCATCCGCGCGGACACCACCGCGGAGTCGCTCGCCAAGCTGCGTCCCGCGTTCCGCAAGGACGGCACGATCACCGCGGGCACCGCCTCGCAGATTTCCGATGGCGCCGCCGCGGTCGTGGTGATGAGCAAGGCCAAGGCCGAGGAGCTGGGTCTGAGCTGGCTCGCCGAGATCGGTGCCGCGGGTGTTGTCGCGGGTCCGGACTCGACGCTGCAGGACCAGCCCGCCAACGCCATCGCGAAGGCCTGTGCGCGCGAAGGTATTTCGCCTGCCGACCTGGATGTGGTGGAGATCAACGAGGCGTTCGCGGCGGTCGGTGTCGCGTCGACCCGCAAGCTGGGCATCGATCCGGCGAAGGTGAACGTCAACGGTGGTGCGATCGCGATCGGGCATCCGCTCGGCATGTCCGGTGCGCGCATCCTGCTGCACCTGGTGCTCGAGCTGAAGCGTCGCGGTGGTGGCGTCGGCGCCGCCGCGCTGTGCGGCGGTGGCGGCCAGGGTGATGCGCTGATCGTGCGCGTGTAACCGAGTTTCTTGCCACAGCCCCCGCGGATACCTTTCGCGGGGGCTGTGCTGTCTCGGGCGCGAAAGTCGGGTCCTGGTCCCGGCTTTCGCGAAGAGGACGAATCGGGCCGTCGCGAGTGGCGAGCGGTGCCCGCTCGATGTGACTCGTCCCACTACGACACGTCGTAGTGCATCCGGCACAATGGTGCGCATGGGCAATGTCTTCGACCTGAGTACTGTCGCGAAGCGCTTTCGTTTCATCGCGGTGCTCGAGGCGATCTCCTGGGTTTTCCTGATCGTCGGCATGGTGTTCAAGCGACTCCCCGAGCCGGTGCTGTGGCCGGTCAAGGTGTTCGGCATGACGCACGGCATCATCTTCGTGCTGTTCGTGATCGCCGCCATCATGGCCGCGCGTGAGCTCGGCTGGAACGCGAAGACCACCGTGCTCGCCTTGCTGTCGAGCATCCCGCCGTTCTTCACCGTGGTGTTCGAGATCTGGGCGGTCCGTTCGGGCAAGCTCGGCGAGCTGAGCAACGCGGTTTCCGCCGACTCCGGAGCCCCGGCCGCCGCGACGTCGTGACAAACTGGAAACCGTGACTCGACCTGCCGCACGCCGTCCTTCGCCAGCCGCTGTCGCCGCCATGTCCGGGGCAGTTGATCTCTCCGGTCTGAAGCAACCGCCCGCCAGCGCACCCGGTGCGGCGAGCGGTGGCGACTACGCGGTGAACGAGGCGAACTTCGAGACCAAGGTGCTACGCCGCTCGGTGCAGGTGCCGGTGGTCGTCGCGCTGTACTCGCAGCGCAGCCCGGGCAGCGTCGAGCTGGTCAAGACGCTCGAGCGGCTGGTCGGCGAGAGCGGCGGCGCCTGGGATCTGGCCACCGTCGAGGCCGAGACCAATATGCGGATCGCGCAGGCGTTCGGCGTGCAGGGCATACCGACCGTCATCGCGGTCGCGGGCGGCCAGCCGCTCGCCGATTTCCAGGGCGCCCAGCCGGAGGCCCAGGTGCGGCAGTGGCTGAGCGCGGTCATCGACGCGGTGGCGGGCAAGCTGCCCGGCGGCGAGGAGCCCGAGGAAGTGCCCGAGGATCCGCGCTTCGTCGCCGCGGAGACGGCGCTGGAGCAGGGTGACTACGCCGGTGCGGAGGCCGCCTACGAGGCGATCATCGCCGCGGAACCGGGCAACGAGGAGGCCAAGGGCGCGCTGCGTCAGCTGCGGTTCCTCGGTCGCGCGCAGGTGCTGCCGGAGTCCGCGATCGCGACCGCCGACGCCGATCCCGGCAATGTGGACGCCGCGCTGGACGCGGCCGACGTGGAGATGCTGAACCAGCAGCCGGAGGCCGCGTTCGATCGGCTCATCGGCGTGGTCAAGCGCTCGGCGGGCGACGAGCGGACCAAGGCGCGCACCCGGCTGCTCGAACTCTTCGAATTGTTCGATCAGGCCGAGCCGTTCGTGGTCGCCGCGCGGCGCAAGCTCGCCGCCGCGCTGTACTGAGCTAGCTGTTCGGGGCCAACCAGACGGCGCTGTTGGGGGCCAGGGCGATGGTGGCGGAGGCCGGGCGACCGTGCCAGCCTTCGTCAGTCGCCTTGACAGCGCCCAGGTTTCCGATGCCGGAGCCGCCGTATTCGGCGGCATCGGTGTTGAGGATCTCGGTCCACTGCCCGGCGAAGGGCAGGCCGACCCGGTACTCGCCGTGCACGGAGCCGGAGAAGTTGTAGACGCACGCGACCACAGACCCGTCCGATCCGTAGCGCAGGAACGCCAGCACGTTGTTGGCCTGGTCGTTCGCCTCGATCCACGAGTAGCCGCCCGGGGTGGTGTCCTGGCTCCACAGCGCGGGGTGGGCGCGGTAGACCGCGTTGAGGTCGCGCACCGCGGTCGTAATCCCTTGGTGCAGTGGGTTGTCCAGTTCCTGCCAGTCCAGGCCCCGGTCGTGTGACCACTCGCGGAACTGGCCGAAATCCTGGCCCATGAACAGCAACTGCTTGCCGGGGTGGCCCCACATGTAGGCCAGCAGTGCCCGCACGCCACCGGCTTTGGCGAAATCGTCGCCGGGCATCCTGGTCCACAGCGTGCCCTTGCCGTGCACCACCTCGTCGTGGCTGATCGGCAGCACGAAGTTCTCGCTCCACGCGTACATCGCCGAGAAGGTGATCTCGTTGTGGTGCCAGGAGCGGTGGATCGGATCGCGCTGCAGGAAGCCGAGGGTGTCGTGCATCCAGCCCATGTTCCACTTCATGGTGAAACCGAGGCCGCCGACGTCGGTGCCGCGGGTGACGCCGGGCCAGCTGGTGGATTCCTCGGCGATGGTGACCACGCCGGGATGGTGGCGGTGCACGGTGTTGTTGAGGTCCTGCAGGAAGTCGACGGCCTCCAGGTTCTCCCGGCCGCCGTGCACGTTGGGCTCCCAACCCCCTTCGGGGCGTGAGTAATCCAGGTACAGCATGGAGGCGACGGCATCGACGCGCAGGCCGTCGATGTGGAATTCCTCGATCCAGTAGCGCGCGTTGGCCACCAGGAAGTTGCGCACCTCGTGCCGTCCGAAGTCGAAAACGTAGGTGCCCCAGTCGAGTTGCTCGCCGCGGCGCGGGTCGGCGTGCTCGTAGAGCGGGGTGCCGTCGAAGCGGGCCAGTGCCCATTCGTCGCGCGGGAAGTGCGCGGGCACCCAGTCCAGCAGTACGCCGATGCCCGCCCGGTGCAGCCGATCGACGAAGGCACGGAAGTCGTCCGGCGAGCCGAAGCGCGCGGTGGGCGCGTAGTACGAGGTGACCTGATAGCCCCAGGAACCGCCGAAGGGGTGCTCGGCGATGGGCAGCAGTTCGATGTGGGTGTAGCCGGCCGCCTGCACGTAATCGGCCAGCTGGTCGGCCAATTCGCGATAGCCGAGGCCGGGGCGCCAGGAACCGAGGTGCACCTCGTAGACGCTCATCGGTGCCTGGGTCGGATCGGTGCTTGCGCGAGTATCGAGCCACGCCTGGTCATCCCAGACATAGTGGCTCTCGGTCACCACCGACGCGGTAGCGGGCGGTAGTTCGGTCGCGAACGCCATCGGGTCGGCGTGGTCGACGGTGCGGCCGTCGGCGCCGTGCACGCGGAACTTGTACTTGGTGCCCGGCCCGACGCCGGGCACGAACACCTCCCACACGCCGGACGAGCCGAGCGCGCGCATCGGGGCGGTGGTCCCGCTCCATCCGTCGAAATCGCCGATCACGGTGACGCCGCGGGCATTCGGTGCCCACACCGCGAACGAGGTGCCGTCCACGTCGCCGTCGAGGGTGGTGTAGTGGCGCGGGTGTGCGCCGAGCACGTCCCACAGGCGCTCGTGGCGGCCCTCGCCGATCAGGTGCAGGTCCAGTTCGCCGACCGTCGGCAGGAATCGGTAGCCGTCGGCGGAGAGAATGGTCTGGCCTCCTGGATAGGTGGTGAGGATGCGGTAGTCCATCAGGTCGGGGTAGGGGAGCACGGCGGCGAAAATGCCGTGCCCCAACGACTTCAGCGGATGGTCGGTGTCGCCGACGCGGGCGCTGACCGAGTCCGCCTGTGGGCGAAGCACACTGACCTCGGTGCCGTCCGGATGTGGATGCGCGCCGAGCACGGTGTGCGGGTCACCGTGGGTGCCCGCGGCCAACAGCATCAGATCCCGGCGTCTCACAGTGTGCTCCGATAGGCGAGTTCGGTGCGCGCCTGCTGCGCGACCGGAGGCAGTGTGAGGATGTGCGCGACCGACGTCGACGGGTCCAGCCGCACGTAATTCGTTTGGGCCCAGTGGTATTCCTCGCCGCTGACCTCGTCGATCACCACCGGGTGGTCGTGCCATTCGCGGCCGATGGCGGGCAGGTCGAGCGAGACCATGCCCCACTCGGCGGCGAACGGGTTCAGGTTCACCACCACCAGCACCGCGTCGCCGCTGCTCGGATCGACCTTCGAGTAGGCGATCAGCGAGTCGTTGTCGACGTGGTGAAAGTGGATGCAGCGCAACTGCTGCAGGGCGGGGTGCGCGCGGCGGATCTCGTTGAGCCGAGTGATCCACGGCTCCAACGACTCTCCGCGCGACAGCGCCTCGGCGAACGGGCGCGGGCGCAGCTCGTACTTCTCCGAATCCAGGTATTCTTCGCTGCCCGGCCGCACCGCCTGATGCTCGAACAACTCGAAGCCGGAGTACACGCCCCAGCTGGGGCCGAGGGTCGCGGCGAGCACGGCGCGGATGGCGAACATGCCGGGGCCGCCGTGCTGCAGGCTCTCGTGCAGGATGTCGGGGGTGTTGACGAACAGGTTGGGTCTGGCCTCGTCCGCCTTGGCCGCCAGTTCCTCGCCGAACTGGGTCAGCTCCCACTTCGCCACCCGCCAGGTGAAATACGTGTAGGACTGGCTGAAGCCGCGGCGCGCCAGACCGTACAGCCGGGCGGGGCGGGTGAACGCCTCGGACAGGAACAGCACGTCCGGGTCGGTGCGGCGCACGGTGGCGATCAGCCACTCCCAGAAATCGGCGGGCTTGGTGTGCGGGTTGTCGACCCGGAAGATCTTGACGCCCAACGCGATCCAATGCCGGACTACGCGCAGCACCTCGGCGTACAGGCCGTCCGGATCGTTGTCGAAGTTGACCGGGTAGATGTCCTGGTACTTCTTCGGCGGGTTCTCGGCGAAGGCGATGGTGCCGTCGGGCAGGGTGGTGAACCACTCCGGATGGGCGGCGACCCACGGATGGTCCGGCGCGCATTGCAGCGCCAGATCGAGGGCTACCTCTAATCCGAGTTGTGCTGCGGTGTCGACGAATTCGGCGAAGTCCTCGGCCGTGCCGAGCAGCGGATGTACGGCGTCGTGCCCGCCGTCCCTCGAGCCGATCGCCCATGGCGACCCGACATCGCCCGGCTCGGCGACGAGGGTGTTGTTGCGGCCCTTGCGATTCACCGCGCCGACCGGATGGATCGGCGGCAGGTAGACCACGTCGAAACCCATGGCGGCGATGCGCGGCAATTCCTTCGCCGCGGTGGCGAAGGTGCCGTGGATCGGCTTGCCCGCCTTGTCCCGGCCACCGGTGGAGCGGGGGAAGAATTCGTACCAGGAGCCGTACAGCGCGCGTTGGCGTTCCACCAGCACGGTGTGCTGTGGGCCGCGAGTCACCATGTCGCGCAACGGTGTCGCGCGCAGGATCTCGGTGATCTCCTCGGCGAAGGCCGGTGCCACCCGAGCGGGCAACTGTTCGTCGCTGCGCAATGCGGCGGCCGCGGCGCGCAATCGCTCGAACTGCTTCTTCGGCACCGCCTGCGCGGCCCGGTCCAACAGCCTGGCCCCGATCTCGAGGTCGTTGTCCAGGTCCGCGGCGTTCTGCCCGACCGCGAGCTTCGCCTCCACCGCCGAGCGCCAGGTCGCGATCGGATCGCTCCAGCCCTCGATGCGGTAGGTCCAGGCGCCGGGCAGGTTCGGGGTGAAGGTGGCGTTGAAGACGTCCGGCTCGAGATCGGGGGTCATCCGGATCCGGATCGGGCGCGCGGAGTTGGGGCCGCGCACGGTCAGCGTCGCCGCGACAGCGTCGTGTCCCTCCCGCCACACCACGGTGCGCACCGGGAAAACCTCCCCGACGACGGCCTTGGCGGGCCGACCGCCTGCGATGGACGGGGCAGTGTCATCGATTGCGATGCGGCCGGTCACGGGACCAACCTACCGTCAGCGCCGGGGATGCACGGGATCAGCGGGGGAGAGCGTCAGCGGGCGTCGGCCGCCAGGCCGAGGCCGAGCGCGACGAGGATCGCGCCGAGCGCGCGTTCGATGCGCTGCCGGATGCCGGTCCGGCGCAGCCAGGCGCCCGCACGGTCGGCGGCGAGCACGAGGCCGACGCACCACGCGGTGTCGATCACCAACTGGATCACCGCGAGCACGATCACCGTCGGCAGCACCGGACCGCTGGACGGCAGGAACTGCGGCAGGATCGTCAGCCCGAACACCGCCGCCTTCGGATTCGCGGCGATCGACACCAGCGACGCACGGAACGCCGCGCCGGGCGTCCGCCCCGACGGCAGCATCTTCGTCATGGTGCTGCCGAACTCGTCGTCGTCGCCGCGCGCGCCACGCCACGCCTGCACGCCGAGCCAGATCAACACCAGCGCGCCGACGACACGCATCGAGGTATTCAAGACATGGTTGGCCGCGAGCAGGACGGACAGTCCCGCGCCGCCGGCGATATTCCAGGCGAGCATGCCGATCTCGCCCCCGGCGACCGCGGCCAGGCCCGCATTGCGTCCGTCGCGGACCGAACGCTGCAGGAGCAGAGCGGTCGCAGGTCCGGGGAGCGCGGCCAGGATCAACGAGGCCAGCAGGAATTGGGGGAGAACAGCGACCCAGTGCGGCATTCGTCGATGCTGGCACGCGGATCGCCGATCATGCCACCGTATTTGTGGCACCGTCTTTGGGGGCATCGACGCGGATAACGGTCCCCGAGCGCATCCCGAAAACCTCGACATGAGACTGAAAAGCAAACAGGTTCAACGGTTCTCGCGTCGCTCCGTTGTCGTGGCCGCGGTGGCAGGCGCCGCGCTGGCCGGGTTCACCGGACCGGCCACCGCCATACCCACCGATCCGGCGATCCAGTTCAGCCCGACCCTGACCCGCGTTCCCGGCGGTAACTGCGCCGCGATCATCAACGCCGAAACCGTGCCGCAACCGAATTCCGGTGAGTTCGGCGTCCGGGTGAAGGTCACCACGACCGGGCAGTTCTGCGGGGCCTACCGCATCGCGGTGCAGTGGAAGAACCTGGACACCGGCCGCACCAACGGGCAGTCGCAACGCATCGACGAGAACGGCGTCATCGACGCGCCGGGCGGCGTGATCACCGGTTTCGGCATGGCACCAGGCAAGGGCACGGTCGAGGCGCGGATCGTCACCACCTACGAGGACCACCGGGAGATGGAGTACATCCCGGGCCGGTTGACCTGGACTCTCGGCTGAGCAGGGGAGCCGCAGAGTCCCCGCCTGTTCGGCAGAAATCGGGGCTAGTAGGGATTTCGGCACAGGCCATAGAGTCGGCTCCGTGCTTGATGAGTCTTTCGAATGCCGCTGCGTCCTCGACCACGACTACGGCGACCGCGGCGAAGCGGACGGGGCGGACCTGAAGATCATCGACAATGTGCAACGGCACGGCTGGCACGTCGTCATGGTCATCGATGACGACGTCGAATTCGCGTACACAATCGGGCTGGCGCACACCTACCACGCTCCTGAACTCGCCATGTTCGGCCTCGACGTGCACGTGATGCACAGCATGCTGAACACGTTAGGAGCCAAAGCCGCCGCAGGTGCCGTGCTGGCAGACGGTCAGCGGGACGACGATGTCATCGAGGGCCGTCCGGTAGCTCTCCGCTCTGTCGACCCGGAGTGGTACCGCGCCTACTTCGGCCGAGCCATCGGCTTCTACCGAAAGACCCCGTTCCCCGTCCTCCAAGTGGCATGGCCCGACGCGGACCACCACTTCCACTGGGAAGAACAGGTTTACGAAGGAGTCCGAGATCGACAACCCCAACTTTGGCTGAAGCCGGACGAGCATCCGGCAGGCATCTGGACCGCCGACCTCTGACGGATGTGGACCGGCGGCCTGAAGTCGGGCCGAATTGTGTTGTTGATCAGACAATTCCGAGGTATCGGCTGAGCGTATCGTCGACTGCGGCCAGGTCGGTGGGGTTCAGCACTGTCACGTACTCGCTGATGTAGTCCAGGTCGATGGACCGCAGTTGATCGACAAGCAGAGTGGTTTCCTGTCCGTCTATTTCGATCACCGGCCGGAATACGGTCGGTCGCGCAGAGGTCGACATGGGGACAACCGTCACCATCGGCGAGATCAGATCCGTGCGCGACACGATGACTCCGAGCCGCCGCCCGCGCTGCTCATGTGCACGCTCGGCGTCGCCTAGATCAACACGGTAGACAGCCCCACGGAGCACCGTCACCATGCGTCGGGTTCCGCGTTCAGATCCTCATCCCGCAGCGCCCATGCGTCGGCTCGGGCTTGTGCCAGCCATTCCTCGCGATCGAGTAGTCGCAGAGCACGGCGGATGACGTCGGTGGTGCTCTCGCCCTCGCGACGGACGCTATCGATGATCTGCTGGTCTTTGGTGGTCGGGCGGAATGTAATCGTCGCCATGCGACAAGCGTAGGACGCGGGTAAGACGACTGTCTTGCCCTTTGTTGGGCGGCTGCTGTGCCATGTATGCCGACAGCGGCGGTTGTGAGTCGTGCCGCCTGGGCGGCCCGTTGTCGCGACGTTCGGTAGGGTTCGGCGGGTGAAGGCATTGCGTCGATTCACCGTCCGTGCCCATCTGCCTGAGCGGCTGGCCGCGCTCGGCGAGCTCGCTACGAATCTGCGATGGTCGTGGCATCCGGCTACCCAGGATTTGTTCGCGGAGATGGATCCGCAGCGGTGGTTGGAGATGGGGCACGACCCGGTGCGGATGCTCGGGGAGGTGCCTGCCGCGCGGGTGGATGAGCTGGCGGCGGATCCGGAGTATGTGCGGCGGGTGGATGCCGCGGCGGCGGATCTGCGGGAGTACCTGGCGGCGCCGAGTTGGTTCGAGCGGCGCGCGGGGGAGGAGGGGGTGCGCGGGATCGCCTACTTCTCCATGGAGTTCGGCGTTACCGAGGTGCTGCCCAACTATTCGGGTGGGCTCGGGATTCTGGCGGGCGATCATCTGAAGGCCGCCTCCGATCTGGGGCTGCCGTTGATCGGTGTCGGATTGCTGTATCGCTCCGGCTATTTCAGGCAGACGCTGTCGGCGGACGGCTGGCAGACCGAGCATTACCCGGACCTGGATCCGCAGGGTCTGCCGTTGCGGCTGCTCACCTCGGTCAACGGTGACTCGGAGCCGGCGCCGGTGCTCGTTCACGTGGCGATGCCGGATCAGCGGGTGCTGCGGGCGCGAGTGTGGATCGCGCAGGTCGGGCGGGTGCCGCTGCTGCTGCTGGATTCCGATATCGCGGAGAACGATCCGGAGTTGCGCGCGGTCACCGACCGGCTCTACGGCGGCGATCAGGAGCACCGGATCCGGCAGGAGATCCTGGCCGGTATCGGCGGCGTGCGCGCGGTGCGCGCCTACACCACCGCGACCGGGCTGCCCGACCCCGATGTGTTCCACATGAACGAAGGCCACGCCGGTTTCCTCGGCGTCGAGCGCATCCGCGAGTTCGTCTCCACCGGGCAGGATTTCGACACGGCGCTGGCGGCGGTGCGGGCCGGCACGGTGTTCACCACGCACACCCCGGTCCCCGCCGGTATCGACCGGTTCCCGATGCCGATGGTGCGCCGCTACTTCGGTGGCGCGCACGGCGAATCCGAATCCGCCATGCTCCCAGGACTTTCCGTCGACCGGATCCTCGCGCTGGGTCGCGAAGCCGATCCGTCCGTTTTCAACATGGCACACATGGGCCTGCGGCTCGCCCAGCGCGCCAACGGCGTATCGAAACTGCACGGCGAGGTCAGCCGCGAGATGTTCGCCCCGCTGTGGCCCGGCTTCGACGCCGCCGAGGTGCCGATCGGCTCGGTCACCAACGGTGTGCACGCGCCGACCTGGGCCGCCCGCGAATGGTTCGACAAGGCGCGCAAGCACATCGGTGCCGAACTCGTCGAAGAGGCGCGCGGCTGGGAGCGACTGCGCGACGTCGATCTCGGCGAACTGTGGTCGACGCGGAATGCGTTGCGCGCCATCCTGGTTGCCGAGGTGCGCCGCCGGGTGCGCGCGTCCTGGCTGGACCGTGGCGCGGCGGAAGCCGAATTGGGCTGGGTGGACAGCGTTTTCGACCCGGACGTGCTGACCGTCGGCTTCGCCCGCCGCGTGCCGACCTACAAGCGGCTCACCCTGATGCTGCGCGACCCGGAACGGCTGCGCGCCAGGCTGCTCGACCCCGACCGGCCGATGCAGCTGGTGGTCGCGGGCAAGAGCCACCCCGCCGACGACGGCGGCAAGGCGCTCATCCAGCAGGTGGTCCGCTTCGCCGACGATCCCGACGTGCGCCACCGCATCGTCTTCCTGCCCGACTACGACATGTCGATGGCCCGCTACCTGTACTGGGGCTGCGACGTCTGGCTGAACAATCCACTGCGCCCGCTCGAGGCGTGCGGCACCTCTGGCATGAAGTCCGCGCTCAACGGCGGCCTCAACCTGTCCATCCGGGACGGCTGGTGGGACGAGATGTTCGACGGCGAGAACGGCTGGGCCATCCCGACCGCCGACGGCGTCACCGACGAACACCGCCGCGACGACCTCGAGGCCAACGCGCTCTACGACCTGTTCGAGCGCACCGTCGCGCCCCGCTTCTACGACCGCGACGCCGCGGGCATGCCGGTGCGCTGGGTCGAGATGGTGCGCCACACCCTGCAGACGCTCGGCCCGAAGGTGCTCGCCTCGCGGATGGTCCGCGACTACGCCGTCGAGTACTACGCGCCCGCCGCCAACGCCTACCAGCGGGCGACCGCCGACGAGTTCGCCGTCGCCCGCACCATCGCCGACTATCGACGCCGGGTCGAAGCGGCCTGGCCGTCGGTGAAGGTGATCCAGGTGGACAGCGCGGGCCTGCCGGACACGCCGATCATCGGGGCCGGCCTGTCGCTGACCGCGCGCATCGACCTCGGTGGTTTGCGGGTCGCCGATGTCGTCGTGCAGGCGGTGCTCGGCCGGGTGTCGACCGCCGACGACCTCTCCGACGTCACCACCGTCGCGATGACACACACCGGATCCGATTCCGGCGTCGAGCTTTTCACCGTCGACACGCCGGTCCCGCTGTCCGGCGCCGTCGGGTACACGGTGCGGGTGCTGCCGCACAGTGAGTTGCTCGCCGGTGACGCGGAGCTCGGATTGGTCGCCGCACCCAACGCCTGAAACGGCCGCACCAGCCGTTTCCGGTCGAGGACGGTCGGCGCGGCCGTGCGCCGGTCGAATTCTCCGATTCAGTGAATCGTCGGCTAACGTGCCTGGGCACGCCCGTACCACTCCCTGACTGGAGACCGCCCATGGCCACCGCCGTACCGACCGAGCCCCGAGGTCGCATCGACGCGTTCTTCGGCATCAGCGCGACTGGTTCGACCATGAAACGCGAACTGATGGCGGGCACGGTGACGTTCCTCGCCATGTCCTACGTCCTCGCCGTGAACCCGTCGGTGCTCGGCGACGAAGGTGCGTTGGGCGCCAAGGGCATTCCCATGCAGGCGGTATTCACCGCGACCGCCGTCGCCGCGGTGTTCGGCACGCTGGTGATGGGGCTGTGGGCCAAGTATCCGATCGCGCTCGCGCCCGGCATGGGGCTCAACGCGTTCTTCGCCTACTCGGTGGTGCTCGGCATGGGCATCCCGTGGCAGGTCGCGCTGTCCGGGACCTTGCTGTCCGGGATCATCTTCTTCCTGCTCGCGGTCACCAAGGTGCGCGAGCGGATCCTCAACGCGATTCCGATGCAGATGAAGCTCGCCGTCGGCGCGGGCATCGGGTTGTTCGTGGCGTTCCTGGGGCTGAAGAACGCGGGCATCGTGGTGAACAGCGACGCCACCCTGGTCACGCTGGGCGATTTCACCAAGGGCACCACGCTGCTCGCGCTGTTCGGGCTCGTGGTCACCGTGGTCTTCCTCGTCATCGGCTGGCACGGAGCGGTGCTGTACGGCATCGTGCTCACCGCGGCTGTCGGCATCGTCAGCGGGCTCGTCGATCTGCCCAACGGTGTCGTCGCCGCGCCGAAGGGACTCGAGCACACCTTCGGTCAGGCCGTCATCCACCTGCCCGACGCGTTCACCGGGCAGATGGCCGTCGTCATCCTGACCATGCTCTTCGTCGACTTCTTCGACGCCTCCGGCACCCTGATCGGCGTCGCCAACCAGGCCGGCCTGCTCGACAAGGACGGCAAACTGCCGCGCGCCGCGAGCGCGCTGGCCGCCGATTCCGTCGGCACCATGGCGGGTGCGGTCATCGGCACCTCCACCACCACCGCCTACGTCGAATCCACCGCGGGCGTGTCCGCGGGCGGGCGCACCGGGCTGACCGCCGTCACCACCGCGGGCTGGTTCCTGGTCGCCATGTTCTGCTACCCGATCTTCGCCGTCATCGCGGGTTCCGGCGAGGTGACCGCGCCCGCTTTGATCGTGGTCGGCGTGTTGATGTCGCGGTCGCTCGGCGAGATCGACTGGAATCGGCTCGAATATTCGGTGCCCGCGTTCATCACCATCGTGATGATGCCGCTGACGTACTCGATCGCGAACGGTCTGGCCATGGGAATGCTGTTCTATCCGATCGTGATGGTCGCGAAAGGCCGGATCAAGGACGTGCATCCCGCAATGTGGGCCCTGCTGGTGATATTCCTCGGATACTTCTTTTTCCTGGCGGAATGAACCCTGCAGGGGGTGCGAACGTAGATCAGAATTAGACCGGGTCTTGGAGAGTTAGGGCGCTTTGTGCGAGAATCGGACCGCAGTCCGCTTCATCGCCGAGGCCATTGACCAGCTGTTCGGAATCTGACTTGCAGGGACGAGGATCACATGACTACGAAATCTGTGCTCGATCGCGCCACCACCAACACTGAACTCGACGGCGTATCCGCCGACATCGGACTCTTGATCATCCGCGTCGTCTTCGGCGCATTACTCGTCGCCCATGGCACCCAGAAGCTCTTCGGCTGGTTCTCGGGGCCCGGCTGGGAGGCCAACGCCGCGGGCTTCGACGCCATGGGCTACAACCCCGGCAAATTCTTCGGCACTCTGGCCGGCCTGTGTGAGCTCGGTGGCGGTCTCCTCCTCGCGCTCGGCCTGGTCACGCCGCTGGCGAGTGCCATCGTGCTGGGCACCATGATCAACGCGGTCAACTCGATGTGGAGTCTCGGCCTGTTCGGCAAGGACACCTATGAGCTGCCATTGCTCTTCGCTGTGGTCGGTGCAGGTTTCGCTTTTACCGGCCCCGGCAAATTCTCGCTCGATCACGGCCGCCCGTGGCAGCGGCACGGCTTCGTCTGGGGTGTCGGCGCAGTCGTCCTCGCGGTTGTCGCGGCGATCCTCACGCTGATCCTGAAATGGGCGTTGTAATTACGTCCAGCCGGTGAAGTGATCGGCGGCGCGGGCCTTCTCTGATCGGGGAAGGCCCGCTTTGCTGTCACCAGATCTCATCGGCGGTGGCAGCCCAGCAGGCCTTCTCGGATGGATACGAACCGACGAACAGCGTGCATCAATATCGCCGGATCGTTGCCAGAAGATATTCGAATATCGTTGGGGAGTAATATGATACAAGCCCTGACATGGTCCTCGTTGGCAATCGTACGTCGCCGATGAGCGTGCGCCGCTCATCTGGCAGCTGTATGTCAGTGACGCCGTAGCTTGCCGTCACGTCACAGTCAGGGATGCTGCGTCGTCGTCTCCTTGTTGAGCGGAAGAGTCGACGAACTGAGGAGACGATGATGGGCATCGAGATCAGCAATCCTGCGGAACTGCACGACCCCACGGGGTTTGGATACAGCCATGTGGCGCGGGTCAGCGGTGAGCTGGTGCTCATCGCGGGGCAGTACGACTCGGATGCGGAGGGGCAGACGACCAGTACGGATTTCGCGGTTCAGGTGAACAATGCCTTCGCAAATCTCGGGATCGCTTTGCGCTCAGTAGGTTTGGATTACGCGGATGTCGCGCAGCTGCGCACTTTTATCGTCGACCACGACCTCGACAAGCTCGCGGTGATCGGTACGAAGATCGGGGAGATCTGGGGTGAACGTCCGCCGGTGCAGACGTTGAATGGTGTTGCCTCGCTTGCGTTGCCGGGGATGTTGTTCGAGGTGGATGCAGTGGCGGTGCGGGGGTGATCTGGAACGATCCAACTGGCTAGATCTAGATTGGAGCGGAACCCGGGGGAGTCTCGTGATTCTTGTCCGTGCCGGGGTGTCGACTGAAGGGCAGGAGATATGCGGGGTGCCGTGATGGCATCGACGGGACTTGCTGTGCAGATGGTGGCGGCCGGGATTGCGTTTGCAGGGCTGATCGCGGGATGTTCGTCGACAGTGGACGGGATCCCGCAGCGGCAGAGAGTCAGCTCGGGCAGTGACGAGAAGACGGTTCAATTCAACCCGTGTACTGAACTGTCGGACCAGGCAATGCGGGCGACCAAGGTGAACCCTGCCTCGAAGAGCGTCACCACGGATGCGCCGTCGGGTCCGGTCAGCGCCCGGATCTGCCAGTGGACTTCAACCGAAGGCCCGTACTTCGTCAGCGTCTCGTCTTTGATCTATACACAAGACGACGCTCGCAAGAACGACCGTCTGACCGGCCTGCGTGATGTGCGAGTCGGCCAGCGGTCCGGGCTCGTTTACGCGGATAAATCCGACCAGGACAAACTGCGTTGCTATACGAATCTGCCCTGGGCGGAGGGCACGTTCGAAGTGACTGTCGGGTGGAGGTACAGCAGCCGTGCCTCGCTTCCGCAGTCACCCCCATGCGATCTTGCCGTCCGGCATGCCCGGGAGCTGGAGCCCTACCTGCCGAAATAGCTGCTGACGGTGGGTCGCCGCGCGGTAAATCGTCGCCCGGACTGGAACGATCCAGTTGGATTGCTCTATTTTGGAGTGGAACCAGGGGGAGATCACGTGCGTCTTATCCTGTGTCGGGGTGTCCGGGCCGAAGTCAGGAGAGATATGCGAACCGCGATCGTGGCGCCGAAGCTCGTAGTGCCGACGGTGCTGGCCGGGATGGCGGTCGCCGGGCTGGTCGCGGGATGCTCGCCGACGAAGGACGGGAACCCGACGACGCAAGGGGCGAATGGCAGTCCCACCAACGGCGAGCGGACGGTCAACTTCAACCCGTGTAAGGATCTGTCCGACGAGGCGCTGCGAGCGACGCAAGTAGATCCTGCCTCCAAAAACGTTGTCACCGATCCAGCTAGCGGGCCGACGGCATGGCGAATCTGCAAGTGGGATGCGACCGACGGGCCGTACTACGTAACGGTGTCTTCGACGTACTTCACCCAGGATGACTCCCGAAAGAACGAGAAGCTCACCGGGTTCCGTGATGTGAAGATCGGCCCTCGCGCTGGGCTGATTTACCAGGACAAGTCGGACGCCCAACAGCTGCGGTGCTATGTCAGCATGCCTTCCCCTGACGGCATGATCGAAGTGACAGTCGGGTGGGGATACGGGGAGCCTGTCACACGCGACCGCTGCGAACTTGCTGTCGCGCACGCGAAGCAGCTCGAACCGTATCTGCCGAAGTAGCTAGGAGGAGAGCGATGTCGGAGACCGGGGCAGGCGATAACGCCCAAATGCAGGCCATGGTGACCCGTTGGCAGGCATTGAAGACGCAGGCTGAAGGTGGTGAGCTTCGGCTCGATGAGGAAATTGGGCAATTGCTCGCGGGCCATGCTGAGCAAATGCGGCTAAAGCTCAGAAGGATGGCGGACAAGGCTGGAGATCTCGAGCACACGAGTGGCTTCGGAACCCTGGGCTCGGCGACGGCGCTCCAGGCCAAGTTCGCCAGTAAGGCTAACGGCAGCAGCGACTCGGCGGTTACACGGCTTCAGCAGAGTATGGAGGTGGTCACTTTAATGAGGGACACCTACAAGTTGGCGATCGGGAAGCTGACCGAATCCGATCAGTCCGCGGCCGACAAGCTCGCCGGACTAGGCATGGGTGATGCGTGATGGCGTCGTTCAATGACTGGATGGTCGCGATCGGCGCCGGGAGCATTACCGGGTCCTCGCGGGAAGCCGACAAGAACAAGCATGACGACCAGCAGCGTGCTTTGGACGAGAAGGCGAAGTGGGATCAAGACCGTACCTATGTCAACAACGAGTGGTTGAACTTGTTGTCGGAGTATGGGAGCGGCACTTTCGATGCGCCGGCGATCAAGGTGCAAGACCCCTTCGAGACCATGTCGCACCAGGCAATTTACGACGCTCTCGAAGGTGTGCAAGAGGGCGAGATCAACGCCAAGGCTGACGGCTGGCGGGGTCTGTCGTCTGACGCGCGGAACGCGGTTGATGAGTTCAAAAGAGGCGTAGAGCAAGACATTACAGAGCACTGGAACGGTAAATCCGGAAAGAGTGCCATCGATGCGACCCGCGAATTCTCGACGTCGTTCTCCAAGCTCGCCGCCACTTTCCAGATGGTCGGGCACGGTCTGGACCTGACCCAGGGACACCTGGCGCAAGCGAAATCCAGTGTCGGCAAGCCGGATAGCTACACCCTTGGCGACAAGTTCCTTGATGCGTTGCCGTTGCAGAACGTTCTGAAGGGCCCCACTCATCGTGCGCAGGAGGCGGAGAGTGAGGCGAGGTACGTGATGACGGAGTACTACCGCCCCGGCGTCACTGACGTCGACAAGATCACGCCGATACTCCCCGAACCCACTAGCTCGGTGGACAAGAACAATCCGGGCGTTCCGGGATACACCCCGGGTACGGGTCAGCCGGGTGGTCCGAACAGCAACAATCCCACGGGCTCGCACAACCCCACGGACCAGAAGTCCACGGATGACTCGAAGAAGCAGGACAGCACCGTCGACCCGTCGACGCAGCCTGCGAGCACGAATCCGACTGACTCGACGGACAAGAAGTCGACCAACACGACACCGGCTTCGACCACGCCGGCGAGCACCCCCACGATTGACGATCCGACGAAATCGAAGACTCCATCGACGCCGTCTACTCCTTCGAACACTCCGTCCACGACGTTCCCCGGGTCACCTTCGCGCACCCCGGGCACGCCGAGTTCCACCCCTTCGCCCGGAAAGAGCATCCCCGGCAAGTCGGGAACCCCCTCCGCCCCAGCGGCAACAACCGCTGCCCGCGCCGCCGGATCCGGCAAGCCCGGTACCGCAGGCGCCCCCGGCATGGGTGCGGGCGCCGGACGCGGCAAGGGTGATGAGGATAGCGAGCACAAGATTCCGGACTATCTCATCTACGACCATGGTTCGGAGTTGCTGGGTACGCAGCCGCCCGCGCTGCCACCGGGCGGGGTCATCGGCGGATGAACGAATCCCGCTGGCGCCTGGACGGTTTGATGTTCGAGTTGGCGCTGGAGGCGCTCGGCCGTGATCGTCTGCCTTACCCGTTGCGCTACACCATCGAAGGCGTCGAAGCCTACGAGGATTATCAGCGTTTGCGCGCGAATGCCGCGAAGCAGCTGTCGAGTTTCGCGTCGCCCGACTTGTTCAATGCGTTGAATGTGTTGCTGGAACCGCAGGTTCGGGTCGAGGTGCACGGCTTCTTCGGACGCGATTTCGATCAGGTGGTGCGCGTGCATGCCGGAATGACCGGCCGGGCCGCGACCATGGCGGTCCAATTGCCCGGTCCGACACAGGAATACGGCCGCGATATCCTGCTCAGCCGCTGCCCGCCGCAGGCTTTGTCCGCGCAGATCGCCGCGCAATTGCCGAAATGCGGCGGCGGCAAATATCCGACGATCAGTGGCCGCCGCTCGGACGTGAACCGGGTCGAATACGCCCAGCATCCGACGCGTCTTTCGCACACCGAGCAACTCAACCGCATCGTCCGCCGCCCGCGCTCCGGGCTCGGCGAGGTCGGCGTCTTCGCCGGCGGCGCGATCGACAGCAGGCCGACCACCGACGGCCGCGGCTTCCACTGGATGGATTACCTGCCCGCCGACGGCCGCTACCTGCTGCACAACCAGGGCAACGACGAGTTCACCCTGACTCCGGGCCCGGTCGAAGAGATCCAGCGTCAGCTGCACACGCTGATCGAAACCACCTACCGCGCGGTGGCCCACAGCTGGTGATCAGGGGCGTAACACAAGCACGGTATTCGCCCCGTGATGGAATTCGTAGCTGATCTCGCGGAGACCGGTACGAATTCCTTTGTCTTCGAGTTCCTTTCGGAGATATGCGACAAGTTCGTCCTGATGAATACCGAGGTGGTCGACCAGGGGATAGGCGCGGATCTCGCCCGCGCAGACCCGGGCCAGCTCCAGCAGGGCCTCGAGGTGGAAGTCGGGGGTCAGCCGGTCGGCGTAGGTGAACAGCAGGTGGGAGCTGAGGGCCAGGTCGAAGCTGTCGTCGGGGAAGGGGAGCGACGGCAGTGCGGCGGCGATGTAGCGTTCGGGATGCGCGCTCAGGTCGGCGCCGAATCGGCGGGCGGCGGCGTGGCGCATCGCGCGCAGCTGACGCGGGCCGCCGTACCAGTCCCACCGGTATCTTTCCGAATGTGCGGTGGCCCAGTCGCTTCCGCGATCGGTCTCGGCGGATGCGAGACTGCGCAGCTCATCGGGTGGGCGGGCGTAGATCGGATCGGTGGCGGTGACATCGGCGCCGAGTGCATTCGCCTCGGCCGTGAAACTCGCTGCGCCGCCGGGGCAATCGAGAATTCGGCCGTGCAGATCGGCGTCGGTAAGGGTGAATATTGCGCGATACTCGGCCAATGATCTTGCGCTGACCAGAAATTCGCCTAGGACGTCACTGTCGGAAGGGTGCTTCATCTGGAAACGGTCTCATGCGCGGAGCGGACACGCGGGAGAATTTGTGGTGTCCCCGCGCCGCGTGCAGGGCTTGGCGCGGGGACCGCCGATACATTCGGTGAGGGAATTGGGGTTCACCGAAGTACCACCCTCAATTTACTTCTGTTCGGAAGCATACGCGCCTTAATGTGGTCTGTTTCACACTGCGTTTTCGGTGAGTCGTTTGAGCGCTTTCACCACGACCTCCGGGTTGGACGTCTCCCAGTACGGGGGCAGCGACGCACGCAGGTAGCCGCCGTAGCGGGCGGTGGCCAGCCGGGAGTCGAGAATCGCGACGACACCGCGGTCGTCGACGCTGCGCAGCAACCGGCCGGTGCCCTGGGCGAGCAGCAGTGCCGCGTGGTTGGCCGCGATCGCCATGAACCCGTTGCCGCCGCGCGACTCGACCGCACGCTGCCGGGCGGTGAGCAGCGGATCGTCGGGGCGCGGGAACGGAATCCGATCCAGGATCACCAGGCTGAGCGACGGGCCGGGCACGTCGACGCCCTGCCACAGCGACAGCGTGCCGAACAGCGAGGTCTCCGGATCGTCGGCGAACTTGCGGACCAGCGCGCCGGTCGAATCGTCGCCCTGGCACAGCACCGGCGTGTCCAGCCGCTCGCGCAACGCCTCGGTCGCCGCCTTGGCCGCGCGCATCGAGGAGAACAGCCCGAGCGTGCGCCCGCCCGCGGCCGTGATGAGCTTTTCGATCTCGTCCAGGTAGGCGGGGGCGAGACCGTCGCGGCCGGGCGCGGGCAGGTGCTTGGCGACGTAGAGGATGCCGGACTTGGCGTGGTCGAACGGCGAGCCGACGTCGAGCGAACTCCAGCGCACCTTGTCGGCATCGCTGGGCGCCTCGGCGCCGTTGGCCATGCCGGGATCGGCCTGGTTCGACGATTGCGCGGGCAGTCCCCAGGTGATCGCGAGTCCGTCGAACGAGCCGCCGATCTGCAGCGTCGCCGAGGTGAGCACCACGGTCGCGGTGCCGAACAGCCTGCTGCGCAACAGCCCGCCGACCGACAGCGGCGCCATCCGCAGCGAGCGCCGGGCGACGCCGCGCATCTCCTCGGCGGACAGCCAGATGACGTCGTGGCGTTTCGCCGGATCCGGTTCGTCGAACGCGGTGAGCGCACGCACCGCACTGTCGTGGATCTCGTCGATCGCGGCCAGCGCCTGGGTGCGCGCGGCGGCGGTCTCGACGTCACCCTGCTGGGTGGTGCCGCCCTGCGGCGCGAGCGCGGTGCGCGCGTTCCACGCGGCGTCGCGCACCAGCGCGAGCACCGGGGCGACGCCGTCGGGCAGCCGTTCCCAGCGGGCGGCGGGCAGCTCGTCCAGCACGTCGTGCCAGGCCTCGGCGGCGCTTTCGAGGCGATCCACCTCTTTGTCGTCGATGAGCTTGGCGCAGCGGCGCGCGGCCGCGCTGATCGCGGACGAGGCCAGGTCGGCGGTGGCCACGCCGGTGACCCGGTCGACCAGTTCGTGGGCCTCGTCGATGACGACCACGTCGTGCTCGGGCAGCACCTGGATGCCGCTGATCGCGTCGATGGCCAGCAGCGCGTGGTTGGTCACCACCACGTCGGCCTGCGCGGATTCGGCCCTGGCCTTCTCGGCGAAGCAGTCCTGACCGAACGGGCAGCGCGACTTGCCGAGGCATTCGCGCGAGGACACGCTCACCTGTTTCCAGGCGCGGTCGGTGACGCCGGGCACGATCTCGTCCCGGTCGCCGGTCTCGGTGTCGGAGACCCATTCGTTGAGCCGCTGCACCTCGCGGCCGAGCCGGGAGATGGCGAACGCGTCGAACAGCTCCGCCTCCGGCTCTTCCGGAATCACGCTGTTGATCTTGTTCAAGCACAGATAGTTGTTGCGGCCCTTGAGGATCGCGAACTTGGCCGCGCGCCCGAGCGGCTTGCTCAGCGCCTCGGACAGCCGCGGCAGATCGCGATCGACCAGCTGGCGCTGCAGCGCGATGGTCGCGGTCGACACCACCACGGTGCGCCCGGTCCGCACCGCGTGCCGCAGGCTGGGCACCAGGTAGGCGAGCGACTTGCCGGTGCCCGTCCCGGCCTGCACGGCCAGGTGCTCCTTGGTGTCGATCGCGTGATCGACCGCGGTCGCCATCGTCACCTGCCCGACGCGTTCCTTCCCGCCGAGCGCCTGCACGGCAGTGGCCAAAAGGTCGGGGACGGCGGGGAGTTCGGGCACGCGAGCAGCCTACTGCCCGATACCGACACCGGACGCGGGCGTTGTGCGGATCGGTCTACCCGGAAACGCTTCCTTCGAGGTCGACGCCCGCGGCGCGCATATGGTCCAGTGCGGAGTCGGTGGTGTCGCGGGCGACCCCGGCGGTCAGGTCGAGCAGAACACGGGTGTCGAAGCCCTCGATCCTCGCGTCCAACGCGGTGGCGCGGACGCAGTGGTCGGTGGCGATGCCGACGACGTCGACCGCCTCGATGCCGTGGTTGTGCAGCCAGTCGGCCAGCGTGGTGCCGTCCGCCGCGGTGCCCTCGAAACCGGAGTAGGCGGCGGAATACGCGCCCTTGGAGAAGATCTCCTGAACGGGTGCGGTGTCCAGGTTCGGATGGAAGTCCGCGCCCGGGGTGCCGACGCGGCAGTGCGGCGGCCAGGAGTCGACGTAATCGGGATGCGTGGAGAAGTGATCGCCGGGATCGATGTGATAGTCGCGGGTCGCGACGATCGCGGCGTAGTCCGCGGCCGCGAGGTGCTCGCTGATCCGGGTCGCGACCGCGGCACCGCCGGTGACGGCGAGCGACCCGCCCTCGCAGAAATCGTTCTGGACATCGACGATGATCAGGGCCCGGGTCATGCTGACCTCCCGCAGTTGAACTGAGTACCCGTAATGCATTGTGCCGCTCGGCCCGACCGCCGTCCCAGCGGGCTCAACTCACGAACGTGGTCGGCACCGCGGGCTCACCGGCGGACAGTTTCAGGCCCTCCCACGGCAGGCTGATCAGCCCGTGCGCCACATGGTCCCGGCTGTCCGACAGCGTCGGCAGGTCGTCGACGACCTTGCCGCCACGCACCAGCGGGACGAGTAGTTCCCGCGCCTCGAACCCGTTCACCTCGGGCACGGGCCCGGTCGCCGGATACACGATCTCCTCGACGATCGTCCCGGTGCCCCTGGACAGCCGGATCGCCTTCTTGGTCCCCCCGCGCGACTCCTTGTGACTGCTGCGCTTGGCGACCGGCACTCCGTCGACCTCGACCAGCTTGTAGACCATGCCCGCGGTCGGGGCGCCGGACCCGGTCACCAGCGAGGTGCCGACGCCGTACACATCGACCGGTTCCGCCCGCAACGCGGCGATGGCGTATTCGTCGAGATCGCCGGACACCACGATGCGCGTCTTGGTCGCACCGAGCCCGTCCAACTGATCACGCACCTGCCTGGCCAGCACGCCGAGATCGCCGGAATCGATTCGCACGCCACCCAATTCCGGACCCGCCACCGCGATCGCGGTCGCGACGCCCTGGGTGATGTCGTAGGTGTCCACCAGCAGCGTGGTGCCGATGCCGAGCGCCGCGACCTGACTGCGGAACGCCTCCGCCTCGTGCTCGCCGTCAGTCCCGCTGTGCCCACCCACCCCGTCGGCTGTCCCCGCGTGCAGCAGCGTGAACGCGTGCGCGCTGGTGCCCGCGCCCGGCACTCCGTAGCGACGCACCGCCTCCAGATTGGAGGTGGCGTCGAAGCCTGCCAGGTAGGCGGCGCGCGAACTGTCTGGCGCGGCGAGTTCGTGGGTGCGGCGCGACCCCATCTCGATCATCCGCCGCCCGCCCGACGCGCTCACCATCCGCGCGGCGGCCGAGGCGATCGCGCTGTCGTGGTTGAGGATCGACAGCGCCAGCGTCTCCAGCACGACGCATTCGGCGAAGCTGCCGCGCACCGAAAGAATGGGGGAGCCGGGGAAATACAGCTCGCCCTCGGCGTAGCCGTCGATGTCGCCGGTGAAGCGGTAGTCGCGCAGCCAGGCCACCGTCTCGGCGGGCAGGAACGGCTCGATCACGGCCAGCTCGGCCGCGCCGAATTGGAAGCGCTCCAGCGCGTCGAGCAGTCGGCCGGTGCCCGCGACCACGCCGTAGCGCCGCCCGTGCGGCAGGCGGCGGGCGAACACCTCGAAGGTGCAGCGGCGGTGCGCGGATTCGTCGGCCAGCGCGGCGGCCAGCATGGTCAGTTCGTACTGGTCCGTCAGCAGTGCGGTGCTGGTGACGCCGTCGCGGTTGTCCACGGTGCCAACTGTAGACAGACCGGTCGCTTATGGCGCTTGCGGAGCGCGGAATGCCCGGGGCGCAGCATCATAGGGGCCGCCCGTTCAGCGAGTCGGGAAATGCTCGAATCGGGGCTCGGCGGGGTGTTGCTCATTCGGAGTCGAGTCGTACCCTTGACGTTATGGCCTTGTGCAACACAGTCCGAGGTGGCGTCGTGGTGGACGCCGTGGACGCGACACTGTCAGCGGCACAGGCGACCCCCGAGGCGGTCGAATACACCGAGATCTTGGAGGCAGAAGATCGCCCGTGGGTCACTGTGGTCTGGGACGACCCGGTCAACCTCATGCACTACGTCGCCTACATCTTCCAGAAGCTGTTCGGCTACAGCAAAGCCAAGGCGACCGAGCTGATGCTCTGCGTGCACAACGAGGGCAAGGCCGTGGTGTCGTCGGGTTCGCGGGACAAGATGGAACATGACGTCCAGCGACTACACGCCGCGGGACTCTGGGCGACCATGCAGCGGGACGACTGACCAAGACGACTACCCTGACGCCGTGCGGAAGTGGAGCAGGAAGAACTCGCTGAGCGGCCTCAAACTGCGATCCGAGATGGACGCACGTGAGGCCAACGTGCTGCGCTCGCTGGTCGGTGCGGTCTCCGGGTTACTCACCGAACGAGCCGATACCGCGCCCGAAGACGAACTGGCCGCGCTGACCGGGCTGCGCACCGGCAACACCGTCGCCCCCGACGATCCGCGACTGCGCAGGCTGCTGCCGGACTTCCACCGCAGCGAACCCGGTTCCCCCGACGCCGACCGCGCCGACCTGAACAGCGCGCTGCGCGGGCTGCACGAGCCGGAGATCATCGACGCCAAGCTGGCCGCGGGCAGCGTCATCCTGAGCACCGTGCCCACCTCCGGCGGCAAGATCGTGCTCACTCCCGAACAGGCCGACGCCTGGCTGACCGCGCTCACCGACGTGCGACTGGCCCTCGGCACGGTGCTCGGCATCGACTCCGACACACCCGACCACCTCAGCTCGGACGACCCGCGCGCACCGCACCTCGACGTGTACCACTGGCTCACCTGGATGCAGGACTCGTTGCTACAGGCGCTGGCTCCCTGAGCGCTGCGTTCGCTGGAGTGTCGGCGCGCACGCGAGACCGCGCTTGCCGGTCAAGACAGGTAGAACAGAACCTGTACGCGCGTAGATCGAATATCGCCGCGACCGAGCGTCAGGAGCAACTGTGCAGGTGCAAGCCGGGCAACGTAATTCGCTCACCGATGTATCCGGCCTGTTGGTCGGGCATCACAGCGCGCTCGACCCGGACGCGACGCTCGGTTCCGGCGCGGCGACCGGGACCACCGTCGTCTACGCGCCGGGCGGCGCGACCGCCGCGGTCGATGTGCGCGGTGGCGGGCCGGGCACCAGGGAAACCGACGTGCTCGATCTGGCCCGCACCATGCGTCAGGCCAACGCGATCGTGCTCACGGGCGGCAGCGCCTACGGCCTCGCGGCGGCCGACGGTGTCATGCGCTGGCTCGAGGAGCGCAGCGAGGGCATCCCGATGGACCCGACCAACCCGAGCCGGGTGGTGCCGATCGTGCCGGGCGCGGTGATCTACGACCTTCCGTTGGGCGCGTGGGACATTCGGCCCACCGCCGAATTCGGCTATCGGGCCGCGGCCGCCGCGTCGCTCGATTTCGCGCGCGGCGTGGTCGGCGGCGGCGTCGGCGCGCGCGCCGGTTCGATCAAGGGCGGTGTCGGCACCGCGAGCGTGGTGCTCGGCGACGGGCTAGCGGCCGGGGCCACGGTGTCCGCGCTGGTTGTGGCGAACGCGGCGGGCTCGGTCTTCGATCCGCGCACCGGGCTGCCGTGGGGCGTCGGCACCGATGGACCGGAGTACTTCGGGTTGCCGTCCCCGACCGCCGAACAGTTGGCGCGCGCGAACGCCTTGCCTGCGAAAAGCATGCGGCTCAACACGACCATCGGTGTGGTGGCCACGGACGCGCCGCTGGACCCGATCGGCTGTCAGCGGCTGGCGATGACCGCCCACGACGGACTCGCCCGCGCGATCCGGCCCGCGCACGGACCGTTCGACGGTGACGCGTTCTTCGCGCTGTCGACCGGCACCTGGCAGCCGCCTGCCGCGAGCTTCGAGCTGCCGCCGGCATTCCCGCCGGACATCCTGATGGTCGATCTGCTCGGCACCGCCGCGGCGCTCTGCGTGGAACGCGCGATCGTCGACGCGATCCTTTCCGCCGTATCTGTCGGGGAAGTCCCTGCGTACAACGCGCTATTTCCCCGCTGAATGCGGAGAATCCGGGACCAGCCGAAGTGTTCCGGGAATAGCCGAATATTCTGGCTCGTTGTCGACAGCAATAGGTCGGCATTGCGGAAAGGTTTGACTCGTGCTGGTGATCAGGGCCGACCTCGTGGAGGCAATGGTGGCGCACGCGCGCGCCGATCACCCCGACGAGGCCTGCGGTGTCATCGCCGGACCCGAGGATTCCGATCGCCCAGAGCGTTTCGTGGCCATGGTCAACGCCGAACGCTCGCCCACCTTTTATCGCTTCGATTCCGGCGAACAGCTCAAAGTCTGGCGCGCGATGGACGACGCCGACGAGACACCGGTGGTGATCTACCACTCGCACACCGCCACCGAGGCGTACCCGAGCCGCACCGATGTGTCCTACGCGTCCGAGCCGTTCGCGCACTATGTGCTGATCTCCACGCGTGACCCCGAGCAGCACGAGCTGCGCAGCTACCGGATCGTCGACGGCGAGGTCACCGAGGAGCCGGTGCAGATCGTCGACGCGTACGAAACCGCCTGAACCGATGCTTGTTCGTGAAACCGAGGAGTTCTCATGCCGGTAACCGTGTCCATCCCGACCATCATGCGTGGCCTCACCGGAGGGGAGAAGCGCGTGCAGGCGCAGGGCGCCACGCTCAGCGCGCTGATCGATGACCTCGATGCGAACCACCCCGGTCTCGCCGAGCGGCTGCTCAAGGACGGCAAGCTGAACCGCTACGTCAACATCTACGTCGACGACGAGGACGTGCGTTTCTCCGGCGGACTCGAGGCCGAGGTGCCCGCCGACGCGAGCGTGACCATCCTGCCCGCCGTCGCCGGCGGCTGACCCACCCGTGGCGCGCTATGAATCGCTGATCGCGACCCTCGGCAACACCCCGCTGGTCGGCCTGCGCACGCTGTCCCCGCAGTGGGACGGCGAGAACCATGTGCGGCTGTGGGCCAAACTGGAGGATCGCAACCCGACCGGTTCCATCAAGGACCGGCCCGCGCTGCGGATGATCGAGCAGGCCGAGGCGGATGGCCTGCTGACGCCGGGCTGCACCATCCTGGAACCCACCAGCGGCAACACCGGTATCTCGCTGGCGATGGCCGCCAAGCTCAAGGGCTACCAGCTGGTCTGCGTGATGCCGGAGAACACCTCGGTGGAGCGGCGTCAGCTGCTGACCATGTTCGGCGCGCGGATCATCGATTCCCCGGCCGCGGGCGGCTCCAATCAGGCGGTGGCGCTGGCCAAGCAGATCGCCGCCGAGAATCCGGACTGGGTAATGCTGTACCAGTACGGCAACCCGGCCAACGCGCTGGCGCATTACGAAACCACCGGCCCGGAGATCCTGGCCGATCTGCCGGAGATCACCCATTTCGTCGCGGGCCTCGGCACCACCGGAACCCTCATGGGCACCGGCCGTTTTCTGCGCGAGAAGGTGCCGAGCATCGAGATCGTGGCGGCCGAACCGCGCTACGGCGAGCTGGTGTACGGGCTGCGCAATATCGACGAGGGCTTCATTCCCGAGCTGTACGACGAGTCGGTGCTCACCACCCGTTTCTCGGTCGGACCGTTCGACGCGGTCAAACGCACCCGTGAGCTGGTATCCGAAGAGGGCATCTTCGCGGGCATCTCGACCGGCGCGATCCTGCACGCAGCACTCGGTGTCGCCCGCAAGGTCGCGAAGGCGGGCAAGCGCGCCGACATCGCGTTCGTGGTCGCCGACGGCGGCTGGAAGTACCTGTCGACCGGCGCCTACGACGGCACCCTGGAAGAGGCCGAGGAACGACTCGACGGCCAGCTCTGGGCCTGACGCTCGCCCTTGTCTACCCCGGTACCCTCGGAATAGTGGGATGACGGCTCGCGCACGAATCAGCGAACCGTCGTTACTCCTGCTCGACGAGGAGGCTGCGATGACCGGCGGTTCGGGAATCGGTTCGTCATTCGACCCCGATCGGATCGCGGCGATCCGTGCCCAATTGGGGAAGCCGGGCGCTCCGGCGCCGCGAACTACGGCGAATGTCCCGGCGAAGTCGAACAACTTCACCGCCGTCAAACAGACGTGGCTGCGGGCCGGCGTATTGATCGCCGGTTTCGTGGTGCTGCTGTACGGCATCGAAGGCGTCGACACCCTCGATAACAACCAACTCGACAACGCGGGTATCCACCCCCGCCAGGCCGACGGGCTCCCCGGCATCCTGTTCGCCCCGGTTCTGCACTACGGCTGGCCCCACCTGATCGGCAACACCCTGCCGGTCCTGGTCCTCGGCTTTCTCGTGCTGGCCGCCGGGATCGGCCGTGGTCTGGCCGCCACCGCGGTCATCTGGATCGTCGCCGGTGTCGGCACCTGGCTGACCGGAGCTTCGGGCAGCACGCACCTCGGCGCGTCGGTCCTGGTGTTCGGCTGGTTGACGTTCCTGATCTCGCGCGGCTGGTTCGCTCGCAACATCGGACAGATCGTGCTCGGACTGGTCGTTTTGGCCATCTACGGGTCTGTGTTGTGGGGTGTATTACCCGGCCAACCTGGAATCTCTTGGCAGGGCCATCTTTTCGGGGCGGTGGGTGGACTGCTCGGGGGCTGGGTACTCTCTGGTGATGCACGCCGAAATCGTCGCGGGGATCAGGCTGGAATCATTGCGTCGCCACGGTGATTCTGCGGCTCGGAACGGAATGTGGGGGATCCTTTCTTGACTGAGAATTCTTCGTGGCAGCATGGGGGAATGCGCCTCACCGTCCTCGGGTGCTCGGGCAGCGTGTCCGGCCCGGACTCCCCAGCGTCGGGCTATCTGCTGACCGGGCCGGATATGACGCCCGTGGTGATCGATTTCGGGCCCGGCGTGCTCGGCGCGCTGCAGCGCTACGCCGATCCCGGCGAGGTCGACATCTTCCTCACCCACCTGCATGCCGATCACTGCCTCGATCTGCCCGGCCTGCTGGTCTGGCGGCGCTACCACCCGGCCCCGCCGGTCGGCCGGGCTATCGTGCGCGGCCCGTCGGACAGCGCGCTGCGCATCGGCAACGCGTCCGCGGAGATCGGCGGCGAATGCGACGACTGGTCCGACGTGATCGACCACCGGCCGTGGACCGTCGGCGAAGAGATCGAATTCGGGCCCGGCCACACCGTGTCGGCGCGCCGGATGTTCCACCCGCCGGAGTCCTACGGCCTGCGGATCGTCACGGCTGCCGGACGCACCTTCGTCTACACCGGCGACACCGCGATGTGCGACTCGGTTCATGAACTCGCCAAGGGCGCCGACATCCTGATGGCCGAGGCGTCCTGGACCCACGATCCCGCGAATCGCCCACCCGGCATTCATCTTTCGGGCACCGAGGCGGGCCAGATCGCCACCCGGGCGGGCGTGAAGGAACTGCTGCTCACCCACATCCCGCCGTGGACCTCGCGCGAGGACGTCATCGCCGAGGCCAAGGCGCAGTTCGCCGGACCCGTGCACGCCGTCGCGCCGGGCGAGACCTTCGACCTCTGACCGGCTGACCGTTCGCCCACTGCCATCCCCTAGGCTGTGCGCGTGTCTAGACGAGCCGATGGCAGGGCGGACGACGAACTCCGCGAGGTAAAAATCACCCGTGGATTCACCACGCATCCAGCCGGTTCGGTGCTGGTCGAGTTCGGTCAGACGCGGGTGATGTGCACCGCGAGCGTGACCGAGGGCGTGCCGCCGTGGCGTCGCGACTCCGGACTGGGTTGGGTCACCGCCGAATACGCGATGCTGCCCGCGGCGACGCACACCCGCAGCGGACGTGAGTCGGTGAAGGGCAAGGTCGGCGGCCGCACCCAGGAGATCAGCCGTCTGATCGGCCGCTCGCTGCGGGCCTGCATCGACCTGGCCGCCATCGGCGAGAACACCATCGCGATCGACTGCGACGTGCTGCAGGCCGACGGCGGCACCAGGACCGCGGCCATCACCGGTGCGTATGTCGCGCTCGTCGACGCGATCACCTACCTGGCCGCCAAGGGCGTGCTGGCCGACCCGCAGCCGATCTCCTGCGCGATCGCCGCGGTGAGCGTCGGCGTCGTCGACGGCCGGGTGCGCCTCGACCTGCCCTATGAAGAGGATTCGCGCGCCGAGGTCGACATGAACGTGGTCGCCACCGACACCGGCACCCTGGTCGAGATCCAGGGCACCGGCGAGGGCGCCACCTTCCCGCGCTCCACGCTGGACAAGATGCTCGACTCCGCGCTGGTCGGCTGCGAGCAGATCTTCGCCATCCAGAAGGCGGCGCTGGCGCTGCCGTATCCCGGCGTGCTGCCGGAGCCGTCCGAGTCGAAGCGGAAGTAGCCGATGGCGCGCCGGGTGCTGGTGGCCAGCCGCAATGCCAAGAAGCTGAACGAACTGCGGCGCATCCTCGCCGAGGCGGGCATCGCGGGGATCGAGATCGTCGGGCTGAACGACGTGCCCGCCTACGACGAGGCGCCGGAGACCGGCGCGACGTTCGAGGAGAACGCGCTCGCCAAGGCCCGCGATGGTGCCGTCGCCACCGGATTAGCTTGTGTCGCAGACGATTCCGGTATCGAGGTGGACGCGCTCAACGGGATGCCCGGCGTGCTCTCGGCCCGCTGGTCCGGCCGGCACGGCGACGACGCGGCCAACAACGCGCTGCTGCTCGCCCAGCTCGGCGACGTGCCGGACGAGCGGCGCGGCGCCCGGTTCGTCTCGACCTGCGCGCTGGTCGTGCCCGACGGCGCGGAAATCGTGGTGCGCGGCGAATGGCCGGGCACCGTCGGCCGGAAACCCTTGGGCGACGGCGGTTTCGGCTACGACCCGCTGTTCATCCCCGAGGGCGGCGACACCTCCGCCGCCCAGCTGACCCCCGCCGAAAAGGACGCGGTCTCACACCGCGGCCGCGCACTCACCCAACTGCTCCCCACGCTCTCCGAGCTGGCTGAAGCCTGACTAGACGCCGAAGTCCTGCTTGACCTTTTTCGCGTTGACGTGCTCGACGAAGAACGACAGCAGCGGGATGGTGCCTGCGAGCAGTGTGCCGACGGTGCGCAGCACCGGCCAGCGCACCTTCACCGCGAGGTCGGCGGTGACCAGCAGGTAGACGAAGTACACCCAGCCGTGCACGACCGCGATCCAGCTCGGGGTGTGCACGTCGAAGCCGTACTTGGCGATCATCTCGCCGGTGAGCAGCAGCAGCCAGAGGCCGGTGATCCAGGCCAGCGTGCGGTAGCGCAGCAGCGCGGACTTGATCTTGGCGGTGCTCACCCCGCGGGCCGGGGCGCTCTCGGTGGCCGGTGCCGCAGTGCTCTCGGTGGACTTCTCGCTGGCGGTCAACCGGCGCTCCTCTCGGTGTCGCGGGCATGCAGGCCCGCCTCGCGGACCTGATGATCGATGTCTTCGGCGTGCAATGCGGCCAGATACTTGTTGTATTCGGCGAGCGCGGGATCCTCCGCGCGCACCGCCTTCGGCCGCTCCGGCAGCAGACCTGCCGGAATCTCGCGCGGCGCAACAGCTTTCGGAGCGCGCCGGGGCTTCTCGCCGGGCTGTTCGTCCTCCTCGGCCTCGCGTTCGAGCCGGACGAACCGGAAATAGGCGAACACCGCGAACGCCGCGAACAGCGGCCACTGCAGCGCGTAGCCCAGATTCTGGCCGGTGCCGCTGGTCGACTCGAACCGCTCCCACTGCCACCACGCCAGCCCGAGGCAGCCGAGCGCAGCGACGATCACCAGCGCGATGAGGGCCGGGCGATTGTGTGCCGAGCGGCGGGGTGAAGCGGACACGGCTACTACGGTACCCGTCTACTACACGGTCCGTAGGACCAGGTCGGCGGTCGGAATCCCGCCGTGATCGTGGTCTCGGCCGGACACGCGACGACCCGCCCGCAGCGCGCGGGCGGGTCGCTCGGTTCAGAACTTGTAGGTGACCCCGGTCAGCCGCTCGGATTCCTCCCAGAGCCGCTTCCAGAGTTCCTTGTTCTTGGACAGCCGGCTCGACGGCGACGACTCCACCGGCCCCTGGGTCTGGAAGAACCGGCGCGGACCCCAGTAGACCTCCGGATCGGCATCGGGCATGGTCGCGGCGAACAGCGACGAGTGCGCGGCCTTCTTCGGCGGATGGCCGACGATCGCGATGAACGGCTTGATGATCCGGTCGATCGGCGTCTCGGTCCTGGCGAACAGATCGGTGGCCGAGACACCGGGGTGCACCGCGTAAGACCGCTTGCTCGAACCGGATTCGGCGAGCCTGCGCTGCAGTTCCCGCGCGAACATCAGGTTCGACAGCTTGGCCTGCGCGTAGGCGAGATTGCGCTGGTAGCGACGGTTCTCGTAGTTGAGATCGTCGATCCACAGCTTCGGCGTCTGCTTGTGCGCGATGCTGGCCAGCGTCACCACCCGGTCGCGGATGCGGTCGAGCAGCAGGCCGGTCAGCGCGTAGTGCGCGAGATGGTCGACGCCCCACTGGGTCTCGAAGCCGTCCTTGGTCCGCGAGAACGGGACGTTCATCAGCCCGGCGTTGTTGATCAGCACGTCGAACTCGGCCTGCTCGTCCGCGAACTTGCGGACCGAGGCCAGGTCGGACAGGTCCAGCTCGGCGACGCGGACGTCGCCGGTGATGCCGTCGGCGACCGCCTTGGCCTTGGCCGCGTTGCGGCAGGCCATGATGACGGTCGCGCCGTGGGCCGCGAGGACCTCGGTCGTCACGGCGCCTAATCCGCCGTTCGCGCCAGTGATCACGAAGGTGCGTCCGGTCTGATCCGGGATTTCAGAAGGTTTCCACGCCATGAATCAACCTTACTCTGGAGTAAGTTCCTGGGGAAGGGTTTCCCCGCGATCTGCTGTCGAGTGTCTCAGACGGAGGTGATCGCCGTCACTCGGTCGAGCGCACAGCCGCCAGAGAGCACAGTCGTATGAGATAACAACAGCGCGCCGCGCCGACTGCCAGGCCGTCGCTACAGATCACATCGTGCCAGCCCAGAGTTCACTCAGCGTCTGCTGCCAATTGGTTGCTGGAACCGGCCCGGTTCGAGCCGCACACGTCCGGCGCACGCGGGATCGTCCGCAGCTGGCGCAGACGTGCCTGGTCACCGTGGTCGTGGCGGCCGCTCCGATACGGTGGGAGGCGTGACCATCGTTGGCAGGCAGTACGGCGGACGCGCCGTCACGGAACGCAAGGCCGAACGCCGCCTGCGCTTCCTGGACGCGGCGACCCGGATCTTCGCCGAACGCGGCTACGCGAACTGCTCGCTGGCCGACGTCTGCGCCGCCGCGTCGCTGTCCAAGCGGCAGTTCTACGAGGAATTCCAGACCAGGGAAGATGTGCTGGTCGCCGCCTACGACCGGATCCAGGACGACGCGGCCGCCGTGCTGGCCACGGCGCTGGCCGAGCTCGACCCGCGCTTCGACCTGACCGCGGCGATGACCGCGATGGTGTCGGCCTACCTCGGCTCGATCGGCGCCGACCCGTATCGCGCCAAGGTCGCCTTCATCGAGGTGGTCGGCGTCAGCGACCGGATGGAGCGGCACCGCCGCGAACGGCGGCACGCCTGGGCCGCGATGCTGGAGACCAGCGTGCTGCCCGCAGTGGCGCCCGGCGCCCGGATTCGCGGCGGAAGTGGCTGGGGCGCAAGCGCTCTCATCGGCGCGATCAACGGCCTCGCCCACGAGTGGGTGCTGGCCGAGCCGCGCCCCTCGGTCGCTGAGCTGGTGGAACTGCTGGTGCCGATCGCGCTGTCGCTGGTGGAGGTGCCCGATCAGCGCACGGCGTAGCCGGCCGGCGACGGCGCGAGATCGGCAAGTCCTACGGCGTCTCCCGCGCACACGCCAGGCAGATCGAGTCGCTTCGCGACACTGAGCTTCTGTCGTGTCGCTGGACGGACAGCTCGGCGGATAAAGACCATACTGTTCGCTATGACCGGTGCAGTCGCTGTCGCCGAGAAAGCCCCCGAGCCGATGAGCCGGGCGAAGATCAACATTGTGTTCGCCACGATTGTGCTGGGCATGTTGTTGGCGGCGCTCGATCAGACGATCGTGTCCACCGCGCTGCCGACGATCGTCGCCGATCTCGGCGAGGCCGGGCATATGGCCTGGGTGGTCACGGCGTATCTGCTCGCCGAGGCGGTGGCGACCGCGCTGGCGGGCAAGCTCGGTGATCTGTTCGGCCGCAAGCTGATCTTCCAGCTCAGCGCGTTGATCTTCATCGTCGGCTCGATGATCGCCGGCCTGGCCAACGGGATGACGCTGCTGATCATCGCCCGCGGCATCCAGGGCTTCGGCGGCGGCGGGCTGATGGTCACCGCGATGGCGCTCATCGCCGACACCATCCCGCTGCGTCAGCGCGGTAAATATCAGGGCGCGCTCGGCGCGGTCTTCGGCGTCACCACGGTGATCGGTCCGACGCTCGGCGGCCTGTTCACCGACCATGCGAGCTGGCGCTGGTGCTTCTACGTCAACGTGCCCATCGCGATCATCATGATCGTGATGTCGGCCCGCACCATTCCGCGGGTGCGCGCGGTGATCAAGCCGATCATCGACTACGCGGGCATCGGCCTTGTCGCCGTTGCGGTTTCCACCCTCATTCTTGGCCTGGAATGGGGTGGGCAGGAGTACGCGTGGGGCTCGACGATGATCCTCGGGCTGTTCGCCGCGTCGGTGTTGCTGTTCGCGGCGTTCGTGGTGGTGGAGTTGCGCGCCGAGGAACCCATGCTGCCGATGGGCTTGTTTCGCAGCAGAGTGTTCACGGTGTGCTCGATTCTGAGCTTCATCTGCGGCTTCGCGATGCTCGGCTCGATCACCTACCTGCCCGCGTATCTGCAGTATGTGGACGGAGTTTCGGCGACCATGTCCGGCGTGCGCTCGCTGCCGCTGGTGGCCGGGCTGCTGGTGACGTCGATCCTGTCCGGCCAGGTGGTCGGCAAGACCGGCCACTACCGGTACTTCCCGATCGTCGGCACGCTGGTGATGGCGCTCGGGCTGTATCTGATGTCGACCATGGGCCGCGACACCGGCATCTGGGAAGAGTCGCTGTACATGCTGGTGCTCGGTCTCGGCATCGGCCTGACCATGCAGGTGCTCACCATCGTCGTGCAGAATACGGTGCCATACGCGCAGCTCGGTACCGCGACCTCCGGCGTCACCTTCTTCCGCACCCTCGGAAGTACTTTCGGCACAGCGATTTTCGGCACGCTGTACAGCAACGAGATCGGCCCGAACCTGCGTGACGCGCTGGTTCAGGTGAAGGTGGTGCCGCCCGAGGTCGCGGCGAATCCGCAAGCGCTGCAAAAGGTTCCGGAAGAGGTGGCAGCGCCGATCATCGACGCCTACGCCAATACCATCGACCACGTCTTCGTCTGGGTGGTTCCGGTCGCGCTGGTCGGTTTCGTGGTCGCCTGGTTCCTCAAAGAAGTGCCGCTGCGCGACAGCGCCCGAACCAGCGCGGGCGATGTGGGCGAAGGCTTTTCGGTGCCCGACTCCGCGGACCGGGTGGTGCAGTTGGAGCGGGCCATCGCCGGAACGATGCGCAAGGAACACGCCCAGGGCCCGATCGGCCCGCGCATCCTCGCGGACGCGGGCAGCACGCTCAGTCGCGGCGAGGCCTGGGCGCTCGGCCAGGTCTATCTGCGGGACCGGGTCGAGGGCGGGGCCACGCTCGACGCGGTCGCGCGGGCGCACAAGCTGCCGGACGACGTGCTGGCACCGATCTATCGCCGGGTCGCCGACAAGGGCTATCTCGTCGACGACGGCCGTGAGTTGCGGCTGACCGACCAGGGTCAGGCCGAGTTGGATCGGGTGAAGGCTGCCTGGCGTCGCTGGCTCGACAGCAGGCTCGATGACTGGAACAACGACGATCCCGCCGACCGCGCGCTGTTCGACCAGGCCCTGGACAACCTCGCCGCCAAGCTGCTCGAACAAGAGTCCGGCGAGCACGAACCCGCCCGCACCTGAAATCCGCCCGCACCCGCGTCACGAAACCCTCTTGCCTCCCGAATACTCGTGCACGTATATTCGTAGACGAGTAAGGAGGTGTGATGGCCACGAAACGCAAGGTGAACAACCTGCTCGCGCTGGCGGTGCTCTCGGCGATGATCGACCGGCCGAAGCACCGCTACGAGATCGCGCAGACGCTGCGTGACCGCGGCAAAGACCACGACATGGCGATCAAGTGGGGCTCGCTCTACACGGTCGTGCAGAGCCTGGAGAAGGTCGGCTTCCTGGAGATCGTCGGCAGCGAGCGTGACGGTGCGCGGCCAGAGCGGGTGATCTACCAGATCACCGACGCCGGGCGCGCCGAACTGTCCGACTGGACAAGGGAATTGATCGCCGTGCCGGAGATGGAGCAACACCGCTTCGTCGCGGGCCTGTCCATTCTCCCGGTGCTGCCTCCCGACGAGGTCATCGAATTGCTCGGCAAGCGCATCGACGCGCTGAGCCAGATCATCGACGGTGTGCGCCGGGAAACCGACAAGGTCTTGGCCATGCGGCTGCCGCGACTGTTCATCGTCGAATCCGAATTCGGCCTCGCGATGCTGGAGGCCGAAATGGCTTGGGCCCGTTCGTTTCGCGACGAAATCGCGCAAGGGACGTTCCCCGACGTCGGCTGGTGGCGGCAGGTGCACGCCGACGCGATACCACCTGCGGAAGTCATCGCATCGGTGGAAGGGAGGCTGACCGAACCGGAACAGTCTTGAACGCGAGACCAGGCTCGGCGGGGTGCGGCAACACCGCCGCCGAGCCCGATTGAACAGTCTCGAACCGCGCCCGCATGCGCGCACCCGGCTACAAGGCTGGCAACCACAGGATAACTGGGTGCGTGGTGCACGGGTTGGTTCGGGGATTCGAAAAACACCCGCAGTACCCAAACCTGGAGACAACCATGTCAAATGCAAGAACCGCACTGGTCATCGGCGGCGGCATCGCCGGACCGGTGGCCGCCACCGCGCTGCTGAAGGCGGGCATCGACGCCCGCGTCTACGAGGCCTATCCCAGCTCGTCGTACAACATCGGCAGCGGGCTCGCGCTCGCGCCGAACGGCATTGCCGCCCTGGACGTCATCGGCGCGGGCGACGCGGTCCGCGACATCGCGCTGCCGATCGCCAAGATGGGCCTGTCGATCGGCGGCAAGAGCATGTTCATGGGCGGGCTGGAGGGCCTGCCGCCCCTGCAACTGGTCGATCGCGGCGAGCTGCACCAGACGCTGCACGATCACGCGGTCGCGGCAGGCGTGCCGTTCGAATACAACAAGCGTCTCGTCGACGTGGTCGAGTCGGACTCGGGCATCACCGCCCGGTTCTCCGACGGCAGCACCGCCACCGCCGACGTGCTGATCGGCGCGGACGGCATCCGGTCGACGGTGCGTGGACTGATCGACCCGGACGCACCGGGACCGGAATACCTCGGCATGCTCGGCTTCGGCGCGATCATCGATTACGACGGCGTCGAGCCGGAATCGATGACCTTCGCGTTCGGCAAGAAGGCCTACTACCTGTTCGGGTCGACCGGCAAGGGGCAGGTGATGTGGGGCGCCAACCTGCCGCACAAGGAATACCTGTCGCTCACCGCCGCCCGGGCGATCCCGAAGGCGCACTGGCTCGGCATCCTGCGCGAGACCTACGCCGACGACACGCCCGGCGGCGAATTCGCCCGGCGCACCACCGAGGAACAGCTGGAAGTGACCGGCGCGCTGCACATCATGCCGTCGGTGCCGCACTGGTTCCGCGGCCGGATGGCCCTGGTCGGCGACGCGGTGCACGCGCCGTCCAACAGTTCGGGGCAGGGCGCGTCGCTGGCCATCGAGAGTGCCGTCCAGGTGGCCCGCTGCCTGCGCGATCTGCCGACGCCGGAGGCCGCGTTCACCACCTATGAGCAGCTGCGCCGTCCCCGGGTGGAAGCCGTCGCGGCCCGCGCCGCGAAGACCAACCACAGCAAGACCCTCGGGCCTGCGGGGCGCGCGATGATGAAGCTGCTGGCCCCGGCGTTCATCAAGTTGATGAACCCGGAGAAGAGCATGGGACACGAGCAGCGCTACCGGATCGACTGGGACGCCCCGGTGCAGAAAGAACTCGCGGTAACTGCCTGATTCGCTCGAACCACGCGGGCTGATGGTCCGTACCCTTGGAGAACATCGATCCGAAAGGACTCCGGGGGAACACATGCAACCTGACCATCAGCCCGCGCTGCACCTGACCAGCCTGTGTAAAGGCTTCGGCGGACCATGGGTCGTCGACAACGTGAGCCTGGCGGTCCCGCCGGGCTCATTCTTCGGCCTGGTCGGCCCGAACGGTGCGGGTAAGACCACGACCCTGTCCATGGCCTGCGGACTGCTACGACCGGACCATGGTCGCGCCGAGATCTTCGGCGCCGACGTGTGGGCCGATCCGGTCCGCGCGAAGACCCTCGTCGGCGTGCTGCCGGACGGTCTAGCGCTGCCGGAACGGCTCACCGGCCGCGAATTGCTCACCTACACCGGCCTTTTGCGCGGCATGCCGGAACAGACCGTCGCCGAGCGCGCCGACGAACTGCTCGCCGTCTTCGAATTGACCGGTGCCGAAAAGACTTTGGTGGTCGACTACTCCGCGGGCATGCGCAAGAAGATCGGCTTGGCGACCGCGCTGCTGCACGCGCCGAAACTGCTGGTGCTCGACGAACCGTTCGAGGCGGTGGATCCGGTGTCGGGCAGCACGATTCGCACCATCCTGCAGCGCTTCGTCGCGGCCGGTGGCGCGGTGGTGCTGTCGAGTCACGTGATGGCGCTGGTGGAGAGCATGTGTGACCGGGTCGCGGTGATCACCGCCGGACGCGTGGTCGCGGCGGGCACGACGGACGAGGTGCGCGGCGGCACCACCCTGGAGGAGGCGTTCGTCCGGCTGGTCGGTGGCCGGGTCGGCGGAGAGGACGGGTTGTCGTGGCTGGCCTCCTGATCCGGCTGCGGCTGCTGCTCACCAGGCGGGCGCTGAACGACGGCTGGCAGGGCTTCAGCTTCGTGATGGGTGTCCTGATCGGCGCCGTCTTCGCGGTCATTACCGCGGCGCTGATCGGGTTCGCCGTGCGCGACGGTGACGTCAAGGCCGGGATCACCATTGCCGCAACGTTTTTCGGGATCTGGACGCTCGGCTGGCTGTGCGGCCCGGTGCTGATCGGCAGCAGCGACGAGACCATTCAACCGGAGCATCTGCGGCTGCTGCCGCTCAGCAGCAGGCAGCTGGCCGGCGGGTTGCTCGCCGCGGCGTTCGCCGGGCCCGCGCCGGTGATCAATCTGATCGCCTTCGCCGGTCTGGTCCTGCTCGCGGCCCAATTGGGTTGGGCGGCAACGCTGGTCGCGGTGGTCGGGATCGTGCTGCAGCTGGTGTTCGTGGTGCTGCTGTCCCGGGTGGTGCTGGCCTGGGTCGGTGCCGCCATGCGGTCACGGCGCGGCAAAGACATCGGCGTGTTGTTCGCCGGTCTGCTCGGTGTCGCGTACTACCCGATGAGCTGGCTGATGTCGCACGTGAGTGCGCTGCGCGACCTACCGCCCTGGGCGTCCTCGACCGTGCGCTGGATTCCTTCCGGCTGGGCTTCCGTCGCGGTAGAGGGTGCGGCACAAAGTAATTGGCTGCTCGCAGTGCTGCCGCTGGCCGGTCTGATCGTGGTCTCGCTCGGCCTGTGGCAGGCCTGGGCGGTGCTGCTGGCCCGCCGGCTGACCGCGCCGATGAACTCCGTGGCGGGCAGCACCGGTGGCGGACTGCTCGGCCGGGTGCGCCAGCGCGGACCGGTCGGCGCCGTGCTGATCAAGGAACTGCGCACCTGGTCGCGGGACAGTCGCCGCCGGGCCGCGCTGCTGCCGGTGCTGGTGGTCGGCATCCTGATGCCGGTGTTCCCCGCCTTCCAGGGCAGCGGCACCGGTGCCGTGCCGTTCGCGGGGGTCACCGCGGCCTCGTTCGCCGCACTCGCCGGCGCCAACCTGTACGGCTACGACGGCACCGCCGTCTGGCAGACCCTCGTCACCCCGGGCGCGGTGCGCGCGGACGTGCGCGGGCGCCTGCTCGCACTGCTGATCGTGCTCGGACTGCCGACGGTGCTGCTCGCGCTGATCCTGCCGGGCGCGCTCGGCCGGTGGAGCCTGTATCCCTGGGTGCTCTCACTGTATGCCGCCGCGCTCGGCGTCGGCGTCGGCGCGGCCGTGCTCATGTCGGCACTCGCGCCGTATCCGATCCCGCCACGCACCGGCAATCCGTTCTCCGGTTCGGGTAACCCTGGCTGTGCGAAGGTGCTGCTCCAGTTCACGGTGCTGTTCGGTCAATTGTTCGCGGTGATTCCGGTGCTGATCGTTTTGCTGATCGGCCACTTCACCGAGCTCACGGCTGTCGAATGGCTCGCGGTCCCGGTAGGTATCGGCACCGGCGTCGCCGCGGCCATCCTCGCGGCCCGCTTTGCGGAGCAGCGCCTGATGACCCAGGGGCCGGAACTCCTCGCCGCCGTCCGCCCCAAGTAAACGCTGCGGCTAGTCCGAACGCCAGCGCGGGCGCATCGGTGAGGCAATAGACTTGGCGGGTGAGCGATAGGGATTCCGATGGCAGTCTCGATCTGAATCAGTTGCGCACTTTTCTGGCCGTGCACCGCGCGGGGTCCATCACCGGCGGTGCGCGGCTGGTCGGGTTGTCGCAGCCCACGGTGACCGCGCAGTTGCAGGCGCTGGAGAAGCGGGTGGGGCAGCGGCTGTTCGAGCGACTGCCGCGCGGGGTGGCGCCGACCGCGGCGGCCGCCGAATTGGCCGCGCGGATCGCCGAACCGCTGGACGCGTTGAATGCCGTTGCCGGGCGTTCCATTACCGCCGAGGATGAACCGCAGCCGCCGGTCCGGCTCGCGGGTCCTGCGGAAATGCTTGCGGTACAAGCCCTTCCGGCACTTGCGCCGCTGATTATGCACGGCGTCCGGCTGACGGTGACCGCAGGCCTCTCGGAGGATCTGCTGGCCGGGCTGCGCGCGGGTCACTATGACCTGGTGGTGTCGACGGTGCGGCCGCGGGGGCGCAGCGTGGTCGCCGAGGCGCTGACGGACGAGGAATTCGTCCTGGTCGCCGCGCCCGCCGTGGCCGGACGGATCGACGCCGCGCGGCTGGGCGTCGAGGGCCCGGCTGCCCTGGCCGCGGTGCCGCTCGTCAGTTACGCGCCGGATCTGCCGATCCTGCGCCGGTATTGGCGACACGTCTTCGGGATCCGGCTGACCGGCGAAGCGGCCGTCATCGTCGCGGACCTGCGCGCGGTCGCCGCCGCGGTCGCCGCAGGCGCGGGCGTCAGCGTTCTGCCGCGCTATCTCTGTGCGGCCCAACTGAATTCGGGCGCGCTGGTCACCCTGCTCGACCCGCCGGACCCGCCGATCAACACCGGCTTCCTGGTCCGCCGCCCCGGCCCGGACACCCGCCCGCACGTAGACCTGGTCCACGCCCGCCTACGCGCCGCCGCCCGAACCTGGTAGCCGCACCAATTCTGATTTCCCGCACCTGAATCCGCCTCGGTGCGGGAAAACCAGCAGTGGTGCGTCAGATACCAATGCGGAACTTCGGGCCGGGGGACAGGCCGCGCAGGACAGCGCTGATCCAGGTTTCGGCTACGGGGACCGCAGTGACGTCGCCGACCACGTGCTCCGGGATCGGGTTGGTGAAGTACCGGAGGTCGACGCCGTTGGCCCAGTACGAATCCACCGTGGACTTGATCGCATCCGGGAAGCTCAGCAGCTCGTCCCAGATCGCGTGCCACATCAGCACCGGCATATCGGGCAGGTTTTGCGGTTGGCCGAGGCTCTGCCCGACCAGGATTCGCTGGATACCGGGATCATCGAGGCCCTTGCCCGGCTTCAGATAGTCCGCCACCGGGCGATACGCGCCGGTCATCGCGGCCGTGTAGATGCATCGGCCTTCGACGTTGGACAGCACCGCCTGACCCTGCTCGGTCAGGAATTCCGTCGGATCGAAAACCTCGGGATAGGTCGCGGCCAGGTTCGAAAGTGCCAGCCACATAGTGAAATTCGACGGCCCGCTGAAATTGGCGATGCCCTGATCGTGGGTGATGTTCTGCCGGGCGATCGACACCATGTCGCCGGGCACGCCGCCCTGCGCCGAGCCCAGCACCAGCACGTCCGGCGCGTACGAGCGATGCATCTCCGCCGCCCGCGCCGTGCCGCTGCCGCCGCCGGAATAGCCGTACAGGCCCGCCGCCGAATCGGCGAGACCGAGCCCCGGTTCGTTCTTCGCGGCCCGGATCCCGTCCAGCACCATCTTGCCCTCGCCGAAGGTGAGGAACTGGGTTCCGTCGAAACCGTCGAAGTCGGTGACGACCACCGCGAAGCCCTGCGCCAGGAATCCGGCGAGCAGGGTGATCTCCTTGAAGACGCCCGCGCGCAACGTGTAGGAGGGATTGCACAGCGCCGAATTGCCGTCGATCGCTTCCTGATACGACAGGATCGGGCGCGGACTACCCGTCCACGGAATCCCCGGGATCAGCACGGTGGTCGTGGTGGCCGCGGGCCGATCGCGAGAGTCGGTGGTGCGGAACAGAATCTGGCGGGTGGTCAGCGGCATCGGGATGCCGAGCACCCAGGTGCCGACGTCGCGGGTCCGGATGATCTGGCCGTTGGCCAGCGAGTCCAGGTCCGCGGGTGGTCGGTACCACGCGTCGTTCGCGGGGTCGGGCACCGGCAGCATCCGATAGATGCCGGGTTCCTTGGGCAGGTCCGGTAGCTGGTTCTGATCGGGCGGCATCGGCGGCAGCGGTGCGGCGGTGGCCTGACCGAAACCGACGACGAGCACGGCGGCACAAACGATGGCGCGGAACACATTCTTCATTGGCTGTGTCATCCCTCACGTAGAGAACGAGCGCTCGCCAAAGATACGAGAAAGATGTCTTGTTTGTATAGACCCGTCGGTCGGTCGCGCCGCCGATGACGGCGCGCCGTACCGCGTTTCGGCCTAACCCCGCGCCGCGCGCTTGCGCAGGATCTCCGCCGTCTGCTCGTCGGCAGGCAGGAACGCCTCCAGGTGCAGCTCGGCCAGGGTGATGTCGGTGGCCGTGGCGAACGAGGTGAGCGTGGTGATCAGCCGCAGCTCGCCGTCGTCGCTGCGCAGCCGCAGCGGCACCGCGAAACCGAGGTGGTCCGGGCCCGGTTCCGCTTGCGGGAGATAGCCTTCCAGTTCGACGATCAACTCGGCCAGTGCCGGATCGGGGCTGCGGGACACCCGCCCGCGCAGGGCCTCCGTCACGTGCTTGCCCCACTCGGGCAGGTTCACCACCCGCTTGGCCAGCCCGTCCGGATGCAGCGCGAGGCGCAACACGTTGATCGGCGACTGCAGCAGCTCGGGCGCGGCACCCTCGGTCAGCACCGTGAAGGCCGCGTTGGCGGCGAGCAGCACCCCGCGCGGCCGCACGACGATCGCCGGATAGGGCAGGTGGCCGTCCAGGATCGTCTTCAATGCGTCCCGCACCGGGCCCAATTCCGGTGTATCCAAATCGGATTCGGGGAAGGCGGGTGCATATCCCGCGGCCAGCAGCAGATCGTTGCGTTCCCGCAGGGACAGATCCAGCGATTCCGCGAGCCGCACCACCATGGTGCGTCCGGGCCGCGAACGCCCCTGTTCCAGGAAGCTCAGATGTCGCTGCGTGGTGTCCGCGCGGATCGCTAGGTCGAGCTGACTGACCCGGCGCAGGGTCCGCCAGTGCTTGAGCTCACGGGCGAACCCCGGTGCTTCTATCGCCGTTGTCATGTCCACAGTCTTATCCGACCTGGACGGCAGTGCGATTCCGCGGAGGGTATGAACAAGCAGTTGCGCGGTGATTGCGCTATTCCCTGCCGGGAATCGCGCGGTATCGCCGCGATCGCAAAACTATGTCCCATGAGCAAGCAACTGAACGACAACGAGCTAGCCCGATTCGCCCAGCAGTACGCCGCGCAGTGGAACGAGTCCGACGCCGCGGCCCGCGGCAAGCAGATCCGCGAACTCTGGGCGCCGACCGGTGCGCAGACCCTGGTCGATCCGCCGGTGGAAATGCGGGAAGAGGCTGAGCGCCTGCAGTTCCCGATGCCGCCGCTGGAGGTCCGCGGCCATGAAGCGATGGACCGCAGGGTGACTCGGGCCTACGAGATGTTCATCGAGTCGGGTGAGTACGAGTTCGCGGTCGAGGAGGCGCCGATCCGGTTGCCCGCCGGGCTGATCGGCGTGAGCTGGACGATGGTGGCCAAGGCCGACGGTTCGGTCGCCGGTGGCGGTTTCGAAGTCATCGGCCTCGATGACGAGGGCCGGATCCTGTCCGACCACCAGTTCATTGTGGGTGTGCGATGAATGGCATTGCCTACCACCTTGATCCGCTGCGCGGCCTCGACGGCTTGACCACCGCGGCGCAAGAAGTTCCCGAGCCCGGTCCGCATCAGGTGGTGATCCGGGTCCGTGCGGCCTCGGTCAATCGCCGCGACCTGATGCTGATGGACGGCGTCTACCCGCTGCCCGCCACCCCGGGCATCATCCCGCTCTCCGACGGTGTCGGCGAGGTGATCGCCCTGGGCGAGAACGTGACCCGTGCGACGCTCGGCGATCGGATCACCGCGAGCTACTTCGTGCGGTGGATCGACGGCCCGCAGCGACTGGCCATGGCGGCCGAACAGTACGGCGCCAACTTCAACGGCCTGCTCGCCACTTACGCGGTGATCGAAGAGGATTCGGTGGTGCACGTGCCCGCGCACCTGACCGACGTGGAGGCGGCGACGCTGACCTGCGCGGGAGTCGTTGCGTGGGCGGCACTTACCAAGCCGGTGCCGGTGGTGCCCGGCGAGACGGTGCTGACGGTGGGTAGCGGAGCGGTCGCGCTGTTCGCCGTGCAGCACGCCAAAATGCTGGGCGCGCGGGTCTTTTCCGTCACCTCCAGCCCGGGCAAGGCCGAAGGGCTGCGCAAGCTCGGAGCGGACGAGGTGATCGTCTCGACCGAGACGCCGGACTGGGATCAGGCGGTGCAGGACCTGACCGGCGGCCTCGGCGTCGAGCACGTCGTCGACGCTGTCGGGTTGCCGACACTGTCGAAATCCGTTCGCTCCGGCGGATACAACACGCAGGTCACCATGATCGGCGCGGTGCAATCGCCGGTGGCCGAGTCGGTCGCAGAGGTGTTCGGGACCCAGTACGCGTCGATCCGCCGGATCGCCGTCGGCAGCCGCACCGACTTCGAGGCGATGAACCGGACGATCAGCGAACATCGGATGCGGCCGCTCATCGATCGGGTGTTCCCGCTCGACGAGGCGGTGGCGGCGTACCGGTACTTCCGCGACGACAACCCGTTCGGCAAGGTCGTCGTGACGATGCCCTGACTAGGGGCAGCCGGTGAGTTCCCGTGTCATGGCGTCCTTCTCGGCCTGGGTCACCCAGAGCTGGTAGGCCGCCTTGACCTGGATCTGCCTGGTCAAATACGCGCACCAGTAGCCCTTGTTCGGCGGCAGCCAGGTGGCGGCGTCGGAGTCGCTCTTGGACTGATTGGTCGGGCCGTCGACGGCCTGCAGGTTCAGCGGATCGTTGGCCAGATCCTGGCGACGCGCGGCGGAAAGCTGTTGTGCGCCTTTCTGCCAGGCGTCCGACAGCGGGATGATGTGGTCGATCTGCACATCGTCGGAGGTCTTCGGGCCGCGGACGAACTTGATGGTCTTGCCGGTGTACGGATCGTTCAGGGTGCCGGTGGCGACGACGCACTTGCTGTTGTCCTTGAAGGTGACCTCGGTCAGGTCACGCTGCAGGATGTCGTCGCGGGTGTCGCACTTGTTGTGACCACCGGGGACCGACACGTCATCGGTCCAGGCGGTGCCGAATTGCTCACGGGTGTAACCGGTTTTGGCGGCGCGGCCGGCCACCCGGATGGTGTCGAGCATGGCGAGCGCGTCGTGGCTCGGCATGCTGGCCGGGGCATTGGCGCAGGCCAGCGCGGATCCGTTGCCGCACGCGGCGTTCGCGCTGGGGGATTCGACTCGGTTCACGTAGTAGTAGGACAGTCCGATGAATGTCGCGATGGCCAGCCCTATCAGAGCGAGCCGCTGAACGGTGAACTTCATCGAGCTTCCTAACGCCAACCACCCTGAACTATATCGGGCGCCAACGTATCCGGAGGACGAGGTCGCGGAAGTGATTGCGGGGTATGACGTTCCGCACAGGCAAGGGGGGTTGAGACATGAAACCACCCTCGAGTCGCCGTGCCGGCGCCGACTCGAGGGTGGCTGATCACGAGGGGGATCGACGGTCGCGCGGTGGGGCGGATGGTTGTCCAGTCCGTATTCCGCACCCGTCGACACCACAGGGCCGATGAGGGAGGACCCGAGGTGTCGAGCCGCGCCGGGCGAGCTCGCTCGTGATGACTAGGGGCAGATCGGGATTCGCTCGGTGTCAGCTGAGAGTGCTACCCCCGACTGGGAATTCGCCTCTCGCTCTCGCACCGCTTGTCTCCGTCCCGACCTTGCTTGTTGCTACGTATCGAAACAGTAGATAACGGGGTTTGATCTTGGCAAGTCGATCGCCCTGATTCGGCAGTATTCTCAGGTTCATTTCAGTCTGGCGGCTATAACTACTGGATTCGTACGGATGTGCCGGTCAGTTGCGGGATCGTATCGGCGGGTTCGGAGCGACCTGCGGCCGGTCAGGGCCGTGACGAGCGTCACTTCTGCGGCGGTCACAGTGCGGCCGTATCCCGTGTCCAAACCGGGTGAAGGCAACAAAGCCGGACCTTTGGAAGGACAGCTCATGGCTACCGTCGACGTTCTCGACTCGTTCATCTCCTACCGCGACGCGGGCACCGGCTCGGTGCCGGTGGTGTTCCTGCACGGCAACCCCACCTCCTCGTACCTGTGGCGCAACGTGATTCCGCACGTCACCGACCAAACCCGGGCGCTGGCACCCGATCTGATCGGCATGGGCGAGTCCGGCAAGCCCGATAGCGACTACCGGTTCGTCGATCACGCCCGCTACCTGGACGCCTGGTTCGATGCGCTGGACCTGGACCAGGTGGTCATCGTCGGCCACGACTGGGGCGGCGCGCTCGGCCAGGACTGGGCCGCCCGGCATCCGGGCCGGGTGCGCGGCATCGCGCTGATCGAGACCTTCCTGCGGCCGATGAGCTGGGACGAGATGCCGCCGCTCGGCGCCGAACTGTTCCGCAAGTTCCGCAGCGCGGAGGGGGAGCGAATGGTGTTGGCGGAGAATATGTTCATCGAATTCAACCTGCCCAGGGGCGTGGCGAACCTGTCGCCCGCGGATCACGAGGTCTACCGCGCGCCCTACCCCACGCCGGAGTCGCGCAAGCCGATGCTGGTGTGGCCGCGCGAGTTCCCGCTCGGCGGCGAGCCCGCGGACGTGGTGGCGATCGTAGAGAACTACGGGCAGTGGGCAGCGCGGACCCCCGAGGTGCCCAAACTGGTGCTGGGCTTGGCGAATGGAGTCGGCCTCGGATCACCCGAGGTGATCGATTGGGCCGCAAAAACGTTCGCGAGTGTCGAGGTCGAGCCGATCGGCCCCGCCGGCCATCACGTGCCCGAAGATCGGCCGGACGAAATCGGTGCGGCGGTGGCGAACTGGCTGCACCGTCACGCGCTCGTCACCACAACGCCCGCCCTCCCCTGAACAGCCTCGCGGCGGGGCCGGCCGAGCCCGACCCCGCCACCGTCGATCAGTCGCGCGGCGCGACGAAGGCGGCGAACCCGTCCAGCAGGCGGTGCAGGCCGAAGTCGAAAAGCTTGTCGATATCGAACTCGAAGTCGTTGCGCTCGTTCAAGTCCGCGAGCGTCGGAAACCGGCCGCTGGCCAGCAAGTGCTCGAACTTGCGCTCGCGGACTTCCCACGGTTCGACCGGCGTCCCCGCCCGCCGCGCCCCTGTCGCCAGTTCGAGGTTCACCGCGACGCCACGTACGTAGCTGTACAACGAGACGTGCGCGTAGAGCGCGGCATCCGGATCGAGACCGAGATCGCCGAACGCGCGCACGGCCCATTCGGTGTGGGCCAGCAACTTCGGCGCGGGCTCCGGGTCGTTCACCCACAGGGCCGCGACCACCCATGGGTGCCGGTGATACATCGCCCATTGCAGGCGCGCAAGGACTTCCAGGCGTTCGCGCCACCCGGCGGGCGGTGCATCGGGAAGTTCGGCTTCCCCGAACGCCTCGTCGGCCATCAGCAGCACCAGTCGATCTTTGCTGCCCACATGGCGATACAGCGACATCGTTGGCACGCCGAGTTCGGCGGCGACGCGGCGCATCGACAGCGCGGCCATCCCCTCCGCATCGGCGATCGCGATGCCCGTGCGCACCACCAACTCAGCGGTCAGTTCGGTATCGCGGACGCGCTCACGCGGGGGAGCGGCCTGCGGGGTGTCCACCACGGTGCCGACGCCGGGCACCGCGCGCACCACGCCCTCCTGGCGGAGCGCAGCGAGCACCTTCGTCGCAGTGGCGATGGCGACGCCCCACTCCTTGGTGATCTGCCGCGCCGACGGCACCCGATCGCCCACCCGCAGTTCGCCGGAGCTGATCCGGTCCTGGATCTCGCCGGCGATGCGCAGATATGGCGGAGTGGCGTCAGCGGCATCAGCTGTACTAGTACGCATGCGAATTATACTAGCTACTTTTCCAGCAAGTAAGTGGATAGTACGGCTTGTACGCTGTACTTAATGTCATGTACGTTGTATATGGACAGCACGACGCGCAGCGAACGAAGTGGGAACGTCATGACGAACATGAACATCCTGATTTCCGGCGCCGGAGTCGCGGGCCCGGCCTTGGCGTACTGGCTGCGCAGGCACGGCTACACGCCGACGGTGATCGAGCGGGCGGCGGCGCCGCGCCCCGGCGGGTACGCGGTCGACTTCCGTGGCGCGGCCATGACGGTGCTCGAGCGGATGGGCATCCTGGACGAGGTTCGCAAGTGCAGCACCACCATTCGCGACAGTGAGGTGGTCGACACCGACGGCCGCCATATCGTGACGATGCCCGCGGCGATCTTCGCTGGCGAGCTCGAGGTGCTCAAGAGCGATCTGACCGACATCCTCTACGCGCTGACGAAGGACCAGACCGAGTACGTGTTCGGCAACTCGATCACCGCCGTCGAGCAGGACGCCAACGGTGTGCTGGTGCGTTTCGAGCACGGCGAGCCGCGCCGGTTCGATCTGGTGGTCGGTGCGGACGGGCTGTACTCGAAGGTGCGCGCGCTCGCCTTCGGCGACCACGCGAACTACATCCACCATCTCGGCATCTACAACGCGATCTTTGCCACCGACAACTTCCTCGACCTCGACTACGAGGGACGTGGCTGCCAGCTCGCCAGCGGCAGAACCGCCAATATGTTCAGCACCAGGGACAACACCGAGGCCCGCGCGGCGCTGTACTTCGGCTCGGACCCGATCGACTACGACCGCGGCGACCTCGACGAACAGAAGCGGATCATCGCGGCCCACTTCGCCGGGGACGGATGGGTGATCCCGCGCCTGCTGCGGGATCTGGCGGCGGCGCCGGACCTCTACTTCACGCCGATCAGTCAGGTTCGGATGGACACCTGGTCGTCGGGCCGGGTGGTGCTGCTCGGCGACGCGTGCGCCTGTGCCTCACCGCTGTCCGGCCGGGGCACCTCGCTGGCGCTGATCGGGGCGTACCTGCTGGCCGGTGAATTGGCCACCGCCGCAGGCGATTACGAAGCCGCGTTCACCAGCTATGAAAACCAGCTGCGCGACTACGTGAAAACCAGTCAGGAGGGCGCCATCGAGGTGGTCGGCATGCTGTTCGCCGAGCCGCCGCCGCAGGAGGTCTTCGACGCTATGGCCGCCAACCCGCCGGAGGCCGACCCGGAATTGGTCACCCTGAAGGACTACTGACATATCGGCTTGCGCCGAGGCGCTCACCGGCCGAAAGATGGCTAGATGGGTACGGAGGCGCAAGACGGTGAGCTGGTCGCGGTGGCGGAGCGAAAGCTGGTCGGGCGGGCTGTCGCCGGGGATCGCGATGCGATCGCGGATGTGGTGCGCCTGTTGCAGGATCCGCTGTATCGGCTTGCGCTGCGGATGGTGTGGCGCCCGGCCGAGGCCGAGGACGCGACTCAGGAGATCCTGTTACGAGTGCTCGGCAACCTCGGTACCTGGCGGGCCGAGGCGAAGCTGCTTACCTGGGCTTATCGGATCGGTGTCAACTACCTGCTGAACCTGAAACGGCAGACGCCGCAGGAGGCGGCCCATCTGAGTTTGGACGCTTATCGGGACGGCTTGGCCGACGGGCTCGCGGAAGCGGACTATCGCGGCCCGGAAGCGACCCTGCTCACCGAGGAGGTCCGGCTCAACTGCAGTCAAGCGATGCTGCAGTGCCTGGCCCGCGACGAGCGCGTCGCCTTCGTCCTCGGCGACGTCTTCGAACTCACCTCCACCGACGCCGCCTGGATCCTCGACGTCACCCCGGCCGCCTACCGAAAGCGGTTGGAGCGCGCCAAGAAACGCCTCGGCAACTTCCTGACCGCCACCTGCGGCCTGGCCAATCCCGAGGCGTTCTGCCGCTGCTCGCGCCGCGTCGACAAGGCCGTCGCCCTCGGCCGCGTCGACCCCCGCAAACCGAACTTCGCCCGCCACCCGATCACCCCCGGCGGCCGGACCGTCGTCCAGGCCGAGCAGCAGATGATCAGCCTCCACGACGCAGCCGCCGTACTGCGCGCCCACCCGGATTACGCTGCGCCACAGGCGAAGATGGACGCCATCGCGGGTCTGCTGCACTCCGGCCGTTTCCCGCTGCTGGACTGAGAGTGGCGGCTAGCCTGTCGCGGGTCGTAGCAGGCTGCCGCTCAGCACGCCGCGGGCGGTTCGTACCGCGACTACCGACCAGGCGGTGACCAGTAGCACGTACAGGGCGATCGCGGTCGCGGCGAAGAGATTTGCGCCGGTGTGGGTGTAGAGGACGGTGCTGCCGGTGACGCAGGTGCCGAGCGGGAAGGTGAAGCCCCACCAGGTCAGGGTGAAGGTCAATTCGCCTGCGCGGACGGTCTTTACGGTGATGGCGAGGGCCAGTGCCAGCCAGAGCATGGCGAAGCCCCAGGTGGCGATGCCGAAGATGACCGAGAAGACCAGGAAGCCCTTGGCGTAGAGGTCGGGCAGGGCGGCGGGCGCGGCGTTGGCGAGTAGGCCTGCGGCGGTGACGGATTGGCCGAGCGGGCCGAGCACGATCCACAGGGTGGGCACCATGCCCGCCTGGGGGGTGCCGTGATGCACCAGGCGCGACCAGATCATGGTGATGGTGATCAGGGCGGCGAGCAGGCTCAGTCCGAACATGGCGAGGCAGAGCAGGATCATGGTCAAGCGCAGCTGGCCCGCCGGGGTATGTGGGACGAGCAGTGCGCCCATCGCGGCCGAAACCATCGGCGGCACAACGGGCATCAGCCAGCCACCGAAGGCGGCGTCGGCGGCGATGCGGTGCCTGGTGAACATCCGGTAGGGGATGGCGAGGGCGGTGAGCAGGCCGAGCACGGTGCCGATGGTCCACAGCACCCAGTCGATCGCTACGGCGGCCGACATCCCGATAACGTCGGAGCCGAGCAGCAGGGTGCCGCCGCCGACGGTCAGTAGAGCCATCGGCGGTGCGCCGAAGAACTGCGACATCACCGGGTGGTTGCGGTGGTCGCGAGCGGTATCGGGGAAGCGCACCCAGTGTGCGATCCACGCGACGGTCAAGCCCACCAGCAGCGCGGCGGCCAGCGCCCACACGACGGTCGCGGCACCGCGCAGGCCGGGGAACTGCAGCGGCAGGGTGGCAGCCGCGGTGGCGACGATGCCGGTGCCCATCACCGCGGCGAACCAGTTCGGGCCGAGTTGGCGCAGCGAGCCGGGTCGGCGGTGGCGGTCGGCACGAAGCTCGCCGACCAGACGCCGCTGTGCTGCGGGGCGGAAGGTCACTGTGGCGGTCATGGCTCCAGCGTCGCTGGATATGGCGGCGCCAGGTAGCCGCTCTATTCCTATGTATGCATAGACTCGTTCTATGCCCTTGTCGCCCCGTGTCCCGGACCTGGCCGCACTCGACCTGCTGCTTTCGGTCATCGAGCTGGGCAGCCTCGGTCGGGCGGCGGCGGCACACGGCATCAGCCAGCCCTCAGCGTCCTCGCGTATGCGCTACCTGGAGAAGCTGGTCGGCATGCCTGTCCTGGAACGCACCACCCTCGGCTCCCGGCCGACGCCCGCCGGTTCGCTGATCGCGGAGTGGGCCCGCGGCGTGGTCCGCGCGGCCGAACAACTCGACGCAGGCATCGACACCTTGCGCGCCGAGCGCGCCTCACACCTGCGCGTCGCGGCCAGCCAGACGATCGCCGAATACCTCTTCCCGGCCTGGCTGATGAAGCTGCGGGCCACCGCGCCGGGCACCGCCATCGCGCTGGAGTCGGGCAACTCCGTCGAGGTCGCCAAGGAGGTCCTCGACAACAAAGCGGACATCGGTTTCATCGAGAGCCCGCAGAACTTCCCCGGCCTCGAGTCGCACGTCGTCGCACACGACCGCCTCGTGGTCGTCGTGGCACCGACCCACCGCTGGGCCCGCCGCGGCGCGGTAACCCTGGCCGAGCTCGCGGAAACCGCACTGATTCAACGGGAAACCGGCTCGGGCACCCGAAACTGGTTCGAGCACGCGGTGTCTCGCCAGCTGCCCGGCTGGAAACCCGAGGTCGCCCTCGAGCTGTCCTCCACCACCGCGATCAAGACGGCCGTTGCCTCCGATGTCGGCCCGGCGGTACTGAGTTCCCTTGCGGTAGCAGCCGAAATCGCCGCGGGCACCCTGGTATCGCCGAAGGTCACCGACCTCGAACTGGACCGCACCCTGCGCGCGGTGTGGCCGACGGGTCAGCGACTGACCGGCCCTGCCCGCGACCTCTACGCGATCGCTCGCGCCACCGACCGATAGGACTCACGCACTGTCGGCGGGCTGCGCGGTGGGCGGAACGCCGGTGTCCAGGAAGCGGATCAGGCGATCGATGCGCGCGGTGTGCTCGACGCAGCGTTCCAGGTGGTTGGCGAGCAGCGCGATGGTGATGGCGTCGGCGGTCGGCTGCGGCGACGCGGGGGCGGCGAGGGCCGAATGTAGTTGCTTGTGCAAGAGTTCCATCGCGTGCAGGCCGGGATCGTGTTCGGCGGGCGGCTCCTGATGGCCGGTGGCGACGGCTTCGCCGGTGAGCGCGGTCCTGGTCGCGGCGAGCCTGCCCATCTCGGCGAGAATCTCGAGAATCGGTTGCGGCGCAACATGTCCCGGATGACTCTGATACACCTGATCGGCGACCTGACTGACCAGGCCGCCGATTCGGGACAACTCGGTGGCGATCTGGATGGCGGTGACCACGTGCCGCAGATCGCGGGCGACCGGCGCCTGCAACGCGAGCAGCACCACCGTCCGTGCCTCGCATGCGCCGTACATTTTCTGTAGTTGCTCATCGAGGGCGAACACCTCGTAGGTGGCGGTGAGATCGGCGCCGACGAGTGCGTCGGTCGCCCGCTCGGCCGCATCGTGGGTGAGCCGGCACATCAGCGTCAAATCATTGGTCAACGCGACGAGCTCGCGGGTGAACTGGGTGCGCACGCGCAAATTCTCGCCCATCTCCGCGCGGCCGGGCACATTAATCCCCGCTTGAACATGAATTGACAGTGCAGATGATGCGAAGTGGGCACTATGTGGTCGAAAATGGGAAGGGCACTTGACCGCGGCTGACAGGATTGTGGTGTGAAGCGCGATGTCTCAGCCCAGCTGGAAGTGGCGATCACCGCGCCGACCACGCTCGAATTCCAGATCGCCGTCGCACGGCAGACAAATCTGGATCTGAACGAATCGCTGATGTTCGAGCTCGACGGCTGGGCCGTCGCGCCGTGGGAGATCCTCGGCCCGCACGGCACCCGTATTCACAAATTCTCCGTCGGCCCAGGCACTTTGCGCGCGCACTACACCGCGACCGTGCTCGGCACCGCGCTACCGGAGCCGAGCTCCGACTACGACCGCGCGCTGTATCTGCGGCCGAGCCGGTTCGCCGAGTCGGACAAGCTGCTCGGCTTCGCCGCCACCGAATTCGGTTCCGGCACACCGGATGCCCAGCTCGCGGTCGAGGTGTCGCAGTGGGTCGGGCGCCGGATCCGCTACGTCGCGGGCAGCAGCGACCCCATCGACGGTGCGGTGGAGACGCTGCTGTCCGGTGCCGGGGTGTGCCGCGACTTCGCGCATCTGGTCGTGGCACTGCTGCGCGCGGTGAAGGTGCCCGCGCGGGTGGTGTCGGTGTACGCGCCGGGCTGTTCGCCGATGGACTTCCACGCGGTCGCCGAGGCCTACGTCGACGGCGCCTGGCGGGCCCTCGACGCCACCGGACTGGCCCCGCGTTCGACGCTGGTCCGGATCGCCACCGGGCGCGACGCCTCCGATGTCGCGTTCCTGGACAACCACGGCGGCGAGATCACCGTGAACAGTCTGCAGGTCACCGCCCTGGTCGACGGCTATCTGCCGTTCGACGACAACGTCACCCCGACGTCGATCTGGTGACCACGATCAGGAGATGTTCTTCAGGAACGACACCGCATTAGCGCTGCCCGCCACCACCACGTCGAGCTTGCCGTCACCGTCGAAGTCGGCGATGACGGGCGTCTGCGGCTGCGAGGTGACGCCGAAATCGCCGGTCTTGCCGACGGTTGCGCCGTTGCCGGTGAAGATCACGATCCGGGAGTTCAGCACCGCCGACATCGCGGCGTCGAGCTTGCCGTCCTTGTTGAAGTCGGCCGCCGCGATGCTGGTGGGGCCGAGGCCGGACACGTTCACCCGGTCGGTCTTCTTGAAGCCGCCGTTCCCGTCGGACAGCAGCAGCGTGGTGCTGAAGGAGAACGAATCGGCGGTGATCACGTCGTCGATGCCGTCGCCGTCGAAGTCGCCCGCGCGCACGTCCTCGGTGATCAGGCCGGACGTGCTCGCGCCGCGCCGGGTGAAGCTGCCGTCCCCGTTGCCGGTGAAGACGTGCACCTGCTGCAGCGCGTCGTTGTTCACCGCGATATCGATCTTGTTGTCCGAGTTGAACTTTCCGACGGTGAACGCGGCGGCGACCCCGGGGATCAGGCTGGTCGGCCCGGCGTCCAGGGTGCCGTCACCCTTGCCGAGCCAGGTCTGCACGCCCGCGGGCGCCAGGCTGAGCACGTCGGCCTTGCCGTCGCCATTGGCGTCGGCGACGATCACTTCCTGTTGCGCGCCTTCGAGAGTCGTGTACTTCTCGGCCGGGCGGAAGCTGCCGTCGCCGTTGTTCAGGAACGTCGCGATCGTTGTCCACGCCTGCGCGACGACATCGGGCTTGCCGTCGCCGTTCAGATCGCCGACGCCGATCGCGCCGAAACCGATGCCGACATCGCCCACCCGAGTGCCGGTGTTGAATCGGCCATCGCCCTTGCCGGTCATCAGAATCGGCCCCGCCCCTTGGAAATCGGCCGCGACGACGTCGGCCTTACCGTCGCCGTTGAAGTCGGCGGTGACGGTGCCGATCGGGGATGGGCCCGGCCCCCAGGACGGAAACTGGCCGCCGGACGGCGAATCCACCTTCGGCGCGAAAGAGATCGCCCCCGCGGCGTGCGCGGGGGCGGGAGCGATCAGGCCGGTGCCGATCAGGGACAGTGCCGCGGCGGCGACGGCGAGAGCTAGGCCGCGCGAATGCAAGGATGAAGCGTCCATGAAATGTCCTGGTGTGCGGAGAGTTATTACAGGGCACGGACTTTATGACCTACATCACATAGGGGCGACGGTAATCCTGCCAATTCGTCGGATTGCCTACCGGGCCGGTAATCCGGTGTGGCATTGCGCCAAAAGCACTTTCGTCACTGTGTCGCACATTCACGCACGCCGCGCGGCACTGTGCCCATATCGCGCCCCAGTGCTACCGTCGCCGCATGCCGAGCAAGCGCGATCTTCAGCATCGAGTGGTGACGACTTTGCAGCGTCGCGTCGTCAATCCGTTGCAGCGCAAGCTGCCCGCCCAGCAGCTGCTGGAAACCGTCGGCCGGGTGAGCGGGCAACCGCGCATCACCCCGATCGGCGGCCGCAAAGTCGACAATGCCTTCTGGCTGGTCTCCGAGTTCGGCGAGCGCTCGCAGTACATCCGAAACATCAAGGCGAACAACCGCGTTCGCGTACGACTGCACGGTCAGTGGTACACCGGCACCGCGCAGCTGCTACCCGAGGACGACGTGCGCGCCCGGCTGCGTGCGTTGCCGCGCGGCAACAGCGCGGTGGTCCAGCTGGTCGGCACCGACCTGCTCACCGTCCGGATCGATCTGGACACCTAACTGCCGGTTAGTCCTTGGCGCACTTCGACCAGAATTCGAAGGGGCCGGGGACATTCCAGTCGCCCTGCGCCTTGGCCACCGCCTTGTCCTGTGCCTCGTTGATGGTGGTGCCCCAGGCGGAGGCCCAGCCGCCGCCCCGGCCGAAGGCGAACGCGACGCAGGCGTCTCTCGACCAGATGGGTTCCTGGCAGGAGGCGCCGCACGCGGACTGCGCCTGGCCGACCGCGGCGTCCTGGCCGAGTGAGCTTCTGGCCCAATGCACTTCGTTGGTCTTGTCGTTGTAGGCGGCCGCGATCCACACGGTCGCGGCGGCTTTCGTCGTCGGCGCCGTGGTCGGCGGTGCGGTGGTCAGCGGGGGCAGCTTGGCGCTCGGCCGCGTGGTCGGCGCACCGGATGTACTGGTGGAGACGGTGAAGCTGGTGGTCGTCTCACTCGCGTCGATCCGGTTGTGCTTGACCGTGCTCTTCCACACCTTCAGCCCGATGATCCCGGCGATCACGACCACGGTGAGCAGGATCGAACCGATTACGGCGAGCACCTTTCCACCGCCGCCACCCGAGCCGGATCCGTTGGGCCCGTGCTGCGGTGGAAATCCCTGGCCGGGCGGCCCCGGCGGGAAACCACCCTGCTGCGGCGGATACTGCTGCGGCGCTTGCTGATACGGCATCTGCTGATACTGCGGAGCCTGCTGGTACTGCGGATTCGGCGCGTACGGCTGCGGCGGCGGAGTGTAGGGCTGCCCCTGCTGATAGCCCGGATCCGGCTGGCTCAGCGGGTTCAGCAGCGTCGGATCCGACGGTGGCACGTAGCCCGGGCCGGGTTGGCTCAGCGGATTGAGCAGCGTCGGATCCGAGGGCGGCACATAGGCCGGACCCTGCTGGCCCATCGGATTGAGCAGCGTCGGATCCGTGCGTTGGGGAGTCTGCTGACCACCCTCCTGCGCGTCCGGTCGCGCGTATGGATCGTAAGGCTGCCCGGGATACTGGCCGGGTGGGTATGACATGCGCCCCCGCTGCTGTTCGTCTTGATCAAGGCCGAGCCAGGGTATCGGCTCCACGGCCAGTTATCTGCCCCTGTCAGTGGGGGCACCGGCGCAGCGCCGGAAAGCGCCGGGCGACGCGTAGTTTCGTAGCTGCGGACAACGCACATATCGACTGGAGGGTGTATGACGATCGAGATTCCCGAGAAGGTGCGGGACCTGCTGGTGCGACCCATCTACGCGAGCCTCGGCACGACGAGGCCGGACGGCGCGCCGCAGGTGAACCCGATGTGGTTCGTGTGGGACGGCGAGTTCATCTGGTTCACCCACACCAACTTCCGGCAGAAGTTCAAGAACCTCGAGCACGAGCCGCGCGTGTCGATCTCGATCTACGACCCGGAGAATCCGTACCGCTACATCGAGGTCCGCGGCGTGGTCGATCACATCGATGACGACAAGGAGGGCGAGCTCTACTCCAGCCTGTCCGAGCGCTACGGCAACGGCCCGAAGGTGCCGCCGGACGCGAAGGACCGGGTGGCGATCGCGATCCGGCCCACCGGCCTCACCGGGTACGCGCTGAACCACGACTGACCCGATAAACCGGGCAAATCGCCCTGCGGCACCGCTCTGACCAGTATGCGGAGGGTTAGCTGCAACGATGGATCTCATGATCCGTGTGTTGACCGACCGCTGGACCGTGTTCATCCCTATCCTCGCCGCCCTCGCGCTGGCCGCCACTTGGGGGCGAAGCCTGTCCGGGGTGGCCGTCGTGGTGGTGGCCGCGGCGCTGATCGGCGCGGTGCTCGCGGCGGTCTATCACGCGGAGGTGGTCGCGCACCGGGTCGGCGAGCCGTTCGGGTCGCTGCTGCTCGCGGTCGCGGTGACCGTCATCGAGGTGGCGCTCATCGTCACGCTGATGATCTCCGGCGGCGACAAGGCGGCCTCGCTGGCCCGCGACACCGTCTTCGCCGCGGTGATGATCACCTGCAACGGCATCTTCGGCCTCTCCCTGCTGGTCGGCGCGCTGCGCAGGCGGGTCGCGGTGTTCAACGCCGAGGGCACCGGCGCGGCGCTGGCCACGGTCGCGACCCTGGCCACGCTCAGCCTGGTGCTGCCGACCTTCACCACCAGTCAGTCGGGGCCGGAGTTCTCCGCCGGGCAACTGGCCTTCGCCGCAGTGGCCTCGCTCGCGCTGTACGGGCTGTTCGTGATGGTCCAGACGGTGCGTCATCCGGACGACTTCCTGCCCGTCGAGGGCGACGGCGTGGTTACCGACGACGAGCACAGCACGTCGCCCACCGCGAAAGCCGCACTGCTCAGCCTCGCGATGCTGTTCGTCGCGCTGGTTTGTGTGGTCGGGCTGGCCAAGGTGGTCTCGCCGTCCATCGAGTCGGCCGTCGCCGATGCCGGGCTGCCGCCGTCCGCAGTCGGGGTGGTGATCGCGTTGCTGGTGCTGCTGCCGGAGACCCTCGCCGCGGTGCGTGCGGCGCGTCGCGATCAGGTGCAGATCAGTCTCAATCTCGCGCTCGGCTCGGCCATGGCGAGCATCGGCCTGACCATCCCGGCGATCGCCGTCGCCACCATTTGGCTGGACGGTCCGCTGGAACTCGGGCTCGGCGCAACGCAAATGGTGTTGCTCGCGCTCACGATCGTGGTCGGTGTGCTGACGGTCGTGCCCGGCCGCGCGACGCTTTTACAGGGCGGGGTGCATTTGGCGCTTTTCTCCGCTTTTGTCTTCCTCGCGGCCAGTCCATAGGGAGCGTGACTCAGCTCACGGATAAGAAACCGAATTCGCGATCGAGTGACCGGGGTCACGTATTTTGATATGCCGACTGTTGTCCCATCGTGCACCGCCTCGTCGCGATATCGCGTCTACCTTGTCCTTTTTGCTGATTTAGCCCGCACCGTAATCACACCGCGATCTTGCTAAGAGTTAACCAGATTGCGTGATACGCATCATATTGCTTAGCAAAATGCGCTGATAACTTGTTGCAGAACGGCGAACTGCTTCCATTTGGAGAGGTTTGACCAGCGCTTTTGGCTGATCAGCGGCCAATAAAGAGGAGGCGATGATCACACCGTGATCAGCTTTACTGTGACCGATCGTCACCGATAGCTTCTTGGTGGCAGTGACGCCCATCATGGAGAGAGCAATTGTGAAACCTGAGACACACCGGCTTGGCCGGGGCCACGCGTGGCGCCTGTGACCCGGGCTCGCTCGAGCGCCTCTGCCGTTCGTATCGTCCGCAGGAACTTCTCCGACACGGTCGTCTCGTCTTTGCGGACGTTCGGTCGCGCCGTCGATATCGCGCGGGAATCGGTGACCGGCACGGTCACCGGGATCGTGCGCGGCCAATTCCAGTGGCGCGAGGCGACCACCCAGGCCTGGCGCTTGGTGACCGTCACGGCGATCCCCGCGATCCTCATCGCGATCCCGTTCGGCGTCATCGTCTCGATTCAGGTCGGCAACCTCATTCACACCCTCGGCGCCGACTCACTGCTCGGCGCGACCGGCGGCCTCGGCGTGATCAAACAGGGCGCGCCGCTGGCCACCGGCTTCCTGCTCGGCGGCGCGGGCGCCGCGGCCATCGCCGCCGATCTCGGCGCGCGCACCATCCGCGAGGAGATCGACGCGCTCAACACCATGGGCATCAGTCCGATTCCGCGCCTGGTGATTCCGCGGCTGGTCGCGATGATCGTCGTCGCGCCGCTGCTGAACATCCTCATCATCTTCGTCGGCATCGTCGCGGGTTACGCGGTCGCGGTCGGCGGCCAGAACGTCACCCCCGGCAGCTACTGGGCCACCTTCGGCTCCTTCACCACCGTCGCCGACGTGTGGGTGTCACTGCTCAAGGCGGCCCTGTTCGGCTTCCTGGTGGTGGTCATCGCCTGCCAGCGCGGGCTGGAGGCCAAGGGCGGACCGCGCGGGGTCGCCGACGCGGTGAACGCCGCCGTGGTGTTGTCGGTGGTGTCGATCGCGATCGTCAACCTCGGCGTCACCCAGGTGGTCGAGATGTTCCTGCCGACCAGGCTGGTCTGACATGGCATCAACCTATGTGCCCAAGGGCTTGGGCTGGATGTACCGCCGCCGCGGCCTGGTCTTCGCGCGCTTCGAGTCGCTCGGCTTCGTACTGGCCTTCGTCTGGCAGGTGCTGTCGTCGATCCCGTCGACGCTCAAGCACTATCGCGACGAGACGTTGCGCATCATCTCCGACATGACCTGGGGCCGCGGCTCGGTCATCGTCGGCGGCGGCACGGTGCCGATGATGATCGTGCTCGGCCTGGTGATGGGCGCGTCCGTCGCCGTGGAATCGTTCACCATGCTGAACATGCTCGGCATGGGCCCGGTCACCGGCATCGTCTCCGCCTACGCCACCACCCGCGAGCTCGCGCCGATCGCCGCGGCCATCGGCTTCGCCGCGCAGGCCGGCTGCCGGATCACCGCCGAGATCGGCTCCATGCGCATCTCCGAGGAGATCGACGCGCTCGAGGCGATGGGCCTGCGCTCGGTGCCGTTCGTGGTGACCACCCGGGTGATCGCCGGCGCGATCTCGATCGTGCCGACCTTCCTGATCGGGCTGATCCTGGCGTACCTGTCCTGCCGCGGGCTGATCACGCTGGTGCACGGCCAATCCGGCGGCGTGTACGACCACTACTTCTTCCAGTTCGTGTCCGGGTTCGACGTGGTCGCCGCGGTGATCAAGGTGGCCATCTTCGCCACCGTCGTCATCCTCATCCACAGCTACTACGGCTTCTTCGCCACCGGCGGGCCCGAGGGCGTCGGCATTGCCTCCGGCCGCGCGGTGCGCGCCTCATCGGTGGCGATCGTGGCCATCGACATGGTCCTCACCATCGTGCTGTGGGGCTTCAACGCGACGATCAGCTTTACGGGGTAACGGCGATGCCGAAGTACGGAATGCCCGGAGTGGCCATCGACAAGCACCAGACCCGGCTGGTCGGCGTGATCGCGGTCGGCGTGATCATCGCCGTGCTGGCGGTCACCGTGCTGTATCGGGAGTTGCGCTCCGACAACGGTTTACAGATCACCCTGCACACCGAGCAGATCGGCGACGGCGTGCTGGCCGGCACGCCGGTGCGGATGGACGGCGTGCAGGTGGGCACGGTGGCCGCGATCGCACCGGACGAGCAGGGCACGCAGCGAATCACCCTGCGGCTGAACCCTTCTCAACTACACGGCCTCGACGACAGCATGCGGGTCGACTACGCGCCCGCCAACCTCTTCGGCATCAGCGAGATCGGCCTGCGCCGCGGCTCCGGCGGGTCCGCGCTGCGCGACGACAGCGTGATCGACCTGACCGGCAGCCACACCGACGCGGTGTTCGACGCCACCATGGGCAGCATGCTGCGCAGCCTGTCGCAGACCGGCGACTCGGTGCTCACCCCGCAGATGGCCACGGTGATCACCCAGGTCTCGCACAACATGAAGGCGTTCACCCCGCTCGCGCAGTCGATCATCCAGGTGGCCCAGATCGTGACCGACAACCAGCGGATGCCGCCCTCGGAGCTGGCCGGCCGGCTCGGACCCGCGTTCTACGGCGCCGGTGATTTCTCGGGCGCCAACGAGTTGATGGTGTACATCCTGCGCAACAACCCACGGCTGCAAAGCAATCGGGATGCCTTCGACGCGGGCGTGCGGATGCACACCGACCGGCTGCTGCCGGATATCGCGGGTCTCGGCGGGACGCTCGGCGGCAGCCTCGCCGGCCTCACCGACATGCTCGCCCCGGTGCTGCAGTTGCTCGCGCAGATGGTGCCGCAGCCGCGCCAATCGGGCGCCGACCTCACCGAACTGCTGCGCCGCCTGCGCGCGTCGATGCCCGACACCCCGAATGGTCCGGTGCTGAACGCCGAGATCGACGTTAGCGGGATGCCCGTGCTGGCACCGCTGCTGGGTGGTGCTCGATGAACGTGCGTTCTTCCGGCTGGCGGCTCGCCCTGTTCGCGGCGGTGATGATCGGGGTGCTGTTCATCGTCTGCACGGCGATCAAGCGGCCGGTCGCGGGTCCGACCGAACAGCACGCCGCGCTGTTCACCGATGCCAACGGCCTGAAGGTCGGCGACGACGTGCGCATGTACGGCGTGCAGGTCGGCAAGGTCGACAGCCTGTCCCTCGACGGCACGCAAGCCCGAGTCCAGTTGTCGCTCAAGACCGATGCGCCGATCTACGACAACTCGAAACTGGCCATCCGCTATCAGAACCTCACCGGACAACGCTATGTCGACCTGCAGCAACAGCCGCAGCCAGGCAAGCGCATTCCAGGCGGCGCGACCATCGGTGCCGACCACACGGTGCCCTCGTTCGACGTGACCAGCATGTTCAACGGCCTGAAGCCGGTGCTGGCCACCATCTCGCCCGAGGAGATCAACCAGTTCAGCGCGAGCATGGTCGCGCTGATCGAGGGCGACGGCAACGGGATCGGGCCCGCACTCGAAGCCATCGACAAGCTCGCGGCGCACGTCAAGGACCGCCAGACGGTGATCGACAAGGTGCTGCAGAATCTGTCCGATCTGCACGAGACGGCAGGCGGGAAGATCCACTACATGGTGCCGATTCTGGCCCGGCTGGCCGACGTCATCTCCGGTCTGCAGACCAATATGACCGGGCTGGCGCAGTTCGCGGCGGCCGCGCCCTCGGTGCTCGGGCCGCTGAACAACCTGTTCGACGCGCTCGGTCTGCAGAGCCCGGACGACGTCGACGCGTTGATCCACCAGATCTTCCCCGATCCCGCGCAGGCCCTCGAGGTGTTCGACAGGCTGCCGGGGCTGCTGGCCGGGTTCGACGCGGCCATTCCCAAGTCGGGCGCGACGGGCTGGAAACCGCAGTGCACCAAGGGACAAGCCGATGTGCCGCAGGTCTTCGGCGTGCTGATCGCAGGACAGCAGGTGGCGGTATGCGCTGGTTGAGCAAGATCTTCGGTGATCGCCGGGTAGTCGGTGAGGCGGACAAGAAGCGGCGCGAGATCCGGCTGGGCCTGGTCGGTGTGCTGCTGGTGGCGATCCTGGCCATCGGAGTCGGCGTGCTGTACGTCGTCCCGTTCGGCAAGAAGACCTACACGGCCGAGCTGTCCGAGGCGCAGTCGGTGAAGTCCGGTGACGATATCCGCGTCGCGGGGATCAGCGTCGGCACGGTCAAATCGCTGGAGCTGAAACCGGATCGGGTGCTGATGCGCTTCACCGTCGACTCCAACGTGTTCGTCGGCGACCAGTCCACCCTTGACGTGCGCATGCTCACCATCGTCGGCGGCAACTATGTCGCGCTGTTCCCGTCGGGGACGAACCCGTTGGGCGGCAAGCACATTCCGACCGACCGGGTCCGGCTGCCGTACAGCCTGGTGCAGACCTTCCAGGACGCGGCCGAGCCGCTGCGCAAGATCGACGGAGATACCTTGCGGCGCAACCTCGCCGCGCTCGGCACCTCCGTCGCGCAGGCGCCCGACACGCTGCGCACCACCCTCGACAGCCTCAACAGCTTCGTCGACGACCTCAATCGCCAGCACGTGATGATCTCCAAGGCGATCGCCAACGCCGACGAGTACACCACCATGTACGACGGCGCCAAGGGCTCGCTCGGCAGGCTGGTGCAGGCCACCAACCTGCTCGAAGACCTGGTGCTCAGCAAACGCGCCGAGCTGGCCGAGGGCATTCGGCTGTTGAAGCAGGTCATCAGCAAGGCCGCGGCGATCGCACCGACCTACGCGGAGGCGAAGCCGAAGCTGCAGCCGCTCTTCGACGCGCTGCCGCGGATGGAGGAACTGCTGAATCGGCTGGATCCGGTGGTCGGCTCGGTGCAGGACATCCAGCAGAAGGTGTCGGCCATGGCGATACCGGACGGCGGCGTGACGGTCGATCAGTCCGGTCAGACCATCACCGCGCCCGCCGACGCGATCACGCGGGTGTGCGTGCCGCTACCGGGGAAGGATTGCTGATGCTGCACAAGGTCCTCGGCTCACGGGCGTTCATGTCGGTCTCGGGTGCCGCCGTCGCGGTGGTGCTGGTCGTCGTCGGTTACTTCATCGCCTTCGATCCGCTGAAGAAGACCGAGAGCTACTGCGCGATCATGCCGGACACCGTCGGCCTGTACGTCGGCAATCAGGTGACCATGCGCGGCATTCCGGTGGGGAAGGTGACTTCCATTGCCGCGCAGGGCAAATCGGTGAAGGTGGAATTCGCCGTCGAGACCGATGAGCCGGTGTACGCCGACGCGGGCGCCACCACGCTGGCCGACAGCATCGTCGCGGCCCGGCAGTTGGCCGTGGTGTCGAGCGGAAAGAACACCGCGCGCTGGAACTCGTCGCAGTGCATCACCAAGACGATCACGCCCAAGAGCGTCACCGAGACGCTGAACGCCGTCGCGAAGCTGTCGGCGGAGATCTCGGGCCCGGATTCCAAGACGCCCGACGCACTGGCCAACGGGTTGTCGCAATTGAACGCGGCTACCGCGGGCACCGGGCCGCAGATCAACGCGATCATCAATCAACTGAGCGGCGCGATGGTCTCGCCCGACGCCGATATCGCCCATCTGGTGGGCGTTTTCGACGCTTTCTCCTCGGTCGGTAAGAAGGTCGAAGAGCATTGGGGCGACATCGAATCGATGTTCACCCGCTTGACGCCGGTACTCGTCACGGCACGGGACGACCTGTTGCTGCCGGGTGCGGACGTGATCGATGGTCTCGCACAGCTGCTTCCGGTGCTCAACGATCTGACCACCGCCTTCGGCGGCCCGCTCGGCAAGGCCCTCGATTTCACGGTGCCGCTGGTGAAGTTCCTGCGCGCCAGGGTCGGCTCACTGGCCCAGGTCGTGTCGATGATGCCGGTGCTGACCGACGCGTTCCGCTCGGTGGGCAATGCCGGAATCGCTTACGCCCCACCGAAGGTCGCGATTCCGCAGCCGAATGCCGACCTGGTCTGCGCGGCCGCGAATGCCATCGCACCGGGGCGCTGCACCGCGGACGGCGGTCTGGTGAAGGTCGATATGGCGGCCCTGGTGTTCGGATCGGCAGGTGTGCGATGAAGTTCGATCGAGACGAAACGGGGCGGTGGCATATCGTATTTCAGCGGAGATGCGAGAGCCGTAGCGGCGGTGCGCGTTTCGTCGCCGGTCTGGCAGTGGTCATGGCGGCCGTGCTGCCCGCCGCCGGTTGCGCCTTCGACCCCTCCTCGGTTCCGGTGCCCGGCGCCGAGGTCTCCGGTGCCACCTACGACATTCGGATCCAGTTCGAGAACGTGCTGAATCTGCCTGCCCGCGCCAAGATCATGGCCAACGGCGCGCAGGTCGGCACGGTTTCCGATGTGTCGGTGGTGGATTCGGCCAAGGCCGGTGGTCGCGGCGGCTATGTCGTTGTCGACGCCCGCATCTCGAAGTCGGTCCGGCTACCGGCGGCCACCCGCGCCGAACTGCGGCAGAACACGGTGCTCGGCGATATCCATCTCGCGCTGATCACCCCGCCGAACGGCTTCGACAAGCTGCTGCCGGAGAACGGCACCATTCCGCTGTCGCAGACGAAACCGCCGGTGCAGCTGGAAGATACGATGGCCGCGCTGGCCACCTTCACCCAGGGCGGCGCGGTGCAGCAGGTGCAGGACACCATCGAACAGCTCAACGACGTACTGCCCAAGGATGTCGGCCGGACCGCGCAGATCGGCAAGACCATGTCCGACGACGCCGTCGATCTGGGCAACCACCTGGACAAGCTCGATTCGCTACTCGACGGCATCGACAACAATTCCAATGTCCTGCACGCGATTCGGCCGGAGCTCGCGCAACTGCTGACCCAGGAGTCGGTGGACCAGATGAACGGCATCGCGCCGTCCATCATCGGGGTGACCAAAATCTTCAACCAGCTCGGTCCGATCGGCACCGAGCTCGCCTGGCTCGGCCCGCTGCTGAAGAGCGCCGACGGCACGGTGCAGGCCTTCCTGCCGCTGCTCGCCTCGGCCCGGCCGCTGGATCTGAGCCGGCCGGGGAATCTGCCGACCTTGGTTTCGCTGATCCGCGACAAGATCATTCCGTTCGCCGAGCGCGGCCCGAAGGTGAACATCGTCGGCGTCAAGACCGACGGCGCGGCCGCGGTGCCCGTGCCGGACCAGACCGACCGAATCATCCAGACGCTACGCATGATCGGAGTCGTCCGATGAAGCTCGGGCACCTCGCCTCGCTGGGCGGCATCGCCGCCATCATCGTGCTCGGCGCGGGTTATCTGACCTTCGGGGTGGTGCGGGTCGATCCACTGGCCGACTACACCCACGCCAGCATGGTGCTCGCCAATTCCGGCGGGCTGGCCGTCGGCTCGCCGGTGCTGCTCACCGGCATCGAGGTGGGCCGGGTCAACTCGGTGACCAACAGTGTCGGCGGCGTCGAGGTCGGGATGAAGCTGGTCGCCGACCGCAGGGTGCCCACCGACAGCGTGGTCACCATCGAGCATCTGTCGGCGCTCGGCGAGCCGTACGTCGAGTTCCGGCCGAATTCCGATGGCGGACCCTATATTCGGGACGGTCAGCAGTTGAAGACCGCGAATGTGCGCACGCCGCTGTCGATTCCGGAGGTCGCCAGGCTGGCCACCGCGACGTTGAACCAGCTCGATCCGAAGGTGGTCGGCTCGCTGGTGAGCACGGCCGAGCAGTCCCTCGTCGGCACCGACGCCGCGATCCCCAACCTGGCCCGCTCGGGCGACCTGCTCGCCGCGGCCATCATGAGCCGCAACCCGCAGATCGTCTCGCTGCTCAACAGCTTGCAGAACACGGCGACCAATATGGATTGGGTCGGCCCGTCCTTCAGCGCCGCCGCACCCGAGTGGACCAAATTCGCTGAGGCAGTGAGCAATCTGGTCACCCACGTGGGCAGCATGGTCGACGGCGAGCCGATCGACAAGTACACCACCGGCAACGGGCTGGCCCCGTTCACCGAGAAGACCATCGCCGCGTTGCGCGAACTCCAACCGGAGCTGAGTTCGCTGGCACCGATCCTGCGCCCGTTGGTCGACGCAACCGTGTCGGTCGCGCCGCGCATCGATATCTCAGCCCTGATCGCCCAGGCCCTCGCCGACGTCGACGCCGATGGCGCCGTCAAGGTGCGGGTCGCTATCAAGTAGGAAAGGAGGCCGCGATGTCGAACGACGTTGTGACCGAACCGAAGCCGACAATCGACGAGGACGCCACCGCGGCCCCGCCCGCCAAGGCCGCGCGGACCGTGTCGATCCGCGTCTCGACCGTCGCGGTCGGTGCCGCGCTGGTGGCGCTGGGCGCCGCGACCGCGGTGTTCGCCGCGCTGTGGGTATCGGCGCGCGGCGAGGTGAGCGATCGCGACGCCGCGACCGCCGCCGACAAGCACGCCGAGCAGGTCGCCACCGACTACGCGGTCGGCGCCTCCAACATCAACTTCCAGGACGTCAACGCCTGGGTCGCCAAGCTCAAGACCAATACCACCCCGCAGCTGGCGGGCAAGTTCGACGCCACCGCGCCCAAGCTGCAGGACATCCTGGTCCCGCTGAAGTGGACCTCGACCTCGACCCCGATCACCGCCACGGTGATGAACACCGACAACGGGGTCTACAAGGTGAACGTCTTCCTCAACGTCACGTCGACCAGCGCGCAGACACCCGAGGGCGCGCAGACCACCGTCACCTACACGGTGAATGTGGATCCGGACAACGGCTGGAAGGTCGCCGACGTCGGCGGGGTCGCGGGCGCGCTGCCCAAGCAGTGACCGGTACCGCCAGCAAACGTGTTTACCGGTAGCTAATCCTGGTAAATGGCTTCTACCTGCATAAATGAAAATTGCATAAAGTGAGCATCGATCCAGCAACCTTCGGGTAGCGTGCCGTGAAGATCAACTTTCGTGCCGGTATTTCCCTGTCCATACAGTGAAGGCGGTTTCGATGGTGGCACCCGGCGGCAGTCACGAACCCGAAGGCGGCGCCGACAACCGTGGCCTGGTCGTCGCGGCGGTGATCGCGGCGGCGCTGGTGCTGGTGGTCGCGATCGGGCTGCTGCTCGGGTCGAGTGACGACTCGAAGGACGAGAAGTCGGCCGCGAAGACCAGCGCCGCGAGCCCGTCGTCCAGCGGCACCGCCGCCTCGGCGCCCCACCTGGTGAGCCCGGGGCCCGCGACGCCGGTCGCGCCGGTGCCACAGCCTGCCCGCAAGCTCGGTGACGACTGCTCGGCGGGCGGCATCCTCGCGCGCTGGGATCTGCGCGCTGGTCAATGGGCGTGCGTCCCGGCCGGGCAGGACGTGCACCGGATCGGCGACGACTGCTCGCACGACGGGATCGCCGCGCGGTGGGGCCGAGGCCCGGATGGACGCTCGGTCTGCCTTCCGCAAGCCGGGTTGGACGTGCACGCGGTCGGTGACGACTGTTCGCACGACGGGATCGTCGCTCAGTGGCTGCTGCCGCCGGATGGTCGTTGGGTTTGCCTGCCGCAAGAGCAGGGCGGTGGGCCGGCCGGGCTGCCCGCCAATCCACCGCCGCCCGCGAACCCGGGACCGCCGCCGAATCCGGGTGCACCGCCCCAGGTGGAACCGGTCCCGCCGCCTGCGAATCCAGGTCCGCCGCCTGCGAATTCGGGTCCGCCGCCTGCGAATCCAGGTCCGCCACCCGCGAATCCGGCTCCGCCGCCGATCATTCCCGGGCTGCCACCGTTCATTCCGGTGCCGCCACTCCCGAATCCGGGCCCGGCACCCGCCCCCAATTAGGCTCGTCGAAAATCGATCGACACGGCTGAGATGCTCGTTGTCGTGACTGTCGTGCCCGAATTCTTCGCAACCCGATTGGCCGACCAGGAGGGCGCACCGGCCCGAACCTGGCTCGACCAGCGCCGGCCTGGCCCGCGCCTGGACGCTGGTGCAGTGCGCCCGGAATTGGCTGTGGTTCGCCGAGGACGAAGACTGCGACGACCCCGGCTACCCATCCGTCCAGGAGATCGGACCGTGAGCGCGAACGCGGCGATCTCCGCTGCCGTCGCCAGTCGGCCGAGCGCTGAACCCACATCACCAATCTGATGGCCAAAACCGGGACCACCAACCGCGTGCAACTGGCGGTCCTCGGCGTGTGCGTCCGGTGAAATTGGCTGGACAGGGCTGAGAGGCTCGAAAGGTGAACATTGTTCCTGAGTTTTTCGCTGAGCACCTTGCCAGGAATGAGGGGCATGAGGCGCGGGACTTCCTGGACCGGCTGCCCGGGCTGGCCGAGGAATACCTGCGCCGGTGGCAACTGAGCCTCGACGGTCCCGCGATGCACGGTTACGCCGCCCTGGTGCTGCCTGCCACCAGGGCCGACGGCACCGCGGTCGTGCTGAAACTGAGCCTCATGACGCCGGAGACCCGCGACGAACCGCTCGCGCTCGCCGCCTGGAACGGCGTGGGCGCGGTGCGACTGCTGGACAGCGAGCCCGAGCGCGGTGTCCTGCTGCTCGAGCGCCTCGATCCGACCCGGTCGCTGCTGACCGAACCGATCGACGAGGCCGTGCGGATCGCCACCGCCCTGCTGCGCCGCCTCGCGATTCCCGCCCCGTCCGGTCTCAGCCGCGACCTGCGGCACGAGGCCGAGCGATACGCCGCCGAACTCCCCGAGGACTGGGCGCGCCTCGGCGAGCCGTTCCCGCGCAAGCTGCTGGACGCGGCCGTCGATACATGTAATCAATTGGGCCCCAACGCAGCCCGGCTGCTGGCCAACGAGGACCTGCACTACGAGAACGTGCTCGGCGGGACACGCGAGCCCTGGCTGGTGATCGATCCCCAACCCCTCATCGGGGACCCCGAATTCACCACCCTGTCGCTGATCTGGAACCGCCGAACCGAGTCATCGCTCGACGATCGGTTCGCCGCGATCGTCGACGGCGCAGGCCTCGACGCCGATCGCGCCAGAGCGTGGACACTCGTTCGCGCCCTGCGCAATTGGCTGGACTTCCTGGACGACGACGATCTCGACGACGACGGCTACGTCGCGGTGCAGGACATCGCGCCGTGGGCACTGCGCTGAGTCTGCTTGCTATGCGGCGAAATTGGGCTCGACGAACCGTTCGACCAGCGCCCGCTCCGTGGCGGGATCGGGTACGGGCCAAAACAACAGTGACAGCACCACCCGGACGATCCACTGGCCTGCGGCGGGGCCGGCGGTGGCGATTCCGGTGAGCGCGAGGACGGTCTCCACCTGACCTCGCGCACGAATCATCAACTCGCGCACTGAATTGCCGGCAACTTCATGCGCGGCGCCACAACTCGTGCGCGGGGTCAGTGTGGGTGCTGGGCAGCGTATCGCGCGCGTTCGAGTGCGCGCCGCCGCGTGCGTTCCGGGCTCTCCAGGTCGGCGGGGAGTCCGTGCTTGGCCAGGCGATGGGCGCGGTTCATCGGCATGAAGGCCGCTGTGTAGAACAGTGCGAGGAGCACGGCGAGCAGCACCATCGCACCGCGTAACCACAGCTCGCCGGGGAACAGCAGGAAGACGACGAACAGCGGGGTGAACGGGATCATGCCGCGCACGATGTGCCTGCTGGTCGCGTGCTTGCCGGCCAGGTCGTTGCGCACCCAGTCGGTCATCGAATCGGGCAGGCGGCGACCGAAGGCGTAGCCGATCCACTGGATCGGGTTGGGGCGCCGTGATTTTCGGGTCATGCGCAATCTCCTGACGGGTGTTGCGAAGTGGGTTAGACCGACAGGGACCTGCGTGCGGCCTCGTTGACGCGCGTGAGCACCTCGCGCAGTTCCTCCAGATCGGCGAGGGTGACGCCGAGCCGCTCGACCACCGCGGGCGGGATCCGCTCGGCCTGCTTGCGCATCGCGACACCGGCCGGTGTCAGGTTCACCACCAGGTTCCGTTCGTCCCGGCTGTCCCGCTCGCGAGTGATCAGCCCGGCACTCTCCAACCGCTTGAGCAGCGGCGACAGCGTCGGCGAATCCAGCTGGATCGCCTCGGCGATCGCTTTCACCGACATCGGCGCCTCGCCCCACAGCGCGAGCATCACCAGATACTGCGGGTGGGTGAGCCCGAGCGGTTCCAGCAGCGGCCGGTAAACGCCGAGCACCGCGCGATTGGCCACCGCCAGCGCGAAGCACACCTGCCGGTCGAGCTGCAGCGGATCGTCCATGTGTGTCTCCTGTCGAACTGCCTTCAATGTTAACGCACAAACAATTAGTGCATGAAGTATATGCGCGACATCACGTCGGAGAAGCGTGGTTCCGGCACGGGTGATCATTAGTTTGAGACCTATGCAGAACGACACAGGCCGCATCCGCGAGCTCGACGCCGTGCGTGGATTCGCCCTGTGCGGAATTCTGGTGGTCAACATCTGGCAGGTCACTGACATGGCCGAGGTGCGCGCACCCGGCGAAATGGTCCCGCTGCGACACCTGCTCTCGGTCCTGTTCGAAGGCCGCTTCTTCCCGATCTTCTCGTTCCTGTTCGGCCTGAGCTTCGCGCTGTTCCTGGACCGCGCGGCGCAACGCAGTGATCGCCCGCGCCTCATCCTTGTCCGCCGCCTCATCGCACTCGGCGTCCTCGGCCTCATCCACCACCAGTTCCAACCCGGCGAAGCACTACTGCCCTACGCGCTGGTCGGCTTGGTGGTCCTGCTACCCGCAACGAGCCTGCCGCGCTTGGCAATTCTGGTCGCCGGCCTCGCCGCCACGATCGGTGTCGCACTAACCCTCGGCGGCGGCCTCGCTCTCGTACCGGGCCTGTTCCTCCTCGGCTTGGCCGCCGACCGCTACGGCATCGCCGACACCCTCGACGAACGCACCTGGCAACTCACCGCCGTCTTCGTCCTAGCCCTGCCCGCCGCAGTACTGACAGCAATGTGGGAATACCGCACCCCCTACTTGGACCTCCTGGTCAGCACCGCACCCCCGATCGCAGGCTTACTCGGCGCGCTCGCCTACTCAACCGGCCTACTGCTCATCTTGCGCACCGAAACCGGCGCCGTCCTCTCAGAGGTACTCGAACCAATGGGCCGAATGGCCCTGACCAACTACATCTCCGCAACCGCCCTGATCCTCCTGGCCGAACCCCACCTACACCTCGCCGGCACCGACAAGTACGGCCTACTCCTAGCCCTGGCTGCTGCCATCATCGCCATCCAAGCGATCACCAGCTGGGCCTGGCTGAAGCTGTTCCATTACGGCCCCCTCGAATGGCTCTGGCGCTGCATCACCTGGTGGGAACTCGTCCCCGCCCGCCGAGTGCCGGAACCGGTTCGGTATCGGTGACGTAGGTCAGCCGAGCTTCACGGGCAGCGTGAACGGTCCGCGATGCCGGAAGCCCGAGCGCCACTCGATGTCCCGTTCGTCGACGGTTAGTGAGGTGCCTGGCCAGCGGGTGAAGATGTGGTCGAGGGCTGTGGCGGTCAGGGTGTGGACCAGGGCGTTGCCCAGGCAGGCGTGTAGGCCGTAGCCCAGGCCGAGTTGGGCGTGGGGGGCGCGGGTGAGGTCCAAATCGTCGGGGCAGTCGAAGATTTCGGGGTCGTGGTTTGCTGAGGCCAGACACAGGAGGACGGTTTGTCCGGTGCGGATGGTCTGGCCGCCGATGGTCAGGTCGGTGATGGCGAAGCGTGGGCTCGCGAGGACCTGTGGCGACAGGTAGCGCAGCAATTCGTCCACTGCGGCATGCTTTTCCGTCGAGGTGCGCAGGATGTGCAGCTGATCGGGGCGGCCGAGCAGAGTCAGTACCGATCCGGCGACCAGGTCGACGAGGACCTCGTACCAGACGAAGAGTAGATAGAACAGCAGACCGGCGAGCTCGTCGGCGGAAGGGGATCCGGTGTCGTCGTGCGCGGCGACGAGTCTGCCGAGCAGTGTGTCGGCGCGTGTTGCTCGCGCCTGTTCCGTTGTCGCGCTGATGATGGCGAGCATGGTGGACAGGGTGTCTCTGGCGCGCGGGGGAGTGGCCGAGGCGAGCAGCGTCGAAGTGGCCCAGCCGAGCAGACTTTCGCGTTCGGCCTCGGCCAAGCCGAGTAGTTCGCCGAGTACGGCGGCGGGGAGTGGGACGGCCAGTCGCTCGACGAGGTCGACCTCGGTGCCCGAATCCAACTCTTGGAGAAACGAATCAACCAACTCCGGGGCACGGCGTGCCCATTCGTCCAACCGTCGCGGCGAGAGTTCGCTTGTCACGAATCGGCGCAAGCGCACGTGGTCGGCAGGCTCGGTGACCACGAATGCGAGCACTGACGGCGGGACCGTGAATCCCCGATAGTCCTCGACACCTGCCCGGTGAATATTGGTCGACAGCCGGTCGTCCAGCAACCCCGCGCGCACATCGCGATACCTGGTTACCAGCCACGCGGGCGGCCCATCCGGCGTCTGCACCCGGTGCACCCCGCCGTCGGCCCGTAGCCGCTCGAGCGTCGGCCACGGATCTGCCGCGAACCCGGCACCGAATACGTCCGTCACCCGATCATCATCTCGCATTGCGCGGCAAGACTTCTCGACGGTCCGGCGCCGGCCGGTCCGCTACTGATCGGCAATCGCGAGGGCTACCGTACGGCGCGGCGGGCTGGTAACTTCGGCCCGGCATCGCAGACTGGACGGTCATGGACCAGTTGGTGCTGATGTTTGTCATCTTGTTTGCCGCGATTTTCGCTGAGCCGCTCGGGAAGCGGCTCGGGGTTGCGTCGGCGGTGTTGATGACGGTGTTCGGGTGTGTGGTCGCGCTGGTTCCGTTCGCGCCGCGGATCGATATTCCGCCCGATCTGATTCTGCCGCTGGTGTTGCCGCCGCTGCTGTACGCGGCGTCGCGGCGGACCTCGTGGCGGCAGTTCGCGGAGAACTGGGGCTTGATCGCTTTGCGTGCCTTCGGACTGGTGATCGCGACGGCTGCGGCGGTGGCCGCCGTGTTTCATGCCTGGTACCCGGCGTTGCCGATCGCGGCCGCAATCGCGCTGGGCGCGTTGGTCGCACCGCCTGATCCGGTCGCGGCGACCGCGTTGGCGGGCAGTCTCGGCTTACCGCGCCGACTGGTGGTGGTGCTGGGTGGCGAGGGGCTGTTCAACGACGTAACAGCCATCGTCATCTACGGTGTCGCGGTCCAAGCCGTGGTCACCGGCAAGTTCTCCGCGCCGCGCGCCGCCGCGGAATTCGTCACCTCGGCGGTGGTCGCGATCGCCGTCGGGCTGGTGCTCGGCTGGGCGGGCAGCCGGTTGACCAACTATCTCGCGGAGGCGACCTGGCAGGTGGCGCTGAGCCTGCTGTTGCCGTTCGCCGCCTACGGTCTCGCCGAGGCGTGGCACGGGTCCGGCGTGCTCGCCGTGCTGGTCTGCGCGTTGTATCTGACCGACGCCGTCACCGAGTTCGCCGACTCGGACTACCGGCTGGTCGGCGCCTCGTTCTGGGACATCATCGAAATGCTGTTGAGCGGCTTCGCCTTCGGCCTCATCGGCCTGGAGCTCGGCGCGGTACTCGATGCGACGGGCCACGATTGGCCGAAACTGCTCGGCGGCGCGGCCGCGGTGGTCGCCGTCGTGGTCGCGCTCCGCCTGGTCTGGCTCCTCACCACCTGGGCGATCGGCCGAGCCTGGTGGCCCAACGCGGATGAGCCCTACACCTGGCGGGAGACGGTCGTCACCTGGTGGGCCGGGATGCGCGGCGTCGCGACTGTCGCACTGGCACTGGCCATTCCATTCGTCACCGACGATGGCAAGGACTTCCCCGGACGCACCGAAATCCTGTTCACGGCGTTCGTGGTCGTCCTGTTCACCCTGCTGCTGCAGGGACCGACGCTCCCGCTCGTCGTCCGGCTCACCGGCGTGCACGCGGACACCCAGAAGGAGCGCGAACTCGAACGTCAGCTGTGGGAGCGGGTAATCAAGGCGGAGATGGCCCGGCTGAAAGAGATTGCCGCCGAACAAGATCTACCCGACGACGTCTACGAGCGACTCCGCGACGGCTTCCGTCAACGCATGACGCGCGCCGACCCGCAGGCCGCGGACGCTGATGCCAAGTCGGAAGCCGCCCGAAACGTCAAACTGGCCAAGAGGTTACGCGGCATCCGCGAGGACGTTGTCGAAGCGGGTCGCCGCGAAGCCCTCAACGCCCGCCGCGAACCCGGCATGCCGCCGGACCTCGTCGACCGGGTGACCAGACGCCTGGATCTCGGCAGGCGCTGAGCCACGGTCAGTGAGTTGGCCAGGCGGACAACAAGATCAGCTGGCCGCTACGCCGGTGTTGCGGATCGCCTCGAGCACCTCGTTATAGGTGAGGTCGGAGTTGACCGTGGCGGACTCGGACGGCACGTTGATGTCGACGTAATCGACGCCGTTGACGCCGCGCAGCGTGGACTCGATGGCGGAGGCGGACTCGTGGGTGACGTTGGGCAAGGAGAAGGTGTACGAACTCATGACCATCGAATAGACCGATCCGGCGGGCGTAAACGCCGACGAACAGTCGAGTTCGATTCCCTACGTTTGGTTGTCGTGTCCCCGGGAATAGCCGGGATGTCATACAACTCGACACAACAGGATTGTCATGATCATCATCATCGGGCTCGTCGTCTTGATCGCAGCAGTGATCGTCGGAGTCGCCGGCGTGGTGGCGAACAACGGCGAAACCAACTTCCTACCCAGTGATTTCGCCGTTTTCGACTACCACTTCCACGGCTCCAGCGGTTTGCTGTTCGGCTACGGCATCGTCCTCGGCGCCATCGGCACGGCGGGCCTCGCCCTCCTGCTGACCGGTGTCTGGCGTGTCTCCCGCCGCAGCATGGCGGCACGTCGCGAGCTCAGGCAATCCCGCCGCGAAATGGCGGCGGTCCGGCGCGATCTGGCGGGCGGCACACCGCCGGTCCGCAAGGAGCCCGTACCGCAGCCGCACCGCGAACCCGTCTGGAGTCGGTTCGTGCGCCGTCCGGCCACGGCTCCCGCGGGTGACACACCGCGCGCCGCAAGCACGCCCCGCGTGCAGGCGTCGGCGTCGAAATAGTCATCGAGAAAAGGAAATACGACCATGATTGTTCTCGGACTTGTCCTCCTCATCGCGGGGTGGCTGCTCGGAATCGGATTGCTCACCACCGCAGGCATCATCATCCTCGTCATCGGCCTCGTGCTGATGGTCGCCGGATCGGTGGGCCGCCCGGTCGGTGGTCGGCGCTGGTATTACTAGGTGCCGATCATGACCAAGTTCGAAGACAGAATCGCGCACCAGGTGCAAGCCGCCAGGGGCAATGCGAAGAAATACCTCGGCCGGGCGACGGGAAATCGCCGCCTGGAATCCGAGGGACGTCGAGAACAGGCCAGCGGCAACGTGAAACGCGCCGCGGACAAACTACGGGCCGCGTTCAAGCGCTGACCTGATGGCCGGTGTCAGCCGAGGGGTATCCAAGCCCCTCGGCTGACACCGGCCATGACGCTGTCGACGCGTCCTGCCACCGTTCTGATCCGGCTGACGGCCTCAGCCGCGGAAGGCCGCGATCAGCGTGTTCGTCAGAGTGTCCAGGTAGTCGGGCCTGGTCGGCCGGCCCCCCATCAGCTGCCGCCAGAACAGCGGGGCGATGCACAGGTCCAAGGCGAGCTCGATATCCAGGTCCGCCGGGAGTTCGCTCCGATCGATCCCGCGCCGCAGCAACTGCCCGACCTTCTCGCGCCGGCTGTGCCCGACGGCCTGTAGTGCGTCGGCGACCGCAGCCGTGCGGATGCCCTCGGCCAGCAGATCGGGGATGATCCGCGCGGCCAGCGGATGGCTGAATCCGTCTGCGGTCACCTCGAGAAATGCCCGCAGATCACCTTTCAGCGACCCGGTGTCAGGCACCTCGGCAGCCGCGACGGCGACCTGCTCGACGAGCGCGAGCACCATCTGTTCCTTGGTCGCCCATCGTCGATACAACGTCGGCTTGCTGACGCCCGCGCGCCGCGCGATCCCCTCCATCGTCAGCTTGCCGTAGCCGACCTCGGCCAGCTCGGTGAACGCCGCGCTGGTGATCGCGGTGGTGACCTGCGGCTGCATCACCGCGGCCCCGGCGGGGACGCGCTTGCGGTCGGGGAGAGCGTCTGTCATGCCCACATCCTAACAACGTCGATACGGTTGCGTTTCGGCGTCGATCGTCGTACCGTTCTTCTCGTACGACGAAACGCAACCGTATCGACGCTAAGGGCGAGGTAGAGCCATGAAATTCCTCTTCGACGACGAGTCCTTCGATTTCGAGGCACTGCGCGCGGCGGGCTTCGCCGGTTACGGCGGCGCCGAGCTGGGCGAGGTGCTGGCCACCGCCAGCCGGATCACCGACGGCGACGAGGCGGCGTGGCTGCGCGAGTGGCGGGCCACCGCCGAGCGGGTGCACGCGATCGGCACCGACTGCCTGGCGAAGGGGCGCAGGGTCAGCGCCCGCCAGGCCCTACTGCGTGCTTCGAACTACTACCGCACCGCCGAGTTCTACCGCCGCGACAACCCGGCCGAAGACCCCGAGGCCCGCGACCTTTCCAACCGCTCGCGCGAAACATTCGCGCAGGCAGCGGAATTGTTCGACACCCCGGTGCGCTCGGTGTCGATTCCCTTCCAGGAGACCACCCTGCCCGGCTACCTCTTTCTCGTCGACGATTCCGGCACGCCGCGGCCGACGGTGATCTTCAACAGCGGCTTCGACTCGACTCTGGAGGAGGCCTGGTTCGTGCTGGCCGCCGCCGCGGTCGAGCGCGGCTATCACGTACTCGCCTTCGACGGCCCCGGCCAGGGCGCGGCGATCCGGGAGCAGGGGCTGACCTTCCGACCCGACTGGGAGGCCGTCATCACCCCGGTGGTCGATTACGCGCTCAGCCTGCCGGAGGTGGATCCGGCGCGAATCGCGTTGTACGGCTACAGCCTCGGCGGCTACCTGGTCGCCCGCGCCGCCGCCTTCGAGGACCGGCTCGCCGCGCTGGTGCTCAACGATGGCCTCTTCGACTACCACGCGGGCAACATGAACGCGCTGCCCGAGTTCCTCGCCGAGTGGGTCGAAGCCGGCCGTGACGCCGAAGCGCTCCCGGTCATCGGACTGGTCATGGCGGTCAACACCACCGCTCGGTGGGCGCTGCGCAACGGCACCTGGACCTTCGGCGCCGACTCACCTGCCGACTACATTCGCAAGACCAAGCCGTACACCTTGGACGGCGTCGCGCACCAGATCAACTGCCCGACACTGGTTTTGGACGCCGAGAACGACCTGTTCTTCCGAGGTGAGGCGCAGCGCGTCTATGCGGCGCTCACCTGCGAGAAGGAGCTGATCGTCGGCACCAACGCCGAGGGCGCGGGCGCGCACTGCCACATGGGCGCGACGCTGCTGACCAACCAGCGGGTATTCGATTGGCTCGATGCCACTTTCGAAGCACAGCCGGTTGCGTGACGTCGATGTTCTCGGGATCTGATGGGCCGGAAACCCTTCCACCGCATCAGATCCCGGCGACATCCGCCAGTTGCCCGATGCCGTAGGTGACCGCCATGGCCAGCGCCCCGCCGATCACCACCCGCAGCACCGCCCGGCCGCGCTCGCTGCCGCCGAGGCGGGCGCTCACCGAACCGGTGACCGCCAACGCGACCAGCACCGCGGCGAAGGTGATCGGAATCCGCACCGAAACCGGGGGCAGCAGGATGGCGAGCAACGGCAGCAGCGCGCCGAGCGTGAACGACACCGCCGAGGAGAACGCCGCCTGCCACGGATTGGTCAGCTCATTGGGGTTGAGCCCCAGCTCGGCCTCGGCGTGCGCGGTGAACGCGTCGTGCGCGGTGAGCTCCTCGGCGACCTTGCGTGCCGTGGCCGCGGACAGTCCCTTGCGCTCGTAGATGCCCGCCAACTCGGCCAATTCGAATTCCGGCTCGTCCCGCAGTTCGCGCTGTTCCTTCGCGAGCAGGGCCCGCTCGGAATCGCGCTGGGTGCTCACCGACACGTACTCGCCGACCGCCATCGAGATCGCGCCGGCCGACAGTCCGGCGATGCCCGCGGTGAAGATGGCGCTGGTGCTGGTCGTCGCCGCGGCGACGCCGACGACCAGCCCGGCCGTGGACACGATGCCGTCGTTGGCGCCGAGCACCCCGGCGCGCAACCAGTTCAGCTTGGACGCCAGCCCCTCGGTGTGGGGCTCGTGCGGGTGCGCGCCTGCGGGTTCGCTGGTCGTTTCGTCCATGAGGCGAAAGACTAAGCGAAGTTCGGCCGGCTAGCTGTGAGCCCGCTCAACATCCCGGCGACAGAAACGCCCGCAGGTATCCCGCCGACTGCCTGAGGTACATCCACGCCCAGAAGCGCAGCCCTGAATCGCTCGGGCTCGCCACCATGGTCAGCTCGCCGTCGAAGCATTTCGACACGATGTAGCGCGCCCGCGACACATGCGGGGTGTAGGTCACCACGATGATGTGATGCCAGCCGAATTGCTGCGCCCGCCGCCGGATTTCGTGCGCCTCGCCCTCGGTGGTCCACGGGTCGGGCACGAAACAGTTGACGGTGAAGTCGAATTTCCCCGCGCAGTACTTGTCCATCTCGTGGTCGTAGAGTCCGGTGGACCGCGAGATCAACAGCGTAGGAGCGTATCCGCGCTCGGCGAGGTCCAGCCCGACGTCGAACCGTTCGTAGGCGGTGCCGCCGAGCACCACGATGGCATCGGCCTTACGCAGCGGATCGGTTTGCGGATAGACGTACACCGGCAGACCCGCGAGCCCGATCAGCACGACCAGGCCGAGCAGGGCTCCGAAGAAGATTCCAGCTCGCCGCAGCCCGGTCACCAGCCCGACGATACCGAAAGCCCGGCGGAATACTGACGCGCCTTGGTATGTTCCATTCCATGGAATGGATCTTGCCGACACTGATGTGGCTGATATCGGTATCGTCTGGATGCAAAGCATGACATGGAATGGAGTGTTCAGTGGCGGAAGCGCGCCTGGTCGAACTGTTCGACCAACTGGTGCGGGTGGAAATCCTGCTGTGGAACGCCGTCGAGCGGCGGCTGCGCGATGACCATGCGATGCCGCTGCCCTGGTTCGAGATGATGCGGGTCGCCGACCGGCTCGGCGGGGCGCGGGTGCGAGATATCGCCGACGCGATGACCATCACCGAGGGCGGGGCCAGCAAGGTCGTCGACCGGGTGCAGGCCGCGGGGCACGCGGAACGGCAGCGCGACCCCGCCGACGGTCGTTCCTCGCGAATCACCTTGACGCGCAGTGGCGAACGCCTGCTGCGTGCGGCAACGGCCACCGTCGAGGCCGAACTCGCCGAGCGGATCGGCGCGGTGCTCGGCACCGATTCCGTGGACCGGCTCGACGCCACCCTGCGGCTGCTCCGCACCGCCAACCTGTCCGCCGCACCGGCGGCGGAGCTCGAGAAGGAGTGATCGAATGTCCGCGATTCCCACCACCATGCGGGCCGTAGTGCTGGACGGTCCAGGTCCACTGGAGGCCCTGCGGATAAGGGAGCTACCTGTCCCGAAACCACGGCCAGGGGAGGTGCTCATCCGGGTAAAGGCGTTCGGCCTCAACAGGTCCGAACTACACACCAGACTCGGTCTGGCGGAAGGCGTTACCTTCCCCCGAGTACCCGGCATCGAGGCGACCGGCGTCGTAGTCGACTGTCCCACTGGCGAATTCGAGATCGGGCAGCAGGTCGTCGCGATGATGGGCGGCATGGGCCGCACCTTCGACGGCGGCTACGCCGAGTACACCTGCGTCCCCGCGGCCCAGGTCATCCCGTTCGCCAGCGCACTGGACTGGTCCACCCTCGGCGCGGTCCCGGAGATGCTGCAGACCGCCTACGGTTCGCTGACCATCGGGCTCGACGGCCGACCGGGCCAGTCGATCCTGATCCGCGGCGGGACCTCCTCGGTCGGCGCGGCCACCGCGATCCTCGCCAAACAGCGCGACATGACCGTCTTCGCGACCACGCGGAATCCGGCGAAAGCCGATGCGCTGAAACAACTCGGTGTCGACCACGTGCTGATCGACACCGGCACGGTCGCCGACCAGGTCCGCCGCATCAGCCCCGCCGGCGTCGACACCGCCCTCGAACTCGTCGGCACCCCGACCCTGCCGGATACCCTGCGCGCCACCAGAATCCAGGGCGTCGTCTGCTTCACCGGCATGTTGTCCAACGAGTGGATCGTCGAGAACTTCTATCCCCTCGGCTACCTCCCGCAGGGCGTCCGTCTCACCGCCTACGGCGGCGACGCGAGTGACCTGCCCGCCGACGTCCTGCAGGACTTCCTCGACGCGGCCGCCGACGGACGGATCACCATCCCCATCGACCGCGTCTTCACTCTCGACCAGATCCAGGAAGCTCACGGCTACATGGAATCCGGCGGCGCGACCGGCAAACTCGTCGTCGCGCTCTGAGCATCGGTGTCCCAGTTGATTCGGTAGTCGAACATCCAACTCAACGGGGCGACACCGGTTTTGGCGGCCTTCTTCAGGAAGTAGGGAGTGAGCAGGCGGACGAGCAGCCTGCCGAACCCGTTGGACGCCTTGTCGCCGCTGGTCTCCGCGCCGTGCTGAACGACACGTTCGACCCGGTCGCGGCGGCGGGCCTCGTACTCCGCCAACGCGGCGGCGGTATCGGGGAGGTCGCGCAGGCAGATCGCCAGTGTCACCGCGTCTTCCACCGCGATCGAGACACCCTGACCGGACGAGGAGGCCACGGCGTGCGCGGCGTCGCCGACGATGACCATGTTGTCGTTGTGCCAGGTGCGCACCGAGGGCATGTCGTACTGGTTGAAGCCGGGCACGAAGGTGTGCTCCGGTGTCGCACCGACGATGCGGGCGGCCGGGGTGTTGTCGACCAGCAGTAGTTCGACGAGCTGATCACGCCACTGCGATACCGTCGTGCTCGCGGATTCCTCGCGCGAAAGTTCGCTTGCCCGTGGCACATTGGCGAACCACCAGATCTCGCCGTCCGGCGCGACCAGGTAGCCGAAGAACGCCTTCTTGCCGAAGATCATGCTGTAGACGCCGGGCCGGAGCCCGAGTTCGGCGTACAGGGCCCGGTTGGTGACGAATCCGCCGAGCCCGTAGATGCCGAGGTAGTGCGCCTCCGGTGCCGACGGATCGATGATTTCCCGTGTCCGGGAGCGGATTCCGTCGGCGCCGATCAGCACGTCGGCGTCGATCGTGCTGCCGTCGGCGAACCGGGCGTTGACCCCGCCGCCGACGGTCGGCGTCGCGTCGACCAGGCGCTTGCCATACTCGTAGCGCACGCCGCGCCGCGCCGCCTCGGCATTGAGTGCGCGATACAGGTCGCGCCGCTTGACGCTGTGCGTGGTGGTGCCGTCGGGCAGCGTGCCGCCGATCGGCATGTCCACGATGTGCTTGCCACCGCTGGTCGAGAAGGACAGCGTGCCGGTCGGATGTCCCGTTTCCGTCACGACGCGTTCGGCATCCAGCAGCGACAGCGCCGACAGCCCGTTCACCGCGACCGTCAGGTACGCGCCGATCTGCTCGGCCGCCGCCTCCTGGTAGGCCTCGCAGACGATCGGCTCCAGCCCCGCCTGCTGCAGTGCCATCGCCGTGACCGGCCCGGCGATCCCGCCGCCGATGATCAACGTCTTCTTCATGGTGTGCCTCCGAAACCCTGCTGCCCATTTGATGTATCTTGATAATCAAGACATAAGTAATTTGACTGTCAAGAGGCTTGAATGTCAAGAGAAAACTTGGAAACCCTACGTGAGCAGGTGGGACGCGAATCGCAGGCCCTGCAGGCCGCGGTCGACGCGGTCGACTCGGCCGCCGCCACCGTTCTCGGTGTCAATCGCACCGACCTGAGCTGCCTGGAAATTCTGCTGGAAGGTGATTCGACGCCGAGTGCGCTCGCGACCGCACTCGGCCTGACCAGCGGCAGCGTGACCACCATGCTGGATCGCCTCGCCAAGCTCGGCTACGTCGTCCGTCATCCCGAACCGGGGGATCGGCGCAAAGTCCTGGTCCGGATCACCCCGGCGGCCGCCGCGAAGGCCTGGGAGATCTACGGCCCTATCGCCGAGGAGGGCGCGGCCGACGTGGCGCGCTATACCGCCGACGAGCTGGAGCTCGTGCTGGACTTCCTGCGTCGCTCCCGCGAACTGCAAGAACGCCATCGCGGCCGGATCGCCGCGCTGCCCAAAGGATTTCGACGCTGACGATTCACCAGCGGTCGCTCCGCGATGTCGATATCATCACCTGTACAAAGGAATCCGATCTGTCGCACCGGCGATGGGTGCCGGAACGGGTCCGCGCAACGCCTCACGCACCCCTCGAGCGCGAGGGGCGCGGACCCGACCGATCGGTATCAAACCTGATTGATCGCTGTGACCTCGATGGTCGCCATCGGTAGCTGCTTCGAGATTCGGCTCCTGCGGATATGCTCGGGGCTCGAGACCAAGCTGCATTCGCCGGGGGCAAGGGGGGTGGGGAGATGTCGATGAGATGACCGCCGCACAACCATCACTGGCACCGACTCCACCGTCATCGTTCGAGCCGGGGGCGACCTGATATGAGCCTTCGACGATGGTCGGCAAGGTCCGCGCGTGCCCGCTTGCGTGCCTTGGTCGAGGATCTGGACCAGGGCCTGCTGGAGAAGCGGCGTTCGATGGCGAGCGCGACGGGAACCGAATACTTCGACTGGACGGTCGAGGATCTCTTCGCCGAGGTGGAACGCATTCGGGGCCGGCGGATCCTGCGATTGCCGTTGCCGGTAGCCGTGCCGCCGGGCTTGTGCGGATTGTGGCTGGCAGCCCCCGACTACGACGTCATCCTGCTGCAAGATCCGGACGATCTGCACGTCGTCGTCCATGAGCTCGGTCATATGTTGCTGGAACACGGTCAGGATTCCTCGGCCACCGAACTGGTGAGCATGCTCGCTGGTGTCGACCTCGGTCCGCACGACCCGGGCATGATCCGCAGCGCGCGCGGAGCGAGTGGTTACCGCAGGAGCGAAGAGTATTACGCGGAGCTGCTGGCGACGATGGTCCTGCCGATGACTCGCCGCAGCGACGAACGGCGCCGGGTCCCCTTGTTGAAGCTGTTCTGACTGGATGTGGCCCGAGCAATCTCCCACCTGGATCAGCTTCTCGGCGACCGTGTTCATCGTCGTTATCGCGTCGAGCCGAATTCTGTTGGTGCGCCACGCCTCACACGAGGATCACCTGATGAACATGTGGGCGTCGATCACTGCTGCCGGGGTGCTGCTGCGTGAACCCACCATCGCCCGCCACCTGGAAGGCTGGGTACCCGGGGGACTACCAACCCTCTTCGATATCTGGCATTGGACAACGGTCGCCTCGTGGGTGTGCGGACTGGGTCTGTTCCTCCGCTACGAATATGGGCCCGTCCGATACCGCACCGGGTTCCGAGCAGCGATCGCCTTCGCGGTCGCCGTCGGCGTGGCCTTCCTGGTCCTGAGTGCTCCGGCACGATCGGAGGGGATCTCGATCGCCGATCACGGCGGCTGGCGCTACGGGGTCTACGTGGGGTTGTGCTGGGCTCTGCCGATGGTGGTGGCGCCCTACATGGGTCGACGCATGGCCACCCTGATGCGCCATACGACGACTCGATACGAACGCGCTGCGGTAATCATCGTCGCCATTGCCGCTGTCGTCAGCGGGCTTCCCATGGCAGCGCTGCCCTTCTTCGCCGGGCTGGGCGCGGCGGGGGTGGATACTGAATTCGCCCGTCACGGCTACCAACTCACCAGCGACTGGTTCGCCTCCGGTGAGCCACAGCTGTACATCGGTGCGCTGATCTTCGCCGCGTTCATCTATCCCTCGGTACGAGCGGGGGCCCAGCTGATCCGATTGCGGCAGCTGCGTCCGCTGTGGCGCGAGCTGACCGATGCCGCACCGGAGGCGGTGCTGGTGCTGCGATGGAACGATCGCTGGAACACCGGACCGGCGGAACGGCTCAATCGCAGGCGCATCGAGATCCGCGACGCGGTGAAAATCGTTGCCAGATATACCGAGCCGCTGCCGGTCGCCGTCGAAGAACTGATCGCGACCACCATCGACAAAGGCGAGCAGAAAGGCATGCGTGAGGCCGTCGCGCTGGTCATCGCGGCCCACCTACTCGGCAGCGGCGACAGCGGATCGGTCACGCCGCTGAACGGCACCCGGCCCCAAGTGCCTGATGTCGAAGTGTTGCTTCGGCTTTGGACGCCCGCGCAATCGCTGCTTCATAAGCGGACGGACGAGAACGTCAGCGGCTGACCGTAGCGATCGGCACCCGAACTCCGTGGACGACGGCGGGCACCGTTTGCTCGACGTCGTTGGGTGCATCCCCTCCGCGCACCCCTTCAACGTCTTCAGCCGCCGTCAGGCTCTCCCGCCACCAATGTGTCTTCCTTCCAGGGTGTGAGCGACGTCGACTGCCGCGTGGACGTCTACTGGAAGCTAAATAGAATTTTTGTTTAATGTCAATAGAAGTTTCGTAAGCCCACTGTCATGCCCATCGCCGGGCTAACGCAGGTTTACCTGTCGAACGATAGAATTAAATAGAACAAAAATGGAATAGCTGTGGTGAGGTCCGGTTCCCGGTAGGATCACCTTTCATGGATGAGGAGAACCTGCGGAAGCGGGAGAAGTACCTGCGGAAGCGATTCGGCGAGCGGGTGTTCCACCTCCGTAAACAGGTGCTCGGCCTCACCATGGACGCCGTCAGCGAACGTGACGGTCTCTCGCCGCAACGACAGGTAACCCTCGAGGACGGCAGCGGCCCCAACCCGACGTCGGCCTCGTTCGCGAAGATCGAAAAGTCGCTGCAGCTCAAGTCCGGCACGGCGCGAGAGTCGTTCTTCGGCGATACGGACCTCGTCCGGATCGGCGAACCGGTGTACACCGCGCAAGAGGTAGCGGACCTACTCGAAACCCAACGCGCCTCGATCGAGCTCCAGCAGGTGCTGACCGCGAAAGGTTTGACCAACTGGGCCGCGAGGGGACTGACCGCCGGTGGCGGTGGCGGGCTCACACTGAGCTACGACGCCATCATCGAGCTCACCGAGACACTCAGAAAGCTCCCGGACCCTCGGCGAGAATAGTTCCCGCGTATCGCCCACGGCGCCAACATCTTCGCCCGGTGCCGGAAAGCAGGCGGTCCAGCGCCACGGGTGGGCACCGGACCGCCGGCGAGAGATCAGGTGGTCGATCGGTTACTGCGGAAAGTGAGCGCGACCAGGAAGGTCAGCACCGCGACGCCGACCGCCGCGGCGAACGCCGTCGTCGTGCCACTGACCAGGACCTGCTGCGCCGATCCCGAGGCGCCCCGCGCCGCCGTGCCGAACACCGTGACCAGGATGGCCAGGCCGAGCGCGGAACCGGTCTGCTGCAGCGTCTGCAGCGCACCGCCCGCCGCGCCCGCGTCGCTCGGCGGCACGCTCGACATGATGATCACGTTCAGCGGCGAGAACGCCAGCCCGATACCGAGCCCCATCAGCAGCATCGCCACGAACAGCAGCGGGAAGTAGCCGCTGTCGGTCGTCAGCTGGGTCAGCAACGCCAACCCGGACCCCATCAACGCGGTGCCGATCAGAGTCACCGGCTTCGGCCCGAAGCGCGGCAGCAATCGGGGGATCAGCCGGATCATCGTGAACATCAGTATCGCGGTCGGCAGGAACGCGAAACCCGTTGCCAGCGCACTCAATCCGCGCACTTCCTGGAGGTACTGAGTCAGGAAGAAGAACATCGACATGCCTGCCATCGGCCCGAAGAACATGTTCGCGTAGGCGGCGGCGCGGTTGCGGTCGGTGAACAGCCGCAGCGGCAGCAGGGGTTCGGCCGTGCGCAGTTCGATCGTCAGGAACGCGGCGAGCAGGAGCACGCCTGCGGCCAGCGATATCTCGGTGATGTCGTTGCTCCAGCCGTTCGACGCGGCGCTGATGAAGCCGTAGACCAGCGCGGCGACGCCGCCGGTCGCGGTGACCGCGCCGGGTAGGTCGAGGTGGGCGGGCTTGCGTACCGCGTCGGGCAGGTAGCGCAGCGCGAGCACGACCACCACCAGCCCGAAGGGCACGTTGATGAACAGCACCGAGCGCCAGCTCAGCCATTGGGTCAGCAGGCCGCCGAGGATCAGGCCGATGGCGAAGCCCGCACTGGACATGCCGGAGAACAGCGCGAGGACCCGGATGCGGGCCTTGGGTTCGGTGAACGTCGTGGTCAGCAGTGCGAGCGTGCTCGGGCCCGCCATCGCCGCGCCGATGCCCTGGACGACGCGGGCGACGAGCAGCCAGGTCGCCGACGGTGCCAGCCCGCCCGCCAGCGAGGCCAGGGTGAAAAGAGTTGTGCCAGCGATGAACAGGTTGCGCCTGCCGAACAGGTCACCGGCGCGGCCGCCGAGCAGCAGCAGGCCGCCGAAGACCAGGGTGTAGGCGTTCATCACCCAGGACAGGCCGGTGGCGCTGAACTCCAGGTCGGTGCGGATGCGTGGCAGCGCCACATTCATCACGGTGATGTCGAGGATGATCATCAATTGGCAGGTCAGCAGGGTGACCAGCACGAGGCCGGAGCGGAACGGCCGGCTTCCGAGTGCGGACGTGGGGGTGCCCGCGGAGATTGTGGTCGTGGACAAGAAGCGCTCCATCGATTCGTGAGCTAAACGGAGAGAGTCTCCGTTTCCGATAGAGCTATCATATGGAGAGGTTCTCCGTTTACGCAAGACTAACCGGAGACTTCATCCGTTTCCACTGGAGGGATCGTGGACGAACCGTCGACGGCGCGGCCGATGCGGGCCGATGCGCGGCGAAACTATGCGCGGATCGTCGAGTGCGCGCGCGAGGCGTTCGCCGAAGAGGGGCCGGAGGCGCCCCTCGATGACATCGCGCGCCGCGCCGCCGTCGGCGCGGGAACGCTCTACCGGCACTTCCCGAATCGCGAAGCGCTCATGGAGGCGGTGTACCGCGACAGCATCGAACGGCTGAGTCAGCGCGCCACCGAGCTACTCGAAACCCATTCGCCCGCCGAGGCATTCGAGCTGTGGATGCGCGAGCAGGTGGCGTTCGTCATGGAGAAGCGCAGTCTCGCGGTCACGTTGAAGGCGTTGATCGATCACGATTCCGAAACCTTCACCCTGTGCCGGGCTTTGATCAACGACGCGTCCACCGCGCTGGTGAAGGCCGCGCAGGACGCGGGCGCGATCCGGACCGATATCGAGCCGCGTGACGTGCTGCGACTGGGGCACGGCATCGGCGCCGCCTGTGAGAAGACGCCGGAGGCGGCCGAGCGGTTGCTCGCCGTCACGCTCGACGGGTTGCGCGTTACCCGATAGTCGTCACGCTCGATGGTGGGCGCCCGCGCGGCGCACCGCGGTCGGCGTTGTGCCCCACCATCTTCGGCAGCATCGGGTGAAGGTCGACTGCTCGGACAATCCGATCACGGAGGCCACCTGGCTCATCGGCATGTCGGTGGTGGTGAGGTAGCGGCGGGCTTCGTCGCGGCGGACGTCGTCGAGGATGGTGGCGAACGAGGCGCCCTCCGCGGCGAGGCGACGTTGCAGGGTGCGCGGGTGGAGGGTCAATATCCTTGCTACGGAACCTATTTCGGGCGCCATCGTGCCGAGTAGCTGCTGTACGGTGGCGCGCACCTTGGGTACCATCGAGGCGTCGATGCCGCCCGCCTGCTCGGCCAGGAACGCCATCGCCAATCGGTGCAGGTTCTCGTCACCGCCGCTCAGCGGCAGCGTCGGCAGATTTCGTGGCACCCGCAGCGCCGCGTACGGCCGGTTCGTGTGTACCGGCGCGCCGAAGAATTCCTCGTAGCGTTCGATCGGTGCCGTTGGCCGGTACGGCAATTCGACCGACAGCAATCGGTAGTGGTCTTCGGCCAATCGCTGAATGGTGTGGTGTACGAAGGCAAGTCCGAGATCTGTTGCCTGAATGGGCGACAGCATGCCGGGCTGGACGCCGTAGTGCAGCGCGATCACGCCGCGATCGCCGTACGGGTCCGGTTCCGGGGTCAGGGTGAGTGCGCGGGCGTGCAGGAACAGGTAGCGCGCCGTGCATTCCAGCACGCGCGTCAGCGACGGCGAGTTGCGGATGGCCAGGGCCAGCGGGCCGAGCATGTCGAGGTCTTGGCGGCGGGAAATGAGCAGGCCGAGATCGGGGCGGTTCAGTCGCTGCGCGGCCAGTTCCAGTACCGCGGCCAGCGCTTGATCGGGGATCAGCAGGTCGTCGGTGTCGAGCGCGGCGATCGGCAGGCCACAGGCGGTGGCGTACTGCTCGGCATCGCCCCCGAGTTCGGCGACCGTCGCGCGGAAGCCGCGCAGTCCGGCCGATCGGATCACCGTCATGTCGTCCAGAGTTAAATACTTGTCGTGCAAAGTCAAGAAAGCCGGTCGGTGCGGTCTCACACTGGAACCATGAACGAGACCGCTGTAGCCCTCGAACACCTCGACGTCGTCATAGTCGGCGCCGGCCTCTCCGGCATCGGCGCCGCCTACCGGCTGCAGACCGAGTGCCCCGGCAAGACCTACGCTGTCCTCGAGGCGCGGGCCGCGATGGGCGGCACCTGGGATCTGTTCCGCTATCCCGGCATCCGCTCGGACTCGGACATGTTCACCCTCGGCTACCCGTTCAAGCCGTGGCGCGATGCCAAATCGATCGCCGACGGGCTGTCGATTCGGCGCTACATCAACGACACCGCCGCCGAATTCGGCATCGACCGGCACATCCGCTACCAGACCAAGGTGGTCGCCGCCGACTGGTCGAGCGAAACCGCCCGCTGGACACTGACTCTCGAAGAGCGGGACGCAGCGGGCAACATCTCGTGGCGCTCGCTGACCTGTGGCTTCCTCTACGCCTGCGCGGGCTACTACAACTACGACCGCGGCTACACGCCCGAATTCCCCGGCCTCGCTTCGTTTTCCGGTCGGGTGGTGCATCCGCAGTTCTGGCCGGAAGACCTCGACTACACCGGTAAGCGGGTGGTCGTGATCGGCAGCGGCGCCACCGCGGTCACCCTCGTGCCCTCGATGGCGAAGCAGGCCGAACTGGTGACCATGCTGCAGCGCAGCCCGACCTGGATCAGCGCCGTCCCCGGCCGCGACAAGTACGCGGACAAGATCCGTGAACTGCTGCCGCCGAACCTGGCGCACCGGGTGATCCGCACCAAGAACATCCTGTTCACGATCGGCTTCTACCAGTACTGCCGTCGTCGCCCCGCCGCCGCGCGCAAACTACTCACCGCCCTCACCACTCGAATCCTCAAGGACGAGAAGGTAGTAGCCGAACACTTCACGCCCAGCTACAACCCGTGGGACCAGCGCCTGTGCGCCGTCCCCGACGCCGACTTCTTCAAGGCGATGAAGAAGGGCAAGGCCGAGGTCGTCACCGACCACATCGATGCCTTTGTGCCGGAAGGCATTCGACTGAAGTCCGGCCGAATCCTGCGGGCCGACATCGTCGTCACCGCCACCGGCCTGCAGATGCTGCCTTTCGGCGGCATCACCCCGCGCGTGGATGGCCAACCGATCGTGCTGTCCGACCAATTCATCTGGCAGGGCGCCATGCTCACCGGTCTGCCCAACTTCGCCGTCTGCATCGGCTACACCAACGCCTCCTGGACCCTGCGCGCCGACCTCAGCTCCCGCCTGGTCTGCAAGGTCCTCAACCACATGGATCGCCGCGGCTACGCCGCCGTCGTCCCCGAGCCCGACGGCGACCTCAACGAACAACCCCTGCTCGACCTCGACGCAGGCTACATCCAGCGCTCGATCGCCGACTTCCCGCACCAGGGCGACCGTCACCCCTGGAAGATCCGCCAGAACTACCTGCTCGACTCGGCCCGAACGCTACGCACCGATCTCACCAAAACCCTCGCCGCCACGCCCAAATCAGCAGTGCGAGAACCCATTTTGTCGGTTTCTCGCTGACCGGCTCCGTCGAGCGGGACAGCGCGTCGGCCGGTGCCGCGGCGATGTCCCGCTCGACGGGCCGTGGGTTCCTCGGGTAGCGCCGGTTCGGCCGATCTTGTCGATAGGCTCGGGTAACGGCGTAATCCGCTTTCCCACCAGAGGAGCCCAGCATGTCCGACTGGAACACGCAGATCATCGAAGAATTCCGCAACAACGCAGGCAAGGTAGGCGGCCCCTTCGAAGGCGGCGACCTCCTCCTGCTCACCACCACCGGCGCCAAATCCGGCCTCTCCCGCACCACCCCCGTCGCCTACGTCCGCGACGGCGACAACCTCGTCATCATCGCCTCCAAGGCAGGCGCCCCCACCAGCCCCGACTGGTACCACAACCTCCGCGCCAACCCCGAAGTCACCATCGAGGTAGGCACCGAAACCCACAAAGCCACCGCCACCCCCATCACCTCCGGCCCAGAACGCGACCGCCTCTACGCCGCCATGGTCGCCGTAATGCCCGGCTTCGCCGAATACGAACAAAAAACCGACCGAGTAATCCCCGTAGTAACCCTGCAACTCATCGACTGAGAGCCGATGAGATTCACCCCTCGATCACGCCTACCCACAGGTATTCCCGCGCCCTCGTCAGCGCCACCATCGCCTGTCGTGCCACCAGCTCGGCGGCCGCGCGTTCCGCGTCGGAGAGTTCCTCGTCCGGTTTGTGTGCTGAGGTCGGGTGGAAGACGGCGGCGAATTCAACCCCCTTCGCGCGACGTACGGTGCCGACTTTGACGGCATTCTGCGGGGTGCCGTCGAAATCTTCGAGCGAAAGGGTTGGAATACCAGCATGATCCAGAACAGCCTGGAGATGCTCGGCCTCGTCTCGGGTGCCGGTAATTACGGCCATATCCGACCACGAAAATCGGGAACCCTCGATGACTTGGACAAGTCTGGCGTCGAGTTCGCTGCGGTTGATATTCTCCGAGACCGCGCGATCGGCAGACAATGCAAGATTATTGTCCTGTAGCACTGAATTGCTGGTCGCACTGTCGGCGATCAAGCCGTGTTCTCGTAGCCGTTTCCATGCGGCTTGTACGTGGTCGTCGGTGAACATCTCCGCTTTGCGTGGGGTCCATTCCCGGATGAGCTCAGCGGTCCGCCGCCAGTCCTTCGCGGCGTCTGGGTCATGATCGGTGAGCCAGTGCACTGTCGCGAGCAATTCCATGCCGTACATCGACTCGAAACCGTTGGTGATGTTGTCTACCAGAGCTATTCGTTGGCGGGTGACGGGATAGTCGGCCAGGATTCGCGTTGCTTCGAGGGCGATTCCAGGTAGCGGCCGGATCGACGTTGCATCCAGCACCCGCGACGAGCCGTCACCGTAGCCGGTAAGGAAGTGCCCCTCGACCAGGCTCAGCACCCGCCGCAGGCTATCGGCATATGGCCCGTAGGTCCCTTTGGTGTATTCGAGTCGCAGCGGCTCGCCGACTACTTGCAGGAAGTACATCAACTTCTGGATTTCGAGTGGGGTCGCTTCCAGCGCGTTTCGCAGGTATCGAGACAGGAGTTCGACGAGCGCCGCGCGGCCGATCGTCATCTCAGGTCGAGGTGTGGCGTTCACCATGTCATCGGCACTGGGCGTAGCGCCGGGGGAGTACACGCGAGCGTCGAGATCCGGCAGTGACTGCAGAGCCGAGGTGATGAGCGGTTCCACTTCGGCCCACTTCAGCCCACCATTTCCACAGCCGAGGGGGGGAATGGCGATCGAAGTGATGCCGAGCTCGATGATCACCGCGACAAGATCGGTGAGACCCGATTCGATGTCTTGCAGTCGCGAGCCGGCTCGCCAGTGCCTCTTCGTAGGGAAATTGATGATGTAGTGCGGGCCTTCGAGTGTTCCCGTTTCCCAGACATGCATCTTGCCGATCTGGACTTCGCCACGCTCACATGCCTTTTGGTACGCCGCGAACATCTCGGGATAGGCGCGACGGAACTGCAGTGCGATCCCCTTGCCCATCACGCCCACGGTGTTGACGGTGTTCACCAACGCATCCGTGTCGGCGCGGAGCAGGTTGCCTGTGGCCTGAGTGATCACAGCGAACGACTCCATGTGTTAGAAGTACCAGTAGGGTCTGACAGAGATGGATGGTCTGCTGTCCGGCCTATCGGGCAGCTCGATCCGGGTTGCATGGTCTTGGCTCTGCACGACGACCTCGGTGAACGCAGACCAGGGTACCCGCCCATGGACGAGGCACTCGGCCATCCGCCGTTCGCGGCGATCCTGATCATTCTCGGTGTTATTCCACATGCGTGCCGTCATCAGCGGCCAATCGATCATCGTGTCCAATTCGGCGATGTCGTCGGAAAACCTTGCGATCTCCAGTGCGGCATTCCGGTCAGTGAATACCGGTTGCAGGTCGTGGTTGACTAATTGCTCGACGGTAGTCCGCAGATATATGAGATCACCATGGTAGCCGTTATAGGTCTCTACGTTTCCTTTATGGATTGCGTACATCATCGGACTTCTAGGGGCGAAATAGAAGGGTACATAGTCGGCAACCGTGCCACCTCGACTGACTGGCACTGATCGGAATCGCCGGTTCTTCTTGATCCCCAGATTGCCGGCCTCATGGTCGATCACACCGGCTTGCTGCGCTTGGCTGTCTGCGAGTAAGCCATGTTGGCATATCTTCGGCAGATGAGAGATATGGGTAAAGTGCAGCACTGTCGTCGGCTTCGGGCGAGACACTGTCGGTACTCAGCCCTCGATGCTTCCTGCGTCCACATCGGTCGACCGGTATCTGGTGGCATGGTCGGTCTCAGCAGCTGTTCGCCGTCTCCCGCAACTGATAGCCCCCATGAACTGTCCCCCTCGGTATCGCACCCCAACGCTCCCGGTCGACCAAACCGTATCGGATCGGCGCCCACCGTGGTGACGAATTCCGACGAATCCGGATGCTTCCGCCCGGAGCGGGCAATTCGCTTCCGGAGGTGATGGACCGGCAGACCGCAGCCGCGGGTCCGCCACACCGCTGCTGACCTCGAGTCGCGGACGTCGTCGGGCTGGCCGCGTTAGGGTCGGGTATGCGATATGCGATCTCGATTCCGCAGCATGCCGCCGATGGGACCTTCCAGCCGAGGGACCTGCGGGAGTATCTGGGGCGGGCGGAGGAGCTCGGGTTCGAGAGTGCGTGGATGACGGAGCAGGTGTTGGGGGCTTCGCCTAGTTCGAGTCCGTTGGAGACGTTGGCGTTCGCGGCGGCCTGTAATGAGCGGCTGCGGTTGGGGTGTGCGGTGTTTGTTACGCCGTTGCACAATCCGGTGCATTTGGCGAAGCGGATCTCTACGGTTGATCAGTTGAGTCGGGGGCGGCTCGAGGTCGGGGTGGGGATTGGTGGGCGGGGGCGGGCGTTTTCGGCTTTCGGGGTTGATCCTGCGGACAATTTGGTGCGGCGGTTCAATGAGGGGCTGCGGGTGATGAAGGCGCTGTGGACGCAGCCGGAGGTGGATATCGACGGGGAGTTCTGGCAGTTGGCGGGGGCCGCGATGGAGCCGAAGCCGTTTCAGAAGCCTTATCCGCCTTTGTGGTTCGGTGGTAGTAAGCCTGCTGCGTTGCGGCGGGCGGTTCGGCAGGGGGACGGGTTCTTCGGAGCCGGGTCAACGACGACGGCCAAGTTCGCCGAGCAGGTCCCGATCGTTCGTGCGGCGCTCGCCGAGAATGGCAGGGACGCAACGGATTTCCCCATCGCGAAGCGCGTCTACATCGCGGTGGATGACGACGTGGACCGCGCACAGCGCCGGATGACCGAGGCCCTGATCTCCCAATACGGTGACTTCGGCAAGACTCTGCTGCCGGTCGCCGTCTGCGGACCACCGGAGACCTGCATTCAGGAACTGCGCGCGGTGGCCGCCGCCGGGGCCGAAATGATCCTGATCAACCCACTTTTCGACTCGGCCGCGCAGATGGAGCGGATCACCGCCGAGGTCCTGCCGCACGTCGCCTGAGCTAGGCCGAGGCAACCGGACCAACAGGCCTGTCGGCCTTGCCCTTTCCGTGTGGCCGAACATCGGGCAGGATCCGAGAGGTACCGAATCGGCCCGGGGGTAGAGCGGGCCGGTGACCGTCTGGCGAGGGGGGACTATTCATGGATTGGGTCAAGCAGTTCTTCGAGACCGCCCCGATGTGGTGGGGTCCGCAGACCGTGCAGGAGTCGGACCGGCGGCGTGCCGCGTTGATCGCGCGGCTGGCGGGCGATGGCGTCGAACGTGTCCTCGAATTGGGTGCGGGCAGTGGGACAACCGCGGTGGTCACGGCGGATCTCGGCTACTCCGTGGTCGCGGTGGAGCTCAGTTCGGTGCGTGCGCGGCAGGCGAGGGAACGAGCGGCCGAGGTCGCGGGGCGCGACCTGCGGATCGTCGAAGGCGATTTCTATCAGGTCGAATTCGATGAGCAGTTCGACTGTGTGGTCTATTGGAACGGCTTCGGTGTCGGTAGCGACGCTGACCAGCGCACGCTGCTCCGCCGGGTCAGCGGCGAATGGTTGCGGCCGGGCGGCGCGATGATCGTCGATGTGTTCAGCCCGTGGAAGTGGGCTCGGGTCGCCGGCGAGGTCGACCAGGAGGAATACGTCGTCGACCTCGCGAACTTCAATGACTACGACCCGATTTCCAGCCGCTTCAGCGATCGGTGGTGGCCGGTCGACAAGGAGTCCGAAGCGCTGGATCAGTTCGGCCGCTGCTACTCGCCCGCCGATCTGCTGCTCTTGGCCGAAGGCACCGGTCTTGTCGTCGAGCGCATGGAACTCGACGGCGCGGAACTCCGGACGGACCAACGGTATTCGACCACTCATCCGCTCTGGGACGCATGGGAATATCAGGCGGTATTGCGTCGAGAATCCCCATGAAGCCGCGCTGAATAGGATTGTCCGGAAAGGCTTCTCACGGGCACAGTGGTCAGCATGCGTATCGCGGTGTACCTGGCCCATCCCCAGGCCGACAGTTTCAACAGAGCGCTTTTCGATGCGGTGGTCGACGAATTGCAGGGACAAGCGGTCGAGGTTGTGCCGCATGACCTGTATGCGGAGGGCTTCGATCCGATGCTGGCCGCGCAGGAAACCGAGACGGTCGACGGCACGCAGTCGGGCGACGAGCGGGTTCGGCGGTACCAAGACGAACTTGCCGAGCTCGATGCCTTGATATTCGTCCACCCGAACTGGTGGGGGATGCCGCCCGCGATCCTGACCGGCTGGGTACAGCGGGTCCTCACCCCTGCCGTCGCATACAAACTGTCCGACGCGGCCGGAGAACCGATCGGACTACTGCACGCCAAGCGCGCCCTGATCCTCAACACCTCCGACACCACCGAGGATCGCGAGCGCGACGTCTTCGGCGACCCACTGCAGCAGATCTGGGCATCCTGCGTGCTGCCCTACATCGGCGTGGAAGACGTGCGGCGCAAGGTATTCCGCACGGTGACCGACTCCACCGAACAGCAGCGCACCACCTGGCTGCGCGACGCCCGCGACCTGGCCGCCGCCCTTGCCACGGATACGTAAGCAGTCGATCTCCGCCGATCGAGCCGATGCCACATCGCCCGGCCCGGGGCGGATGTGAGCACCTGCTCACGTGTCCTGATTGTTATCTCCAACAACAAATTGGTCGCTTGAACAGGTTGTGCTGTGGGTCACAGTCGAATATGTTGCAGCGAACAACATTCGCTCGACCTCGACCGTCCTGGCACTGCCGGGCCGGTGGTTCCACGAAAGGCCCCCTCATGCGTAAGGGCATTCTCGGCGTTGCGGCCGTCTCGGTCGCCGTGCTTACCTCGTTGACTTTGACCGCCTGTGGTGACGACTCGAAAAGCTCGGGAGGTGGCGGCGCCAAGATCGGGGTGATCCTGCCGGACAGCAAGACCTCGGCCCGCTGGGAGACCGCAGACCGCAAGTACCTGCAGCAGGCGTTCGACTCGGCAGGCGTCAAGGCCGACATCCAGAACGCGCAGGGCGACAAGACCGCCTTCCAGACGATCGCCGATCAGATGATGACCAACGGCGCCTCGGTGCTGCTGATGACGAACCTGGACAGCGGCACCGGCAAGGCCGTGATCCAGAAGGCCAAGGCGCAGGGCGTCACGGTCATCGACTACGACCGGCTCACCCTCGGCGGCGGCGCCCAGTTCTACGTGTCGTTCGACAATGTGAAGGTCGGCAGCCTGCTCGGTGAGGGCGTGGCCAAGTGCCTGACGGACAAGAACGCGGTCAAGCCGGTGGTCGCCTACCTCAACGGCGGCCCGACCGACAACAACGCCACGCTGCTGAAGACCGGCTACGACGGCGTGCTGAAGCCGAAGTTCGACGCGGGCCAGTTCGTGAAGGGCCCGGACCAGGCCGTGCCGGAATGGGATAACACCCAGGCGGGCACCATCTTCGAGCAGATGCTCACCGGCACACCGAACATCGGTGGCGTGGTGGCCGCCAACGACGGACTCGCCAACGCCGCGATCGCGGTGCTGAAGAAGCAGAAGCTCAACGGCCAGGTCCCGGTGAGCGGCCAGGACGCCACGGTGCAGGGCCTGCAGAACGTCCTGAAGGGCGATCAGTGCCTCACCGTGTACAAGGCGATCAAGAAGGAAGCCGAGGCGGCGGCCGAGCTGGCCATCGGGCTGACCAAGGGCCAGCCGGGTCAGGCGAACGGCAAGGTGCAGGACCCGGAGGCGAAGACCGACGTGCCGTCGGTGCTGTTGGAGCCCAAGCCGATCTACATCCAGCAGGTGAAAGACGTTGTCGCGGACGGCTATGTCACCAAGGCTGAGCTGTGCACCGGCGACATCGCGAAACTCTGCGCGGACAACGGCATCTGATCGCCCCAGCCCCTTCCGCCGTTTCGATGAGGGGACGGCGGACGGGGGCCCCTTCTCAGGAGCAGTACCCATGAGTGATACGCCGGTAGTCGAATTACGCGGCCTAGAAAAGAGTTTCGGGCCGGTTCATGTCCTGCACGACGTCGCCTTCAGCGCCTACGCGGGTGAGGTGACGGCGCTGGTCGGCGACAACGGGGCCGGAAAGTCCACGCTCGTCAAGTGCATCGGCGGCACCCATCCGATCGATGCGGGCGAATTCCTCTTCGAGGGCAAGCCCGTTCAGGTGCACAGCCCGCGCGACGCGGGCGCGCTCGGCATCGAGATCGTGTACCAGGATCTCGCGCTCTGCGACAACCTCGACATCGTCCAGAACATGTTTCTCGGCCGCGAGCGCAAGAACGGCATCGTGCTCGACGAGTACGCGATGGAGGAGCTGGCCGGAAAGACGTTGGCGAGCTTGTCCGTTCGGACCGTCAAGAGTGTCCGGCAGCAGGTGTCCAGCCTGTCCGGCGGCCAGCGGCAGACCGTCGCGATCGCGAAAGCGGTGCTGTGGAACAGCAAGGTGGTGATCCTGGACGAGCCGACCGCCGCGCTCGGCGTGCAGCAGACCCAGCAGGTGCTGGAGCTGGTGCGCCGCTTGGCCGACCGAGGCCTCGCGGTGGTGCTGATCTCGCACAACATGAACGACGTCTTCGCGGTCTCGGATCGGATCGCGGCGCTGTACCTGGGGCGGATGGCCGCCCAGGTCCGGACCTCCGATGTGACCCACGGCCAGGTCGTCGAACTGATTACGGCGGGCCGCAGCGGCGCACTGGGCCTGGACGCGAATGGAGTAAAAGGATGAGCGCCGTTCTTACCGAAAAACCAACTACTGCACCGGTTTCCGATTTAGTCAATACCTACGTCGGACGAGTGCGCAGCGGTGACATGGGCGCGCTACCCTCCGTGCTCGCCCTGATCATCCTGTCCTGCGTCTTCTGGGCCGCGCGCCCGGTCTTCATGTCCGAGGCCAACTTCGCGAACCTGTTCACCCAGGGCGCGGCGATCGCGGTGATCGCGATGGGCCTGATCTTCGTGCTGCTGCTCGGCGAGATCGACCTGTCGGCCGGATTCACCAGCGGCGTGTGCGCGGCGGTGCTCGCGGTATTGCTCACCGACCGCGGCTGGCCCTGGTACCTGGCGGTAGTGGCGTCGCTGCTCACCGGGGTGGTGATCGGGCTGACCATCGGCACCATCGTGGTGAAGATCGGCATACCGTCGTTCGTCGTGACGCTCGCGGCTTTCCTTGCGCTGCAAGGGGTTGCGCTGAAGGTCATGGACAACGGCCGCAACATCTCCATCCGCGACGACACCATCCTCGCCATCGCGAACAAGAACGTCCCGCCGCTGATCGGCTGGCTGATGTATCTCGTGCTGGTGGTCGGGTTCGCGTTCCTGCAATACCGGAAACTGCGGGCCCGCACCAAACTCGGGCTCACCGGCGAGACCGCGCCGGTGATCGTGGCGCGAATCGTCGGTGTCGCGGTGGTACTCGGCATCGCGGTGCTGGTGCTCAACGGCGAACGCAGCCGCAACCCGGAACTGCACTCGCTCAAGGGCATGCCGATCGTGGTCCCGCTGATCGCGATCCTGTTGCTGCTGTGGACCTTTGTGCTCAACCGCACGTCCTTCGGCAGGCACATCTATGCGGTCGGCGGCAACGCCGAGGCCGCGCGGCGGGCGGGCATCACGGTCGATCGCGTGAAAATCACTGCCTTCGTGCTGTGTTCGACGATGGCCGCGGTCGGTGGCCTGGTCGCGGCCTCCCGCGCGAACTCCGTCGACCCGAACACCGGCGGCAGCAGCGTACTGCTCCTCGCGGTCGGTGCGGCGGTCATCGGCGGCACCAGCCTGTTCGGCGGTCGCGGCCGCATGCTGGACGCGGTCCTCGGCGCCGCCGTGGTCGCGGTGATCGACAACGGCATGGGCCTGATGGGCTACAGCGCGGGCACGAAATTCGTTGTGACAGGATTCGTGCTGCTCTTGGCGGCGGGGGTAGACGCCCTGTCCCGAAAGCGCACGCTACTCCGTAGGTAATCCCACCCGGCAGCGAAGGACGGTGAATGCGGGCAGCCCCTTCTCCTGATGAGATCCGAAAGAGCAATCTGGCTGTGTTGCTCCGGCACGTCCATCGCGGCGGTCCGGTCTCGCGGGCCACGCTCGCGGAGCGAATGGGGCTGAACCGCAGCACCATTCTGGCGTTGACCGCCGACCTGGCCGCGGTCGGTCTGGTGCGCGAGGAACTGCCGGGCCAGACCGGCAGGGCGGGCCGTCCCTCGCTGGTGGTGCGGCCGGAATCGGATCGCGTCTACGTCGTCGCGCTCGACGTCGGCGCCGACCGGCTCGCCGCGGCCAGGGTCGGGCTGGGCGGATCGGTCCTCGATCAGGTCGAAACCGTCCGTCCGCGTGGCACTTTCGACCCGGACGACGTGATCGCCACGCTGGCGAGCATGGCGCGCGAGATGATCGGCAAGGCCACCCGCGATGCCGTGTGTGTCGGTGTCGGTGTGGCGTTCTGCGGGATGGTGCGGGAGGAGGACGGTGTCGTCCGCTACGGACCGAACATCGGCTGGGTCGATGTGCCGTTCGGCGCCAGCCTGACCCGGGAACTCGACCTCGGCCTGCGCGTCGCGGTCGGCAACAACGCCAACCTGGGCGCGCTTGCGGAACGCGAACGCGGTGTCGCCGCAGGCCTGTCCGACCTGATCTACCTGCACGGCGACGTCGGCATCGGCGCGGGCATCATCATGGGCGGCCAGCTGCTCGGCGGCGAGGGCGGCTACGCGGGCGAGGTCGGCCACATGATCGTCAACCGGGACGGGCGGGCCTGCGCGTGTGGATCGCACGGCTGCCTCGAGGTCGAGGCGGGCGAGCTCGGCCTGATCGCCGCCGCCGGGCGCACCGACCCGGCGGGCCGGGCCGCGGTCGAGGCGATCGTGGAGGACGCGGCCCGCGGCGACTCGACGGCCAGGGACGCGCTGCACCAGGTGGGGGACTGGCTCGGCTACGGCGTCGCCAATCTGGTGAACATCTTCAACCCGTCGATGGTTGTTTTCGGTGGCGTGCTGCGCGAGATCTACCTCGCCTCGGCCGCCCAGGTGCGCAGCCGGGTGGCGGTCGACGGCCTGCTCGCGGTCCGCGAGCGAGTGCGGTTGCGCACCTCGGCGCTCGGCGGTGACGCCACCTTGCTCGGCGCCGCGGAGCTCGCCTTCACCGATGTGCTGACCGACCCGGTGCAGACGCTGGCCCGGATCCGCAGCTGAAACCGGGTGCGGGCCAACCACGGTCAGACGTGATCTTCCCGCTGGTCACCAAAGCCGACTACTATGCTCAGACCACCGTTCGGGTGATCAAGCACACGACACTCGAGTGGGTCGGCCGATCGTGATGACGGTGTTTTCGAGCGCGAGCAATTAAAAGGGGTTTCGATGGACAGGCCGGCGTGGGCACCCGAAGGCGTGGATATGCAGCAGGCGAGCCCGGCACGGATGTACGACGCGCTGCTCGGTGGCTCGCATAATTTCGATATCGATCGCAGGGCCGCCGAGATGGCCAAGAACCTGGTGCCCGACCTGCCGCGGCTGGCGCTGAGCAATCGGGCGTTCCTGCGGAGGGCCGTGCGTTTCCTGGCCGATTCCGGCATCCGCCAATTCCTCGACATCGGGTCGGGGATTCCGACCGCAGGCAATGTGCACGAGGTCGTGCAGGGCATCGACCCCGAAATTCGGGTGCTGTACGTGGATATCGACCCGGTGGCCGCCGCGCATTCGCGCGCGATCCTGGAGGGCAACAGCCGGGCCGCCGCCATCGAGGCCGACCTGCGCAAGCCCGCCGAGCTGCTCGACCGGGCGAGCGGCACCGGGCTGATCGATTTCGACCAACCGGTTGGTCTGCTCTTGGTCGCGGTGCTGCACCTGCTCTCGGACGGCGACGAGCCCATCAAGAAGGTCGCCGACCTGCGTGCCGCCGTCCAACCGGGCAGCTACGTCGCTATTTCGCACCTCACCTCCGAGATGCGTCCCGAGGACGCGGGCAAATTAGGCGCCCACGCAACGGATGAGAGTCGAGTTGGCATCCATTTCCGCAATCGCGACGGAATCGTCGCTATGTTCGATGGATGGGACCTGATCGAGCCCGGCGTGGTCGAGCTGCCGGTCTGGCGCCCGGAGTCCGAGCGGGATCTGCACGAGGCGCCGGGCCGGTCGCTCGGACTGGCCGGCGTCGGCCGAAAGGTCTGAAGCGCGAACACGAACCAGCAGGGGGTCCCTGAGTGGGGTCGCATGAGCTAGCGATGCGGTGGGCCGAGGCGCTCGATGGCGCGGTGGCCCCCACCCTCACGCGGACTCAGATCGAGGCCATGCTCGCCGGGCTCGGTGAGGCGCTCGAAGCGGTGGTGCTCGGCCTGGCCGATATCAGCGTCGCTCGCGAGGCCGCCTCGGTGCTGGTCGCGGCGAATTATCGGGACGCGGTGGCGGTCAGTCGTTCGGTGGTGGTGATCTGCCACGACCTGGTGGCCGACCTGTGCCCGACCAGGACCGAACCGAACTATGAGCGCATCCGCGACCGCGCGGTGGTCGCCGCCGCCGAATTCGCGGCGGGCTTCACCGCGGCGCTGCGGACGGCGGCACTGGCCGAACAGGAAGCCACGCTGGTCGCGACGCTCGCGGCCGCGCAGGAGGCGGAGGCCAAACGGCAGCTGTCGGAGGCCAGGTTCGCCGCCGTCTTCGCGGGCGCGTCGGTCGGTATCGGCACCATCGACGTGAGCGGGCGGGTGCTCGACTCGAACGTCGCGATGGCCGAAATGCTCGGTCTGCCAGTGGAAGTCATGCCCGGCCGGTCGGTCGCCGACCTGCTCGGCCCGGCCAACATCGGGTACGCGTTCGCCGAGTTGCAGGGGCTGCTGAGCGGCGCGTCCGACCGCTTCCGGCTGGAGACCGATCACCTGCGCCCGGACGGCACCGTCACCACCATCGACCTGTCGATGTCGGCCGTGCGCGACAGCGCCGGGCAGGTGCGGTTCCTGATCGGGGTGGCGGTCGACATCACCGAACGCAAGCAGCTGGCCGACCGGCTGTGGCACGACGCCAACCACGACAGCCTCACCGGCCTGCCCAACCGCACCCTGTTCTTCGACCGGCTGGCGAACGCCAGCCCGCCGATCGGCGTCTGTTACCTCGACCTCGACGGGTTCAAGGAGATCAACGATGTCTGGGGACACACGGTGGGGGACAAGGTACTTCGGGTGGTCGGGCAGCGACTACGCGCGGCCGTCGAGCCGGTCGATGGACTCGTCGCGCGGCTCGGCGGCGACGAATTCATCGTGCTGATCGAAAAGTGTACGGGTGCAGGAAAATTGGACGAGGTGTCCGGCTGGCTGTCGCAGGCGCTGGTCGAGCCGATGGAGGTGGAGGGCCATCTGGTGACCGTCGCCGCCAGTATCGGCACCGTCTTTCTCGATGATGTGCCCACTGCCCCGGATCAACTCATGCATGCGGCCGATACGGCCATGTACCGCAACAAGGCCGCGCAGGGCATGCGCGAGTCGCGGTTCCGGCAGCGGTGACCGCGCCTCAGCGGGCGTTCAGTGCGCGCAGCAGGTGATCGGCCAGTCGGTCGAGATAGTCCGGTCCTTCTTCGGCTTGCCGGACATTCAACCGCCAGAACATCGGCCCTGCAATAAGATCCAGCGCCATCTCGATATCGGTATCGGCGGGTAGCTCCGCGCGCTCGATGGCTCGACGCAGCAGTGGGGTGGCCAGTGCGCGCCGTGGTTCGCCGATGGTCGTCCGGACCGCTTCCGCCAGCACGGGATTGCGGCCCGCCTCGGCGGTGAGGTCGGGCAGGATCGTCGCCATTGTCGAGTGGGTGAGCCACTCGTGCAGTGCGCGAAGGGCTGCCAGGAGATCGGTGCGCAGCGCGCCCGTGTCGGCGAATTCGGCCAGCTCGACGCTGAATTCGCCGAGCACCGCGATCACCATGTCCTGTTTGGACGGCCAGCGTCGATAGAGGGCGCTCTTGCCCGCGCCCGCGCGTTTGGCCACCGCCTCCATCGACAGCCTGGCGTAGCCGTTGGTGGCGAGTTCGGCCATCACCGCCTCGGTGACCGCGGCGGTGATCTGCGGTTGCAGGACAGCGGCACCGGTGGGTGTGCGTCGGGGCTTCTCGGGCATGCGGGTCAGTATACGGAATGGACGAGACGGTACCGTCCCGTCTATATTTGGATGGGACGGTACCGTATCGTCCAAATGAAGTGGAGGGTCTGATGCCCGAATCGGTACGCACGCCGGCCGAGGTCGTCGACAAGGCCTTACGGCTGCTGCTGGCCAAAGACATGGCCGGGTTCGCGGGGCTCTGGGCGGAGCGGGGGAGCGTCGAATTTCCGTTCGCGCCGCCCGGATATCCGTCCGAGGTGACCGGGCGCGCAGCCATCGAGGACTACCTGCGTGACTATCCCGAGCAGCTCGATATCCGTGCGATCGACGCGCCGACCGTGCACGTGACCGCGGACCCGGAAGTTGTCGTGGTCGAGTTCGCGGCGGATGGTGTCGCGGTGCGGACCGGGCGTCCGTACCGGATGCGCTATATCGCGGTGATCACCGTGCGCGCGGGCGAGATCGTGCACTACCGCGACTACTGGAATCCGCTCGCCGCCGCCGAAGCGCTCGGTGGCGCCGGTGAGCTCGCATCGTTCGGCGCTACGGAGGGAAATCTATGAGCGAGCCGACCATCCTGGTCACTGGTGGCACCGGGACTACCGGAAGCAGAGTCGCCGCGGGGCTGGACGCGGCGGGGGCCGAGGTACGGATCGCCAGCCGGAACCCACTGGGCGACAAACAGATTCGCTTCGAATGGCACGATCCCGAGACCTTTGGGCCCGCATTGGCCGGAGTGGACGGCATCTACCTGGTCCCGCCGATCGGCGCGACCGATCCGGCGCTGATCGTGGAACCCTTTCTGGCCCAGGCGGTGCGGGCCGGTGTACGTCGAGTGGTGCTGCTCGGCTCGTCGGCGGTCACCGACCAGACGCCGGGGCTCGGCAGGCTGTACGGCCTGGTGCGCGGCACGGTGCCGGAATGGGCGGTGCTGCGGCCGTCCTGGTTCATGCAGAACTTCGTCGGCGGACACCCGGTGGCCGTTGGCATTCGAGCCACGGGGGAGATCATCACCGCGACCGGCGACGGCCGGGTGGCCTTCGTCGACGCGGCGGACATCGCCGCCGTGGCGGTACGCGCGCTGCTGGATCCGTTGCCGCACAACACCGATCACGTGATCACCGGACCGGAGGCGTTGAGTTACGCGCAGGCCGCCGCGATCATTGCCGAGGAGACCGGGCGGCTGGTGCGGCATGAGCCGGTCGGCGTCACCGAATTCGCCGCGCTGGTCCGCGAATCCGGCGTGCCCGCCGACTATGCGGCATTCCTCGCCGGACTCGATGACGAGATCCGGCGTGGTGCCGAAGACCGTATCACGTCGGTGGTGCCGGACGTGACCGGCCGCGAGGCGGGGTCCTTCCGGGCGTTCATCGCGCGCAACTGGACCGAGTTGTCGGCGGACATGGCGGCGGAAGTTGTTGTGCTGCCTGGCGGTTCAGTGTACTGATCGCGGGCCGTCGATATCGGCCAGGCTCTTCGGCACGAAGAACGGTGGGGTGCTGCGGCCGGAAATGCGGTAGCGGCCCCAGAAGTCGAGGTCGCCGATGACGGCGGGCACCGTGCCGAAGCCGGTGCTGACCTGCACCTCCGCCAGGTCACCCACGGCGGCGGCGAGTTCCGGATTCGGTCGAATCCGCCCGTACCAGCGGTAGATTCCGTCGAGACCCTGGAAGTGGCCGCGCAGGGTGAGCTCGACGGTGATGTCGATGCTGTCGACGGTGACGGTCGCGGGGCCTTGATAGTCGTAGTCGTCGGCGGGGTCGGCCATGGTCCGGTCCTATTGGTCGAAGGCGATGTCGACGTGGTCGGTGAGCGGGACGGATTGGCAGGCGAGGGTGAGGCCGACGGTGAGGTCGGCGTCGACGAGGGTGTCGTTGCGGAGCATTCGGACCTCACCGGAGCGGACGGTGCAGGCGCAGGCACTGCAGGCGCCCTCGCGACAGGAGTAGGGCGCGTCGTATCCGCCGGCGAGCAGGACGTCGAGGAGCGGGGTGTGGCGCGGCCATGGCAGCTCCAGGCGGCGGCCGTCGAGTTCCACCGTTGCGGTGGCCGGTGTTTCGGCGTCGTCGCGGGTGATCACGATCTCCGCGAAGGGATCACCGGTCAGTGACTGGTAGATCTCGGTGTGCACGTGCCGATCGGTCATCCCCGCGGCGATCATCGCGGATCTGGCGGTGTTCATGAATGCCGTTGGGCCGCAGAGGAAAGCATCGAAGCCGGTGTACGGCCAGAGGCGCTCGGTCAGCGCCTCGGCGGTGGGCAGGCCCATGGCCGACTCCAGCCAGTGGTCGACGGTGAGCCGATCCGGGTACTCGGCCATCATGTCCGCGAGTTCGGTGCCGAAGATGACCGAGGGTGCGTCGCGATTGGCGTAGAAGAGATAGATGGTGCCGGTGCCTGCGATCAAGGCGGACTTGATGATCGAGACGACCGGGGTGATGCCGCTGCCCGCGGCGATCATCAGCAGGTCGGCGTCCAGCGACTTCGGCGTGAAGACGCCGGACGGGGACAGGGTGGTCACCCGCAGGCCGGGAACGGCGTTGTCGCACAGCCAGTTCGACGCATAGCCGGCTTCGGTGCGCTTCACGGTGATGATCAGATCGTCGTCGAGATGCGGTGAGCTGGACAGCGAATAGCAGCGGGCGACCGAGCCGGTCTGTTCGCTCGGGATGCGCAGCGTGAGGAATTGCCCTGGGCGATGGCGGAATCGCGGCACCAGCGGGTCGGGCACCTCGAAGACCAGCGAGACGGCATCGGCGGTCTCCCGGATCACCTCGACGATCTCCAGCTCGTGCACATGAGTATTCGCGGTCGCCGCCGGCAGCGGCGCGGCGGTATCCGGTTCGGTCATTGTCACGCCGTCCGCGACAGCTCGGCCACGATGTCGTCGGGCAGCGCCCTGGCCAGCCGCAGGATCCGGGTGCTGACCGCGCCGCGCACCAACCCGACCTCGTAGCCGTAGCGCAGCAGCATTTCCCCGGCGAACTTGGCGTTCTCCCGGTAGTTCGGGTTCAGCAGGGCGACGGCCAGCCCGTGCAGCGGGTGGATGCCGACCGAGCGGTAGACCCGCGGCGTCACGATGGCGGGCTGAATCCCGAACACCAGCACCGAGAACACCAGCCGATGAGCCGCATTGATCACCTTGCCGTGCTTGGCGATCTGGCGCACCAGTTCCTCACGGGCATAGGTGATGTGGCGCGCCTCTTCGAGCACGTGAATCTTGTTGAGCTGCCGCATATGTGGCTGAATGCGTGGATCGTCCATGTTCTCCCGCTGCAACCGGTCCAGCGTCTCCTCGACCAGCAGCAGCCCGCCCATGGTGGCCGGACCCATCGGGACCAGGCCGATCAGCCGTACCGCCTTGAACAGCGCCTTGGGTATGAACGGCTGATAGGCGGGCAGGCCCGACTTGTTGATGAGCCTGCTGAACATGGTGGAATGCCTTGTCTCCTCGCCGACTTCGGCGAGCGCGTACCGGCTGTGGTCGTCGCCGGGGTCCGCGTGTTCGAGGAACTGGCGCAGCAAGAACGCGGACAGGCCGGACTCGACGATGATCCCGAAGCTCAGCGCGCTGACCGCCTCGTGCATGCCGAGGGTGCGGCGCTGCTCCTCGGTGAGCCGGTCCCACAGGTACGTTCCGTACAGCGTCTGCCGATGATCGAGCATCCACTTCTTGTCCGGGTCGAGCGGGGCGTCCCAGTTGATGTCGACCTCGCCGTCGTAGGCGCGGTCGGCGGCCGAGCGCAGCAGGCGCTGGGCGGTTTTCTGCCGGTCGCCGACGTTCTTGCCGCGGGTGGTCGACATGCCCGCGGTGCTGACCGCGTGCCGCTGGGTGGGCGTGGTGTCGTGGGTGGTCATCGCTGCCTCCTCGAGGTGGAGCCGGGCCAGACGCGGCCGAGCCGGAGAACGGTGGTGGTCAGCGGGCCACCGAACAGTCCCACCTGAACACCTTGGTGCACAAAGGATTCGGTGAAGGTGCGGGCCGAGTCGGCATAGTGCGGGCTGAGCAGGGCGGTGGGCAGCGCGTGCCTGGCGCGTACGCCTGCCGCGCGATAGGGGCGTGGTGCGATGAGTGCCGGATAGAGCACGCTGGTCGCCGCCGCGGCCCATAGCGCCGCCACCGCGTTGGAAATCCGGCCGTGCTCATCGATTTCGGCGATCAGCTCGTCCTGGGCGTAGGCCAGGTTGCGTTGCGCAGCGACCCGATGGATCTTCATCAGTTGGCGCAGATGCGGCTGGAGGTCGGGGTCGTCGGCGATGGTGGTGGCCACGTCGTACATGGCCTGCTGGATCAGCAGCGTCACCGCTGAGGTCGCGGTGTTCTTCGGCGTCAACAGCACCAGCCGGGACACCACCTGGGCGAGCACCGGCCGTCGGTAGGGCGCCAGGCCGCTCTTGTGCACCATCCTGGCGAACATGGCCATGGTGCGGCTGTCGGCGTGGATGCCGGCCAGTGCGGCGCGGGTCGCGTCGTCGGCCGGGCCGGAGGCCTCGATGATCTCGCGGAACAGCAGCATGGACCGGGCGGCGTTGGCGTAGACGGCCAGCGTCAGCAGGTTGGCGAGCTCGTATTTGGCGAGCGTGGCGCGCTGTTCGGTACCCATCCGGTGCCATAGCCAGGTGTCGTGAATGGTGCTGAGATGGTCGGGCAGCCAGCGCTTTTCGGGATCTATCGGCGCCGACCAATCGATGTCCAGGTCACCGTCGTAGGTCTCCGCTGCGGCATCGAGCAGTAGCCGCCTGGCACTGAGCTTGCGATCGGTGACGGTGCGTCTGCGGCGCACCGGAACGCCCGAAGTGGTGGTGGGCGAATGGAATTCGATCGGCTCGGGGTTCGGCGTTCCCATCGTGCTCGGCTCTCTTCCGGTGCACGCGCGTGCGTCACCGGCCTCGACCCGCAACGGCGCACGATCGTGAAATGTGTATCCGGTACCGCTGGTACCGACACCCTTGAGTCTGGAACCACTGGTCGGTATTGTCAAGATTGTCTGAGACACGGATTTCCGCAGTCCCGAAAAGGTGGACGCCATGGCGCAACGCAGCGCAGCCGACCGCAGCCCGCACGACGGCGCCGACTACTACGGCACCGGAACGCTCGTCGTCCGCGGCGTGGAAGTGCCGGTCCACCTGGAGATCCGGGGCTACCCCGAGCCCACCGACGGCATCTACCGCTGGGTCGGCCGAGTCGACGCCAACGACGCCCTCACCGCGGTACTCGGCGACGAACAACGCACCGCCTGCGTCGTCCGCACCGGCAACGACGCCCGCCCCGCCGTGGTCGGCGACCGCGACCTGTGGAACCGATACCGCATCATGGGCAAGAGCACCCCGCCGTATCCGTTGCGCTGAAGTTTGTCGGTGCCGGATGGCACGGTGATCGGATGACTGAAAATGTTTGGCCGGTAGTCGAACTCAGGCAGTACACACTCCGCCCAGGGACGCGGGACGTGCTGATCGAGCTGTTCGATCGGGAGCTGGTCGAGTCGCAGGAGGCCGTCGGCATGCGTATCGTCGCGCAGTTCCGCGATGAAAACGACCCGGATCGGTTCGTCTGGCTCCGCGCGTTCCCTGACCTGGCTGCCCGTGGCGCCGCGTTGACCGCCTTCTACGTGGACGGGACGGCTTGGCGGACACACGCGCCCGCGGCCCGGGCGACGATGGTCGACACCGACAACGCGCTATTGCTGCAGCCTGCCGCGCCTGCCTCCGAGTTCAGGTTGCCGGGCGGCCGTCCCGGTGTGCACGCGACGGAACTGCCCGAATCGCGAGTGCTGGCCACGATCTACTACCTCGACACGCAGCCTACGGAGTTCACCGAATTCTTCGACGACCGAGTTCGACCGATTCTCGCGGAGACCGGTGCCTCGCCGATCGCCTGCTACGTGACCGATCCGGCACCGAATACCTTTGCGGCGCTTCCGATCCGCGAGGAGTCGGTCTTCGTGTGCTTCGCACTGTTCGACAACGCCGACCGGCGCGCTGAGCATCTCGACCGCCTTGCTGCGTCGAAAGCGTGGACCGAGGACGTGTACCCGCAGCTGGCGAAGCGACTATCCGGTCCCGCTGAACAGCTCTACCTCGCGCCGACAGCACGATCCCTGCTGCGCTGAAAGTGCGCTGCTGGCGACACGCCCAGGGGGATTGTGCAATAGCTAAGGAACCGTCCGACCGGCCACGGTGTGGGTTTTGGTTCTGTTAGAACCGAAACGACTGAGACAGTGCGCCGGATAGGTGCGGTCTCGATCCAGAGTTGTCGTGCCGAGAGTGGTTGGTCAGATGAAGGTCTCGTCTATATCGATGATCGGTGTCGTATTTCTCGGTGCGCTGTGCGGGGCGCCCGCGACGGCCGATACCGGGTCGGCGGGGACGTCGCCCGAAGTGTTCACCGTGACGACCACTGCCGATGGGGCGGCGGCGAATCCGTTCGATGGCCAGTGCCGCACCGACTTCGGGGAGTGCACGCTGCGGGCTGCGGTGCAGGCGGCGAATGTCCGGCCGGGCAGCACCATTCGGGTGCCGGAGGGGCGGTACGTGCTGACCATCGCGCCCAATTTCTGGAACACCAACGGCCCCTTGATCGATCCGGCCACCGGCGACCTCGATGTCAACGCCGACACCACCATCGAAGGCGCGGGGCAGGATCGCACGATCCTCGACGCCGGGCACCGCGACCGCGTCGTGCTGACCACGGCGCATGTCTCGATCTCCGGACTGACCATCACCGGCGGCAATGCGACCGAGCACGAGATCCCGTTGTTCGAGACCGGTGGCGGCGGAATCGCCAACTCCGGCAAGCTGATTCTCGATCATGTGACGGTCACCGGGAACGCCGCCGACTACGGCGGCGGCATCTTCAACATCCCGGTCGCCGACATGAAGGCCACCGACAGCATCATCACCGCCAATGTGGCGGGCGAGGCCGGGGGCGTCCGTTGTGACAACACCTGCACCTTCACCCGCACCGAAATCACCGGCAACCGCGTGGTGAACCCGCATGCCAAGTGGTACCGGTTCGGCGGATTCGCCGGTCGCGGTGGCGGACTCGACATCCGCGGTGTCGGCGAGGTGGTGCTCATCGACACCCTCGTCCTCGGGAACAGTGCCGATGAGGGCGGTGGCGGCATCAACATTGCGCCCGGATACCTCGACACGTTGCCGTATCAGTTCACCGATGTCGTCAATCCCGGTATGGGCCATCTGATCCTGCGCGGTTCGACCGTCGCGCAGAACACTTCCGGCCTCGGCGAGCAGAACTGTAAGAAGGTGTTCGCGATCATCCTGTCCACCGGCGGCAACCTCAGCAACGATCACTCCTGCGACCTCACCGCCACGGGCGACGAGGTCCGGCCCGACGCGGGCACACGCTGAAACCGCCACAACCAGAAAGAATTTCGCGATGGGTTCGTTCAATGTAGGCGACTGGATGACGGTCCTCGGTCAAGCCTTCGCCTGGGTGATGTCGATGCTCGTCTCCGGCGCCACCGCCGGATCGTCCTGATCAACTGGCCTGTCGTGCGGCGGGATAGGTCCGGAACCCGCGCACAAGATTTCCGGCGACTCGGCTGCCGGCCTGGATCGACGTGTCCCGCGGCAGCAGTCCCGGATCATGGTCGAGCAGCCGCCGCTCCAGCTCCCGCAGGGCGGGTCCCGGTTCGACACCGACCTCCTCCCGCAGTACCTGCCGGACCTTGCGCAGCTCCGCCAGCGCGTCCGCCTGCCGACCGCTGCGAAATAGGCCGACCGCCAACAGTTCCCACCGGCGTTCACGGTACGGCGCCTGAATAACGGCCTCGCTCAACGCCGCAACGGCCTCGGCGGTATCCCCGCACGCCAACCGGGCGGCCTGCAGCTCCTCGATCGCCAACTCGCGCAACTCCACCAATTTCGCTCGCGCGCCGAGTACCTCCGGCGAATCCCCGAGCTCGACCCACGGTTGCCCGTGCCACAAGGTCAGACCCGCGTGCAGCGTGGCCATCGCAGCTGCCGCCCGACCGTCGAGCAACGCCCGAATTCCCGCGCCGACCAGGTCGGCGAACTGCCCATGATCGGTGTGCTCGGGCGGCAGCACCAACCGATAGCCGCACCGGTCGAGCTCGAGAATCCGGTCGGCGTACGGTCCGAGCGCGGCGCGCAATCGGTGCACGACGACCCGTACCTTGGCGCTCGGCTGATCGAGCGCCGAACGACCCCAAAGATATTCGGCAAGAACCTCGTTCGAGACGGACGCGCCCGCCGCGAACGACAGCGCGGCGAGCAACTGCCGCGGCCGCGCCCCACGCAGATCGACCGGAACGCCGTCGATCTCGACCTCGATCGGTCCGAGGACCCGGCACATGACCGTATTCGTCAAGGTTTTCAAGATTCCTCCGCACAGCGATTTGTCCGGGTAGAGGTCACCAGATTAGGAGCGACCACCTGCGGAAACATCATCCTGAGTGCCGATGTTTTTCGGCACTCGTTCAGCTATATTTAGGATGGATAAAAGGGGACTTCGAATAACTCACCGGCTACTGCTGCGGGCGTTGGCATGTCCTCGATATCGGATTGCAAGCGTGCTGCGGCCGCGGCGTAAGACACATCGGTGAGAATCGCCTGGATTCCAGCCCCGACGGTGTCCGCTGTGGCCGCATCCGGCGGCACGACCTGAGCCGCACCCACCGCCCGGCACGCTGCGGCCGTGGGAAACTGATCAGCGCCGCGGGGCAGCAACAGCAGTGGAAGACCATGGGACAGTGCGGCCAACGTGGTGCCGGCACCACCGTGGCAGACCACCGCATCGCACCGCGGCAGCACCGCCGCGAGCGGCAACCACTGTTCGAGATGGATATTGCCGGGCAGTGGACCGAACGCCTCGGGATCGTTCGTGCGGCCGACCGTGACGATCGCCTCGACCTCCAGATCGGCCAACGCCCGCAACACCGGCTCGAACATGCTGGGCTGGTTGAAGATCGGCACCGTGCCGAGCGAGAAGTAGACGACCGGCCGATCACCGAGCTTCTCCGCCCAGTCGGGCAGCGCCTCAGCCTGAGAACCCGGCACCTGCGGCCGAATCGATCGTGCGCACCCCGCTGCGGGACCCCGATCCGGTTGCAGCGCAGCGGGAACCGGATCCAGGTAACCGCTTCGATACATCCCCGCATGCGGATCTGGTTCGAGACCAGCCGAATCCCACAGCGGGGCAACCCATTCCGCCATCGCCCCCATCAACTCCGACTCCAGCAAGAGTCCGGTGCCGTAGGTGATCGACGGAATCCCCAACGTAGCAGCGACGATCGGCGCGGCGAGATCCACCGGCGGTTGCAGGATCAGATCCGGCCGGAACTCGGCGGCGATCCTACTGAGCTCAGGCAGCTTCTCCGGCGCCATGATCCGCGCGAACATCACCGCGCCGATCCGCCACGGCTGCCCACCCTCCGCGAACACCGGATCGGCGACGGCCCGCCCGGCCGCGACCGGCGCGGGCGGACCGGCGACCGCGGTCGGCAATCCGGTCGCCCGCACCCGGTCGGCCAGATCGGGCGCGGTAACGACCAGCACCTCGTGACCGGCCCGCACCAACTCGGTGAGCAGCGGCAGGGCGGGCGCGAACACACCCTCCATCGGTGTCGTCGAACACAGAACACGCATAGGAACCCCTTACCTATAGCTGACTATATAGTGAACTATAGATAGGATGGCGACCATGTCAAGACCGATCCAGCGTGGTGGCCGTCGCCAGGCCACCCGACGCAAGGTGGCCGAGGCGGCCGCGACCCTGTTCGCCGAGCACGGCTACGCCGCGACCACGCTGCAGGCGATCGCCGACGCGGCCGGTGTGCACGTGCAGACCATCTACCAGGCGTTCGGCACCAAGGTCGCGGTGCTCGCCGAGGCGGCCGCGGTGCTCGTGGCCGGTCCGGAAGAGGAGGCCGCCACCCCGCCGCCGGAGCGTGAATGGGTGCGCGAACTCTTCGCCGAACCCGATCCGGTGCGCCAACTCGCGCTGTACGCCAAGCACATGCGGCAGGTGTCCGAGCGCTACATGGGACTGCTCGACGTCATGCGGATGACCGCGTCGGCGGACCCCGACGTAGGCAACTTTCTCGCCGAGGCCGAACGCGGCCGCTACGAAGGACCTCGGCACATCACCCCGGAGCTGGCGGCCAAACACGCGCTGCGCCCCGGTCTCACGGCCGAGCGCGCGGCCGACATCCTGTACGCGGTCACGACCTACGACGTGTACCGCTCGCTCATCGAGGACCGCGGCTGGTCCGGCGCGGACGCGGAGAACTGGGTCGCCGAAAGCCTGGCCCAGCTCTTGCTCGCGCCGGAACTGTTGCCCCGGTTATGAGATGACGCCGCGCAGCTCGGCCGCGTAGCTGTCCGCGCGCCGTTGCTGTTGCGCGGCAGTCGATCCCAAGTGGTGGATCTCGATGCTCAGCCGTCCACCGAAGGTGCTCAGAATGCACGTCCCGCCGCCGGGTTGCTGCGGCGGGCCCACCTCGGGGTCCACCGTCGCGGTGACGGTGGATCGGAAGTCGATGACGCGCAAGTCTTCCGGTACCCGAAGATCCGGAACCCGGCCCCAGTTGGACACGATCACCATGCCCGGCACCGGCGCGATAACAGTTTCCGCCATGTCGGGAATGTGCAACGGCATCTGCTGCACGGTGCCGTCGGCCAATCCGGCCCACAGTGACTCGCAGATGCCACGGGCGAGCTCGAGCAGCCCGACAGGCTCGGTCGGAGCGTAGGTGGCGAACCCGAGCAGGTCGGTGCCATCGGTCAGGCCGACCGTCGGCGTGATCCTGGTGCGCAGGTCGACCGGGTAGATATACAAGATGTCGGTCAGTGGGAGTTCACGAATCTCGGCTTCGCTCAACAGAATTGCCGCCGAGACCAAACCGTTGATAGTCACCCCTTCCCGATGCCCGAGCTCGATCAGTGCTGCGGTCTCGGCCACCGAAAGCTGGCAGCGTGAGACTTGCGGTGGGGCCGACCAGTCGTCGTCCGGTGCGGCCGCGGTGGTGGCGATGGTCGGCGGGCTATCGGAAACCGGACCGGCCATTTTCTCGATACCGCGCTCGGCCAGCAACGCTTCGATAGACACCGGATACGGACGTACTGCGCGCTCGGGCGAACGCCCGGCAACGACATCGGTGTAGCACGACCACAACTCGGCCAGCACGGCCAACGAGTGGTACGCGTCCGCTACACAGTGATGCGTCAGCAGCGTGACACTCGCGGTATCGCGGTCGCGGACCACGCACACTGCACTCAACGCAACCCGCTGATCGAATTTCTGATCGATCACCAACCGGCCGGAATCGTCATCGACCACAGAGATTTCCGGCGCCGCCCCCGTCGAGCTCATAAGGAGAAAGCCACCCTCCCCGGACGGCTCCAGCCGCGCGCCCAGCACGGGGAAGGCGCGCACAACGGCCTCGTACGCTGCTGACAAAGCCGCGAGATCCAACCGCCCGGACACCTGAACCGCGTAACCCACATAGACCCCGGCGGCCGCGTACATCTGCTCGCTCGGGGCCAGTGGGCGGACAACAGTAGACATGGTCAAAGAGCTCCCCCTTCATCTGTGACGAATCAGCGCGTGCCAACCGGCGATCAAGGCCACGCATGCCGGAGCGATCGGACTTCCGGCCGTCGACCACTATCCGCGCACCGGATTTCACCGACGTCTCAGTGCGGTATCGCGGTCGAGTCGGGCAAGCGACTACGCGGCGCCGACCTCGCGGACCGCATCCAAATGCGACGCCAGCAGACGCACCCGGCGCCGCTGCTGCGCGGTGGTCTCCACCGGATGATGGATCTCGATACTGAGCCGATCATCGAAGGTACTGATGATGATGGTGCCGCTCGGCTGCTGCAGCCGATGCCCGGCTTTGTCCGGCTTCGCGATCATCACCGTGCGAAAGTCGTTGATGCGCAGCCCTTCCGGTAGTCGTGGCCGATCGATCCGGCCCCAATTGGTGGCCAGCACGATGCCGGGCGCCCGCGGCGGCGGACCGGACGCGATGTCGGGGATGTGCAGCGGTGTCTGCTGCACGACGCCGCTCGCCAGGCCGGTGCGCAGGGCGTCGCTGATGCCGCGGGCCAGGCCGATCAGCGTGGTGCCCGCGGCGCGGGTCGGCACGAAGTCGGCGAAGCCGAGGACATTGGTGCCCTCGGTGTGGCCGATCGTGGGGGAGACCCGGTTACGCAGGTCGACCGAGTAGGTGTAACTGAGCTCGGTCAGCGGCAGCTCGCGCAGTTCGGCCTCGGTGAGCAGGATCGCGGCCGAGGCCAGCCCGTTGATCGTCGTGCCCTCGCGGTGCGCGAGGTCGGCCAGCGCGGCGGTCTCCCGCTGGGTGAGACGGCAGCGTGCCGTCAGCGGTAGTAGGTACGATTCGTCGTCCGCGACAGGTGCGGCGACGCTGGGTGATTCGGTGATCAGCAACGGCCGGCTGGATACCGGCAGGCCGGACATCTTCTCGACGCATCGCTCGAGCAGCAGATCCTCGACCGCATCCGGAAACCGATGCGAGGCGAGCGTCGGCGCGCGGCCGCCGCTGATCTCGGTGTAGCAGGACCACAGCTCGGCGAGCACCGCGAGCGAATGGCACGCGTCCGCGACGCTGTGGTGGGTCACCAGCGTCACCCCGGTGCTGTCGCCGTCGCGGACCACGCAGAGCGCGGCGAGTGCCGAGCGCTGGTCCAACCGTGCGCCGCTCAGCAACTGTTCGGGATCGCCGTCGACGACGGTGATTTCCGGTGTGCTGCCGGGTGATTCGACGAGCAGGTGGCCGCGCCCGTCCGGCTCGAGGTGCGCGCCGAGCGCCGGATACGCGCGCACCACCGCGTCGAACGCAGCAGACAGCGCCGCCAAGTTCAACCGACCGGACAGTCGCATCGAGTAGCCGACGAGAACTTCACTACCGGCAAAGATTTCTTCGCTCGGTGCCAACGGCCGAATGACGGTAGCCGTGGTCATGTCGAAATACCCTCCACATGAGACTGCCCATCGAGGCTAGCCCGAATACCGGGCCCGGCACGGCCTTTCGGGATCATCGCCTCTGAGTGGTATATCGCGCATACCGAACGAGCTGTTTCCGGTCGTTGCCACAACGAGACCATGCTCGGCGATCAGCCACTGACCGCACACGCAGCGCAGGTAGCGGACGCAGCCGTGCGCGGACACGACCGTCGGTGTCGGCCAGGAACAGGAGGGGCAGGTCAGGTCCATGGACCCAGCCTGATGTAATGACCTAGTGCATTTCAACCCTTACGGTGGCGCGGCGGCCGAACTCGCCGCTCGGCTGGTGAACGCGGGCCGGGACGAGGATTTGCGAAAGTTGCTGGCCGCAGCGGATTACAAACCGATCGGTACGCTCGATGCGGCGCAGGACGCGGAGCTGCGCCGCTGGATCGGTGAGCTCGGCGCGGTGTTCGACGACCCCACGGCGCGGCGGCTCAACGCGTTGCTCGCTAAAACGACCAGTCAGCCCTATATCTCGACGCACGACGACCGGATGCCGCACTTGCACTTCGCGCAGGAGACCGCACCCGTCGACGAACGCGTCAAGGCCTACACCGCGGTCGGCCTGGCCACCTTGTTCTGCGACGACCCGAACCGCATCGGCCGGTGCGCCCGCGACGGATGTGACACCGTGTTCATCGACACCTCGCGCAACGGCAGGCGCCGGTTCTGCTCATCGCAGTGCTCGAACCGGGTGCATGTGGCCGAGCATCGGTCCCGCCGCGCGGGTTGACGCTCAGTACGCCTTCTTCGCCGCCACGATTCGCCCGGATTCGATTGCGGCGAGCAGGGTTTGGTGATCGAGGGTGGTCTGATCGGCATAGGCGACAGCGAAGTCGATCATCGCGCGATCGAAGGTGTCACTCGACCCGAGATACGACGCGATGGCGATCCGGTCGCCGGAGCGCGCGTGCGCGCGAGCCAGCGTGTGGCCGCACAGTGCCGCGTAGTCGCGCAGGTAGGACCGGGACATTTCCTCGATGACCGGGGAGCCCTTCATGTCGCGCAGCTGGCGCCAGTAATAGTGCCGATCATCCGGGCCGGTCGCCCAGCCGAGGAAGATATCGCTCGCGGCCTGAGTCAGCCGCTGCCCGTGCACGACTCGATGTCCCTGGTTGCGGAACTTGCTCGCCGCGGTGTGCGGCGCCAGCACCGACTGCTGGGCCTCTTTTACCTGCAGAAACAGCGGGCTGCCGGTCGATCGCCCGGCCAGCAGCGCGATGAAGCAACGGGTGCCGACACTGCCGACACCGACCACTTTGATGGCCAGATCCAGCATCTCGTGCCGGTCCAGCAGCACCTGGCGTTCCTCGGCGAGGGTGCGGCGGTAGTCGCTGAACACCTTCTGGATCGTCGCGGCGTCGATCTCGCCGATCGGGATGAGCAACGGCGGGCGGTGCCGGATGCGCGGGACCCCGTCGGCATCCGGCTCGGTCAGCTTCTCCAGGGCCTGCAGGTTGGTGCGGGCCCGCGCCTCGGCGAGTGCTTGCTCAACGCCCTTGCGGCGCTTGGGTTTCTGGGCCAGCGTCGCCAATTGGTCGGCGTCGACCTTCTCGTACCAGACGGCCAATTCGCCGAGTCCGGACAGCCGGATCATCGCCTCCCGGTAGGCCAGCGCCGCGGCGCCGACCGCGGTTTCGGCGTCGGTGTCGGCGAAACCGTTGGCGCGCGCGGCCACCGCGATGCTGGCCGCCAGGCGCTTGACGTCCCATTCGAACGGGCCGGGCAGGGTCTCGTCGAAATCGTTCAGGTCGAAGACGAGTGCGCGTTCCGGCGACGCGTACAGGCCGAAGTTGGACAGGTGTGCGTCACCGCACAGCTGGACCGTCAGGCCCGAGCTGGGGGAGGCGGCCAGGTCGGCGGCCATGATCGCAGGCGCGCCGCGCAGAAACGGGAACTCGCCCGCGGCCATCCTGGCGTACCGGATCGGCACCAACTCGGCGACCCGCGTCTTGGCCTGGCGTTCGAGCACGGCGATCGGATCCGCGCGATCGGCGGGCGGTTCCCACACTCCCAGGGTGCGCCGCCCGACCCGCTTGCGTGCCCGCCGGCCCTGCTCGGCCGCGCCCGGTTCCACAATCGCCAAGGTGTCCGCCATCGTGCCAGTTTGTCATCCGATGGCAACCGGCGAGCAAATTCGCTACGAGTGTCGACCTCGTTCGCGCCACCAGGACAGGAAGGCGATGCCGCCGAATACCAGCATCGCGAGGGTGATGGCCGCGCGGAGCGGGCCGATCGGAACCACCGCGACGTTCAGATCGTAAAGGATATGCGCGGCGATGAACGGCCAGATCAGCTGGACGCGGATGTATGCGTAGCGCAGCAAGGCGCACCAGATCAGGGCCATCGGTATCGCGGCAGGCCCATAGTAGAGATGGAAAGGCAGTCGCAGCGCCATCAGCACCGCCAACTGCGCGGGCCAGGACCAGCGCAGGCGCAGCATGATGGCCATCGGCATCGCCAGCAGCATGGTCTCCTCGACCAATCCGGCGCGCAGACTCCAGGTCACGCCGTCCCAGGCGGACCTGGCGCCGATGGGGTTGCCGTCTTCGCCGGTGACCCATTCGGGGAAGGTGCCGAGGCCGAGCAGGCCGAGCCACATGGTGAGGTAGCCCGCGCCCATCGCGCCGAGGAAGCCCGCGCGGGTCGGCCGGCCCGCGCGCAGACCGAGTTCGGTACCGGTCAGGCCCAGCCGGCGGTGGGCGACCCAGAGTGCCAGCGCGGCGAAGGGGAAGGCGGCCCAGCCCGCGACGCGGTAGGCGTTGGCGGGGAACCCGGTCCACTGCGGGTCGGTTCGGTCCACCAGCAAGACGATGGCAACAACGGTGGGTGCGCCGAAGGTCAGCACGAAGGCGATGACTTGCAGAATCCAGGCTTTGACCGCCCACGACTTGTCGGTGGTCGGAATGTCGACGGATTGCGAAGTCATCGCGCCTTTCCTGGCGATGGAGATTTATGGATGACCGGAAATTAGCATAGGAATTCCGCGTCACCGTATTGCTGTGCCGGTTTCTCGAAAATAGAATTGCCTAGAATTTCGCGTGATCAACGCAATGACCAGGCACGGCACAAAGCGTTCTATGCCGACGTCGTAGCTGCGCGGCGGTAATGGTCAACGGGCGCAGCATGATCCGACGCGTTCGGACCTGCACCCACGGCTCGGTTGCCCGAGCCGACGGCACAATTCCTCGCCGACTTCCGCCGTCTGATGTGCCCTTCGGTCGAGGCGGGGTTCCGGCCGTTCCCACGCCGATCGGATCCGGCACCGCGACATCGGGTTCGGCAATCCGGGTCGAGCGGTTGCGCATCGGCGGACGGTGATCAACAGTGGGTGTTCAACGGTGTAGTGACGGGAGGCCGGCATGGACCACGCTGACGTGGTTGTCGTCGGTGCCGGATATGCGGGGCTGGCCGCGGCACGGGCGCTGCGCGCGGCCGGACGCGAGATCGTCGTGCTGGAGGCCGCCGGTCGCGTCGGCGGCAGGGCGCAGACCGACCGGATCGCGGACGATTGGGCCGTGGATCTCGGCGCTCAGTGGATCTCCGGTGGCCACACCCGGTTCGCCGCGCTGGCCGAGGAGTACGGTGCCGAAACGTACGCGGCCCCGTCCGACGGCGCGAATCTGCTGGTAGAGGGCGCTGTCCGGCGTCCATTCGCCGGTGCCCGGCCGCCGCTGCCGCCGCTCGTGCTCGTCGTTCTCGCGCAGGCCATGTGGCGGATCGAACGGCTGGCCGCGCGCATCGACCTCGCGCGCCCGTGGACGACACCGGGTGCCGACCGGCTCGACTCGATGACCGCGGCGACCTGGCTACGTCGCAACCTGCCCGAGCGCCGGGCCAGGCACCTCGCCGAGGTGATGATCGGTGAGGAACTGTGCGTCGACGTCGGCAGCGTCTCGATGCTGGCTTTGCTGACCACCATTCGTGCCGCAGGTGGTGTCGACAGCGGCGTGACGGCCGAGACGATCACCCGCCTTTTCGTCGACGGCGCGGACGGGCCGGCCCGCTCGATCGCCGCCGAGTTGGCCGACGTGCTGCGGCTGCACACTCCGGTCACCGCGATTCAGCAAGCGGCGGAAGGTCTTTCGGTGCGCGGCGAGTTCGGCGAGGTGCGCGCCGCGCAGGTGATCGTCGCGCTGCCGCCCGCGCTGGCCGGCCGGATCGCCTACGACCCGCCGCTGCCCGCCGCCCGCGATCACCTCACCCAGCGGATGCCGATGGGGTCGGTGCTGAAGGCGTTCGCCGTGTACGAGCGGCCCTTCTGGCGCGACGATCGACTAACCGGTCAGGCCTTGAATCTGCACGACCCGGTGCCGGTCACCTTCGACGCGACCCGGCCCGGCGGACCCGGCGTCCTCGGTGCGCTGGTCCCCGGCCGCGCCGCCCATCGCCTCGCCGCGCTCTCGGCCGGCGAACGCCGGACCATGATCGTCGGCTCGCTCGTGCGCGCCTTCGGTTATCAGGCGCGGGATCCGATCGACTGGCGCGAGAAGGTCTGGGCCGACGACCCGTATACCCGCGGCGGTTACGGTGCGTTTTTCCCGCCCGGTGTGCTGACGACCATCGGTTCGGCGCTGCGCCAGCCGATCGGCGCGATTCACTGGGCGGGCAGTGAAACCGCCACGGAATGGGCCGGTTATCTCGAGGGTGCCGTCCGTTCCGGCGAGCGCGCGGCTGCCGAGGTGCTCTCGGCACATCGTGCCGCTACCGTGGGCTGACGCGCCGATTTCGGTGTCGGACTGTGGTTTCCGGACGTCTGATGACGTTGCTGCCGCAATAGATGGTCGCTCGTCCAGTTGAAATTTGAATCATAGGCTTGTCGAGAATGCCTGTACATATCCGTTAACGCTTTCCTGACGCGCTTCGCGATCTCAGGATCAAAAAGGCGCGGCTGACCTCGGCGAATGGCAGATAGTGATCTCCGTAATGTTGACTGAGATTCTGCGGTGCGCGAACCATGGACCGCATGGCACATTCAGCTAATGTTCAGCAAAGCCTGGTGTGGCCGAGCCGCACCTTCCCGGCCGCGCTGCTGGTGTTGTGCACAGTGCTGGTCGGCGGCTGGTTCACCGGGCCCGGCGCGGCCGCCGCGGAACCGTCCGGTTGCACCACGGACTCGTCGGTGCCCAATGAACTGACCGTCACGTGTGACCCTGGCGCCGGCGTCGGCGAGCACGCCTACATCCGCTGCCGCGATCTCCTCGGCATGCCGCACACCCATATCGGCGCAACCATCGGTACCGATGGCGGCTGGTCCAGGGCGAACTGCGCCCCGGCCGAAACCGGTCCGGTCTGATCCGGGCGGGGCTTCGAACCCCGATATCGCCTTCCGCGCCAGAGCCCGCGAAATTCTCGACTACCAGGGCCATGCGCATCCAACCAGCACGTCCCTCGAGACGGGTTCACGGAGAGGCTCCAAATGCGTGTAGTCACCAAGGAACGTCAGCGAGAAACCAAAGCATCGGCAAAGCACCGCAAGAGCGTCGAGAAGTCCCGGCGCGGCATGTACGCCGCAGCCACTTTCGCCTCCATGGCAACGGCCATGATCGGTGCCGGTCACGCGTCCGCCGATATCGACTTTCCCGCACCCCCGGCCGATCTGAACGGCCTGCTGTCCGGCGCCGGTGACGTCGCGGGACAGGTGCTCGACCCCGGCCAGCAGGGCGCGCTGGACGACGCCCTCGGCGCCGCGAGCGCGGCGAGTGCCAACACGCCCTTCGGTGACCAGGTGAACTCGGCGATCGACAACTATCGCGCGGGCGGTGCGCCGGCGCCCGGACCGGACTGGTTCGGTGGTGGTGGCGGAACCCCGGGCGGTCAGAGCGCGCCCGGCGCGGTGGCCACCGAGGTGGCGGGCCGCGTCCCCGCGCCCGTCGCCGACCTGGCCGCAACCGTCGCGCAAATCGCCGGTTCGGGCATGCAGCTCGACCAGCTCGCGACCTGGGCAAACAAGACGTTCCCCGACGGCCCGATGCGTGGACCGGTCAATGACCTGCTGGCGTTTGTCGAGCAGGCCACCGAGCTCGCAGGCACGCGTCGTACCGGCACGACGCCGGCCATCGACGACCTGATCGACCAGGCACGCACGCTTTTCGGCTTCCCCAAGGACGGACCCGATCCGGTCAAGGGCCTGCGCGACATGCTGACTCCCACTGTGGGACAACAGGATCCCGTCGCGCAGCAGCTGCCGCCCGGACTGCTCGCGATCGCCGCACCGGTGATCGGCCTGTTCGCGCCGCAACTGGCCGGTATGGCGCCGGTGCTCGCGTTCCTCGCACCGCTGCTCGCCCTGGCCTCGAACCGCGCGGCCGCGATCGGCGCGGTGTTCACCGAGATCCGGGACGCGGTGCGCGGGCTGGTGTCCGACGCCAGGCATCCGGCGGCGCTGCCGCTGCTCGCGATTCCGGTGATCGCGGTGCTCGCGATCGTGCCGCTGCTGTTCGCGGGCGGAATCGGAGTGGCCGCCGTACTCGCGCTCGGCGCGGTGGTGCTCGGCGCGATCCTGTTGGCGCCGTTGGTGATCGGCGCGCTGATCATCGGCGGACTGATCCTCGCGGTGCTGGCCGTCCCGGTGCTGATCGTGCTCGCGGTGATCGCGATTCCGGTGCTGCTCATCGCGATTCCGGTCGCCATCGTCGCGTTCACGGTGCTGGCGCCGGTCATCCTGGTCGGCGGTATCGCCGCGATCGCCGTCGCCATTGTCGGCGGAATCGCCCTTGCCGTAGTCGCATTGGCGGCTGGACTCGCGCTGAGTGTCGTCGGTTTCGTCGTGCTTGCCGTGGCCGCGCTGCTGACCACGGTCTTCGTTCCGGTCCTCGGCCTGGTGCTCGCGCCGCTGTTGTTCGGTGGCGTGCTGGCCTTCCTGGTCGTCAGCCTGATCGCCACGGCCGTGGCCTTCTTCGGCGTGCTCGGTGTCGCCGGACTCGCTACCGCCGCACTGATTGTCGGCGTCGGCCTGTTGTCGCTGTTGACGCCGTTCGGGCTCATCGCCATTCCGGTCGTGATCGCGCTCGCGGTAGTCGCGCTGGCGGCGTTCGGTGCGGTCGGGCTCGCGGGCGGCTAGGGAGGCGACGGAGTCGTGCAATGCACCCAGAACGAACTCGCGGTGACCTATGAGAATGAG
>NZ_JBHXAU010000025.1:52350-148628 GCF_042727395.1 Nocardia sp. NPDC060255 | reverse complement strand
GTGTATGCCGAGGTGCTCGGTGTCGAGCAGGTCGGTGCGGATGACGACTTCTTCGGTCTCGGTGGTAACTCGCTGCTGGCGACCCAGGTCGCGGCGCGTATCGGTGCCGCACTCGATGCCAGGGTGCCGGTGCGCGCGCTGTTCGAGGCGTCCACCGTCGCCGGTCTGGCCGTGAAGGTCGAACAGCATGCCGGTGCCGGTGGCCGTCGCGCCCTGACGGCGGGCCCACGCCCGGAACAGGTTCCGCTGTCGCTGGCTCAGCAGCGGATGTGGTTCCTGAACCAGTTCGACACCGCCTCGGCCGTCAACAACATCCCGGTCGCCGTGCGGCTCACCGGCGACCTCGACGTCGCCGCGCTGCAGGACGCCGTCGCCGATGTCATCGCCAGGCACGAGACGCTGCGCACGGTGTACCCGGAGCAGGGTCGCGCCGCGAGCCAGGTGATCATGCCCGCCGAGCAGTCGGTGCCGGACCTGACGCCGGAAACCGTTGGCGTCGAAGACATTCAGCAGCGGATCATCGACGTGATCACCGCGGGCTTCGATGTCACCACGGAAATTCCGTTGCGGGCCAAGCTGTTCCGGGTCACCGACGGCGAATACGTGCTCGTCTTCGTGGTGCACCACATCAGCGCGGACGGCTGGTCGATGGGCCCGCTGACCCGCGACGTGATGCTCGCCTATGCGGCCCGCTCGAACGGCGTGCCGCCGGGCTGGGCGCCGCTGCCGGTGCAGTACGCGGACTTCAGCCTCTGGCAGCGCGACGTGCTCGGCTCGGAGGCCGATCCGGCCAGCCTGATCTCGCAGCAGGCCGAATACTGGCGGGCCGCGCTGGCCGGGCTGCCGGACGAGCTCAACCTGCCCGCCGACCGGACCAGGCCGACGACTCAGTCGTTCGCTGGTGGGCGCGTGGTGTTCCCGATCGACGGCGAGCTGCATCGCAAGCTCGCCGAGATCGCGCGGGAGCAGAACGCGACCATGTTCATGCTGGTGCACGCCGCGCTCGCGCTGTTCCTGGCGCGGATGTCGGGCACCGATGACATCGCCATCGGTACCCCGATCGCGGGTCGTGGCGAGGCCGAACTCGATGACGTGATCGGCATGTTCGTCAACACGCTGGTGCTGCGCTCGCACGTGGAAGGCGACCTCACCTTCGGCGAACTGCTGGCCCGGACCAAGGACGCGGATCTGCAGGCGTTCGCGCACGCCGACCTGCCGTTCGAGCGGCTCGTCGAACTGCTCAACCCGGAGCGCTCGACCGCGCGGCACCCGCTGTTCCAGGTGGCGCTGTCGTTCGAGAACTTGCCGGAGACCAGTTTCGAGCTGCCCGGATTGCACGTCGGGGCGGTCGATTTCGAGGTCGAGACGGCGAAGTTCGATCTGTCGCTGACGATTCGGGAGGCGGCGGCCGGCGACGACGCGGGCATGTACGCCGAGTTCTCCTTCGCCCGTGACCTGTTCGACGACGCCACGGTCGAGGTCTTCGCGCAGCGGTTCACCAGGCTGCTCGACGCCATCGCCACCGAACGCGAACTGCCGATCGGTGATCTGCCGCTGCTCGACGCGGACGAGTACGAGCTGCTCACGCACGTGCACGGCGAAGACGTGATGGCCACCGGGCTGCTGCCGGACCTGCTGCAGCGCGGCGCGAAGCTGAACCCGGAGCAGATCGCGGTCCGCTACCAGGGCCGCTCGATCACCTACCGCGAGCTCGACGAGTACTCGTCGCGGCTGGCGCGGGTGCTGATCGAACGCGGGGTCGGTCCGGAACGCATTGTGGCGCTGTCCTTCCCGCGTTCCTACGAGATGGTCGCGGCGTTCTGGGCGGTGGCGAAGGCCGGTGGCGCGCATGTGCCGGTCGACCCGACCTACCCCGAAGACCGCATGCGGCACATGATCAACGACTCCGGCGCGGTCATCGGTATCACCGCGAGCGAGCATGTGGATCGCCTGCCGCGCGATGTCGAATGGCTCCGGCTCGACGATCCGGCGCTGGACGCGCTGATCGAGGCCAAGTCGCCGGACTCGGTGACCGACGCCGATCGGATCTCGTCGCTGGCGATGCGGCATCCGGTGTATGTCATCTACACATCGGGTTCGACGGGTATGCCCAAGGGCGTCACCGTGACGCACGCGGGCATGGGTGGCCTGGTCGGTGTCGCCACCGACCTGTACCAGCTCGAGGCGCATCACCGGTTCCTGCACATCTGCTCGCCGAGCTTCGACCCGTCGGTGCTCGAATGGCTGTGTGCCGCTTACACCGGCGCGACGCTGGTGATCGTGCCGTCCACCATCATCGGTGGCCCGGACCTGGCCGAGCTGCTGCGCACCGAGCGGGTCACGCACACGATCATCACCCCCGCGGTGCTCGGCACGGTCGACCCGGCGGGCATGGAGGCCCTCGAAGTCGCTTCGGTCGGTGGCGATGTCACCACGCCGGAGCTGCTGGCCAAGTGGTACCCGGGCCGCAAGTACTTCAACGCCTACGGTCCGACCGAGACGACGATCATCTCGTCCTACGCGAGCCTGACGCCGGGACGGCACGTCACCATCGGTCTGCCGGTGCGCGGCATGTCGGCGCTGGTGCTCGACAACCGCCTCAACCCGGTGCCGCCGGGTGTCGCGGGCGAGCTCTACCTCGCCGGTGGCGCGGTGGCGCGTGGCTATCACAACCGCCCCGACCTCACCTCGGAGCGATTCGTCGCCAACCCGTGGAGCAACGAGGGCGCGCGGATGTACCGCACCGGTGACGTGGTGCGCTGGTTCGCCGAACCGGGCGAGCGGGCGGGTAATGCCGCCGTGCCCGAGGTGCGCTGGGAGCTGGACTACGTGGGGCGCTCGGACTTCCAGGTGAAGATCCGCGGCTTCCGCATCGAGCTCGGCGAGATCGACACCGTGCTCGCGGCCCATCCCGATGTCGAGTTCGCGATCACGCTCGGCAAGGAGACCGCGGCGGGCGCCACGATTCTCGTGTCGTATGTGCTCGCGGTGCCCGGCCACGAGATCGACCCGGTCCGGCTCAGCGAGCACGCCTCGCGCAGCCTGCCGCCGCACATGGTGCCGTCGGCGATCGTGGTGCTCGACGAGATCCCGCTGACCCCGGTCGGCAAGCTGGACCGCAAGGCGCTGCCCGAGCCGGTGCTCGCGCCGCGCGAGTTCCGGGCACCCGCCAGCGAGGTCGAGGCGATCATCGCCGAGGTATTCGCCGAGGTGCTCGGGGTCGAGCAGATCGGTTTGGACGACTCGTTCTTCGCGCTCGGCGGCGACAGCATCCTGTCCATCCAGCTGGTGTCGCGGGCCAAGGCGCGCGGCGTGGTGTTCTCCCCGCGCGAGGTGTTCGAGCGGCGCAGCGTGGCCTCGCTGGCCGAAATCGCCACGCTCGGTGCGGGTTCGGAACAGGTGAAGCTGGAGGAGCTGCCCGGTGGCGGGGTCGGCGAGATTCCGCTGACGCCGATCATGACGCAGATCCTCGCGAGTGGCTCGGCCTACGACCGCTTCTCGCAGACGATGGCGCTGCGGCTGCCGGACGGTATCGATCGGGCGACGCTCGTCGGAACTATCGCCGCGGTGTTCGACCACCACGATGTGCTGCGTACTCGGTTGCGCCGCAACGAGGATCGGTGGGCGTTCGAGGCGCTGGCGACCGGTGCGGTCGACGTGGATGCCATGGTGCATCGGGTCGAGCTCGCCGCCGACGTCGATGACGCGGAGCTGAAGCGGGTCGGCAGCGAGGCGTTCGACGCCGCGCTCGGCCGCCTGGATCCGGCGAATGCGGTGATGGCGCAGTTCATCTGGTTCGCGTTCGAGGGCGAGCGGCGCGATGTGCTGCTCATCGTCGCGCATCACTTCGTGGTCGACGGTGTGTCCTGGCGCATCCTGATTCCGGACTTCGCGGTCGCGTGGTCGCAGCTGGCCGCCGGTCAGCAGGTCGCGTTGCCCGCCAACGGCACGTCGATGCGGCGCTGGGCGCACAGCCTGGTCGAGGCGGCCTCCTCGGCCGAGCGGGTCGCGGAACTGCCGTTCTGGCAGCAGGTTTCGACGACACCGGATCCGCTGCTCGGTGCGCGGCCGTTCGACCCGGCGGTCGATACGTTCGCCACGGTCGAGCGGGTCGAGGTCACGTTGCCCGCCGAGGTCACCGACGCGGTGCTCACCGCGATCCCCGGCCTGTACCGCGGTGGTGTGAACGATGGTCTGCTGTCGGCGCTGGCGATGGCGGTTGCCCGCTGGCGTGGCGACGGCGCGGCCGCGCTCGTCAAGCTCGAGGGACACGGCCGAGAAGAGGAAGTCGTTCCGGGCGCGGACCTTTCGCGCACCGTCGGCTGGTTCACCACGGCCTACCCGGTCCGGCTCGATCTGGGCGGCGCCGACCTCACCGACGCGTTCGCCGGTGGTGCCGCGCTCGGCGAGATCGTGAAGTCGATCAAGGAGCAGCTGCTCGCGGTGCCCGACAAGGGCCTCGGTTACGGACTGCTGCGGCACCTGAACTCGGCGACCGGGCAGCGACTCGGTGCCTCGGGGCAGATCAGCTTCAACTACCTGGGTCGCATGTCGGCCGGGGAAATCCCCGAGCAGCTCGCCGAAATCGGCTGGGTGCCGGTGGGCGACCTCGGTCAGCTCGACGGCGACATGGACCTGGACATGCCCGCCAACGCGACGATCGACATCAATGCGATCGTCACCGACGGTGCGGACGGTCCGGAGTTGGGCGCGGCGTTCGCGTTCCCGACGGGGCTGTTGACGCGCGAGCAGGTGCAGGAGTTCGCCGACCACTGGGTCGCCGCGCTCACCGCGCTGGCCACGCATGCCCGCAGGCCGGACGCCGGTGGCTTCACGCCGTCCGACATGTCGCTGGTGCGGGTCGAACAGACCGATATCGAGCTGTGGGAACGCGACTACCCGGCGCTGGCCGAGGTGTGGCCGCTCTCGCCGCTGCAGTCCGGTCTGCTGTTCCACGCGATGATGACCCAGGCCACCGTCGACGTGTACACCATGCAGGCCGTGGTCGACCTCGGCGGCACGCTGGACGTCGAGCGGCTGCACGCGGCCGCGCAGGGCATCATCGACCGCTACCCGAACCTGCGCACCGCGTTCGTCACCGACTCCGACGGGCAGGCCGTGCAGGTCGTGCTCGATCGGATCGAGGCGCCGTGGCGCGAGGTGGATCTCACCGGGTTGCCCGCCGACGAGCGGACCGCAGAACTGCGCAGGCAGGTCGCGGCCGATCAGGCGACGCACTTCGACATGGCGGTGCCGCCGCTGCTGCGGTTCACCCTGTTCCGCACCGACGAGAGCCAGTGGCACCTGGCGATCACCACCCATCACATCCTGTTGGATGGCTGGTCGATGCCGCTGCTGATGCGGGATCTGCTGGTGCTGTACGCGGTTCGCGGCGATCAGACGGCGCTGCCCCGGGTGGCCTCGTACCGTAACTTCCTCGGCTGGCTGGCCGGGCGCGACCGCGAGGCCTCGCTGCGGGCCTGGGCGACCGCGCTCGACGGCGTCAGCGAGCCGACTCAGCTTGCGCCGCAACCGCGTTCGGCCGAGCAGTACGAGATCGGCAAGCTGGTCACCGAGCTCGACACCGACCGCACCCGCCAACTCACCAAGCACGCCGCCGAATTGGGCGTCACGGTGAACACCCTGGTGCAGGCGGCCTGGGGCATCCTGCTCGGACGGCTCACCGGCCGTGGCGATGTGGTGTTCGGCGCCACCGTCTCCGGGCGGCCCGCCGAACTGCCCGGCGTCGAGTCGATGGTCGGCCTGTTCATCAACACGCTGCCGGTGCGGCTGCGGATCGATGACCGGCAGACGATCGGCAAGCTGCTGGAGCGGTTGCAGCACGATCAGGCCGATCTGCTCGAGCACCACTATGTGGGGCTCACCGACATCCAGCGGGTGGCGGGCACCGGATCGCTGTTCGACACGCTGCTGGTGTTCGAGTCGTATCCGATGGACAAGGAGGCCATTTCGGCCGCCAGCTCCATCGACGGCATGTCGGTGACCGGTGTCGGCGTCAACGACGCCACGCACTATCCGCTGACGCTGCTGGTGACCGCCGAGGCCACGATCGAGCTCACGCTCAAGTACCTGGGTAGCCGGTTCTCCGCCGACGAGGTGGAGATCATGTCCGCGCGACTGGTCCGTGTGCTCGAGGCGCTGCTCGGCGATCCGGACGGACTCGTCGGCGACATCGACATCCTCGATGCCGGCGAACGCGCCCGCCTGCTCGTCGAATCCGGTATCACGGCAACCACTTCCACGCCCGAACCGGCAGGCCGGGTCGGCGCGCACACGGTCGCCAAGGTGCTCGCCGAGGTGGTCGAGGAAGATCCGGAGGCGCCCGCGCTGCTCGCCGACGGCGACGAAATCGCTTACCACGTCCTGGATCGACGCTCCTCGCAGTTGGCGCGGGTGCTCATCGATCGAGGTGCCGGGCCGGGCGACATCGTCGCACTGGCACTGCCGCGCTCCCTGGACGCGGTCGTCGCGGCCTGGGCGGTCCAGAAGGCCGGCGCGGCACTGCTGTTCGCCGGTGATCTCTCCGTCGACGACATGGCCGGTGCCGGAGCCACCTTCGGTATCACACCGAATGCGGTGCCGGACAGCGCGATTCAATGGTTGGTCCCCTCCGAGCCACGGATGCAGGCCGACCTGGTCGCGGCCCCGTCGCACCCGGTGTCGTACGCGGACCGGGTCCGCCCGCTAGGCGAAGACGACCCGGCCTTCGTCGTCCCGACCGCCGACGGCGTCCTCGCCATCACCCAAACCGAGGCCCTGGCCCGAGCCGAACACGTCCGCGAGGAGTACGGCATCGACTACGAGTCGACCACGTACACGACAACCCCCTCCGGCCGCGCGGCAATGCTCGAGTTCCTGGCCTCCGCCACCGCAGGCGCCCTCTCGGTCCTCCCCACCGGCGAAGTAACCAACGACCTCGCCGACGGCGAAGTAACCCACTGGTTCGTCACCCCAAGTGACGCAACCGACGCGGCCGACCCCGAGGTCAAGATCGTGATCGCGGAGTAGAACGGACCCGACAATCCGCCGGTGCAGAGCCCACCAAGGGCTCTGAATCGGCGGATTCGTCGCGGCTCGGTGAACTAGATTTGTACCGGATCGGCGGACTCTGGTTCGCACCCTTCATAGAGGAGGTCGTCCCAATGGTTATGCCGATCCCGCACGGTGACCGTTGGACAGCGACGGCCCTCGACCACTTGCCCGAAAACGGACTGCGATACGAAGTGTTGAACGGTCTGCTGGTAGTGACCGCAGCGCCAAACATTCGGCACCAGTTGCTGATCAAGGGTCTGGAACGTGCCCTCGACGCGGTCGTGCCGTCTGGCCACCTGGTTGTCGAGGGACTCGGTGTGTTGATCGGCGATGACGAGCCGATCCCGGATCTGATGGTGGTGACTATCCCGTTTGATCTGGATGAGCGCGGGATCCCGGCCGAGCAGGTGAAGCTTGCTGTCGAGGTGGTCTCCAGATCGACAACCTTGCAGGACCGAATGACTAAGCCGGTCCTCTACGGCGAAGTCGGAATCCCGAACTACTGGCGATTCGAGATCAATCCGTTCGGAGGCCAGCTGTCCGGCGAGTCCTTGCCGGTCCTCTTCGCCCACGAACTCGGCGATGACCAGACCTACGAGCTGACGCACAGGGTGGCGGCCGGAGACGCCGTCACCCTGCGTAGTCCATTCGAAATCACCATCGATCCCGGAAAGCTGCTGCCCTAACAGAGAAGCGGGAGCCGATGGAAAGAGCCGTTGTGCGGTGTGGCACAACGGCTCTCGGGTGGAGTTCAGTTGAACAGGGCGGTGAGGTCGATGGTTTCGGCCATGGTGCGGTAGCCCGCGTCGTTGAGGTGCATGCCGTCGCCGCAGTCGTAGTGGGGGGCGATGAAGCCGGGGCGGGTGGGGTCTTCGACGGCGTGGGCGACGTCGAAGATCGAGTCGAAAACGGTGGTGGTGCGGAGCCATTCGTTTACTTCGCGGCGGGTCTGCTGGGTTTCCTCGAGTGGCAGGCCGGGGTAGATGCAGCCTGCGTAGGGGCCGATGGTGGCGGCGTGGATGGTGAGGCCAGCTTCGTGGGCGCGGCGGGCGATCTCGGTGAAGCCGGTGATCAGTTCGTCGGTGGTGGCGTGGGGTTCGCCGGACATGCCGCCGAGGATGAGGTCGTTGATGCCGAAATTGATCAGGACGGTGCTCGCGCCGGGGACGCTGAGGACGTCTCGGTCGAACCGATCGAGCCCGGGTACGCCGATTTCGTTGGTCAGCAGGCGATTTCCGCCGATGCCCTGGTTGACGGCCCAGCCGTGGTCGAGGCGGTCGTTGAGGGCGTCCACCGAGCGGAGGTTCGCGCTCATGGTGGAGCCGACGCCTTCGAACCATGAGTCGCCGAATGCGACGGCGATCGGGGTGCCAACGGGGGCAAGCACATCGACGCCGGTGACGTAGAAGCGCGCGGGAACCTCTTCGGGTTCTGCGCGATTCGGCTCTGCGGTGACGTTTCCGGTTGCGACGTAAGCGGTTTCGCTCGGCTGGTGGGAGAGAGTGGCGAGTCCGGTCGGCTCGGGCAGGTAGAGGCTCAGCATGAGATCGGTGCCCGCGGTGACTGCAAGCTCGATCGGGTCGCTGACTACCTCCTCGCCGGCCGGGATGGTGATCTGGTCCGCGCCGTCGAACCGCAGCACGGTGTCGGTCTCCGTGATGATCTCGCTGCCGGTCTTGCGCAGCGCGACGCGCGCGGCGGCGATGACCAGCGGGGTCTGCCCGAAGAGGTTGGTCAGCCGGATCCGGAACTGCTCGCCGCCACCGGCCAGGTGCAGCACCTGACGCACGGTCTCGTCGGCGAACGCCCGCGATTCGGTGAGCTTGACCTGCTCGTACGGGCTGATGACCGCGGAACGGAAACCGGCGACCCAGGCGGTGGTGTCAGACATCGAAAGCTCCAGTAGTTGTCATGCGGAATATTGCGTTGGCATATTTCTACAATGGAGTATTCCTCGTGTCAACTATCCGCCGAGCAACTACTTCGGGTAGGTTGGTGGCATGGATGCGACCGAACTATTCGAAGACCCCCGGCTGACCACCATGGGTCTGCTGTTCGAGGCGTTCGAAGGGGTGGTCACCAAGCTGGAACCGGTCTGGAAGTCACACGGCCTGTCCGGCCTGGATCTGAATGCGCTGATGCGCCTGAGCCGTTCGCCGAATCGCCGGCTGCGGATGACCGATCTCGCCGCGCAGACCACGCTGTCCACCAGCGGCGTCACCCGGCTGGTCGATCGGCTGGCCCGGGCGGAACTGGTCGAGCGTGAACTGGACCCGGGTGACCGGCGCAGTGCGTATGCGGTGCTGACCGACCGCGGTGCGGAACGGCTCACGCAGGTGCTGCCGGACTATTTGGCCGCGGTGGAACGCTGGTTCACCGGGCTGCTGACACCCGCGCAGCTCGACGGCCTGATCGCGGCGTTGCGCATCGTTCGAGATGTGACCATGCCGGATGCGACGGTCGGCATCGACCGATCGGCGAAGGTGTGAACGTCAGGCGGATCCGTCGAGGAGTCGTTCGAGCCCGTCCAGGATCAGGTTCAGCCCGAAGGTGAAATCGGCGATGCCCGTATGCTTTCCGTCGATCACCAATTGTGACAGCGCGTTCATGTACGGAAACCGATCCGCCGGGATGAGCGGCAGGAATTGCTGTGCGGCGGAGGCGTATTCGTCCGGCTGCAGCGGAAAATTGACCTGCTGCAAGGTGAATCCGTATATGTGGCTGTCCATCGCGTTCCAGGCCCGATCGGCCAGCTGATAGGAGAAGCCCGCGGCGCGCAGGCAGCCGAGGGTGGCGTCGATGTAGCGCAGCATGGCCGGGCCGACATTGAGTCTGGTGCCGATCAGTCCGTTGGCCCACGGGTGGCGCAGTAGCGCCTTGTGCGCGGCGGTCGCCCGCGCGCGCATGGCCGCCTTCCAGTCGCCGCCGATCTCGGGCACGCCCATCTCGGCGACCACCAGATCGGCGATGCCGTCGAGCAGGTCGTCCTTGTTGGTCACGTGGTTGTACAGCGACATCGCCTCGACGCCGAGCGTCTGTGCCAGTCGGCGCATGGACAAGGCCGCCAGGCCGTGCTCGTCGGCGAATCGAACGGCGGTGTGCAGCACCTTTTCCCGGTTGAGCGGCGCGCGTGCGGCACCGTCGGCGGACGTTTTGGGCATCGGCCCCTCTCTTGACTGACTTACGGTGTAAGCGTACCGTCCGTGGTGAGCGACTTACGCTGTAAGTACACGTTTCAGGCGAGGAAATCCCATGTCCGAGGCCAAGAGCCCGCAATCGACGGTCGATATCAGCACGATGACGGCGGTGGTCGCGCCGCGGTACGGTGACGGTTCGGTGCTCTGGACCGAGGTGGTCGCCCGGCCCAATCCGCGCCCCGACGAGGTTCTGGTCCGGGTGCGCGCCGCGTCGGTCTGTCAGGGCGACGCACATCTGCTCACCGGCACGCCCTATTTGCTGCGGCTCGGCTTCGGCCTGCGGCGACCCAAGGATCCGATCATCGGGCACGACCTGGCCGGGGATGTGGTGGCGGTCGGTGGCGAGGTGACCGAATTCCAGCCCGGCGACACGGTATTCGGCTCGGTGAACGCGGGCGCCTTCGCGGAGTACGCCTGTGTCTCGGAGCAGCGACTCGCCCTCGTACCGACCGGTCTTGCCGTCGAAGAGGCTGCGGCCCTTCCTGATTCGGGTATGACCGCGCTGCAGGGGCTGCGCGACGTCGGTCAGCTGCAGGCCGGGCAGACCGTGTTGATCAACGGTGCGTCAGGTGGCGTCGGCACCGCCGCGATCCAACTGGCCAAGGCGCTCGGTGCCGAGGTTACCGCCGTGTGCAGTACCCGCCACCTCGAGGTCATCCGATCGCTGGGTGCTGATCAGGTAATCGACTATGCCACTGACGATTTCACCGCGACCGGACACCACTATGACGTCCTGCTCGACCTGATCGGCAACCGATCGCTGCGCGACTGCCTGCGCGTACTCACCCCGAAGGGCATCTTCGTCTCGTCGGCCGGTGCGCCCGGCGGCAACTGGGCGGGCCCGATCACCTGGATGGGAAAGATGGTGCTGGCCAACCTGTTCGTCGGCCAGAAGATCGGCATTCTGCTCATGCGTCCGCGCCGCACAGATCTGGAGTTCCTTGCCGGACTGACCACTTCGGGCAAACTTCGGCCGCTGATCGAAAAGCGCTACCCATTGGCCCGAGCGGCCGAGGCAGTGCAGCACGTTCTGGACGGACACGCCCAGGGCAAGACCGTCATCGTCGTCTGAGCTGCGGCTTTCCTGTCGAGGGATGGCCGACTGTTGCTTACAGTACGAACATGACGATCGCGACGTACATCAATCCCGAAACGCTGCCGAACAACCCGGCGTTCACCCAGGTCGTGCGGGTGGCCGCGGCGGCGGACACCATCTACGTGGGCGGGCAGAACGGGGTGGACGGCTCCGGTCGCATGGTGGGACCCGATGTCGCGGCACAGACGCGGCAGTCGCTGGCCAACCTGCAGACTTGCTTGGCGGCGGCGGGTGCGTCGATCGAACACGTGGTGAAGTGGACGATCCTGATCGTCGATGGTCAGTCGGTTCAGGAAGGTTTCGCCGCGTTCATGGAGGTGTGGGCGGGTCGCCCGAATCCGCCGGCGATCACCGTCGCGCTGGTCGCTGGACTCGCGGTACCCGGCGCGCTGGTCGAGGTCGAAGCCGTTGCCGCAGTGCCTGTTTCCTAATCGACCGACTGGGCGAGCCGAGCTGTCAGCTCGCGAATCTGCGTGATGAGTTCCGGCGGTTCGTGCACGCGGAACGGAAAGCCGAAAGTGGCCAGATAGACGGCCAATTCGTCGAGTGAGTCCGATCCTGTTCGCAGCACGCAGGTTTCGGCGTCGACGCGTTCGAGGGCGCCGATGGTGGGTGCGATGCGATCGGCGGCGATCTCGGCAGGCACGCCGAGGGTGACGCGGGCGGAATAGCGGTACGGCGAACTCGCCACGCCGCGGGAGAGATAGCCGGACAGGTCGACGTCGGGTGCCTCGCGCGGGGCGAAGCGGGGACCGGTCGGGATGCGGGGTCGCAGGCGGTCACAGCGGTAGGTGCGCCAGTCGGCGCGGTCGACATCCCAGCCGATGAGGTACCAGCGGCGGCCGATGTGCGCCAAGCGATGTGGCTCGGTGGTGCGCAAAGATGTTGTGCCGTCATGGCTTCGGTAGTCGAAGCGGAGACGGTGACTGTCGCGGATGGCGCCCGCGATCGCGGTGAGCGTGTCCGGGTCGACGGTCGCGCCGCCGGCCCGCACCGTGACGGTGACCGACTGCAGCAGGTTGACGCGGTGGCGCAGCCGGGACGGCAGCACCTGTTCGAGCTTGGTGAGCGCGCGCAGCGAGCTGTCCTCGATTCCGGTGATGGTGCCGCCCGCCGCGGTGCGCAAGCCGATCGCGACCGCCACCGCCTCGTCGTCGTCCAGCAGCAGCGGCGGCAGCTTCGCGCCCGCGCCGAGCCGATAGCCTGCGACGCCCGGCGTGGCATCCACTGGGTAACCCAGGTTGCGCAGCTTGTCGATGTCGCGGCGCACCGTGCGGATATCGACCTCCAGGCGTTCGGCCAGGTCGGCGCCGGTCCAGTCGCGGGGAGTCTGCAGCAGCGACAGCAGCCGCAGCAGTCTCGCGGAGGTTTCCAACATGGGTTTCAGTCTGCTGGAAAGCTAGGGCGGAAGCTGTCCTAGGCCGGTCATATCGTCTATTTCATGACCAACGAGATCCGCGAATTCCGCATCGACATCCCGCAGCAGCAGCTCGATGACCTGCGCACTCGGCTCGACAGCGCGCGCTGGCCCGCGCCGCTGCCCGGCGACGGCTGGGACACCGGCGTGCCGACCACCTGGCTGCGCGAGCTGGTCGACTACTGGCGCACCGAATACGACTGGCGGGTCGCTGAGGCAGAACTGAACTCGTATCCCCAGTACACGATCGAGATCGACGAGCAGAACATCCATTTCCTGCACATCCGTTCGCCGCATGCGGAGGCGCTGCCGCTGCTGCTGACCCACGGATGGCCCGGCTCGATAGTCGAATTCCTCGACGTGATCGGGCCGCTGACCGACCCCGCCGCGCACGGCGGGCATCCGAAAGATGCGTTCCATCTGGTGATTCCGTCGCTGCCGGGCTTCGGCTTCTCCGGTCCGGTCACGGAGTCGGGCTGGCGGATCGAGCGGACCGCGCAGGCCTGGGTCGAACTCATGCGCAGGCTCGGGTACGAGCGCTACGGCGTGCAGGGCGGTGACATCGGTGCCGGGGTGAGCCCGGAGGTCGGCCGGATCGTGCCGGAAAGCGTGGTGGGCGTGCACGTCAACGGCGGACCCGGCCCCATGCCGCAGTTGCCGCTGTCCGAGGCGGAGCTGGCGAGCCTGAACGAGGTCGAGCGCGATCGGGTGCGCCGGATCGAGGCGTTCATGCGGGAAGAGTTCGGCTACATAGCGATTCAGTCCACCCGCCCGCAGACGCTGGCCTACGGGCTGGTGGATTCCCCGGTGGGACAGCTCGCCTGGATCATGGACAAGTTCCGCGAGTGGACGTATCCGCGAAATGTGGACCCGGACAAGATCATCGACCGGGATCGGCTGCTGACCAACGCGATGCTGTACTGGCTCACCGGAACCGCTGGTTCGGCGGCGTATGTCGGCTACGCGCACTCCGATGCGTGGGGTGCGCCGAAGACGAACTCCGGAGTGCCCACCGCGGGACTGATTCTCGCGCACGACGTCGGCATCCGGCGCTACTCGGAACCCGAGAACACCATCACCCGGTGGACCGAGGCCGACCAGGGTGGTCACTTCGCCGCACTGGAGGTACCGGTGCTGCTGACCGACGATATCCGCGAGTTCTTCCGCGACCTGCGCTGAAAACCGAAGCCCGTGGGCCTGTTCCGGCATGTCGCCGCCGGAGCGGGCCCATCATGGGAGCAGGACCCGTCGGCGAGGTGCAGCCCATGGATAAACCCAAACCGTTCACCCAGGAACACCGGGAAGAATTCTGGCGCCGCTGTGGGTGGTCGCCCGAACTGCCGGAGGCCGAGCGCGCGGCGATCGAACGCGCGTGGGACGACGAGGCGATCGATATGGCGGAGCTGTTCGGCTGGTGAATTCAGGGGCTTGCCGTAGCCCGGCCGGTGGCGCACCATCAGGTCGGGAGGAATGTCATGGATACCTTGGGGTTGCCGAGCCGTAGGAACCGCACGATGGTCTCGTCGCGGGTCGAACCGGTACTGAACTACTTCGGCAAGTGCCCCCTGTGCGGCTATCCCGCACAGGCGGCGACGATCACCGCGCAGTTCGACGACGACGAGGTCGAGCAGCTGGTCGTCGCCACGTGCGGGGTGCCGTGCGGCTGGAGCGCACCCGTCGTCCCGACGATGATGACCTGACCGCTACCCCGCGGAGAGTTCACCGGCGAGCCGCCACGAGTTGCGCTCGGCGGCAAAGGCTTCTGCCTGCGTGGCCCGGAATTCGGTGATGGATGCGTCGTTCTCGGTGAGGAATTCGCGATAGTCGGCGAGCCGGAATTCCCCGTCCTCGGCCCGCACCTCGACGTTGCCCGCGGCGAAATCGGCGCGCAGATCGAGCAGTTCGCCGGCCTCGACCGGATACCAGCGGATTCGATCGAAATAGCGCAACAGCCACGGTGTTTCGTCGCCAGAGGGGTGCCGATCCGCACCGGGGCGACCGGCGAGCGGACCCGCGTGGTGATTCCACACCTGGGTGGTGCGCCCGACGAACTGATAGCCGCCGGGCCCCTCCATGCCGTAGATGCACAGGTAGGCGCCGCCGATGCCGACCGCGTTCTGCGGGGTCCAGGTTCGGGCGGGGTTGTACTTGGTGGTGACCAAGCGGTGGCGCGGGTCCGTCGGGGTGGCGACCGGGGCGCCGAGGTACACGTCACCCAGGCCGAGGACGAGGTATTCGGCACCGAAGACAGTGTCGTAAACGTCTGCTACCGAGGCCAATCCGTTCATCCGGCGGATGAACTCGATGTTCCACGGGCACCACGGGGCGTCGGCGCGGACACCGTGCATGTATCGGGTGATGGCCTCGCGGGTGGCCGGGTCGTCCCAGGACAGCGGGAGGTGCACCGTGCGGCTCGGGACGACGAGCTGGCCGGCGGCGGGCAGATGCTGTTCGGCTTCGGCGAGTAGGTCGAGCAGGGCTGACACGGACAGGACGTACGGGTCGACGCGGATCTGCAGCGAGCGGATCCCGGGGGTCAGCTCGGTCACGCCGCGTACGCCTGCCGCAAGCAGGTGCTGATGCAGGGCGTGCACGCGGGCGCGCAGCGCGAGATCCAGTGTCATGGTGCCGTATTCGACGAGCACGGCGTCGTCGCCCGCGCGACGATAGGTCACGCCGGTCTCGTCGTCGACCTCGGTGCGCCGCAGCACGCCGTCGTCACCGTCGCCGCCGGAGGACAGCACGGTCGGCCAGGAGGCTCTGCGCCCGGTGCCGACGTCGCGAATCGAGGCGGCGCGATCACTGCGGATCGGCACGAAACGCACTGCGTCGCCTGGGGATAACTGTCCGAGCTTCCAACGGTCGGCGGCGACCACGGTGACCGGGCAGACGAAGCCGCCGAGGCTCGGTCCGTCGGGGCCGAGCAGGATCGGGGTGTCACCTGTGAAGTCCAGTGCGCCAACCGAATACGGAGTGTCGTGGATGTTGGACGGATGTAGACCGGCCTCGCCGCCGTCGGTCCGCGCCCAGTCGGGTTTCGGTCCGATCAGCCGGACGCCGGTGCGATCGGAGTTGAAGTGCACCGCGTAGTCCGTGCCGATGATGGTGTCGAAGTCGGCGCGGGTGAAGAACTCCGGTGCACCGTGCGGGCCCTCGGTCACCGCCAGTTCCCAGCGCTCGGCCAGTACCGGCTGGTCATCCATCGGGACACCGCTCGCGATCGGGTCGCGGGAAGGCCCGAGTGGCAATGCTTCGCCGACCCGCAGGGCGTTGCCCGCGCTGCCACCGAATCGGCCGAGGGTGAAGGTCGCTGTGCTGCCCAGGTATTCGGGTAGTTGGACGCCGCCCGCGAGCAGCACATAGCAGCGCATGCCCGGACCGCGCACCGCACCGACATCGAGGACGCCGCCCGCGGGTATCTGGATGGTCCGCCACTGCTCCACGCGAACGCCGTTCACCGTGACGTCCGTCGGCGCACCGGTGACGCACACCCAAGTAGGCACCGAAAACCTCAGTGCGGGACCGCCGAGCGTGCACTCCAGCCCGGCCGCGCCTTCGGCATTGCCGAGCACCCGGTTGCCGAGCCGGAACGACAGATCGTCCATCGGACCGGACGGCGGGACGCCGACGTGCCAGTATCCGGTCCGCCCCGGCCAATCCTGCACTGTCGTCAGCATTCCGGGCCGGACGACTTCGACGGATGGGCACACGGGTGCGGGATCGATCGAGGGCACGGCAGCAGCGAATAGGTCGGTGATGGTCACTTCGACACCACCATCCGCACCGGCGTGGGGTCGAAACCGTTGCAGGGGTTGTTGATCTGCGGGCAGTTGGAGACCAGTACCAGGGTGTCGATCTCGGCGCGCAGGGTGACTTTCTTTCCCGGCGCGGACAATCCGTCGACGATCCCGAGCGTCCCGTCGGCCTCCACCGGAACGTTCATGAACCAGTTGATGTTCGACACCAGGTCCCGCTTACCGAGGCCCCATTGCAGCGCCGCGGTGAGGAAGTTCTCCACGCAGGCGTGCTGGTGCCGGGTGTGCTGGCCGTAGCGGAGCGTGTTCGACTCCTGCGAGCAGGCGCCCGCGATGGTGTCGTGATTGCCGACCTCGTCGGCGACGACGGTCATCAAAGCGGTGCCCGCGTCCGTCAGCAGTACGCTGCCGGTGGTCAGGAAGATATTGCGCTGCGCGGCGACCGTGGCCTGCGCGCTGTAGCGATCGGTGTGGTCCGCCGCCGAATACAACAGGCAGTCCACCGCCTGATTGCCGTGCAGGTCGATGATCTCCAGCTGCTCGCCCGCCTTGACCACCGCGGACCACGGGGCGCGAGCAGGGACGGTCTCGTCGAGAACGATGGTGCTCACGGCCTTACCTCCAGGGTCAGCGCGGCCGTCCAGGCGCGTTCGGTGTTGTCAACGGCCCGTTGATATTCCGGGTCGTTGTTGTGGATGACGGCGAGATCCTCCGGCGCGGCCCAGGCGACGACATCGAGATTCGTGGCGGCGCGGTCGTCGAGGGGGTGCGCGGCATTGGCGACGAGCAGGACAACCGGGAGGTGCACCAGCAGATCGACCGAGGAACCGGAGGCGGCACTGCCGGTAGCGGTCAGTGCGCCATCGGATTCCACTCGCACCCCTCGGAAGAACGACACCGTCGGTCCGATATCGCGCGGCTCCAGACCATGCTTGGCACCGGCCAACCGCAGCAGTTGCCGTGCCTCGGCGGTCGGACCGCACAAGGTGTCGTGACTACCCGAGGTATCCGCGAGCACAGTCGCCAGAATGCGCCCCTGGTCCGACAGCAGCGGATGACCGTCGCCGAGATAGGCCTGCCACGGAACCTTCACGGTGTCAGCGACATTCAGGCGCTCCCACGGCGCATCGGGGCGCACCAGCAGCAGATGCGCGCAGGCGGCGCCTGCCGGGTCGGTCAAACGGATCCGAGTTCCGCGCCCCAGCACCACATTCACGTAACCGCCCGGCGGAATACGCTGGGCGAAGCTGATTCTCGCCCGCTCGATGCCTGCGGGCAGTTCGGGTCCCTCGATTGTCGCCGCGGCGGCCTGGGATCGCGCGTGCGCCCTCGCGCTTTCGGTGGATGCGGTGCTGCTGGTCATTCGTTACCCCCTTCGCTGGGTGCCAATGTGGGCGCGGTGGTGGCCTGCACCACCGCGCCACCTGTCATGCGGATTGTGTTGCAGGTTCTTGGTTTTCGGTGCTGCCCGGCGAGCGCAGGACGAACTGGTGCACGACCACACCGACGGCGACCACCAGCAGCACGAACAGCGGTGCGGCCCAGAGCATCCACCAGCCGCCGCCGTTCGGGGTGTAGACCTCGGCCCGCGGCCAGGCCAGGTTCACCGCCATCGCGACGCCCCACAGCACGGCGAGCACGTTCACCGGAATCCCCAAGCGGCCCAGGCTGAACAGTCCTGCTTCGTCCGCTTCGTCCGCGGGCATCCCCTTGATCCGCCGCACCAGCAGTGGCACGGTGACCAGCAGATACGCCAGATACAGCGTCACGATGCAGACGCTGGCCAACGTCGCGAAGATCGCGGCATTCCCGAGGTTCAGCACCAGCAGGCCGATGCCGAGCACGCCGATGATGACCGACGGCAGCACCGGGGTGCCGAAGCGCGGGTGCACCGCGGCGAGCCGCCGGGCGAACGGCAACTTCCCGTCCCGGGCCATCGAGAACATCAGCCGCGAGCCCGCCGTCTGAATCGCCAAGGTGCACACCGTGATCGCCACCGCGACGCAGCAGAGCAGCACCGTGCCCGCCGGGCTGTTCAGCTTCGAGGTGAGCACGTAGGCCAGGCCGCCGGTGGCGAGCGAACCGTCGGACAGGATCGGCGCGGCCATCAGCGCGCTGATCAGCAGCAGCCCGCCGCCTAGCGCGGACACCGCTAGCGCGGTCAGGATGGTGCGCGGCGCCACCCGGCGCGGATTCTTGGTCTCCTCGGAAAGCTCACCGGCGGAATCGAACCCGACCATCACGTAGGCGGCCATCAACCCGGACACCAGGAACGCGGCCCAATACGAGCCGGGCACGGCCTGATCGGTCTGCAGCACCACGCCGGGCCCGCGCTCGGTGTGCGTGAAGAACAGTGCGATGATCGCGAGCACGCCGACGATCTCGACGGTGACGCCGATCGAGTTGATCCGCGACATCAGGTCGATGCCGATCACGTTGACGATCGTGGTGACCACCAGCAGGACGCTGCCGAGCAGCACCGCGTTCGTCGCGCCGGAGGACGAGGTGAGCGCGGTGTCGTCGCCGACCAGCTGGAAGCCGCTCCAGATCGACGGCAGCACCACCTGCAGTGCGATCGCGGCCGCGGCGGCGGTGACGATCTGCGCGATCACCATCATCCAGCCCGCGAACCAGCCGACGAGCTCACCGCCGAGGCGGCGCGACCACTGGTAGATGCAGCCCGAAATCGGGTAGCGCGCGGCCAGTTCGGCGAAGTTCAGCGCGACCAGGAACTGACCGGCGAACACGATCGGCCAGGTCCAGAAGAAGGCGGCGCCGCCGAACGAATAGCCGAAGCCGAAGAACTGGAAGATCGTGGTGAGGATGGAGACGAACGAGAAGCCCGCCGCGAACGAGGCGTAGCGGCCGAGTTTGCGATGCAGCACGGGCTCATAGCCGAAGCGGGCCAGGTCGGCGCCGTCGCGGCTGGTGTCGGGCGGAGGGGCGGGGGCGAACGTTGTGGCCATGAGGGTCCTTCGGCGAAGCGGCCAATACCTATCAGATGACAGTTTTGCGGTGGCGATCGCGCTTTCGGTGACCCGCGTGTATCGCTTGCGGTAACCCCGGTAACTTCTGCGTTGCCGAGGTTTCTATCGAATGACAGAAACCTCTCCACCGGCTACCGGAGGAACGACCGTGGCGGATCGGTCCAGCGGAGACCTGCCAGAATGGGCCACGTGGCAAACCTCGGCCCCGGCCGTCCTCGTGTGGAGCAGCGACGCCGTCGCGGCCAGACGCCGCGCGCCGAAATCCTCGACGCCGCCGGGGAGCTGTTCACCACCAATGGCTACGCGAACACCTCCACCCGTGTGGTCGCCGACGCGGTCGGCATCCGTCAGGCATCGCTCTATCACCACTTCGCCGCCAAGGATGACATCCTCGATGCGCTGCTTGCCGAAACCATAGCTGCCCCACTGGAACTCGCCGAGCGACTGGGGAAGGTGTCGGCGCCGGTGCCAACCAGGCTTTACGCACTCGCCTACTTCGACGTGCGGCAACTGTGCGCGGCGCGCTGGAATCTCGGTGCGCTGTATCTACTTCCGGAACTGCGCACCGAACGGTTCGCGACGTTCCGGCTGCGGCGTGACGACCTGCGCGGACACTACGAGACGTTGGCGGCCGCGGTGCTGGCCGAGGCGGGTGGTGCGGGCATCGTAGGTGCCGAGGCTCTGCCGTTCCGGCTGGTCGAGATGGTGATCAGCATGCGTTCGGACGAGGGCGCGGCGCCCGCGGACGCGGAGCGGACCATCCCGGAGGCGGCGCTGCGCGTGCTCGGCTGGCCCGGTGATCTCGAGGCGCTGCGCGGCGAGGCACAGCGGCTGCTCGATCAGCTCGAGACGGCCTGAGCCTACTTGCCTGCGCTGCGTCCCCACTTGAGGCCCCAGCCGTAAGCCTGGTCGACTTCCTTCTTGCCCCACATCGGACGGCCCGCGGGAGGGCGGATGAAGACGCCCTGGCGGTGAACTACGAACTCGCCGTTGATGTTCTCGATCAACGCGAGCACCATCTCGCGCGAATTGTCGGTGCACCCGTCGACCAGCATCTCGATCGGTGGCGAGCCGACCGGGTAGAGGGTGGCGGTGGCATGCACGCCGCGGAAGTCGTCCGCGCCGGCGTACAGCGAGGCGAACACCAGGATCCTGCGGAACTTCGCGGTGTGGTCGAGGTTGATGTCGAGGTTCTCGCCTGCGGCGACGGCGCCGGTCCGGTCGTCCTGATCGAGCTGGATGAAGGGGGCCTTGCGCAGCGAGCCGAAGCTGTCGAGCGGTCCGATCGCGCCCTTTGTACCGTCGGTCATCTCCCAGAAGCAGCACAGGTCCAGGTCGAGGCCCGCGCTCTTGCGTTTGCCGAACTTGCGCGGGGCGGCGGAGGCGCCGGTCCAGTTCAGGTTGACCCGCATCACACCGCCGGTGGCGCCCTGCTTGGTCAGCGAGATCGACGGCGACTCTTTGGTCAGCGAGATCTTGCTGAGGTTGACCGGAGCGCCGGGCGGCGGTGAAAACTGTTGTGGCGGAGCCATGTTCGATGGCGGTGCACCGTAAGCGCCGGGCGGCGGATATCCGGCGGGCGGCGGGTAGCCGGACGTCGGCGGATACTGGGGCGGCGGCGGGAACTGCGCCTGCGGCGGCGCGTACTGCGGTGCGGGCGGAGCCGGGGGCGGCGGCGCGGTGAACTGATGCGGCGGCGCGGCGGGCGGTGGTGGCGGGGTGAACTGATGCGGCGGCGCGGCAGGTGCCGGAGCGTCGTCCACCGAGATGCCGTAATCGGTGGCCAGACCGGCCAATCCGGAGGCGTACCCCTGCCCGACCGCGCGGAACTTCCACGCGCCCTGACGGCGATAGAGCTCGCCGAGCACGAACGCCGTCTCGGTGGTCGCGCCGGCACTGTCGAACCGCGCCACCTCGGCGCCGCTGCTCGGATCCACCAAACGCACATAGAGGCCGTGGAATTGGCCGAAGGTGCCGCCGTCCGCGGAGGCCGCGATCACGATGGTGTCGATCTGCGGTTCGACCTGCGCCAGGTTCGCCGACAGCACGTCGAGCACGGTCGGTCCCTGCCGCTTACCCTCGTGCCGGACCGCGCCGGACGGATGCACGGGCTGGTTGTAGAAGACGAAGTCGTTGTCGCTGCGCACCTTCCCGGCGACCAGCAGCAGCGCCGAGGCGTCGGCGTCGGGCCCGCCGGGCCCGCTCTGCCAGCCCAGTTCGATCCGGACGGCGGACATCGGCACCGCAACGTTGGCGCCCTTCGTCATCGACACGCTTTCCAACGTATCGCCAAACGCGCCGATTGGGTACCTGATCAGCGCGTCGGCGGCGCGATCTCCCAGTGCCGCTGCAGCGCGCCCGCGATTTCGGGGAGCACGGTGATCGGAATCCGCTTGCGCCGCAACAGCGCCCGGATCTCGTTCACCTGCTCGCGCTTGCGCAGGTCGTAGGCGCCGGAGACCGGGCGCAGCACCGGCGGAATGGACAGCAGCACCAATTCGCCGTGCTGTTCGTCCCCGCCGGACAGGTCGAGCGCCAACGACCAGCGGGATCGTTCGTCGAGGGTGAAGCGGCCTGCGACCACCCGGTCCCAGTCGATGCTGGATTCGGTCCACGGGGTGCGCCGGTAGATCGCTCGCTCGGTGAGTACGACGGCATCCCTGGTGAACAGCGCCGCCACCACCGCGATACCGGCGACGGCACCGGCAAGCAGGCCGGTGAACACCCGGTTCACGCCGAACAGCCCGACCACCACCGCGCACACCGCAACGGTCGCCAGGATCCCGAGGGAGCTGTACAGCATCGCGCGCCGAGTCGGCACCACACCTGCCCGCACCATTGCCTCACCTACCTACGTCCGGCGTGCTGCGGCACACGCTACCGCTCGCCGTAAAGCCGCACACCTGCTGACTTCCCCAACACCGAATCGGTATGGGAAATCAGCAGGTATGCGGATTGATCACGCTTCGAGCGCGACCGCGGCCTCGGCCGTGTACACCAGGAACGTCAGGCTCTGCTGGAAATACAGCTCCACCGACTCGGCATCGTGGGACAGGTAGCCGATGGACAGGTCCTGGCCGATCCGCAGGTCGAAATCGCCGCCGCGGCAGGTCAGCACGAACGCGCCATCGATGGCGGGCGCCCAGATGATCTCGCCGTCCGGGATGAGCCGCTCGATGTGGGTGCGGATCGGGTGCCCGTGATCGGAGGTCTCGCTGACCGCGGTGAACAGCTCCGCGCTCAGCAGCACCGAGTACGGTCCGTCGACGCCGGCCAGCCGCAGCGCGGTGAGCGCCTGGGTGACCGACTCCGGCACCAGCCGCGGATCACTGGGCAGCGCGATCGCCTGGTTGGTCGTACTCGCCCGGATGCCGGTGATATTCGCGGCCGGATAGCCCTCGAAGATGGCCCGGTCCTCGGCGAACGCGATCTTCTTCGCCGCGTCCTTCACCGGATCCAGGTCGGGGTCCATCGCGCCGCGTTCGACGTTGTCGAGCTCCTCGCGCGACAGCCGGAACGGCACCCGCAGCTCGACCAGCGGCGCGACCACCCGCTGCCTGGCCTGCACGCCCTCGTCGGGCGCGGTGATCGGGGTGGTGTGCCCGGTGCCGACCGCGGAGTAGTCGGCGCCGTGCGGGCCGGACAGATCGACGACGCGGCGCCCGGCGATGTGCCGCTTGAAGGTGCGGGTCGCCTCTTCCTCGATCGCCGACCATGCCTCGGCGGTGATCGGCGCGAGTTCGCGATAGAGGTTGTTCATGCCTGCGTGCTCCTTTTCAACGTGCCGATACCGAGTGAGCCCGAGCCGATGTCGTTGGGCTGCACATCTTCCGCTGCAATGGCGTCGTTCGGTGGCGGGGGAAGTTCATCGAAGAAATCGAGGGACGGCGCGAAGAACGACGTGCCGGTGACCGCGATGGAGAAGTCCAGGATGCGGTCGTAGGCCGCCTCCTCGGTGCCGACGAACATCCGGGTGAGCATCAGCTCGGTGACGCTCGGTGTCGCGGCGTAAGCGACGTAGTACGTACCGAATTCGCCGTCCTTGACGCTGCCGAACGGCATGTTGGCGCGCAGGATCTCGCGCTCGGTGCCGTCGGCGTCCACGATGGTGTTCACCGCGACGTGCGAGTCGGCGGGCTTGTCGGCGTCGGACAGCTCGAAATCATCGAGCTTGGTGCGCCCGATCACCTTCTCCTGCTCCTCGATCGACAGTGCCCGCCAATCCGCCATCGGATGCAGGTACTTCTGCACGATGACGTAACTGCCGTCACGGAATTCGGGATCCTCGTCGCCGACCAGCGCGGCCGAATACGCGCCCTGGCCCTCCGGGTTCTCGGTGCCGTCGACGAAGCCGAGCAGGTCACGCTGTTCGAAGTAGCGGAACCCGACGGTCTCGTCGATGATCGTGGCCGCGCCGGCCAGCCGGTCGCCGATGGTCATGGCCAGCTCGAAGCAGGCGTCCTGGTTTTCCGCCCTGATGTGGAACAGCAGATCGCCCGGTGTCGCGGGGGCGGTGTGGTGCTGGCCGACGAAGCCGGGGAAGTCGTGCAGTTCGGCGGGCCGTGGTCCGGCGAAGAGCCGGTCCCAGGCCGCGGATCCGATCGAGGTGACGCAGGTGAGGCCCGCACCGGGAATGCGGAAGCCGACCGATCGGCGCAGACCTTGGATATCGGCGAGGGTGTCCCGGACAACCGCCTCGCCGCCCTCGTCGATGGTGGCGACGAGGAAAATGGCGGCCGGGGTGAGCGGATCGAGAATCGGCTGCGGCTCACTCATGATCTTCAGCCTAGTGCCCGGCACCGACACCTCGGCGAGGTGGCACGGGCACCGGGGCTACTACTTCGCGACCGTCAGCAGGAAGGCCACGTCGTCCACGGCCATCACGCTGTGCCGTGCCTTGGGCACCACGAGCAGATCGCCCGTCGAACCCTTCCATTCGTTGCTGCCACTGATCAGTGTCAGCGTGCCGCTGAGGACCAGCAGGGTGGCCTCGCCCGCGTTGTCGTGCTCGGCCAGGCTCTGGCCCGCGCTGAGGCCGACCACGGTCTGGCGCAGCGAATTCGCGTGGCCACCGTAGATAGTTTGCGAACTCCGCCCGCTGGTGGCGGTGCTCGCGATCTTGAGCTGTTGTCGAGCAACCGCAGTCAGCGATTTCTTGTCCATGGACCGCCTTTCGCAAATGACAACAGCCGGTGCGGGGGCTGGTCGCACCGGCTCGGGGGCAGGACGGACGCAGGTCCGACCCCACTTACCAGGAAGTATGCCCGACCGTGCTTGGTCTCGAGTCGGGTTTGCGCGGCCGTCGCGTTCTGTGATCGAACGGTGTTGTGCGGCATCGATGATCGATGCGGAGAGTTTGCCGACTAGTCGGATTCGCGGCGGGTGTAGCGGCGGGTCCGGTACCGCAGCCCGGAGCTCGACTCGTGCCACGGCTCGTCCTCGTCGGCCGCCCACTCGGGGCCGATCTGCGGGGCGTAGGCATCGCCCGCGACGGTGGTTTCCACCTCGGTGACGAGCAGGTCGGTCGCGAAATCCATGGCGGCGCGGTAGATCTCGCCGCCACCGGCGATCCAGACGGTGTCCGGCCCGCTCGAGGTGAGCGCCTCGTCGACCGATGCGGCGCGTTCGGCACCCTCGGCCGACCAGTCCCGCTGCCGGGTCACCACGATGTTGCGGCGGCCGGCCAGCGGACGGAACTTCGGTGGCAGCGAGTCCCAGGTGCGCCTGCCCATCACCACGGGATGTCCCATGGTGACCGCCTTGAAGTTCGCCATGTCCTCGGGCACGCGCCACGGGATGGTGTTCTCGAAACCGATCACCCCGTCGGGGGTCTGTGCCCAGATCAGCCCGATGGTGCGAGTCATACGGCCACCGGGGCCTTGATCGCCGGATGGTGTTGGTAGTCAACCACTTCCACGTCCTCGTAGACGTAGTCGAACAGCGTCGTCGCGGGACGCAGCCGCAGCGTGGGGAACGGGAGCGGATCGCGGGTGAGCTGTTCGCGGACCTGCTCGAGATGGTTGTCGTAGATGTGGCAGTCGCCGCCGGTCCAGATGAAATCGCCGAGTTCCAGTTCGGTCTGCTGCGCGACCATCTGGGTGAGCAGCGCGTAGCTGGCGATGTTGAACGGCACGCCGAGGAAGAGGTCGGCACTGCGCTGATACAGCTGGCAGGACAGTTTTCCGTCGGCCACATAGAACTGGAAGAACGCGTGGCACGGGGCGAGCGCCATCTTGTCCAGCTCGGAAACGTTCCAGGCGGACACCAGCATGCGCCGGGAGTCCGGGTTGGTGCGCAGCGTGTGCAGCACCTCGGAGATCTGGTCGATGTGCATACCGTCCGGCGTCGGCCACGACCGCCACTGCACACCGTAGACCGGGCCGAGTTCGCCGTCGGCGCCCGCCCATTCGTCCCAGATGGACACGCCGTGCTCCTGCAGCCAGCGCACGTTGGAATCGCCGCGCAGGAACCAGAGCAACTCGTAGACGATCGACTTCAGATGCACCTTTTTCGTGGTGATCAGCGGGAAGCCTGCCGACAGGTCATAGCGCAGCTGATGGCCGAAGATGCTGCGCGTTCCGGTGCCGGTGCGGTCCGACTTCTTCGTGCCGGACTCCAGCACCAGCCGGAGCAGATCCTCGTACTGGGTATCGGTGGCCACGCCTGGCAACTCTAGGGGATGGTAGGAGGCGAAGCCGACGGGGCGGGTGAGCACTAGTCTTCGCGCGGCCTGGCAAGCTCGCCGCATGCGCAAGCTCTACGTGATCGGCATCGGCGCGGGCGACCCCGAGCAGGTGACGGTACAGGCCATCAAGGCGATGCGGCAGGTCGAGGTGTTCTTCGTCATCGGCAAGGGCGCCGAGAAGCGCGAACTGGTCGAGGTGCGGACCGCGATCCTGGCCGAGCACGTCGATCGGCCGTATCGGATCGTGGAAATCGCGGACCCGCCACGGGATCGGGCGCCCGCCGACTACCAGGGTGTGGTCGAGGACTGGCACGAACGGCGCTCGGAGCTGCTGGAAGCGGCTTTCGCGCAGGTCGACGGGGTCGGCGGGATTCTGGTGTGGGGTGATCCGTCGTTGTACGACAGCACTCTGCGGATGATCGAGCGGGTGCTCGCGCGCGGGACGACGCGGTTCGAGTACGCGGTGATCCCCGGGGTGACCAGCGTGCAAGCGCTGGCCGCGCAGCATCGGATAGTGCTGCATCGCATCGGCGAACCGGTGCACATCACCACCGGCAGGCGGTTGCGCGAGGAGGGGCTCACCGATGCCGCGGTGGTGATGCTGGACGGCGACTGCTCGTTCACCGAGGTTCCGGGCACGGACGTGCACATCTGGTGGGGCGCCTATCTCGGCATGCCGGACGAAACGCTGATCGAGGGACCGCTGCGTGAGGTGGAGCAGCGGATCGTCGAACGCCGCGCCGGGCTGCGCGCCGAAAAAGGCTGGATCATGGACATCTACCTGCTCAGCCGGAGCTGACTGCCCTGCTCTTGTCGGTATCGGCCGGTAGCCTGAGCAGGTGCCCGAACTACCGGAAGTAGAGGCGCTGGCGCAGTTTCTGCGGGAACATGCGGTCGGCGCGGTAGTGGGGCGCGTGGACGTGGCGGCGTTGAGCGCCGTGAAGACGTTCGATCCGCCGGTCACCGCGCTCTCCGGCCGCGACGTGACCGGGGCCGGGCGCTGGGGGAAGTTTCTCGGGCTGGACTGCGGCGGGTTGTGGCTGATCACGCACCTGTCCCGCGGTGGCTGGCTGCGCTGGATCGACGAGCCGAGCCAGACGCCGCCGAAGCCGGGCGGCAAGAGCCCGCTGGCGCTGCGGGTGCATTTCTTCACCCCGGACGGCGCGACACCCGCCTTCGATCTCACCGAGGCGGGCACCAAGAAGCGGCTCGCGGTGTACATCGTCGACGACCCGAAGCTGGTGCCCGGCATCGCCCGGCTCGGGCCGGACGCCCTCGAGGTCACCGAGGAGGAGTTCATCGCGATCCTGGGCGGCACCTCGCAGCGGATCAAGACCGCGATCGTCGACCAGACCCTGCTGGCCGGCATCGGCAACGCCTACTCCGACGAAATCCTGCACACCGCGAAGATCTCCCCGTTCGCCAACACGAAAACCCTTGCCGCGAGCAAAGGTCCCGAGCTGTACGCGGCCATGCGCAGCGTGCTCACCGATGCCGTACAGCGGTCGTCGGGCCAGGTCGCCGCCCGGCTCAAGGGCGAAAAGCGTTCCGGCATGCAGGTACACGCCCGCACCGGGCTGCCGTGCCCGGTCTGCGGCGATACGGTGCGCGAGGTGTCCTACGCCGAGCGGTCCTTCCAGTACTGCCCGACCTGTCAGACCGGCGGCAAGATCCTGGCCGACCGGCGGATGTCGCGGCTGCTCAAGTAGGACCGCCGACGTCAGGTCATGGTCGGTACGCGGATACCTTGCCAGGCAAGACGTTTCGCCTTGTCCGGGTCGTGTTCCAGCCGGGTGGTGGCATCGATGATCAGGGTGCTGCGGCGGGATTCGGTGTAGGCGGGCCACGAGGGGAGCGGTGCGCCGGTGCGGGCGAATTCGAGCCAGTTGTCCTGGAATTGGTTGGTGACGGACTGCAACCCGCGGCGGCCACCCGCAGCGGTGAGCGCCCGGCCGAACGTCGAATCGCCGCCGCCGAAGACCGGAATCAGGTCGGAGGCGTGGGTGGCGCCGAGACCCGCGAGACGCATTGCGCGCGGGGCGAAGTCGTAGCGGTAGGCGTAGGTGGGGGCGTGTCGGCTGTGCCCCGCCATGACCGTGACCGACGGGCGCCAGAAGACGAAGTCGCCACCGGCGCGTACGGCCGCCTTGGCGTCCGGATAGCCGGGATAGGCTGCGGCGATCCGGGATTCGGATTCGTCATCCGACAGCGCGGCACGCAGCCGGTCCGGCGTGGTCGGCAGCGAATCCGCGAACTTCGCGAACAGCGTGCCCTCGTCGCGGTTCGTGCCGATGATGAGCGGCACCCGATGCGCGTTGCCGTCGGTGATCGCATCGATCGGGGCCTGCGGCAGCACGACACCGTCGACCACCGGCGAAATCGGGAACAGGCCGCGTCGTTCGCGCAGCACCCGGTTGCTGGTGCGGTCGACCGCGCGCCGAATGTCGTTGGCGCTCGCGGTGCGCAGCGCGTCGGCGGCCTGGTCCGGTGTGCTGCCGAGCGCTTCGACGCAGCGCCGGGCAAACAGACGCGCGTCGTCGGCGGTCATCGCCCAGTCGGCGGGTGGGCTTTGCGAAATCGCCTGATGGAAAAGACCTTTCGCGGCGGGCGTGGCGAGCAGGCTGAGTACGGCGTGTGCGCCCGCTGATTCACCGAAGATGGTGACGTTGCCGGTATCGCCACCGAACGCGGCGATATTGGTGCGCACCCACTCCAGCGCGGCCACCTGGTCGCGCAAACCCAGATTCGACTCGAAAACGTGCTCCGGCGTGGAGAATTCACCGAAATCGACATAGCCGAACGCGCCGAGCCGATAGTTCAGTGACACCAGCACCGCGTCCCCGCGTACCGCGAGGCGCGCGCCGGAGTACAGGGCTAGCGCCGACGTGCCGGTGAGGTAGCCGCCGCCGTGGATGAACACCAGCACCGGGCGCGGCTTGTCCGACGGCGTCACCGGCGCGGTGACATTCAGTGTCAGCGAGTCCTCGTTGGTCGGCTGGTATTCGCGCGGGCCGATGCGTGCGCCCGCCCGATGCTGCATCGCGGCGAACCCGTACTCGGTGCTCTCTCGCACCCCGGCCCACGGCGTGACCGGTTGCGGTGCCCGAAAACGCAAGTCACCCACGGGTGGGGCTGCGTAGGGCAAGGACCGCCAGCGCAAAACGCGGCGGCCGCGACGACCGCGAACGACTCCGTCGGCGGTTTGGATATCTGTCGATGCCACCATCCGCCAATGGTACTTACGCGCGCCGTGTCTCCAACAGGCGTAACCAGAACTCGCTCACCGCGGGAAACGCGGGCACCGCGTGCCACAGGGTTGCCAACGGCACCTTGCCGACCACCGCGATGGTGGCCGCGTGCAGTTGTTCGCCCGCCTCCGGGCCAACGAAGGTGGCACCGAGCAACGTGTCGGTGGCGGTGTCGATGACCAGCTTCGCGTGACCCGCGAAGTCGTTGCGTGCCAACGAGGAACCGGCCACCGCGATGTCGAGCTCCACCGTCTCGACGGCATGGCCCGCGTCCCGGGCGGCCGCCTCGGTCAGTCCGACGGACGCGACCTCTGGTGCGGTGAACACGACCTGCGGGACCTGCCCGTGGTCGGCGCTCGCCGTGAACCTGGCGTCGGTGAGCGGCCTGCCTTCCGCGCGGGCCGCGATCACATCGCCGCAGACCCTGGCCTGGTATTTGCCCATATGCGTAAGGGCGGCACGGTGATTCAGATCGCCGACGCAGTACAGCCACTCGCCGTCCACGTCACGCGCGGTCAGCTGATCGTCGACCTGCACATAGCCGTCTTTCAGCCCGACCGAGTCCAGGCCGAGACCCTTGGTCGCCGGTGTGCGCCCGGCGGCCACGATGATCTCGTCGGCCTCGATCTCGGTGTCGCCCGCCGCGCTGTGCAGTTGCACGGTGACGAGGCCGCCGTGGATCCGTCCCTCGCCGGTGTCCTTGGCATCGGGTCGGTGCACGCTCGTCGGCTCGGTCTCGAGCAGGACGTGCACGCCGCTGCCCCGCAGCCCGTCGAGCACGCGTTCGCTCGCGAACGGTTCGGCGTTGGCCAGCACCGCTTTGCCGCGCACCACCATGCTGACGTCCGCGCCGAGCGTGGCCAACCAGGTCGCCGCCTCGCAGGCCACCACGCCGCCGCCGATGATCACCACGCGGCCGGGCACCTCGTGCAGGTTGGTGGCGTCGCGAGAAATCCACGGCAGCGCGTCGCGCAGGCCGGGCACGTCCGGGATGCTGGCCGTGGTGCCGGTGGCCAGCACCACCGCGTGCCTGGCGCGCAGCACCCGACCGTCGACTTCGACCTGACGTTCGCCGACGAGCCGCCCGGTACCGCGGACGACCTCGATGCGATGGTCGCGGGCCCACTTCACCTGCGACGCGTCGTCGTGGTTGCTGACGAAGTAGTCGCGTCGCCGCAGCACCGCCTCGACGTCGAGGCCGGTCGCGCTGAGTCCGTCCATGGCCTGCGCGGCGGCGAGCACATGGCCGGGCCGCAGCAGCGCCTTGCTCGGAATGCAGGCCCAATAGGAACATTCGCCGCCGACGAGTTCGCGTTCCACGATCACGGCGGTGCGCTCGCTCCCGGCGATGGCGTAGTCGGCGGCGTTCTCGCCGGCCGGGCCGCCACCGATCACGATGACGTCGTACTCGGTAGGTGAGCTCGGCATGGCGGTTATTGCAGGTAGCCCTCGACCTGACCGGCGGAGCTCGGTTCGGCGGAGTCCGGCGACTGGCCCTGATCGATCCGCGCCCGGCGGTGCCGCAGCAGATCCCAGGCCTGGTCCAGCATCACCTCGAGCTCGGCGAGCTGCTGGCGTTCCGCCTTGGGGTCGAGATCGCCTTTGGCGGCCTGCGCACGCAGCTCGTGCTCCTGGTCGACCAGTGCCTTGATGCGGGCCAACACGTCCTGTTCGGTCATGGCGACCATGCTACGGCCGCGCGAGGCAGGCGGCGGCGATCGGCACCGCCCTGGCCAGGTCGGACCAGGACAGCGCGGTGTAGCCGAGCGTGACGCCGAAGTGCTGACGCTGCGGGCCGAGGTGGTAGCCGGCGAGCGGGTCGAGCTCGACGCCCTGTGCGCGGGCCGCGGCGACGCTGTGCTGTTCCGCTTCGGCCGAGGCCAGCGGCACCACCACGTGCGAGCCCGCGTCGTCACCGAGTACGTCGAGTCCGCGGCGGCGCAGCTCGGTCACCATGAGCGCCCGGCGCGGCGGCAGTGCGCGGCGCAGCCTGCGCAGGTGCCTGGCCAGATCGCCGTGCGCGGCGAAGGAAACGAACACCTGCTGGCCCGCCGGGCTGGGACTGGTCCCGGTCCGTAGTCGATGCGCGACGACCGCGTCGGCGATCTCCGGCGCGGCGACGAGCCAGCCGACGCCGAGGCTCGGCGAGAGGATCTTGCTGGTGGTGCCGAGATGCACGACCACATCGGGTGCCATCGCGGCCAGCAGCGGCAATGGTGCTGTGTCGTAACGCAATTCGCCGTCGTAATCGTCCTCGATGATCAGCAGTCCGGCCCGGCGGGCGTGCTCGACGAGCTCGACCCGGCGCGCGGCGGGCAGCCTCGCGCCGAGCGGAAACTGGTGTGCCGGTGTGCAGAACACGGCCTTGATGTTCGGCGGCAGCAGGTCGACGCGCAGGCCGTGCGCGTCGACCGGGACGGGCAGCACGTGGACGCCGGCCGCCGCGAAAGCTCCTGCGGCACGCCGATATCCGGGGTCCTCGATGGCGACGGCGTCGCCGGGGGACAGCAGCGCGGCGGCGAGTTCGCCTACCGCGGAACTGGTTCCGGCCGTGGCGAGGAGCACGGTTTCGCTGCCCGCGCCGAGACCGCGATGCCGGAGCAGGTGTTCGATGATCGCGGCCCGGAACTCCGGCTCGCCCGCGCGGTCGCGGCGCACCAGTGGGGGCAGGTCGGCGGCGGCCCGCCAGGCGCGCCGCCACGCGGGCCGGTCGATCGCGTCGACACACGGCGCGCCGGGTTGCAGGTCGAGCAGTGCCGGACCGGCATCCGCACCGTTCGGGTGCAGCGTGCGCAGCGGCGCGGCGGGCGGTGTGGTTGTCAAGTAGGTGCCCGAACCGCGTTTGCCGCTGATCCAGCCCTCGGCGTGCAGCTGATCGAAGGCGGCGGCCACCACGGTGCGGCTCACGCCGAGCCGCTCGGCGAGGGAGCGCGACGACGGCAACCGGTCGCCGCCGCGCAGCAGCCCGTTGCTCGCCGCAGCCCGTAAACCGTCGGCGACCTGCACCGACAGCGGCTCGGGCAGCGCGCGGTCGAGGAGGAGGGGTAGTTCGTCGAGCAACGGTCACCTCGTGAATGGACTGTATGAATTTCCTTGAATTGGCACTTTCATAATGCCACTCGCGACCTGATCCTGGTCATATGACCCAATCGGCCGACCTCAGGACCCCGCTCTCGCCGACCCCGCGCAGCACGCTGACGCGGTCGAAGGAACGAGCGCGCGATGAGCGAGCGGACCTGGACGCGGTCCTCGACGCAGGTCTGGTCTGCCACCTCGGCGTGCTGCTCGGCGGCGCGCCGGTAGTGCTGCCGACCATCTATGGACGCGACGGCGACACCGTCTACGTGCACGGTTCGACCGGTGCCGGCAATCTGCGCGCCGCGCTGACCGGGGATATCTCGGTCGCGGTCACCCTGGTCGACGGCGTCGTCTATGCCCGCTCGGCGTTCCACTTCTCGATGAACTTCCGCTCGGCGGTGGTGCACGGTCGTGCGGTGGAGGTCACCGACGCAGCGGACCGGCTACACGCGCTCGAGGTGATCACCGAACACGCCGCGCCGGGTGCCTGGTCGCGGGTGCGGTCGCCGAACAAGAAGGAGTTGGCGGCCACCATCGTGCTCGCGCTCGACCTCACCGAGGCTTCGGTGAAGGTCAGGGACGGCGGGCCGAAGGACGATCCGGCGGATATCGAGCACGGCGGGGTGTGGGCGGGTGTGCTGCCGATGCGCCAGGTGTGGGGCGAGCCGATCGATTCGGCGGATCTCGAGCCGGGGCTCGCGGTGCCGAGCGACGTGCTCGCGCGGTCTGCGCCCCGCCCCATGCCGGTGCGGTGAGTTCGACACGGAATCTGTTTGCTCAGGGGTAGCCAGATAGCCGGTTGATCGGCCCTATGGTGGGGTGGTTGTTCAGGTTTCGCACCACCTCACCGGCCGGAGGCTAGCGTGTCGAGATTCCGAAAGACCTTCGCGGCGCTGGCCGCCGTCGTTGCCGTGGTCGTCGCGATGGTGATCAGCCTGACGCTGTATCAGGTGCAGAAGGATCACGGGCAGACGATGCATCTCATCGGGGACGCGGACGTCGCCGATCGCGTCGACGTCGAAGTGGCGATCATCCGCATCGACGCCGCCGTGCAGGAATTGACCGTCCAGGTGGTGCCGTCGCCGCACGGCGCGCTGGCCGACGAATTCGGCCGATTCCGCACCGACGCAACGATTTACACCTCCGGTATGAAACCAGATCCGATCAAGGTCAAGGCGGGCGATCTGATCGCGGCGTCCGAGGTTCGGATCGCGATGGGTGGCGGTGGGATGATCACCGACTATCCGTTCGACAAGTACAGTGCGCACATTGATGTGGCCGCGGACATCGGTGACAAATCCGTGCCGGTGGTGATCAATCTGTACAGCCTCGATGCGTTCTTCAAGATCGTGCCGAAGATGGACGACGAGCAGCACGGTGACGCGGTCGGCACCACGGTGACGGTTGCCCGGTCGACCGCGTGTCTTACCTTCGCGCTCTTTGTCATCGCGCTCATGCTCGGCTTGGCTTTGGCCGCAGCGACGGCGGCGTTCTATGTGCTCGCGGGCCGCCACGGTCTGATCTGGCCCGCCAACACACTGATGGCGGCCATGTTGTTCGCGATGATTCCGCTGCGCAACGCGGTGCCCGGCGCGCCGCCCATCGGATCGATCATCGACTTCGGCTCCTTCTTCATCGCCGAAACCGTGGTGGCACTGTCGCTGATCTGCACGGTGCTGGTCGGCTATCGGCACGAGATCGGCAAGGAGCGTGCGGAGACGTAAGTCCGTGCGGTAGGTCAAGGGTCGGGCGCAACGGAATTCAGTCTGGTCTTTGTGCATCCGACAGGATCGGGTCTTGGGCACATGCACCAAAGATGTTGGCCGGAACCGACTATTGTGCGGACCGGTTTGTTTATGCAAACAATGTGCGGGTGACTGCTGCCCCCGATCCCGCCACGCTGGCCGACTTCTCCGACTATGTGCGGGAATCGCTGCCCGAGGTCGCCCGCGCCATCCTGGCCGGTGTGTTCGGTGCGGTGCCCTCGTATCGGGAGCTGTCCGCCGACAACGGCGCGCGGGACCTACCGCTGGCCGCCGAGGCGAATCTGCGGCTGTTCCTGCGGTCGCTGGCCGAGGGGCGGGCGCCGCGGGCGGACGAGTTGACCGAACTGATCGACATCGCGGTGCGGCGGGCCAGGGCCGGGATCCCGCTCGACACCGTGCTTTCGGTGTATCACCACGGTGCGATCGCCGCCTGGAATTCGGTGTCCGTGCTGGCGACGACACCCGAACAGCGCGAACAGCTCTTGGCGGCAGTGCCTTACGTGCTCGGTTATCTCGGGGCGGTGACACCCGGGGTCGCGGGTGCGTACCTGCGGGAGCGCCAGGATCTGCACTGGGAGCAGCGGGAGGCCAAACGTGCGGTGGCGCAGGCACTGGTGCACGGCACGCCGGTCGATCTGCTTGCCGAACGGTTCGGGATCTCGCTGGATGGCGGGTTCGACGTGCTCGTTTTCCGGGTGGCCGAGGCGGACTCGGCGGGTGGGAATCGTCCGGTGCTGCGCATTGTGCAGACCGAGATCGATGCGGTGTCCAGCCGGGTGCTGAGCACGGTCGAGCGCGGGGGCGGGGTGTTTCTCGTGCCGGGTGGGGACGGTGAACTCGGTACTGCTCTAGAGATTTTCGTTAGCCGGGTCGCGCAGGGAACCGGTGTACGGACGGTCGCGGGATTCGCGACGGCTGCCGGCGTGGACGAGGTACCCGCGGCGGCGGAGGAAGCGGGCGAAATCGCCAGGCTCGCTTATCAACTGCGTCGTCCGACGGCGGTATATCGGATGGCCGATCTGGCGCTGCAATACCAGCTCGCGCGGCCCGGTCCCGCGCGCTCCTGGTTGCTCACCTTGCTGAACCCGCTGCGCGATCAGCCCCACCTGCTGGAGGCGCTGCGGGCGCTCATCGATAACGACTACAACCGGCAGCAGGCTGCCGCTGCCCTTGTCGTGCATCGCAATACGCTCAACTACCGGCTCAACCGGATCGGCAAGGTGACCGGTTACGATCCCAACCGGCCGGACCATGCCCAGCTCTTTGCGGCCGCGCTCACGGCCAGCGATATTGATGCGATGGAATGACGATGCGGTATCACCAAGCCTGAACGTGAATGTCGGCGTTCAGCAGGGTCATCTGCGCTAAATCTGTTAGTGCGGTGGATGATTCGATTCGCTCCGGGTCGAGGCTGACCAGGGACAGGACGTAGTCGTCGGCGATACGGCACAGGTAGCCGGACAGGCGGGTCCTGGGGAGTTGCGCGACGGTCAGGCCGGGGTGGATGGCGCGGGCGGCGACGCCGAGGCAGCGATGCGGGCCCAGGACGCGCAGGGCGGCGGGCAGGGTTCCGATGTTGGAGCACAGGATGTCTCGCTCACCGGCACCTTTGGACAACGCGTAGGCCCAGCGGTCGGGGATCACCTGGAGCAGTTCCTCGGGCATGCCGCCGGGGCTGGACATGCGGCGCTCGTAGGCGGCGCGTGACTTGTCCCGGATCGTCGCAGGGGTGTCGGTGCGGTCGATCGTGATGTCGGTCATCGCGAGATCGTTGTCGACGCGGGGTTCGTCGCGGGTGTCGACCGGCAGGCTGGCGTCGATCGTATCGGTCCGGAAACCGCTGGCCCACAGTATGTTTGCGACCAAAGAGATGAACAGACTGTTGGCGGTGCCATTCTGTGTGGTGGCTACGCGGTCCCAATCGGCCACGGTGCATTGGAGAATCGCGCCGTGCGTTTGCACGGATGCCGACCTATCGGTGAAGTCGCGGCCTGTCGCCTGGTGCGGCCGGTCGGGGATTCCACGGCGCAACGCTTTTGCGGTACCACGCAATACGATCGACCACTGCCTGCTCGCGTCAGCCCAGTCCGACTCGGGCTTGGTTGACGCCGAGCGGGATGTGGTGTCGCGATGTGCTGAGTCGCGGGCTGCGTTCGATGTCATGGCATCGGCGGTCAGGGATGTGCCGCCGAGTGCGTCATCAGCCGCTAGTACCAGTGCCCGGCCATCCGCAAGAGCATGCGAACAGGTAAGGGAGACAAGGGAACCGCCATCGTCCAGCGCGATGGCGGCCAAGCGCCAGCCGGGACCGAATTCAGGGTCGAGGTCGGCACCCTGCGCGTCTGCCCACGCCATGAGTGCGTTGGTGGCGATCGGCTGATCGGTGAGCTCGAGCGGATAAGCGCGGGTATTGCGCTGCCAGGATCGTCGGGCACCCGGTACCCGCGGCCGAACTACCCGCCGACCCAACGGCCCGGTGCGCAGTGCCGCGTGTACCTCGTGCAGCAGCGCCGGGTCGATGCGGTCGGCCGTACGCCACAAACCTTGCAGCGCAATAGGAGTGCCGAGGCCGCGATGGGTACGCAGGAAGATCTCGTCGACGACGCTCAACCGGCCCATCGGGCGCACGACTACCCCTCGCTCTCGATCACGCTCGGTTGCGCTGCGCCCATGGTTGTTTCGCGGAGCGCGCGCACGACTTGCCACTCGGCGCCATCGTGCCTGATGGCCCGCCGTGTCGTCGGCTCACCCGGTCAGGCCCGCGCGCCGTGCCGACCCGCGCCCGAGGCGAAGCGCTGAGCTCCGTCGAGGGCGCCGTTGGTCAGTGCGGTCATGCCGTGCCGGAGTTCGTTGCGCAGCGCGGTCTCCTCGTCCATGCCGTCCTGTTCCAGCAGCGACATCCGATCCGAGCGCAGACACGCTTGCGGCAGCGCGGCCAGTTCGGCGGCGAGTTGTTCTGCGGCACTGCGAGCTTCGCCGGTCGGGACCACGCGGTTCGCCAGGCCGATCTGCAGCGCCTCGGCGGCGTCGACGGGACGGCCGGTGAGCACCAGATCCATGGCGCGGCTGCTGCCGATGAGCCGTGGCAGGCGCAGCGTGCCGCCGTCGATGAGTGGCACGCCCCAGCGGCGGCAGAACACGCCGAAGACGCTGTCCTGCTCGGCAACTCGCAGATCACACCACAGCGCGAGCTCGAGCCCGCCCGCGACCGCGTATCCGGAGACGGCGGCGATCACCGGCTTGGACAGCCGCATCCTGGTGGGCCCCATCGGGCCGTCGCCCTCCTCGGTGACCACATTGGACCGCTCGGTGCCGAGGCCCTTGAGGTCGGCGCCCGCGCAGAAGGTCCCGCCGTCACCCCAGAGCACGGCCACCGCCGCATCGGGATCGGCGTCGAACTCGCGGAAAGCGTCGGCCAACGCCGCCGCGGTGGGCCCGTCGACCGCATTACGTGCTTCGGGCCGATGCAGGATCACGGTGGTCACCGGTCCATTGCGCTCGATTCGTACACTCACGACGCCACCTCACTGGTTCGCTCAGACACGCCCCGACCATACGCCGTAAAACCCCCCTTGTGGCAAGAAATGAATTCGTGGTTCACTTCTTGTGTGGCCTACCGCAGAACCCCCGCCGTGCAGGCCCGCCTGGACGCGCAGGCGGGGCTGATCGTGCAGGCCGCGACCAAGGTGCTGTCCAGCGCCGGCTACGCCGGGCTCTCCATGGCGGCCGTCGCGGCCGAGGCCGGCGTGGCCACCGGCACCGTCTACAAGAACTTCGCGGGCAAGGCGGAACTGGTCAGCGCGGTGTTCCGCAAAGTGGTTGCCTGGGAGGTGGCCGCGGTGGCCGCCGCGAGCGCCGACGGCACCGCGGTGGAGCGGGTGACCGCAGCGGTGGAGACCTTCGCCGGACGCGCGTTGAAGAATCCGAAACTCGCCTACGTGCTGCTCGTCGAGCCCGTCGATACCGTGGTCGACACGGAGCGGCTGCACTTCCGTCGCGCCTTCACCGAGGCCTTCGAATCGGCTGTCGCGGAGGGTGTTTCGCGTGGCGAGCTGCCCGCGCAGGATCCGCGGACCAGCGCGGCCGCGCTCGTCGGCGCGATCGGTGAGGTGCTCGTCGGCCCGCTGGCTTCGGCGCCGCACGGGGAATCCGTTATCCCAGAACTCATTACCTTCGCATTGCGCGCACTCGGGGTGCGCGCGGAGTCGAGCGCAGTCGCCCGGCAGGAAACAGGAGTGTCCGATGCAGACGCATGAAGTCTTCAACCAGGTACCCGATATCGCGCCGTTCGACGTCTCGCGGAATCCGGCGCTGCTCGAGGGCCTGCACCGCGAGGGCGCGGGCTGGGCCGAGGCCGAGGTGCGTGAACTCGGCGTGCTGGCAGGCGGATCCGAGGCGCAGGAGTGGGGCCGCTTGGCCAACGAGAATCCGCCGGTGCTGCACACGCACGACCGCTATGGCAACCGGATCGACGAGGTGGAGTTCCACCCGCATTGGCACGATCTGATGAATGTCGCTGTGTCGCATGGCCTGCACGGTTCGCCGTGGCTGGACGAGCGGCCGGGCACGCACGTCGCGCGCGCGGCGAAGTTCTTCACCTGGGGCGCCGCCGAGGCCGGGCACATGTGTCCCATCTCGATGACGTACGCCGTGGTGCCCGCCTTGCGGCACAACAAGGAACTGTCGGCGAAATACGAACCGCTGCTCGGTTCCCGGGTCTACGACTTCGGCCTGCGCGAGCCGTCGTCGAAGGCCGGGCTGATCGCGGGCATGTCGATGACCGAGAAGCAGGGCGGCTCCGACGTCCGCGCCAACACCACGACGGCGACACCGCAACCCGACGGCTCGTACCGGATCGTCGGGCACAAGTGGTTCACCTCGGCCCCGATGTCGGACATGTTCCTGACGCTGGCCCAGGCGCCTGGCGGCCTGTCCTGCTTCCTGCTCACCAGGGTGCTGCCGGACGGAACGCGCAATCCCATTCGCATCCAACGGCTCAAGGACAAGCTCGGCAACAAGTCCAACGCCTCCTCGGAGATCGAGTACGAGAACGCCACCGGCTGGCTGGTCGGCGCGGAGGGTGCGGGCGTGAAGACCATCATCGAGATGGTGAACATGACCAGGCTGGACTGCGTGATCGGCTCGGCGACCAACATGCGGACCGGCGTGGTGTTCGCCACGCACCACGCGCGGTATCGGGAAGCGTTCGGCGCCAAGCTGATCGACCAGCCCGCCATGCGGAATGTGCTGGCGGACTTGGTGATCGAGTCCGACGCGGCCACCACGGTGATGATGCGGCTGGCCGGCGCCACCGACCGTGCGGGCAGCGACCCGGCCGAGGCGGCGCTGCGTCGCATCGCGTTGGCGGTCACCAAGTATTGGGTGTGCAAGCGGGCGCCGTCGCACGCGGCCGAGGCGCTGGAATGCCTCGGCGGCAATGGCTATGCCGAGGAGTCGGGCATGCCGCGGCTCTATCGGGAGGCGCCGCTGATGTCCATCTGGGAGGGTTCCGGCAATGTCGCGGCGCTGGATGCGTTGCGCGCCATGGGGCGTCAGCCGGAGACGGTCGAGGCGTACTTCAACGAGGTCTCGCTGGCCCGCGGCGAGAATCCGCGGCTCGACGACGCCATCACGCGGGTCGGCAAGGAACTGTCCGACCTCAGCGACATCGAGTTCCGGGCCCGACGCATCGTCGAGTTGATGGCCCTCGTGCTGCAGGGTGCGCAGTTGGTCCGGCACGGTCACCCGGCGGTCGCCGACGCCTTCTGCGCCACCAGGCTCGGCGACGATTGGGGTATCGCCTTCGGTACTTTGCCGACCGGTGTGGACACCGGAGCCATCCTGGAGCGCGCACTGGTGTGATTGCGGTTAGGCGGTCGGGATAGCTTGCGCGGCAGTCTTTCTGGTTGAGGCGCGGGCGTAATGTTTGATCTTTGCCACGCGGGTACGCGCGTACCCGAGTCGCATCTTGAGCCGAAAGCCGTTCTCTCCAAGTGTGTTAGATGTCTGCACCTCGGAATCGGCCATAGCTCAATGTAATTGAGATCCGGCATGCTTCAGTGCGTAGTCTGTCGCCTCACTCGACGGCAATTGATTCGAAAGATATTCGCGCATAACATTTTACGGACCATAGTTCAGCGATAGCTCAAAAATTACCATCCTATTCTCAGATTTCCCCAGTACTCGTCTCCAGTCGAGTTGCCCGCCCGTATGTGGTTCTACTTGGTCATGAAACCCACACATAAACGGGCGGGTCGAAATACCGCCTTCGCGATAATTGCTGTCGGGGCAATGATCTTCGCGTCTGGCCCCGGTGCCAGCGGCGCGCCACCGGCCAGTCCATCAGCACCGGCGGGTTCCGACCTTTCTGCCGTGCCGAAAGAGGTAACGACGGATCAGCAAGGCGCCGTTCAGCAGGTGGTCCCCAAGGAGCCGATCAAGGCGCCCGCGGGTACGGCCGCCGAAGCCCCTGCCGCGGCGGAGGCGCACGCGAACGGTGTGCAGAAGGCGCTCGGCGGAAATGGCGAAACCGCCGGCAATCTGGTCGTGGAGTCTGTGTTCCAGGTTGGTGAGGGATCCACGGTCCGACTGCGTCAGGAGATCGACCAAGTACAGGTGTTCGGCGCTTCCGCGGCACAGTCGCTGACCGCCGACGGTTCGCTCATCTCGGTGACCGGCTCGCTGTCGAAGAAGTCGCAGGGCAAGTTCTCGACGACGACACCGTCCGCCGCGGTACAGCAGACCGCGCTGAAAAAGGTTGCCGAGCAGAGCAAAACGGCGCCCGACAAGCTGAGCGTCACCGAGACCAAGGCCTACTGGTACGACGCGAAGCTGGCCGCCAAGGACGAGGCACAGAGCACTGCGGTGCCGTCGTTCAAGGTCGACATCATCGGTGCCAGCGCCGAGAAGCAGGGCGACCCGGCGACCTACGTCGTCTTCGTCGACGCCAACAACACCGGCAAGGTGCTCGACAGCTGGAGCGAGACCAAGCACCTCAACCGGGTCGTGTGCGACAACGCCAACCGGCGGATCGACCCCAACAACGCCGGGTGCGGCACCGGCAGCATCCGCTCCACCAGGTCGGAAGGCCAGCCCGCCAGCGGTATCGCCGACGTAGACAAGATCTACGACTACTTCGGCAAGACCGAGCAGTTCTACGCGCAATACACCAAGGTGGCGAACCTGACCAACCTGATCGGGTCGGACACCGGTGACGGCAAGGGTAAAGCGCTGCGCGGCACCGTGCGTCTGTGCACCACCACCCAATGCCCCTACCAGAACGCCTTCTGGTCGGGCAGCTACATGGCCTACGGCACGGGTCTGACCACCGAGGACATCACCGCACACGAGCTCACCCACGGTGTCACCCAGCACACCAACGGTCTGGTGTACCGCAATGAGCCGGGCGCGATCAATGAGTCCATGTCGGATGTCTTCGGCGAGCTCACCTTCCTGGTGGACACCGCCAACCCGTGCAACACCGCCGCCAATCGGTGGAAGCTCGGCGTGTGCAGCTCCATCGGTGTGATCCGGGATATGAAGAACCCGAAGGCATACCAGGATCCCGACACCTACAAGGGCCAGTACTGGTACACCGGTAGCGGCGACAGCGGTGGCGTCCACACCAACAGCGGAGTGGGCAACCGGACCGCCTCGATCATCACCGACGGTGGCACCCTCAACGGCGTGACCGTCACCGGGCTCGGCATTCCGAAGACCGCCGCGCTGTACTGGACCACGCAGACCCTGCTGTCGTCCAACTCCAACTACGGTGCATTGTCCACCGCGCTGAAGAACGCGTGCAACACCAATGTCCGTAACAACACCGCGGGCACAACGGCCGCTGACTGCGTCCAGGTGGCCAACGCCACCAAGGCCACCAAGCTGCCGCAGTTGGCGACTCGCGACTAACAATCACTATTGGTAACACCGAACGTCTCACCGCGCTCATCATGAGCTCGGTGAGATGTTCATTTGTGTGCTAGACCGCGATTGTTTCCAGCACTCGCTCGACCAATGCGGTGTCGCAGTGCTCGACCACTTCCGTCAATTGCCCGTCGGTTACCCGGAAGAGGAAACAGTAGGTTTGGTCGTAACGGTCGCCGCGAATGGTGCGGCCGTATCCGCGGGCCTGGACCACGACACGGTCATCCGCGGCGATGACGAAGTCGGCGGCAACGCGATATTCGGTGAACTGGGCCATCAGCGGCCGCAGAAGTTCGTTCAGCACAACAGCTTTCGGTGCCCAGGTGCCGCTCCATGACCAGCCGCCCGGAAACACCCAGCGGAACTCGTCCGCCATCGCGTCGCTCAGCGCGCTGGTGTTGCCCGCCGCCATCTGCTCGAAGATGTGCTCCAGCAGTTTCTTGTTCTCGATCGCACTCACCCGATCGACGGTAAGAGCGCGGGATCGGTGCGACAAGCGAGAATCTCGCATGCGCGGCATGCGTGATCAGCATGGATGTGGCAGTTATCGAGGCGCACGGACGAGGTGCTCCGGCAGTACAGTGGCGCGGTGGACAGGGCGTACGCCGAAACATCGTTGAGCGCGCTGGTCCGGCGGGTGCGCGAGCACGCGGACGGCGGTAGCGGCCGATATCTGCTCGGCATCGTCGGACCGCCCGGCGCGGGGAAGTCCACCCTGTCGGTCCGGCTGCGCAATGCGCTCAACGCCGAGTCGCCGATCGCCCAGATCGCGCCGATGGACGGCTACCACCTCACCAACGACGTGCTGCGGGCCGCGGGAAACCTGGCGCGCAAAGGCGAACCGGATACGTTCGACACCGCGGCCTTCCTCGACAACCTCCGCAGACTCCGGGACACCCCGATCGGCGAGCCGGTGCCGTGGCCGACCTTCGATCGCGCCATCGACGCTCCGGTCCCCGCGGGCCTCATCTTCGATCAGCAGCGGATCGTGCTCACCGAGGGCAACTACCTGCTGCTCGACGACGTCGGCGACCGGGAATGGTCGGCGGTGCGCAAGCTGCTGGACGAGTGCTGGTACCTCGATGCGCCCCGGCGGCTGCTCGAGGAGCGACTGCTACGGCGTCACATTCGCGGCGGCCGCACGCCCGCCGCCGCCAGAACCAAGGTGCGCGACAGCGACCTGCGCAACGCCGACCTGATCGGCAGCACAAAGGCGCGAGCCGATCTGGTGCTACGTCAGCGCGGCCGCCGCTACGACGTCGTCGTGCGTCCCTGAGCAGCGCTACTTCTTGGCGCGGTACCAGCGGATCAGCGCGTCGGTGGACGAGTCTCCTTGCGGCTCGGGCTCTTCCGCGGAAGTAAGCAGTGGCGCGAGGGCCAGCGCCTGCTGCTTGCCGAGTTCGACGCCCCACTGATCGAAGCTGTCGATGCCCCAGATGGTGCCTTCGACGAACACCTGATGCTCATAGAGCGCGATCAGCTGGCCGACGACCGAGGGCGTGAGCTGCGGCGCGAGGATGGTGGTACTCGGCCGGTTGCCGGGCATCACCTTGTGCGGCACCACCTTCGGGTCGGTGCCCTCGGCGGCGATCTCCTCGGCCGTCTTGCCGAACGCGAGCACCTTGGTCTGCGCGAACAGGTTGCTCATCAGCAGGTCGTGCATGCTGCCGGTGCCGTCGCGGGTGGGCAGATCGTCGGTGGGGCGGGCGAAGCCGATGAAGTCCGCCGGGATGAGCCGGGTGCCCTGATGCAGCAACTGGTAGAAGGCGTGCTGGCCGTTGGTTCCCGGCTCGCCCCAGAAGATTTCGCCGGTGGAGGTGGTGACCGGGCTGCCGTCGGCGCGCACCGACTTGCCGTTGGACTCCATCGTGAGCTGCTGCAGATAGGCGGGGAAGCGGGCCAGATCATTCGAATAGGGCAGCACCGCACGGGATTCCGCACCGAAGAAGTTCGAGTACCAGACGCCGAGCAGGCCGAGCAGCACCGGCGCGTTCGCCTCCAGCGGCGCGTTCGCGAAATGCTCGTCCACCGCATGCATTCCGGCGAGGAACTCGGCGAAGCGCGCCTTGCCGATGGCCGCCATCACCGAGAGGCCGATCGCGGAATCCACCGAGTAACGCCCGCCCACCCAGTCCCAGAAGCCGAACATATTGGCGGTGTCGATGCCGAACTCGGCCACCTTCTCGGCGTTGGTCGAGACGGCGACGAAATGCTTCGCGACGGCGTCCTCGCCGAGCGCGGCGACCAGCCAGCGCCGGGCGGTGGTCGCGTTGGTCAGCGTCTCCAGGGTGGAGAAGGTCTTGGAGGCGACGATGAAAAGCGTTGTCGCAGGGTCGAGCCCGTCGAGTTCGGCGACCAGGTCGGCCGGATCGACGTTGGAGACGAACCGCGCGCTGATGCCCGCGTCGGCGTAGTGCCGCAGCGCTTGGTACACCATCACCGGTCCGAGATCGGACCCGCCGATGCCGATATTGACCACAGTGCTGATGCGTTCGCCGGTGGCGCCGCGCCAATCGCCGGAGCGCAGCGCGTCGGTGAACTCACCCATCCGCCGCAGCACGTCGTGCACCTCGGCGCCCGCGTCGACACCGTCCACGGTGAGTGCCTGGCCCTCGGGCAGCCGCAATGCGATGTGCGCGACCGCGCGATCCTCCGAGGTGTTGATGTGCTCGCCCCGGTACATCGCGTCCCTGCGCTCGGCGACCTTGGCCTCGCGCGCCAATTCGACCAGCAGGTGCAGCGTTTCCCGCGAGACCCGATGCTTGCTGAAGTCGATGTGCAGGTCCGCTACGTCGATGGTCAGCGCACGGCCACGCGACGGGTCGTCGGCGAAGAGCTCCCGCAGGTGCCGCCCCGCGATCCCGTCGAAGTGTTCGTGCAGTTTCCGCCAGGCCGCCGTGGCGGTGATGTCGCTGCTCACGTTCGCCGAGGTTACTCACCGTCCAACGGCCGCGCACGGCAAACACCCCGCCGGACCCCGGTGAGATCCGCTGCCGCGCGGCCTACGCTGGCCTCATGGTGTCCGAACGCGAAGTTCTCGAATCCGTCCCGACGCAACTATGGATCGGTGGGCCGGTGGCCGCCACCGGCGGTGGCACCTTCCCGGTGCACAATCCGGCCACCGGGGAGGTGCTGACGCAGGTCGCCGACGCGACACCCGAAGACGCGGTGCGCGCGCTCGACGCGGCCGTCGCGGTGCAGGCGGACTGGGCCGCGCGGCCGTCGCGGGAACGCGGCGAGATCCTGCGCACCGTCTTCGAGCAGATCACCGCGCGCGCCGAGGAATTCGCGCTGCTGATGACCCTGGAGATGGGCAAGGCGCTGCCGGAGAGCCGCAACGAGGTGAAGTACGGCGCGGAGTTCTTCCGGTGGTTCAGCGAGGAAGCTGTCCGGGTGCACGGGCGCTACCTGCACGCGCCGTCGGGCACCGGCCGGATCATGGTGCACAAGCAGCCGGTCGGGCCGTGCCTGGCGATCACGCCGTGGAATTTCCCGCTGGCCATGGGCACCCGCAAGATCGGTCCCGCGCTGGCGGCCGGCTGCACGATGATCGTCAAGCCCGCCTCCGCGACGCCGCTGACCATGCTGTTGCTCGCCAAGCTGTGTAGCGAGGCCGGGCTGCCGGACGGGGTGCTGTCGGTGATCACGTCGAGCCATTCCGGCGCGGTGACCCAGCCGCTGCTCGACGATCCCCGGCTGCGCAAGCTCACCTTCACCGGCTCCACCGAGGTGGGCAAGAAGCTGGTGGAGAAGTCGGCGAACGGGCTGCTGCGCACCTCGATGGAACTCGGCGGCAACGCGCCGTTCGTGGTGTTCGACGACGCGGACATCGACGCGGCCGTGCAGGGCGCGATGCTGGCGAAGCTGCGCAACGGCGGCGAGGCGTGCACCGCGGCCAACCGGTTCCACGTGCAGAACGGGGTGCTGGAGGAGTTCACCAGCAAGTTCGTCGAGGCGATGTCGGGCAGCGTGGTGCTCGGTCCGGGCACCGACCCGGCCACCACCCTCGGTCCGCTGATCAACGAGGAGCAGCTCAACACGGTCAGCGAGCTGGTCGAGGACGCCGTCACGGCGGGCGCCCAGGTCCGGCTCGGTGGCAAGGCGCACGGTGGTCCCGGCTGGTTCTACCCGGCCACCATCCTCAGCGATATCCCGGCGCAGGCCAGGATCCTGCGTGAGGAGGTGTTCGGCCCGGTCGCGCCGATCGTCGGCTTCGCCACCGAGGAGGAGGGCATCGCCGCGGCGAACGACACCGAGTTCGGTCTGGTCAGCTACGTCTACACCCGCGACCTGGACCGTGCGCTGCGCGTGGCCGAGGGCCTGGAATCCGGCATGGTCGGCGTCAACCGCGGCGTAATCTCCGATCCCGCAGCACCTTTCGGCGGTGTCAAGGCGTCGGGCTTCGGCCGCGAGGGCGGCACCGAGGGCATCGAGGAATACCTCTCCACCAAGTACATCGCGCTTAGCTGAGGCGGAGACGAAACGACCGCCCCGGGGTGATGAACACCCGGGGCGGCCTTGGGGATGCGGTTGTCGTGCTTTTTGCCGCATGGATCTAGGGCCGCGTACAGCGGCCGACAGGGGAGGGGCCGTCAGTGGCCGAGGCGGCCGCGGCCGAGGCGCAGCAGCAGCATGGCGAGCGTGTGGCCTTCCTGGCCGAGTTCGCTGAATCGCTCCAGCACCTTCATTTCACGGTTGTGTACGAGGCGCGGCCCGCCAGAGGCCATCCGGGTGCGACCGATGATCCGGGAGATCTCCGTGCGACGCTTGATGGCGGCGAGGATCTCGGCATCGAGGCGATCGATCTCCTTGCGGAGCTTGTCGATCTCCGCGTCGCTCTGCGGCAACGCCGAATCGGACCCGGTCGTCGTGGCGGGGGTGCTCATCATTCATCTCCTCGTGTCAGAACATGGATCGGCGGGTGAGCCCGGCTCGTTACCGATCGGTTCTTTCACCGTGAAACAGACCTGGTGGGGCCGTGGAATTGTCCCCCAGGATGTGCGCTCAGATACAGGTGCCGCGATCACGATATCCGGTCGGTAACCGAAACGGATGTATCGCGCGGGCACTCATCATGTCGCCAGTCTGCCACGGGCCGGTAGGTATGCAAAACATTTCGTTTTGTGGATCTGCTGAGAAGTAGGACACGGAATGGTCGCGGCGCCTGCCTGGGGAGTTCACTCTCCGTTCGCCGGGGCGGTACCGAACTGACATCGGGATGACCCGGGGCTTCAACTCTGTCGGTGTCCGCCGGTAGCGTGGATGGGCGATGGACATCACGGTGGCTCCCAAGACGCAGGCCGGTCGCGCACTGCAGCCGGATTCGACACAAAAACCGCAGGTCACCGGTGGTAACGCCGATGCAGCGGTCCGGCAGCTCGAGGAGGTGCGTGCGGTGCGGGAAACGCAGCGGGCCGCTGTCCCCGAACCACCGCCGTCGGCCACCGAATTGGAACAACGGCGTGTCGAACGGGAGCGTCGGCGCGCCGCGGAGGCCGAGCAGCTACTCGACGGCCTGAATCCGCAGCAGCGGGCCGCCGTGGTGCACAGCGGCGCACCCCTGCTCATCGTGGCGGGTGCCGGTTCCGGCAAGACGGCCGTGCTCACCCGGCGTATTGCCTATCTGCTTGCCGCGCGCGGCGTGACGCCGGGCCAGGTGCTCGCGATCACCTTCACCAACAAGGCTGCTGCGGAGATGCGGGAGCGGGTAATCGGCCTGGTCGGTCCGCGGGCGAACAACATGTGGGTATCTACGTTCCACTCCAGTTGTGTGCGCATCCTGCGCATGCAAGCGGCCCTGCTGCCCGGCCTGAATTCGAATTTCTCCATCTACGATGCCGATGATTCGCGGCGACTGCTCACCATGATCAGCCGCGACTTCGACATCGACACGAAGAAATACACGGCGCGGCTGCTGTCGACCGCCATCTCGAATCTGAAGAACGAGCTGATCGGACCGCAACAGGCGGTCGCGGACGCCGAGTCCGACGAAACCGAACTGCCCGCCTTGGTCGCCCGCGTCTACGTGGAATATCAACGGCGGTTGCGCGCGGCGAACGCGCTGGATTTCGACGATCTGATCGGCGAGACGGTGGCGCTGCTGCAGCACCATCCGCAGGTCGCCGAGTACTACCGGCGCCGGTTCCGGCACGTGCTGGTCGACGAGTACCAGGACACCAACCACGCTCAGTACATTCTGGTGCGCGAGCTGGGCGGTCACCATCGCACGGAGACCAGCGAGGATCAGGCGCCGCCGAGCGAGCTGTGCGTAGTCGGCGACGCGGATCAGTCCATCTATGCCTTCCGCGGCGCGACCATCCGCAATATCGAGGAGTTCGAGCGCGACTTCCCGGACGCGGAAACCATTCTGCTGGAACAGAACTACCGCTCCACCCAGCACATCCTGTCCGCCGCGAACGCGGTGATCTCGCGCAATGAGAACCGGCGCGACAAGAAGTTGTGGACCGATTCCGGCGAGGGCGACCTGATCACCGGTTACGTCGCCGACAACGAGCACGACGAGGCCGCGTTCGTGGCGCGCGAGATCGACAAGCTGGTCGATCAGGGCGAGGCCAACTACGGCGACGTCGCGGTGTTCTACCGGACCAACAACAACTCCCGTGCGCTGGAAGAGATCTTCATCCGAATGGGGCTGCCGTACAAGGTGGTCGGCGGCGTCCGGTTCTACGAGCGCAAGGAGGTGCGCGACATCGTCGCCTACCTGCGGGTGCTGGAGAACCCGGAGGACGCGGTGAGCGTGCGCCGGATCCTGAACACCCCGCGGCGTGGGATCGGCGATCGGGCCGAGGCCTGTGTGGCGGTGCACGCCGATCAGCGTGGGATCGGTTTCGCCGCGGCGCTGCGGGATGCGGCCGACGGCAAGGTCGCGCTGCTGAACACCAGGGCGCAGCGGGCGATCGCCGGATTCCTCGACCTGCTCGAGGAGATCAGGGCGGCGGGCGTCCAAGAGAACCTCGACTTCCCCGACGTCGGCAATGTCGTCGACGCGGTGCTGGAGCGCACCGGGTACCGGGCCGAGCTGGAGTCGTCCGACGATCCGCAGGACGGTGCCCGGCTGGACAACCTCAACGAACTGGTCAGCGTCGCACGGGAATTCAGTTCCGAGGCGCACAACAACGCGGAGGCGGCCCGGGAAGAGGGACTGGTGCCGGAGGCGGCCGAGGGCGAACCGGATCCGGGTTCGCTCGCCGCGTTCCTGGAGCGGGTCTCGCTGGTGGCCGACACCGACCAGATCCCGGACGAGGGCACCGGCGTGGTGACAATGATGACCCTGCACACCGCCAAGGGCCTGGAATTCCCGGTCGTCTTCGTGACCGGCTGGGAGGACGGCCAGTTCCCGCACATGCGGGCACTCGGCGATCCGACCGAGCTGGCCGAGGAACGCCGACTCGCCTACGTCGGCATCACCCGCGCCAGGAAACGGCTGTACCTGACCCGAGCCGTGGTGCGCTCCGGCTGGGGCCAGCCCGTCTCCAACCCGGAATCCCGCTTCCTACAGGAGATCCCGGACCACCTGATCGACTGGCGGCGACTGGAGCCAACCGGTTCCGCAGCCACCCGAAGCATCCGCCGGCGCGGCGACGACGACCGCATGGAACGCGACTGGACCCGCGGCGACGGCTGGTCCGAGCAGCAACGCCCCGGCGTCCGCGGCGGCGATCGCAGCACCCGTCGCCCCGCCCCCGGCGCCCCCGCCCGCAACAACGCCAATCTCGTACTGGCCGTGGGCGATCGAGTCAGCGACGACAAGTACGGCCTCGGCAAGGTAGTAGCCGCCGAGGGCTTCGGCCCCCTCGCAACAGTCACCATCGACTTCGGCACAGCAGGCAAGATCCGCCTGATCCCGCAATACAGCCGGACACTCGTGAAGCTCTGACCCGCCAGCAGCAGTGAGCCCCCTCGAGTCGAGAGTCATATGGTCGCTAAACGATCTTGACCAGCAACCATATGACTCTGCTCGATCACGCCAGCAACCATTTGACTCTGCTCGACTCGATGACGCCAGCACCCACCCGACTCTCTTCGCTTTCCCCAGCATCTTTGAACCGGACCACAGCCAGTCTTCACGCTGGAACACAAGCGTTGCCCATCACAAGCCGCGGAAGAGCAGGTCGGGTACCCCACCTGACGTGCCCAGCACTACTCCGGTCATCTGATGAACCAGTCGACAACCTCGGAGCCAGCACACCACCGGAGTTCTCTGTGCGCACACCAACCCGGGCCAGTACACAAACAGACCCTCGGAAAGGTGCACTTATCCGGGCAAGTGCTTCTTAGGGACTCCAGGCGATGACCTGTCCAGTGAGCTGAAGGCCTGATGCCATGTTTTCTTGTGAGTAGTGCTGGGCACGTCAGGTGGGGTACCCGGCTTTAGGTGCGCGTCAGGTGCGCGATGTCGCGTTCCCGAGGTGGTCACCTGGCTGTGGTTGCGTCACAAGCACTTTGGATAAGAACGGGGCGGTCGGCGGCGGTTTCGATGGCCGATCAAACCCGCGAGATGCCCGGCGCCGGTTTCGGTGCGCGACCCGCACCCGCCAGGTGTGCCCCGAGCCGGTGTCCCCAAGATCTGCACTCTGTCTCGGGATCGGCACTCGAAATAGGGCCCTAAAGCCAGTGCAGGTCCCGAGAGAGTGCGCAGATTCTGGGTTCGGCGGGGTGAGGTGGGGTGCTGGGCACTCGTGGCGGGGTATGCACCCGGTTCGAGCACCGATCCGCACCATCTCTCGGAATCCGTCCGGCAGTAGGGCCCTGATCCGGGTGCGCGATTCCGACACAGGGTGCCGATTCCGCTGCCCGCGTAGGGAATTGGAAGCCGCTCACCCTTTGCATAACCTGCACACCCGGTATAGCGGGTGTCCGGCGTACACAGGGGGTGAGCGGTTTGGTTCTAGGCCGGTGATTGGGCTGTTGGTGTTGGGATTTGTGCTACTTCTCGGGATCTGTACTTGGTTGGGGTGGTCGGAGTGGGGGTGGATTCCGAGAAGTGGTGTGGCTCTTGTTGATGATGGCTGTGGAGGGTGGTCAGTGGGGGAGGAGGTTGGTCAGGGCCTCGTTCAGGGTTGGGTAGCGGAAGGTGAAGGGGGTCTCGCGTAGTACTTGTGAGGTGGCGTGGCGGCCGGTTAGGGCGAGGGCGGGGTCGGTGCGGAGGAAGATTGCGCCGATTCTCAGGATGAGTGTTGGGGTTGGTGGGGCCGGTGGGCGGTGTAGGTGGGTGCGGAGGGCGGCCATCAGTTCTCGGTTGCGGACCGGGAAGTTGGTTGCGGCCACCAGGATTCCGTTCGGGAGGGTGACCTGTGGGTCCAGGCCTAGGGCGGCGCGGATGAGGGACAGCCAGTCCTCGATGTGGATCCAGCTGAACCACTGGTCGCCCGGGCCGACGCGGCCGCCGAGGCCCGCTTTGGTCAACTGGCTCAGGCGTTTCAGGGCGGGAGCTTGTGGGTCGAGCACGATCGAGGTGCGCAGGATGGTCGAGTGGGTGGCTTTGGCGCCGTCGAATGCTCGCTCCCACGGTTCGGCTACGCCGGTCATCTGCGGCAGTCCTACCGGCAGCGGAGTTGTTTCGACACAACGGGTTTCGGCTGCGTCTGACCAGATGGCGGTGGTGCTGGCCTGTATCCAGTAGTCGAGGGTGGCCGCCGCGTCTACCAGGGCACGGGTAGAATCCACTCGGCTGCGGCGTAATTCGTCGACATTGCGTTTGCTCGGTCGGCAGTCGACCAGCTTGCCCGCCAGATTGATGATCGCGGTCGGACCCGGATTGCGCAGGGCAGCAACCCAATTGCCTACCGACCGACCGTCCCACTCCACCTGGTTGAACGGCAGTCCGGTATCGCGTCGCCGGGTGAGAATCGTCACCCGATGGCCGCGGCACGTCAGGTCGGCAGCGATGTGCTTGCCCAACGCCCCTGTGCCACCGGCGATTACGACGGTCAGCGCCTTTGCCGCAGGTGCGATTCCGGCCAACTGGGCCAACCGGGCGAAGGTGACGCGAGCGTCGGTCTCCAGCAGTGGCCCGACCACCATCCTGGCGATCGGCGCCGACGGCCCGGTGAACGTGAGCCGCTGGGTGATCTCGGTGCCGCCGTCGCGCGGCGTCAACGTCCACGTCAGCCGCATCCGCCCCACCGGTTCCGGCTGCTCGATGCTCAGTTCCCGCCCGGGAATCAGCGTGCTGATGACGAACGGCGGCGCCGTCCGCCCATGCAATGTCTCGTAGACCCGCCCCCTAGGCAGGTAATCACCCTTAGTTCCCACCGCGACCGGCCCGTGCAGCCGAACCGAGGTGACGCCCGGATTCCATTCCGCCCACCGCGTCGGATCCGCCACCACCGCCCACACGAGTTCCGTTGGAAGCGCAATGAACTGGGTGTACAACGTTGTACGTGCCATACCGACGACGCTAGTCCCCGACCAGCGCCGACGAACCGTGCGCCTCATCACCTACCGTCGAGCTCAACACCGGTCCAGAATGCGCGAGCCAGGTCGCGAGTGGCGGGGCGGACGAGAGACCAACCAGCGGTGCTCCGGGTTCGCCTCGCGCGCGGTGCCGAGACCGAACAGCCGCTATACGAAGGACAAAGCACGCATGCGAAGTACAACCAGATAGACAAAGCCCACCATGTTGCGGCGTTCAGCCGCCCGCAGGGCGGCCCAAGCCTTCTAGCCCAAGCCTTCTAACCCATACCGACTGGACCCGTCCAACGACTGCGGCCCTCACCATCCAACCCCTGCCCGAAGGCGGAGCTAGCTCTCAGTCGCGCTCGACACCCAAGCTGATACCCCGAGTCGCCAGCCAAGGCAGCGGGTCGATCTTGTCCGACCCGTTCAACCACACCTCGAAGTGGCAGTGCGGCCCGGTGGAGAAGCCCCGGTTGCCGATCGTGGCGATCTGGTCGCCCGCCATCACGCGCTGCCCCTGGGAGACCGTGGCGGTGTCGATGTGGCCGTAGATGGTGACGGTGCCGTCATCGTGCAGCAGCCGGACCCACATGCCGAAGCCCGCAGCGGGGCCGGCCTCGATCACGGTGCCGTCGGCGACGGCGACGATCGGGGTGCCGATGGGGCCCGCGATGTCGACGCCGAGGTGCTGGACGCCCCAGCGGGCGCCGTAGCCGGAGGTGAAGGTGCCTGCCGCGAACTTGGTGAACAGCGGGCGCAGCTTCGCGGCTTCCTGGGCGGCCAGGTCGTTCGCGTACTTCTGGCCCTTTTGCAGGATGTCGTTGAAGTCGCCGACGTTGGTGGCGCCCGAGACATTCAGGACCTGAGGCGATTCGGGCGAAGCGGTGGGGTCGGCCAGGCTGACGGACTGCGCGGCGATCTCGTGGATCTGCCCGGCGGCCTCGTAGTCGACGGACTGGGACGGCTGATCGGGCGAGGCGAACGCGGCCTGTCCGGCGGCGACGACCGCACCCGCGGCCACCGCGGCGACCGCGGCACGACCCTTGAGGGCGGCGGGCGGTGCGGGGAGCCGATGCGCGCCGCCGCGTTTACCGGTGCGGCGGGCGGGGATGACGGTGGGAGCGACCGGAGTGTCCGCGCCGGTGTCGGGCGCCCAGGACTCTTCCGGGGCCCAGGTGCCGGTGTCGGGTGCCTGGTAATCGTTCTCGGACCAGGCGTCGCCCGCGTTCCAGGCGCCGCCGTCGGACCAGGAGTCCTGCGGGGCCCACGAATCCTGCTGGGACCACGAGTCGTTCGCGGTCCAGGAGTTGTCGTGGCCGTGCTGGTATCCGGTGTCGGGTGCCGCGTGGCCGTAGTCGGCGCGCGGCGCGCTGTAGTCGTCCTGCGGCCTGGCGGGTGCGGCGTTGTACAGCGAGTTCCGCTGTCTATCCACCGAGGGTCCGGCCGACCGGCCGTGCGGGGCCTGCGCGCCGAAGGACTCGTCATCGTTGCGATAACGCTGTCCGGGCTGAGCGCGATGTTCAGGAATGAGGGCGGAGCGATAGTTCATCGGCGGTGCCACATCGTGAAGCGGGAGATGTTCGCGGGGCCGAGCGGCCAGCTGATCAGCGGCGTCGACGAGTCGTCTGCGGAACGGCTCTCCATCTGCGGAGTGCTGTGCTGCGTCAAGCTTGCCGTCCTCCTAGTCGTGACCGTGCTGTGACATCGACCGCAATGACGGTAACGAAACGATTGCAGGGTCCGCAAGCGCTGCGGCCTATCTGTCCGAACATGTGAGATTGATCACGGTAACACCACGGAATATCTATCTGTGCATTGGGGACGCGAGGCGGCTAGATCCGCGACGTTCCGTAGTAGATCCAGCCGTGTCCGTAGGTTCTGACGCTCTACCTGGTGAGGTGTCAACAACCTACTGATGAGTAGCGTTGGCCAGGGGTTTTCCCGCCACACGTATCGGCCCGTGACCTGCGCCACTTAGGATGAACGTGGCCGATTGGCCGTCCATGTGACTGATTAGAGTCCGACCCGACCCGCTTCCGACGTCGGGCCGCCAACAAAGACGTTGTCATCACAACGCAGACGAGACGGTGAGTACATGGATCTCTTCGAATATCAGGCGAAGGAGCTCTTCGTTAAGCACGGAGTGCCTTCGTCCGAGGGCCGCGTCACGGACACGGCTGAGGACGCCCGCGCCATCGCGGAGGAAATCGGCAAGCCGGTGATGGTCAAGGCTCAGGTCAAGGCCGGTGGCCGCGGCAAGGCGGGTGGCGTCAAGTACGCCGCCACCCCGGACGACGCGTTCACGCACGCGCAGAACATTCTCGGCCTGGACATCAAGGGCCACATCACCAAGAAGATCCTTGTCGCCGAAGCCAAGGACATCGCGGAGGAGTACTACATCTCCTTCCTGCTCGACCGGTCCAACCGCACCTACCTGGCCATGTGCTCGGTGGAAGGCGGCATGGAGATCGAAGAGGTCGCCGCGACCAAGCCGGAGCGCCTCGCCAAGGTCGCCGTCGACGCCGTCAAGGGTGTCGACCTCGCTTTCGCCCGCTCGATCGCCGAGCAGGGCCACCTCCCCGCCGACGTGCTCGACGCCGCGGCCGTGACCATCCAGAAGCTGTGGGAGGTGTTCGTCAAGGAAGACGCCACCCTGGTGGAGGTCAACCCGCTCGTGCGCACCCCGAACGACGAGATCCTCGCCCTCGACGGCAAGGTCACCCTGGACGAGAACGCCGAGTTCCGGCACCCGGATCACGAGGCCTTCGCGGACAAGGACGCGACCGATCCCTTGGAGCTCAAGGCCAAGGAGAACGACCTCAACTACGTCAAGCTCGACGGTGAGGTCGGCATCATCGGTAACGGTGCCGGTCTGGTCATGTCGACCCTCGACGTGGTCGCCTACGCGGGCGAGAACCACAACGGCGTCAAGCCCGCCAACTTCCTCGACATCGGTGGCGGCGCCTCGGCCGAGGTGATGGCCGCCGGCCTCGACGTCATCCTGGGTGACTCGCAGGTCAAGAGCGTGTTCGTGAACGTTTTCGGTGGCATCACCGCCTGTGACGCGGTCGCCAACGGCATCGTCAAGGCGCTGGAGATCCTCGGCGCCGAGGCGAACAAGCCGCTGGTCGTCCGTCTCGACGGCAACAAGGTGGACGAGGGTCGCCAGATTCTGGTCGACGCCGCGCACCCGCTGATCACGCTTGCGCAGACAATGGACGAAGGCGCCGACAAGGCCGCCGAACTGGCAGCGGCCAAGTAAGGAATCCGGAAATGTCTATCTTCCTCAACAAAGACTCGAAGGTCATCGTTCAGGGCATCACCGGCGGCGAGGGCACCAAGCACACCGCGCTGATGCTGAAGGCAGGCACCCAGGTCGTCGGCGGCGTCAACGCGCGCAAGGCGGGCACCACCGTCGCGCACACCGACAAGGACGGCAACGCGGTCGAGCTGCCGGTGTACGGCACCGTGGCCGAGGCCATCAAGGAGACCGGCGCCGACGTCTCCATCGCGTTCGTGCCGCCGAAGTTCGCCAAGGACGCCATCATCGAGGCCATCGACGCGGAGATCCCGCTGCTCGTGGTCATCACCGAGGGCATCCCGGTGCAGGACACCGCGTACGCGTGGGCCTACAACGTGGAGAAGGGCAACAAGACCCGGATCATCGGCCCGAACTGCCCCGGCATCATCACCCCCGGCGAGGCGCTGGTCGGCATCACCCCGGCCAACATCACCGGCAAGGGCCCGGTCGGCCTGGTCTCCAAGTCCGGCACCCTGACCTACCAGATGATGTACGAACTGCGTGACTTCGGCTTCTCCACCGCCATCGGCATCGGCGGCGACCCGGTCATCGGCACCACCCACATCGACGCCATCGAGGCGTTCGAGAAGGATCCCGAGACCAAGCTGATCGTGATGATCGGCGAGATCGGCGGCGACGCCGAGGAGCGGGCCGCGGCCTACATCAAGGCCAACGTCACCAAGCCGGTTGTCGGCTACGTCGCGGGCTTCACCGCTCCCGAGGGCAAGACCATGGGCCACGCCGGCGCCATCGTCTCCGGCTCGGCGGGCACCGCCCAGGCGAAGAAGGACGCGCTGGAGGCGGCGGGCGTGAAGGTCGGCAAGACGCCGTCCGAGACCGCCGCGCTGGCTCGCGAGATCCTGGAGAAGGCAAGTATCACCGCCTGATTCGCATTGACCGAGGCCGCTTTCCGAATCGGAAGGCGGCCTTCGTCATGCCCCGAGACAGAAACGAAGGCCGCCCTTGGTTCGAGAGGGCGGCCTTCGTCATGTGGGCGGCGCGCTCAGCCCGGGCAGAAGCCGAGCGTCCTGGCCAGCCATTCGCATACCTGTTCCATAGGACTCATGGTGGCGACCTCCATTTCATCTCCCCTAATGGATACGAACTGAGTCGCAGCTCGGTTCACCGCTGAGATCATCGACATTCGGGCAGACGCGGACGTACCGGACAGGGCATGCTTAGCGGCGTGGATGTGCTGGTGTTGGGTCCAGTGCAGGCGTGGTCCGACGGTGTCGCGGTGACCGTCGATCGGCCGCTGGAACGGGCAGTGTTGGTGCGGCTGGCGTTGGCGAATCGTGTGCCGGTGCCGGATGGGCGATTGGCCGAGGATCTGTGGGGGACCGAGGTCGAACGGCCGGTGCAGCGGCTGCGCGTGGTGGTGTCGCGGCTGCGGGCCGCGCTCGGGCCGTTGGCGGACGTCATCGGGCGCACGCCCGCCGGATATCAGGCGACGGTGTCGGCGACTGATCTGCTGGCCGCCGAGGTGGCGGCGCAGCGGTTGCATACCGCGCGGCGGGCCGGCGACTTCGGTGCTGTCGCGGCGGCGGCGCGGGAGGCGCTCGCGTTGTGGCGGGGGCATGCGCTGGCCGATCTGCGCACGATTCCGTTCGCGGTGGCCGAGGGGGAGCGGCTCGATGATTGGCGGCTTTCGCTGACCGTCGCCGGGCTGGAGGCGAATCTGGAACTCGGCGCGGCCGGTGAGGTGGTGACCGAGCTGACCGGGCTGGTCGCGCGGCATCCGCTGCACGAACCGCTGTCGTGCCTGTTGGCGTTGGCGTTGTATCGCACGGGGCGCCAGGCCGACGCGCTGGAGCGGCTGGCGCGGCTGCGGCGGGCGTTGTCCGAGGAGTTGGGCGTCGACCCTGCGCCGGACACCAGCAAGTTGGAACTTCGCATCCTGGACCATGATCCGGCGTTGCGTGCGTCGGCGTTACCGGTCGCGGTGACGGTCGGGTCCCCTGCGGCGAATCCGGATACCGCGCCGGAAACCGCACCGACCGCATCCGTGATCGAACCGGAACCGCGGCCATGGCCGGCGCCGGTCGTCGTGCCGATGACCAGCTTCGTCGGGCGCGGCCGTGAATTCGCCACGCTCACAACGCGTCTCGCCGAGCCGGGACTGACCACGGTGGTCGGCGTCGCCGGTAGTGGCAAGTCGCGCCTCGCCGCCGAACTCGCGCGATCGATCGGTCAAGCGGGCCGGCCCGTCGTGCTCGTCGAGCTGGCACCGCTCGGCCGGGCCGAGGACGTGCTGCCCGCGGTGGCCGCCGCACTCGAAGCTGGCGGGCTGGCCGCCGACGGGTCGATCGATCCGAACGGCCCACTACCCGGCATCATCGCGGCACTCGACGGCGACGGTGGCCGCGCGCTGCTTGTCCTCGACAATGCCGAACATGTACTCCACTCGGTGGCCGAATTGGTCAAGGCGGCAGATGGATTCAGTGTTCTCGTCACGTCGCAGCAGCCGTTGGGAGTGCCGGGGGAGTCGGTGTACCCGCTCGGTCCGCTGGACCGCAGTGTCGGGGTGGCCCTGTTCATCGAGCGCGCCGGACTGCACGGGTTGGTGACCGCGACCGAGCGCGACGAGCTGGTGACGATCTGTGCGGCGGTGGACTGGCTGCCGCTAGGCATCGAGTTGGCCGCCGGTCTCACCAGGACCTTGACGATTTCCCAACTGGCACAACGGATCGACGATCGGGTCCGGCTGCTGGTGGGTGGTGCGCGCGGAGCCGCGGGCGGGCGGCACACCAGCCTGCGGGTCGCGCTCGACTGGAGTCACGAGCTGCTCGCCGACCGGGAGCGGGCGGTCTTGCGCAGGCTCGGCGTGTTCGCGGGCGGGTGCACGCTGGAGGCCGCCGAAGCGGTGGTGCCGGACGGCGACCTCGACCGGGGCGACGTCGCGCCCGCCATGGCGGACCTGGTGAACCGAAACCTCGTCACCGTCCAGACCGATGGTGCGACAAGACGTTTCGTGCTCTTGGAGACGGTCCGCGACTATGCGCTGGCCCGGCTGACAGAGGCGAACGAGGTCGAGGAGCTGCGCGCCGGGCACCTGCGGTGGTGTCTGAACCTGGTGCGCACCATCGGCGCACCGGACGATTTCGCCGCGGCCGAATCGGTGGCCGCGGTGTTCGCGGAATGGCCGAACATCCTGGCCGCGCTGGAGCGCGCGCCCGGAACATCAAGGGCCACCGATGGATTGCGGCTCGCGGTGGAAATGCATGTGCCCTGGCTCGCCCGGGCCTGGTTCCGCGAGGCACAACGCCACTACGCCGCACTCACCGACGCGGCCGGCATCGCCGCGCACGAACTGGCACAGGCCCTGAGCCACTACGGCTTTCACACGCTGATGACCGGCGACCTCGAAGCCGCGGCCGTCCAACTGGCCAAGGCGGGCGAACTGGCCGCGCCACTGGATGATCCGGAACTCGCTCAAACCGTCCGCTACTACCAAGGCATCGTCGACATCGAACGCTGCAGGCTGCCGGAGGCCGTCGAGCGACTGCGCGAGGGGGAGCGGCTGGCCGTGCGCGACACCCAGGGTTCGTCGTTCGCCGACGCGCTCGGCACGGCGCTGCTGTATTCGGGTGACCCGGCCGAGGCGCTCGCGGCCTACACCCGATCCTGCGCGGTCGACGCGGCGCACGAGGACGAGCACGGACTCTCCCGCGGACTGAGCAATCAGGCCAAGGCGCTGCTCGGCCTCGGCCGGGTCGAGGAGGCACTGGCCATCGCCGAGGAGTCCGACCGCTACGCCCGCCGCCTGGACGACCGGCAGATCCTGCCGCTGAACGATCTGACCCGCGCCGCCGCCGCGCTGGCCGCGGGCACCCTCGACGCGGCCGAGTCGTACTGCCGCGCCGCCCTCGGCCACGAAGAGGACGCGACCGGGCTGGCCCGCATCGACCTCGCCGACGTGCTGCTGGCCAAGGGCGAAACCGCCGCCGCCAGGCAACTGCTCGATGAATTCTTCGCGGCGGCGCCGGGCGGCGTGCCCCTGCTCGCCGCCCGCGCGGTCTCCGTGACGCTGCGGCACGCCGAGGGTGACGAGGACGGCGCGCGAGCATTGCTGGAACAGGTCCGCGCCGAGTTCGCGGCGGCCGGATTCGGCTGGCACCGCTACACAGACCGGCTGGTCACGCCCGGTCGGACCGCGTGAGATGCGGGTGAAACCACGCTGAGACGGCCGGCCGGGAGTCTGGTTTTCGCAACGGACCACACCAGACCAGAAAGCGAAGACCATGACTACCACTCGCATCGCGGCCGCCCGCGGCGCCGCCATCGCCGCCCTGATCGTCGCAGGCTTCTTCGGCGCCACCGGACCCGCGTTCGCGGGCCCCTTCGACAGCGGCTCGGCGGCCCCCGCCACCCCGGGCAACCTCGGACCGTTCGAGTACGAGCACCAGTGCCTCGAACGCGGCAACCAGGGCATGACGAACGGCGAATGGTCCGACTACGACTGCGTGGGCAGCTACGGCGCCTGGCAGCTCGTTCCCCGGCGTTGACCCACTCTCACCTCGAAGGACGAACCAGCATGACCATCGCACGTATCACCGCCATCACCGCACTGACCTTCGCCGGGCTCTTCGGCGCCGGACTCGTCGACGGCATCGCCTCGGCCGACCCGGCCCCGGGGCGCCTCGGCCCGTACGAGGCGCTCGCCACCTGCGAGCACGAGGGCAATATCGGCATGGACAACGGCGAATGGGCCGATTACGAGTGCACCGGCGCCGCCGGGGCGTGGTACATCCAGCCGCGTAACTGACTCGATCGGCCTCGGCCCGGAGCACGCGCAACCGCGCGGTTCCGGGCTTAACTCATTCCAGCGGAGTGCTTCCGAATGGCGGTGCTTGCTGCTGGCAAACCCCTCGCGACCTGGCCGGGAAGGGTGAACGAGGACGTCAGGCGGGTCGGTTAAGGGTGACCTGGACGGATGTGTGCAGTAGCGTCAGGTGCAGATCCAGCAGTTGAAGACCACGTATGACTCGACCTAGGAGACGACGACATGTCATACCCGTCCGGGGGCTCCGGGTACAACACACCCGCGCCCTCCACCTCATCCAGCCCGAGTTCGACGGCGGGTGGTGCCAGTTCAGGTTCGAGCGCGACCGGTGCCGCGGCCAAGGGGCTGCCGTTCTTCCTGGTGGTCGGTGTCGCGGCGCTCGGCGTGATCAACTTCCTGCTCGGTTTCCTGCCCTACGTCGGCACCAAGGCGGTCGATTTCGGCGGCGCCCGGGTGGCCAGCAGTGAGACCGCGAGCCTGTTCGAGGCGGGCGGCTCGGCACTGGTCGGCATCCTGCTGCTCGGCGGACTGCTCGCCGGTCTGTCGGTGCTGCCCAAGCAGGCCTGGACGGGTGCGGCCGCGGCGGCCTCCGTCGCGGGCTTCCTCGCGCTGGCGGTGCACTCCTTCACCCTGTCCGACGGCATCGAGCTGAAGTTCGGCGCCTACGTGGTGCTGGTGCTCGCGTTCGTGCAGGCCGCGGTCGCGGTGGGTGCGGTGCTGTTCGAGGCGGGCATCGTCAAGGCGCCCGCGCCGCGACCGGCCAGCGCGCCCGCGTTCGCGCAGCCCGGCTACGGCCAGCAGCAGCCCTCGGCCTTCGGCCAGAGCCAGCCTTCGTACGGACAGAACCAGCAGCCAGGCTACGGCCAGGGTCAGCCGGGTCAGCCCTACGGCCAGCCGCCCGCGTATGGCCAGCAGCCCGGTTACGGTGCGGCGCAGCAGGCTTCGCCGTACGGCCAGAGCCAGCCGAGCCAGCCCGCGTACGGCCAGCCCGCCCAGGCCTACGGTCAGCAGCCCGGTTACGGCCAGCAGCCGCCGACCACGGCTTTCGGTGGGGCACAGCAGGGTTCGCCGTACGGCGCGCCGGGCACCGCGCAGCCGCGGCCGGACGAGGGCGCCACGCAGCACTTCGGTTCCACCCAGCAGCCCGCGCAGCAGTCGCCGTACGGATCGTCGAACTACGCGCAGCCGGGTCAGCAGAGCGCGCAGCAGGGCCAGCCGTTCGGTGGCGACCAGGCCGCCGACCCGTCGTCGGACGCCACGCAGGCCTTCCGTCCCTCCGACGACAACAAGTAGCAGTCGTTCCCCGGCGCGGGTTCACCCGGCGCGCCTGACCCGCGCGCGCCGGGGGAGCTGCCACGCTGAATTGTCATGAGTGAGCGTCAGCGAGTGAATCAGGGATGGCGCGCGCCTGCGCGCACGATGGGGCCGAGCGAGCGCGAGGCGGAATCGTGAATTCGTCCAGGAACTCGCTCGTGCGGCGTGGCTCGCGTAGCGCGCCCGATCCGCATCCTGAGCCCGAGGAAGCCGGGTTTCTGTCGCTGACTCCGGAACGTGCCAGGGTGCTCGTCCTGGTCGCCGGGCGTCCGACGACGTACGCGCTCACCGCGATCATCGTTCTCGCGCTCGCGACACTGCTCACCTCGGGCAGCAATCTGGCGGGCACCTCGGGCGCGATCGCCGCGGGATGGCTTGGCGTGCACCAGGTTCCGCTGGTGATCGGCAAGACCGCGCTCGGCCTGCTGCCACTGCTGCCGACCGCGCTCATGGTCTGGCTGGCCGGGCGGGAATGTGCCCGCGCCGTCGAACCCGATTGCACGCGTGCCGATCTCGGCTGGATCGTCGGTGCCGCGCTGGCCGGGCCGCTGCTGATCACGGCCATCTGCCTCGCGGTCGCCGAGGACGCGTCCGGGGTCGTCGCGCTGCAACCGCCGAACACCCTCGCCGCGTTCGCCTGGGTCGGTGGCCTGTATCTGGTTGCGGCCGTAGGCGGGATCGCGACCAGGACCCGGCGGCAGCTGTTCGACCTGCTTCGCCTGCCCGAGTGGGCGATCTCGGGCATGTACGGTGCCGGTCGCGCGGTGCTGCGCCTGCTCGGCTGCGCCACCGCGCTCATCGTGGTCTCGTTCCTCGTGCACATCCCGCGGCTCGGTGACACCTACCACAGCGCGGGCAATGCCGCCGGGGTGATCGGGCTGACCCTGCTCTCGCTGGCCTACCTGCCGAATCTGGTGGTGCTCGCGGTCGGCGTGCTCGTCGGCTCCAGCGCGCAGATCGGTATCGCGTCGTTCGGCGTGTTTTCCGTTGTCGGCGGCCCGATTCCGGCCGTGCCGCTGCTGGCGGCGGTGCCGACCGGACCGGCGGCGGGCTGGTGGCCGGTGCTGCTGCTGATCCCGGCCGCGGTCGGCGTGCTCGGCGGACTCGACCTCGCCCGCAGCTCGACCGACCGGATCGGCGCGCCGTGGGCGACGCTGTGCTCGGCGGGGCTGGCCGCCGCCGCGCTGTCGCTGCTCGGCGTGATCGCGGGCGGCGAACTCGGTACATTCGGCCGGATCGGGCTCGACCTGCCCATCTTCTTCCTGATCACCTTCGCGTGGCTGGCCATCCCCGGCTACGTCGGGCTGGCGTTCGCGCGCTGGTTCCTCGTCCCGGTCGGCACGGCACCCGGCGACTACGCCGACCCGTACGACGAGGACGACTACTACGACGAGGATTACGCGGACGACTACTACGCCGACGACGACTACGTCGAGAACCGCGACTACTTCGAGGACGACTACGCTGACTACGACGGCCCGGACCTGGAAGTCGAACTGGACGGCGAACTCGTCGACGAACAAACCGCCATCGACACCGTGCGGTCGCCCAATCCGATTACCACACCCGACATCGTCGATGCCGAGGTGGTCGAGGCGGACCTGCCGGAAAGTGACCGGGTCGACGGTCGTTAGGCTCTAGGTCGGCGGAGCTCTTCCGTCCGCCATCCGATCGACTTCGCAGGAGTAGAGCCCTGACGTCTCCGTGGACACCAGACGCGGCCCCGGCGACCGTACTCGTACTCGCTTCGGGCACCGGCTCACTGCTGTGCGCGCTGCTCGACGCGGCGGCCGCCACCAACTTCCCCGCGAAGATCGTCGCCGTCGGCGTCGACCGCACCTGCGCGGCCACCGAGCACGCCGACGCCGCCGGCGTACCGCACTTCAAGGTGGCGCTGAACGACTTTCCCGATCGCACCGCCTGGGATGCCGCGCTGACCGAAGCGGTCGCCGGCTACGCACCCGATCTCGTGGTCTCGGCCGGATTCATGAAGATCCTCGGCCCCGCCTTCCTCGAGCGATTCGGCGGCCGAATCATCAACACCCACCCCGCGCTGCTGCCCGCCTTCCCCGGCGCGCACGGGGTGCGTGACGCGCTCGCCTACGGCGTGCGGGTCACCGGCTCGACCGTGCACCTGGTCGACGCGGGCGTGGACACCGGGCCGATCCTCGCGCAGGAGGCGGTGCCGGTGCTGCCCGAGGACGACGAGGCCAGCCTGCACGAGCGCATCAAGGTTGTCGAAAGGCGGTTGCTGGCGGAGGTTGTCGCCGCCGTCGCGACGCGGGGCATTGTTTCCGACGGACGAAAGGCAGTTATCCCAGATGAGCGAGTTCTCCGGTGAGTGAGCGCAGCGAAGGAACGATCGACTCAGCTGAGCGCAAGCCGATCAAGCGGGCGCTGGTGAGCGTCTACGACAAGACGGGGCTCATCGAGCTCGCGACCGGTCTGCATGCCGCGGGGATCGAGCTGGTGTCGACCGGCTCGACCGCGGGCAAGATCGCCGACGCGGGCATCCCGGTGACCAAGGTCGAGGAGCTCACCGGCTTCCCGGAGACCCTCGACGGCCGGGTGAAGACGTTGCACCCGCGCGTGCACGCGGGCATCCTCGCCGACACCCGCAAGCCGGAACATGTCGACCAGCTGGTCGAGCTGGACGTCGAGGCGTTCCAGCTCGTGGTGGTGAACCTGTACCCGTTCACCCAGACCGTGGCCAGCGGTGCGAGCCCGGACGAGTGCGTCGAGCAGATCGACATCGGCGGGCCGTCGATGGTGCGGGCCGCGGCGAAGAACCATCCGTCGGTGGCCGTGGTCGTCGACAGCGGTGATTACGATGAGGTGCTCGGCGCGGTGCAGTCCGGCGGCTTCACCCTGGCCGAGCGGACGGCGTTGGCGGCCAAGGCTTTCCAGCACACCGCAAGTTATGACGTGGCGGTCGCGAGCTGGATGACCTCGGTGCTCGCGCCCGGCGTCGCGGCGCCGGCCGAGGACAGCGGTGTGCAGTTCCCTGCCTGGCTCGGTGGCACCTGGGAGCGTGCGGCGGTACTGCGCTACGGCGAGAACCCGCACCAGGCGGCGGCGCTGTACACCAACAACGACGGCAGCCTCGGCCTCGCGCAGGCGCAGCAGTTGCACGGCAAGGAGATGTCGTACAACAACTACACCGACGCCGACGCCGCCTGGCGGGCCGCCTACGACCACACCGCGCCGACGGTGGCGATCATCAAGCACGCCAACCCCTGTGGCATCGCGATCGGCGCCGACATCGCCGAGGCGCACCGCAAGGCGCACGCCTGCGATCCGGTGAGCGCGTTCGGCGGCGTGATCGCGGCCAACCGTGAGGTCACCGTGGAGATGGCCGAGCAGGTCGCGGAGATCTTCACCGAGGTGATCGTGGCGCCGGCCTACGCCGACGGTGCGGTAGAAGTGTTGCAGCGCAAGAAGAATGTGCGCATCCTGATCGCCGAGCCGCCGCGTCGCGCGGGCGCCGAACTGCGCCCGATCAGCGGCGGCGCGCTGCTGCAGCAGCGCGACATCCTCGACGCCGCGGGCGACGATCCGGCCAACTGGACGCTGGCCACCGGCACCGCGGCCGACGCCGAAACCCTCGCCGATCTCGAATTCGCTTGGCGCGCTTGCCGTGCCGTGAAGTCCAACGCGATCCTGCTCGCGCACGACGGCGCCTCGGTCGGCGTCGGCATGGGCCAGGTCAACCGGGTGGACGCGGTGCAGCTCGCCGTGCAGCGCGCGGGCGATCGCGCCAAGGGTTCGGTCGCGGCCTCGGACGCGTTCTTCCCGTTCCCGGACGGCCCGCAGCAGCTCATCCAGGCGGGCGTCCGCGCGATCGTGCAGCCCGGCGGCTCGGTCCGCGACCAGGAGACCATCGACCTGGCTCGGGAGGCCGGCGTGACCCTGTACCTCACGGGTTCCCGCCACTTCGCGCACTGACCCAGCTCGACCCGAACGCCACGCCGGTCCGCCGACGTGGCGTTCGGTGTCCCTGCCTGTCGCCGCACCACCTCTGATTCGCCGCACCGAGAATCGCATGCGAATTTCGGTGCGGGAAATCAGGAGTGGTGCGGCTGTGTGGCGAATGCCGGTGTTGCTTGGGGTGGTTTCGTACAGTGACGGCATGTCGATTCGTGTGGTAGCTGCCGGTGCTGTGGTGATGGTCGCTGCTGTGGCGGTGTCGTTCGGCGGGCAGCAGTCGGCGGGTGCGGAGCAAGGGCCGCCACCTCGCACTCTTCCTTCGCTGAAGGCGTGGGCTCCCGGTGGAGCCGGATTCTCGCTCGGCGCGCATGCGCGAGTTTGGTACGACAAGGACGAATTGCGGGACACCGCAACGGACTTCGCTGCGGCGCTGCGTTCGTTCACGGGCAATGACGTTGTCGCGCAAGAGGGCTCGTCCGGAGGCGCCGGTGACATCACGCTGGGCACCGGACCGATGCCGGAGGCGTCGGAAACGCCTGAGGCATACCGAATTTCGATCGGTGAGACGCTAGAACTGCGCGGCACCGATATAGCGGGCGCATTCTATGCCACCAGCTCGGCCCTGCAGCTGCTGCGCCGGCGGATCTCGATACCCGGTGGCACCGTGACGGATTGGCCGCAGTACCGCGAACGCAGCCTGATGCTCGACGTAGGCCGCGAGTTCATGCCGGTGGACATGCTGCGTGCGCAGATCCGCCGGATGGGTTACCTCAAGTTGAACCTGCTGCACCTGCACCTCTCGGACACCTTCGGCTTCCGCCTCGACAGCGACAGGCATCCAGAAATTACTGCGGCACAGCACTATTCGAAGCAGGACATCCGCGATCTGGTCGAGTATGCGGCCAGGTATCAGGTGGAGATCATGCCGGAGGTGGACTTCCCCGGCCACATGAACGGCATCTTGGCGGCCCACCCCGACCTGAAGCTGCGCAGCGCGGACGGTCGGGTTTCCGACGCGGCCATCGATCTCGCGAATCCGCGTTCCTACGACTTGATGCGCGACGTTCTCGAGGAGTTCCTGCCGTTGTTCCCCGGCCGCTATTGGCATCTCGGCGCCGACGAGTTCCTGCTCGATGGCACCCGTGTCGCGAGTTTCGACGAATATCCGCAGATCGGCGAGTACGCGCGCGCCACCTACGGCCCGCAGGCGCAGCCTGTCGACGCGTTCCTCGGCCTGATCAACTGGGGTGCGGACATTGTGCGCGCGCACGGCAAGCGCCCGCGCATCTGGAACGACGGATTACACACCGGTGCGGGCACCCTGACCGTCGGCAGCGACGTCGTCGTGGACTACTGGAGCAGGGCAGGCATCCCGCAGTTGCCGCTGCCGTTCTTCGGAATCGCCCGCAGCCCAAGCGATCTCATCGCCGCGGGCCACGAGGTCAGGAACGCCTCGTTCACACCGGCCTACTTCGTGGCGGGCGGACCGGCGGCGGCCGGCAACGTGCCGCCGCCGATCGCCTACCAGCTGTGGGATCCCACGTTGTTCGTGGACGGCACCCGCCTGACACCGGAACAGAACACCCACAACCTCGGCTCGGGGTTGTTCGTCTGGTGTGACGACCCGACGGTACAAACACCGGATCGAATCGCCGCGTCGATCACCATGCCGCTCCGAGTCGTGGCACAGCAGACCTGGGGTCCACCGCAAGCAGGCAGCTACCTCGAATTCGCGGCCTTGGCCGACGCCGTCGGCGAACCTGCGGCGTAGCGGGTCCGCGCGTTACGCCGCGCTCAGCACCTGCCGGTTGCCCAGCGGTGCCTTCAGCGGCACCGCGACGGTGCCGAACACCGCGTTCATGGTGCACATCCGGCCCACCGCGTCGGCCCGGGTGCCGGAACGCAGCTCGACGGTGACCGTCGAATCGGTCTCGCGCACAGTGACGTCCACGCCATAGCATTCGGGCGTGCCGGTCTGGAAGTTGACCGCGATCCGGTCGTCTGCCAGCCGCGTCCACGAGCTGAACGGAATCGGGCGCCCGTTCACGATGGTCGGGTCGGCGGCGAAGTCCCTGCCGACGTTGCCGCCGGTGTCCTCGGTCGGCGTGCTCGGTGCGGCGCTCGTGGTCGTGCTGATGTTCGGTTGTGCCCCAGCATCATCCGATCCGCCACACCCCGCCGCGGCGAGGCACCCGAGCACAACGGCAACAGCTGCGGCGGCACGTCCGCCGGACATCCGAGTCATGGCGACCACCCTAGTGGGCAATCCCCATGGTCATCTCACACAGAACATGACACGGCAATAGGACACACCCCACAGTGAACTTTCGGCGAACCATGCGCGTAATCCCTACGCAACACGGTCGAGCGCAGTATCTTCGGGCCTAGATGCGCGCCTGTGGCTTCGGCGCGTGTCGATTGTCGGATGCTCTTCAGAACCTTCGAAAGGAAGAACCGTGGGCGACACACTGCGCGTTGGTGAAGAACTCGGACTGGGTCAGTCCCTGCAGGGTGGTGCTTACACCCTTACCTTGCAGAGCGACGGCAACCTCGTGTTGGCCGAGCCGGACGGAAATGTGGTGTGGTCCACCCTGACTCACAACCAGGGTGTCGAGCGCGCGTCCCTGCAGGACGACGGCAACTTCGTGCTGTACAAGGGCGAGGGTGCGGCCTGGTCCACCGAGACCAACGGCAAGGACGCGGATCGGCTGGTCGTGCAGGCGGACCGCAACGTGGTGTTGTACGGCAAGGACGGTAGCGCGCTGTGGGCTTCCGACACCAAGACCGACAACCCGCTGCAGGCGCCGGAGCCGGTCGCCGAAGCCCCTGCCGCCGAAGAGGTTCCGCCGCCGCCCGCGGCCCCCGAGGCGCAGACCTACACCGTCGAGCCGGGCGACACCCTCTGGGCGATCGCCGAGCGTTTCTACGGTGACGGCAACCGCTACCAGGAGATCGCGAACGCGAGCGGCATCGACAACCCGGACGCGATCAACCCGGGCCAGGTGCTGACCATTCCGTAACCTGTTGCGGCGCAAGACAAAACGTGGGACCCCGGAGCATCCGGGGTCCCACGCTCGTGTTCGGGGGCGCGACTACCGGCTGGTGAAGGGGAGCAACGCCATCTCGCGGGCATTCTTCACCGCGACGGCGACCTGGCGCTGCTGCTGCGGGGTGAGCCCGGTGACCCGGCGGCTGCGAATCTTGCCGCGATCGGAGATGAACGTGCGCAGCAGGTTGACGTCCTTGTAGTCGACCTTCTCGATGCCTGCGGCAATGAGCGGGTTCTTCTTGGGACGGCGGGCCTGTTCGGCGCGAACCTTCTTCGACGGTGCTCGCTTGACTGCCATATACGGATCCTTCGTACGAGAACGGTGGTTGTCTACCAGCTCGATTTGCGCACACCGGGCAGCTCGCCCCGGTGGGCCATTTCGCGCACACGCACACGGGACAATCCGAACTTCCGGAGGTGACCGCGCGGTCGTCCGTCAGCGGCGTCCCGATTGCGCAATCGTACCGGACTGGCGTCCCGCGGCTGTCGTCGCAGCTCAGCGAGGGCTTCGGCGCGTGCCGGGTCGGAGGTGCCCGGCTTGCGGATGAGTTCCTTCAGCTCGGCCCTGCGCTCCGCGTAACGCGCGACGACGGCCGCGCGCTGCGCATTGCGGGCGATCTTCGATTTCTTCGCCATCTCAGCGCTCCTCGGGAAAGACGTTGTCCGACACCGTGTTCACCGCTCCTCGCGGAAATCGACGTGCTTGCGCACGACCGGGTCGAACTTGCGCAGCACCATCCTGTCGGGATCGTTGCGGCGGTTCTTCCTGGTCACGTACGTGTACCCGGTGCCTGCGGTGGACTTCAGCTTGACGATCGGCCTGAGCTCGGTCGACTTGGATGCCATGAGTTTCTCCTGATCAGATCTTGTCGCCCCGAGCCCGGATGCGAGCGACTACCGCTTCGATCCCGTCCCGGTCGATGGTCTTGATGCCCTTGGCCGAGACGGTCAGCGTGACGCGCCGGCCCTCGCTGGGCAGGAAGTAGGTCTTGCGCTGGATGTTGGGATCCCAGCGCCGATTCGTGCGCTTGTGTGAGTGCGAGACGGACTTGCCGAACCCGGGCTTGCGCCCGGTGACCTGGCAGTGGGCCGACATGCGGACTCCCTCCGGTAGATGACAATCATTTTCGACAACGACTGATTCACAATGTACCGTTGCTCTGACGCAAATGAAAATCGTTATCGAAAGGGGGTGCTGTCAGTGCTCGCACCAGAGGCCGACCGGCGCACACCGGTCGTGGTGCTCGCCGGATTCGCCGGGCCGGCCGCGGCGGGTGCCGACCACGCGGCGACCGCGTTGTGCAATGACGCGCCCGGCACCGTCGTCGTCCATCACGACCTGGGTCAGCTGCGCGAGGGCATTGTGCACCGCACGGTGCGCAGCGCGAGCTACGAGACGTCGGACGTGCTCGAACTCGCGCACGGCTGCGTCTCCTGCACGCTGCGGATCGATCTGCTCCCACTGCTGCGCACGCTCGCCGCGCGGGATTCGGTCGAGCGCATCGTGCTCGCGCTGGATCCCGCGTTCGAGGCCGAGGCGGTCTGCCACGCCATCGAACACGTTGTGGTGGAAGGCATTCTGGGCCGTGTCGACGGACCTGCCGGACGCGACGTCCGCATCGACGCCGTGCTGACGTTCCTTGATTCCACTGCGTGGCTGGCCGACGCCACCGGCGAGGAGACCCTGGCCGAGCGCGGCCTCGCCAAGGCCGACGACGAGCGAACAGTGGCGCAGGTTGCCGTCGGTCAGGTCGAATTCGCTGATGCGGTAATCGCTTTGGGTCCGGTCGCGCCGGGTGGCGACGTCGATCGCGGCAGGCTGGGCGCGGTGCTGGCCCGCCTCGTCCCCGATGCGCCGGTGGACTGGGTGGACGACCCACACTTGCTCACCGCGGCGCGGATCGAAGGACTGCTGGCGCGCATTCCGGCCCGGTCCCGCCGCGGCAGAGTGTTCGACGCGCACGCGCCACTGCTGCGCGGGCAGCCACCGCTGTCCAGCGATTACGGTGTCGCCCTACTGGAATTCGCCGCGAGCAGGCCGTTCCATCCGGCTCGCCTGCACGAGGCGCTCGACGTGCTCTTCGACGGCGTGGTGACCGCGCGCGGCCGGATGTGGCTGGCCACCCAACCCGACGAGGTGACCTGGCTGGAGTCGGCGGGCGGCGGCCTCCGGGTGGGCAGTGCGGGCCGCTGGCTCGCCGCGATGTCGGAAACCGAACTGGCCCAGGCGGATCCGGACCGGCGGGCAATGGCCGCGCTGCGCTGGGACGACCAGTTCGGCGACCGGGACATCTCGCTGGTGATCCTGGTGCACGACGCCGACCCCAACGAGATCCGCGAGGCACTGCACTGGGCGCTGGTGGAGGACGACGAACTCCGCCTGGTCGAACGCGCACCCGAGCGAGTTGCCCAGTGGGAGGACCCTTTTGGCGCCTGGCACGCCGACCCGTGCGACACCGCCGAAACCACGTTACCGATCGAAGACGTGAAAAGCCCGAGAGGAGAAGCGAAATGAAGACAGGGATCCATCCGGACTACCACCCGGTGGTGTTCGAGGACGCGGGCACCGGCAAGCGGTTCCTGACCCGATCGACCGCGACGAGCACCCGCACCGTGCAGTGGACGGACGGCAACACCTACCCGCTGCTGACCGTCGACGTGACCTCGGACTCGCATCCGTTCTGGACCGGCGCACACCGCGTGCTGGACAGTCAGGGCCGGGTGGAGAAGTTCGAGCGCAAGTACGGCAAGCGAACTCGTCGCGGGGAGGGCTGAGATGGCGGTTCCGAAACGGAAGATGTCGCGGTCGAATACCCGCAGCAGGCGTGCGCAGTGGAAGGCGACCCCGCCGGATCTCGTGCCGGTGACCGTCGCCGGCGTGGTGCACAAGGTGCCGCGCCGACTGGTCGCGGCGGTCAAGCGGGGACTGATAGACCTCGATCGGCTCTGACTGGTCGAACGAGACAGCGGGCCTGCGGAATACTCCGCGGGCCCGCTGTAGTCGATCTCGGCTCGCTCAGCCTTCCTTGGCTGCGAGGTCCGCGAGGGTCGCGGCGAGCCGGAAGTACTTGTTGTTGGCCAGATCGGCGATCGTCTTGATCTTGAGCGCGTCCAGCAACTGCTTGTCGTGCGCTTCGGTGAGACCGGCGAGGGCCGAGGGCGGAGCGGAGAGGATTTCGTTCAGCGACTTGTTCTCGTACGCCTTGTCGAGAGCCTTGTCGAGCACCACGTTGACGGCCATGCGAACTCCTTCGAACGAACCTGGGTGTGCGGCGCTCAGCGAACGCCATGTGCCAGCCGACGATAACTCGCACGCTGCTGTCGTGGGTGGCGAACGCGCAGGGTCGGTGGTCGAACGGCCTAATCGGGACGTCGCGCTGGGTTGGTGACCAACTTTCCCGCCCAACTGGAACGCGTGGCAATCGAGCAGCTACTGACCTGGTCGGGGCGACGTTGCAACCTCGTGCACGATGTGATTGCGCCCCGATAACTACCGGGCGAAATACCTACTGTTAGTTGGTTTTTGGCGGTCGGAAAAGTCTCCGCGAAGTGATGCGAACGTGTCCTCGTGTCAGTATTCTCGTTCGCGAGGGCGGGTTCTCCCGGTTTCCGAGAGAACCCGCTCATCGCCAATATCCCGCCTGCGGCACCTCTGCACCGCGCTTGCGAAACCATCCACCGCACCAGCCGACCTCATCGCGGCGACCGTGAATCCACCGCACCATCACTGGATGTGTGCTGCGTACCCGCGCCCTGTCCCGGCAAACCGGGCAAGTCGGGCAATAGTGCCTCGAGTCGCGCCAACTGCTCACCGACCAGCGCCGCAGGCCCCTCGATCAACGACAACGGCCACGGCCAATGCCGCCCGGACAACCGCTGCACCTGCTCGACCAGCTCGGCCGTGGTCGCCTCCAATTCGCTGATCTCGGTGCGCAACTCACCGACCTCGCCCTCCAACTCGGCGATCCGGGCCAACGCGGCCGCGACACCGTCCACCAGCGTGCGACCCGGCCCGCCCGCGTCGCCCAGCTGCGCCCAACCGGCCAGCCCCGGCCCGCGCAACTGGATCTGGATATCGCGCAGCACTGCCTCTTGCTCCGGCGTCACGTCGGCGTCCTCCTGTGCAAAGAAATCCCACTGACCGAAATCGGTCGTCTCGGCCTCGTTCACATCGCAGACCACACCACCGACGAGTTGCTGACGCAACGTCTGATGGATACTGCGCCGCGGCTCCACCCGGCCACCGGACCAGGCATCGGTCTGCCACGCCCAGCTCGCGCTGCCCGCGTCCAACGCCCGGCTCACCGACCAATACCCGCCGTAGACACCGACATTCGCGCGACCGAGCACCGTCGCCGCACCGTCGAGGTAGGCATTGATCCGCTGCTGATCCTGCGGCGTCACATCGAAATCGGCGGAAAAGTAGATCGGCCGATCCGGTCGGCCGCCGCAGCGCAGCACCTGCGCGAGGCCCGCGCGCGCGTCCACCACACCGGCACCGTAGCCGTCCAGCATGCGGGTCGCGGTGGTTTCCCAGTTCGCCGCGATCGACACACCGTTCGCGCGAAGATCATCGGCCTCGGCCGGGGTCAGCAACTTGCCTGGCAAGGTGACACCGCCATCGGACAGATACCGGACTACGAAGTCGAAACCCGCCGCGCGGATTGCCGCGCCGCCCGGACGTGCCGCGGCGTAGTCCAGACCGAAACGCATGTCACTCACTGTAAATCGGGCCGTCGGGGATTTCGGCGGCATCGCCGAACGATGCCGCGCGATTCAGCTCAGAACGCGGAATTCGGCGCGGGCGCCCGGGTCGGGATCGAGGTGCGCCGGTCCGGCGCGATCAGGATCGCGCTGATCGGGATGGCCAGCGACAGCATGCCGAGCACGAACGCGGGCACGAAGAACCCGAACAGGTCCTCACCCGGTGGCGTCGAATTCGCCTTGGCGAGGTCGATCTGCACGCCCAGCAGATCGGTGTAATGCATGCCCGCGATCCCGGCCGCGAACACCAGCGCCGCGCCTGCCAGCACCGCCAGCGGCCGCCTCGGCTGGGTGAACCACAGGGTCGCCAGCGAGAGCACGATCGCGATCGCCACCGCGCCGGTGAGCAGCAGCGGCCGCACCGTGATCGAACCCTGAATGTGCATGGCGTCCAACGCCAGATAGTGCATCAGTCCGAAGCCGCCGCCCATCACCGCACCGGCGCCGATCAGCCGGGGAATGTTCAGCGTCTTTCCCATGATCAGCAGCGCCGCCCACACCGCGAGCACCGGAACCACCGCCGCCGCAGTGACACTCCAGACGTCATAGCGAACCAGGCTGCCCGGCACCGTGACACCGAGCATCGAGACGAACACCGGCAGCCACACCCCGATCCCGCCGATCGAGATCGCCGCCGACGCCTGCCACACCACCCGGAACTTGGACGTCACCGATTTCGTCGACTGCCGAATGCAACTGAAACCGACGAGCGCGCCGACCAGCGACACCGCGGCCGACAACCCGATGATCCAATAACCCATGCTGAAGTAAGTCAAAGAACAGCCTGTTCTCGTTCCTGCGCGGCGAGCCGTTGGATGGCGTACTCGGTCACCGCCGCCAGCGACTGGCGCACCTCGTTCGCGTTGCGCGCGTCGATGTCCACGATCGGCACACTCTCGCGCACCGCGAGCGCCTCGCGCAGTTCGGCGATCGGGAAGCGGGGCGCGTTGGGGAAGCGGTTGACCGCCACCAGGAACGGCAGCTGCCGCGCCTCGAAGAAGTCGACCGCCGCGAAGCTGTCCTCCAGCCTGCGCGTGTCGATGAGCACCACGGCGCCGATCGCGCCGCGGATCAGGTCGTCCCACATGAACCAGAAGCGCCGCTGGCCGGGCGTGCCGAACAGATACAGCGCCAGGTTGCCCGGCAGGATGATCCGGCCGAAATCCATGGCGACCGTGGTGGTTTCCTTCTCCGGCGTTTCGGCGAGATCGTCGATGCCGTCGGAGAACCGGGTGACCATGGCCTCGGTCCGCAGGGGAACGATCTCCGACACCGCGCCGACAAATGTTGTCTTACCTACCCCGAAACCACCGGCTACCACGATCTTCGTGGACGCGGTCCGATTGTCCCCGTCGGCCTGGCCGGGGTTGGTGTCGGGCCCGATTCTCTTATAGGGCACGGAGTCCACGCAAAGTCCTCTCCATCAAAGAACGGCGCTCGTCGAAACTCGCCTCGTCAGTCAGTGTCGAATGCAGGCGCACAATGCCGTCGACCACGAGGTCACCGATCATCACCCGGATCATGCCGAGCGGACGATCCAGGTTTGCGGCGATCTCGGCAACGGAAAGCTTGTGTGTACCGAGCCGAAGGATATCCGTGCGGACGTCACCGGTTGGCCAGTCGAGATGCGCAGTGTAGGACAGGGTCTCGATGACCGCTTCCAGCGGCAGGTCGACCGCGGGCTCGGTGCGCCCTGCGGTCAGGGCATACGGTCGCACGCGCGTGGTCGGTCGAGGTCCAGGTCCGTAGGGATTGGACATCTCCTGCTCAAACCGCGGTACGCGCGGTGGCCGTGACCACCGTGCCGACCCGGTCGACCAACAGCGCCATCTCGTAGCCGATCCGGCCGATGTCGTGCGACTTGTTGGCGAGCACGGCCAGGTGCGAGCCGTTGCCCACGCTCATCACCAGCAGGTAGCCGCGCTGCATCTCGACGATGGACTGCATCACCTTGCCGCCGTCGAACAGCGACGCCGCGCCCATCGACAGACTCGCCAGGCCTGCGGTGACGGCCGCCAGCTGCTCGGCCCGGTCGGATGGCAGGTGCGGGCTGGTCGCCTGCAGCAGGCCGTCGGCCGACACCAGCACCGCGTGGGACACGCCGGGCACGTCCCGGGTGAATCTGGCGACCAGCCAGTTCAGGTTCTCGTCCGTGGTGCTGTTCGGGTTGGTCATGCAAGCCCTCCGTCGTCGTACTGCGCGTTGGCCCGCCCACTGCGGACGCCGCTGAGATGCCTGGTCAGGTTGTTCCGAATCTCCTCGGGATCACGGGCTCCCGATTCGTCCGCCTGGGCCAGACCGCCGGGGACGAGTTGCGCGCCCGGCGTTCGGATAGGAAGTCCACCGGTGGTGCGGCCGGTCGGTGTCGGGTGCGTCGCCTCTTCGGCGGCGGTCCAGCCCACGTCGGCGGGCGAGGTCCAGGTGCTCTCGGCGGCCTGCGAGGTCGCGGGTTCGACCAGCCATTCCGACACCATGCGCTGATAGATCGGGGTCGGCGAGGCGCCCGCCACCGGCTGCAACCGCGACGAGGTCACCATCGCGGGTTCGGGTGCGCGCGGCGGCGCGGGTTCGGGTTCGGCCGACGGTCGCCGGATGGGCAGGCCGGACCGCGAGGTGGTACGGGCAGGCTCGCGCGGGCTGCTCGGGTGCGGCGCCTCGCGCGGCACCCGCTGCTGCGGGATCGTCGGCTCGGGTACCGGCCCGTTGGCCTCGGGCTCGCTCCAGAAATCGGTGGGCCGCTCCGGCTCCGGTTCGGCCGGTCGGGTCGGCCCGCTGTTCGAAACTCCGACGGTCGGCGGGCCGAAGGGGGACCGATCGTCGGTCGGGGTGTTGATCGACCACGGCTCGGTCGGCGGCTGCGATTCGGCGTCGGTGTCCGGGGTGTTGGTCCGGCCGGGCACCGAGACGGCGGGCTGGCCGGGCGGCTCGGCGACCCGGATGGCGGGCCTGCGTTGCGGCAGACCGGTGCTGGACACGTCGAACCGCGGCGTGCTCTGCTGCGGCAGGTTCGGCACCGGCATCAGCGCGCGCGGCTGGACGGGCAGTTCGTAGTCGCCGGTCAGCTCCAGCGGCTTGCCGGTCGGGTCGGTGGCATCCAGCGGCGGCGCGACCAGCGCGCCGGGCAGGTGCACGCTCGCGGTGACGCCGGGCTGCTGCGCCGTGGTGGAGGTGCGCCGCAGGTTGGCGGTGATGGTGTGCCGTTTCGCGAGCCTGCCGACGACGAAAAGGCCCATCCGGCGCGCGGTTTCGACGGTGACCTCGCCACCGGAACTGAGCCGGTCGTTGATCGCGCGCAGATCCTCGGTCGACATGCCGAGGCCGCGGTCGATGATCTCGATCAGGTAGCCGCCGTCGACGGCGCGGGCCACCGACAGTGTCACCGGCGTGGTCGGCGGCGAGTAGCGCAGCGCGTTGTCGATCAGTTCGGCGAGCAGATGCTCGATGTCGATGGCGGGCTCGCCGGCCACGATGCCGTCCGGGACGGCGCCGATCTCGACCCGCTGATAGTCCTCGACCTGCGAGACCGCGCTCCAGAGCATGTCGGAGAGCTGCACCGGATGCAGCTGACCACGGCGTAATGCGGTGCCCGCCAGCACAAGCAGGTTGTCGCCGTTGCGGCGCATCCGGGTGGCCAGGTGGTCGAGGCGGAACAGGCTCTGCAGCCGTTCGGTGTTGTCCTCGTCGTGCTCCAGGTCTTCGATCAGCGCCAGCTGTTGCTCGACCAGCGACTGGCTGCGCCGCGACAGCGTCTCGAACATGCTGCCGATCTGCACCCGCAGTCGCGCCTGCTCGGCGGCCAGGTGCAGCGAGGCCTGGTGGATATCGTCGACCGCGCGGGCCAGCTGGCCGATCTCCTCGGTGGTGCGGATGTCGACCGGCGTGATCTTCGGCGTCGCGCCGCCGGTGCGCACCACCTCGATCTCGTTCGGCAGATCGACGTGTGCCACCTGCAGCGCGTCGTGGCGCAGGCGGCGAATCGGCACGACCAGCGAGCGGGCGACGCCGAGGGCAAGGGCCAGACCGGCGAGCAGCGTGGTGACCACGATCGCGACATCGCGCAGCACCGCGCTGCGCAGCTCGATGGTCCGGTCGGCCAGCTTGGAGTCGATCGTGTCGAGCAGCGTCGTGGTCGCCTGGCGATAGGCGTCGGAGCTGGTGCGCAGCGAATCGGTGATCACGCCGTTGCTGCCGAGGCTGTTCGGGCTCTGGCTCAGCGCGCCGATCCGGGACTGCACCTGATCGATCAGGACCTGCGCGTTGGTGGCGGACGACGGACTCATCTGCGGATAGGAATAGGTGAGCATCATTTCCGCGCCGAGCGTGGTCAGCATGCTGGCCTGCGCGGCCGGGTTGTTGCCGCCGCTGGCCGTCGCCGACATGATCTGCTCCTGGGTGAGCAGGCGCGAGGCGTTGGCGATCAGGCCGAGCTGCAGGAAGTAGCGCTGGATGACGATCTCTTCGATCGACGAGGACACCGAGATCGCGGTGATGATGCGGGTGCCGACCTCGTCGACCTGGCCGCCGATGGTCGCGGGCGACGAGGTGCGCAGTCCGTTGCGCATGGTGCGGGCCACCGCGATGGCCGCGGGCAGTTCCTTGGTGATGGCGTCGTCGGTCTTCTTGGTGCGCAGCGCGGTTTCCAGATCGATGGCCGACTGATCGAACTTGGCCGCGATCGAATCGATCGGATCCTCCGGCCGCGCGTTGACCGCCGCGACCGCGAGTTGCTCGGTGGCCTCGTTGAATTCGAGCATCGGGCGCAGGATGCGGGCCTGCTCGGTAGCCGCGTCGAGCTTCGAGATCACCCCGAGCTCATCCTTGATGCGCAGGCCAGCGAAGGCCGAGGCGAGCAGCACCGGCAGCAACAGCACGATGCCGACCTTGCGGGTGACCGACATGTTGGACAGGCTGAGTTGCCAGGAACGCGGTGCAGCTTCCATTCCGCTTCCGTCGCCTCCACTTCGCGCATGGTCCCCGAATGAAGGCTGTCTAGGAGCAGTCTGGAGCAACCCGCCGAGAACCAACTCAAGGTCTTCTTTTTACCGCAGGGAACATACCGTGCTGACTGGCGGTCGGCAATTCGAGGCACCTGGTCTGCTCATAGCCGAATATGGCTACGCGGAACAGGTTTCGCGCTGTATGAGTTTGCGAGTCTACATAGCTCCTGGACGATTGATCTATTCAGCGGGCGAGCGCCGATAGCTGTTCGGCTGCTGGCGTCCGGCGTGCCGCCCGGACTCGGACGCGGCGTGTCGAGCGTCCCCTCTCAGTCGGCTCTCAGTCGATACGGTCAAACTGGTCGCATGCGCATTCTGGTAGTCGACGACGATCGCGCCGTCCGCGAGTCTCTGCGCCGGTCACTGACCTTCAACGGCTACTCCGTCGACCTCGCGGTGGACGGTGTCGACGCGCTCGACAAGGCGACGAGTCAGCGGCCGGACGCGTTGGTCTTGGACGTGATGATGCCGCGGATGGACGGACTCGAGGTCTGCCGTCGACTGCGCAGCACCGGTGACGATCTTCCGATTTTGGTTTTGACGGCACGGGATTCGGTGTCCGAGCGGGTTGCCGGACTCGATGCCGGCGCCGACGATTATTTGCCGAAACCCTTCGCGTTGGAAGAATTGCTCGCGCGTTTGCGTGCGCTACTTCGCCGCACGACCGCCGATCCCGGCGAGGTTTCCGAGGCAATGACGTTCGCCGATTTGTCGCTGGATCCGGTGACCCGCGAGGTTTCTCGCGGCGACCGCGGGATCAGCCTCACCCGCACCGAGTTCTCGTTGCTGGAAATGCTGATGGCGAATCCGCGCCGGGTACTCACCCGCAGCCGGATCCTGGAGGAGGTCTGGGGTTACGACTTCCCGACCTCCGGCAACGCGCTCGAGGTCTACATCGGATATTTGCGCCGTAAGACCGAGGCGGAGGGGGAGTCGCGGCTCATCCACACGGTCCGCGGTGTCGGCTATGTGTTGCGGGAGACGCCCCCGTAGGGGAAAGCCATGCCACGAAAAGATCCCAAGCGAGCCGTCATAGCCGGGCTCGAACAGCAGCAGCGTCCGTCGGACTCGGCCGAGATGCGGCCGCCGATCCCGCTCACCCGTTCCGTCTCGCTGCGCTGGCGCGTGACGCTGCTCGCCGCGTCTGTCGTGGCCATCGCCGTTGCCTTCACGTCGATCGCGGCCTACGCGTTGGTGGCGCGCGCGTTGTACGCCAACGTGGATACCGAACTGCGCAACCGGGCGACCGCGGTGACCGCGGTCGACCCGTACGGGTTCAATCTGCAGAACCTGGTGCTGGCGACCGCGTTCTACCCCGACACCGGCATCGTCCTGCTCTATCCGGGCATCGGCCCCTATACCGTGCCGCAGGCGACCATTCCGCCGGTCGGGCCGCCCGAGGAGGCGGTGTTCAAAGGCCAGGCGAACTCGTCGCTGCGCACGGTCGCCAATCAACGGGTACTGGCGGTGCGCACGGATGAGGGCGCGACGCTGGTGATTTCGCAGCGACTGGAGCCGACCAGGAACGTGCTCGATCGACTCGCGTGGTTGCTGTTCGTCGTCGGCGGCTGCGGTGTCGTGCTCGCCGCCGCGGCGGGCACCGCGGTCGGCCGCACCGGATTGCGCCCGATCGGACGGCTGACGGCGGCGACCGAGCGGATCGCGCGCACCGACGACCTGACGCCCATCCCGGTGACGGGCGACGACGAACTCGCCCGGCTCACCGAGAGTTTCAACACCATGCTGCGCGCGTTGACCGAATCACGGGACCGGCAGCGCAGGCTGGTCGCCGACGCCGGGCACGAGCTGCGCACCCCACTCACGTCACTGCGGACGAACACCGAACTGCTGATGGCGTCGAGTCGCCCTGGCGCCCCGCGCATTCCGGACGAGGACATGGCCGAGTTGCGCTCGGACGTGATGGGTCAGATCGAGGAGCTGTCCAACCTGGTCGGCGACCTGGTCGACCTGGCCCGCGAGGACGCGCCCGAAACCGTCTACGAGCGAGTCGATCTCGGCGAGGTCGCCGAGCGGGCGCTGGAACGGGCCCGGCGCCGTCGCGGCACGGTCGAGTTCGTCTCGGCGATCCGGCCGTGGTTCGTCTACGGCCACGAGGCGGGATTGGAACGGGCGATTCTCAATGTGCTCGACAACGCCGCGAAGTGGAGTCCGGCCGGGGCCAAGGTCTACGTCGAGATGCGCGAGACAGGCCGGGGCTTGCTCGAGCTGACCGTCGACGATGCCGGGCCCGGTATCCCGCCCGCCGAGCGTGAGCTGGTCTTCGAGCGCTTCTACCGGACCACCGCCTCGCGTTCGATGCCCGGCTCCGGCCTCGGGTTGGCGATCGTCAAGCAGGTCGTCACCAAGCACGGCGGCACGATCACGATCGAGGCGTCCGGGCGAGGTGGCGCGCGCATCCGCATCGTCCTGCCGGGCGAGGCAGGCCAGCCTGCGGAGGCCTGAATCGCAGGTGACGTGCGTCGCATGCCGCTATGCGAGATGGAGAGCGCACGACAGACTGGATGCGTACTCTATGCCTGAAGCGGGTGGGTCGGGGTGTGGGAGTGAGCCTCGGCGAGACCACGAGTAAGTGGGTCAAGGTCTCGGGCAATTGAAAGCACGGTCTCAGTCCGCTCTCAGTAGTCGTCGTCAAGCTTGGCGGCAGACGCTGAGGAGAAACGAGGAGTCCATGACCGAGGATTCGAAGGACCGGCGGGACGAGCCGGAAACGGCGAACGCCGCACCGGATCAGCCCAACCCGACCGATCAGATCCCGGCCGCACCGACGGGGCCCGTTGGCGCGCCATACGGGGGCGGCTACCCGCCACAGGGGCCCGGTTTCGGGCCGTACGAGGCGCCGCGTCCGCCGTATGCGGCACCGCAACCGCCGTACGAGGCACAGCAGCCGATGGGGCAGTATCCACCGCCGCACCAGCACACCCAGCCGTTCCCCGGCCCGGATTACGTCAACCCACCCTTCGAGCAGCCGCAGCCTTTCGATCAGCAAGGCGCGCCGCTCGGGGTGCAGCAGGCGACCGCCCGGCGCCCGGTCCGCACCGGACTTGTGGTCGGCGCGGTCGCGCTGGCATTGGTCAGCGGCGGCGTCGGCGGCGCGGTCGGCGCGCTGGCCACCCACTCGGACAACGGCCGCTCGACCATCACCAACGCGCTCGACCAGCCCAAGCCCAACGTCAACAACGTCTCCAACGCACCGGCGGGCTCGACCCAGGCGGTCGCGCAGAAGGTGCTGCCCAGCGTGGTGATGATCAAGGTCGCCAGCAGCCGCGCCGAGGGCGAGGGCTCCGGGGTGGTGCTGTCGTCCGACGGCCTCATCCTGACCAACAATCATGTCGCCGCGGGCGGTGGGCCCGGCGCCAAGATGGACGTGCTGTTCTCCGACGGCAGCTCCGCGCCCGCGACCATCGTCGGCGCCGACCCGGTCTCCGATCTCGCCGTCATCAAGGTCACCGGCAAGACCGGCCTGACCCCGATCGACCTCGGCACCTCGCAGAGCCTGCAGGTCGGCCAGCCGGTCGTCGCGATCGGCTCACCGCTCGGCCTGGCCGGGACCGTGACCACCGGCATCGTCTCCGCGCTGAACCGTCCGGTATCGACCCAGGGGGAGGGCCAGCAGAGTGCCGCGGGCGTGAACCCGGTGATCGACGCCATCCAGACCGACGCCGCGATCAACCCGGGTAATTCCGGCGGTGCGCTGGTCGACGGCACCGGCAAGCTCATCGGCATCAACACCGCGATCGCCAGCCTCGGCGCGGGCGAGCCGGGCGCCGGACAGCAGAGCGGTTCGATCGGCCTCGGCTTCGCCATTCCGGTCGACCAGGCCCGCCGGGTGGCCGACGAACTGATCAAGACCGGGCACGCCACCTACGCACAGATCGGCGTCAAGATCCAGGCGCAGGCGCAGGATTCGATCAACGGCGCCAGGGTGATGGACTCGACCGCCGACGGTCCCGCCGCGAAGGCCGGGATCCCGTCGGGCGTCATCATCACCAAGCTCGACGACCGCAGCATCCCCACCGGCGACGCGCTCGTCGCCGCGGTCCGCTCGCACCAACCAGGAGACAAGGTGAAAGTCACCTACACCGATGATCAAGGCAACAACCCCAAGACCGTCGAGGTGACCCTCACCGGTGCGCCTGCGGACGGTGGCAGGTGATGCGCGTGCTCCAGGGCGGCTGGACGCCGCTGCTCGACACGGCCGCAGAGGTTCTCGGCGCAGACGCTACGGTTAGCGGCATGGAAATCGATGCTCCGGTGGCGGGGCGTGCTCTGGTGGTGGTCGTCGATGATCGAACGGCGCATGGAGGTATTGACTCGCTCGGCCCGCTGGTCACCGAGCTGCTCACCGAGGCAGGCTTCCTGGTGGACGCCTCCGTCTCGGTGCAGGCCGACGAGGTCGAGATCCGCAACGCGTTGAACACCGCGGTCATCGGCGGTGTCGACCTGGTCATCTCGGTCGGCGGCACCGGCATGTCGCCGCGTGACGTGACTCCGGAGGCCACCTCCCAGGTGCTCGACCGCGAGTTGACCGGCATCAGCGAGGCGCTGCGTTCGTCGGGCCGGGTGGCCGGTTCGCTGGACGCGGGCCTGTCCCGCGGCGTCGCGGGCATCTCCGGCAGCACGCTGGTGGTCAACCTGCCCGGCACCCGGGCCGCGGTCCGGGACGGCATGGCCACCCTCGGCCCGTTGGCCAGCAAGGTGATCGGCGAGCTTTCCGGATTGGTCGAGTAATTACGGTTTCCAGTTCTTCCGACGACATCCCTCGTCCGGCCGCTCGCCGGGCGAGGGATGCGGCGCGTCTCGCCGAAATTTTCGGCGACACCCTCCCAGACACTACGAGCGATGAACGCGGAGACGACTCCCGAGGCGAGTCCTCCGCCGATGATTGGCTGCGCGCGCAGAAGCCGCCGCACCACGGTTGATTGCCCGAATCTACGTACCAGCTACGTATTGATAAGTTTGGCTAACCGTAATTTACTTGTGATTATTTCACATCTGGGTTATTCGGCCGAGATATGTACGGCCCTGTCCCGTAATCAGCGCTTGGTTCTTTAGCGTCTCGGTCGGCACCGGCCGGTCGGTCCGGCTGTCTCCGTCAGCCATTTATGCACGTCAAGCGTTATTCGGATGTTATCAACTGTGATCTACATCACATTGATCTTTACGAAAGCTTACGTTGCAGCGCCGTTACCTAGCGTTTAATGTTCGCCACGAGCCAACCCACAACTGGACCCCGCAGGCCCGGGTCGGCACATGTGGTCACCCGGCGGAACCTGGCTCGGTTCCGTTGCCAGCTACCCGTTGCGCCGAACTTACAGCCGGTTACACATCGGCAACAAAGGAACGACACACTGAGCTGGGCCTGAGAGGACCATTGTCCACCTCGAAGGTCGAGGTTGACTGTTTGAACCTGATGAGGGGAAGTATGAGCGAGAACCGCACCAACGGTCTGCGCCGCGGTGTCCGCGTCGCGGGCGTCGGCGCTGCCGCTGCCGTGGCCATGGGACTGCTTTCGACCGGTGCTGCCAACGCGGACACCTTCGTGCCGTTGCCGGACGGTCAGAAGGTCGGACCGGGCGTGACCATCAGCCGTAACGGTGAGCGCGCGCTGATTTCGCCGTCGCTGTCCGCGAATGGCGCAGGCCGCGTTGTCTGGGTTTCGGGCAATGCCATCGCCGATATCACCGCCACCCCGGAAGGCAAGGTGGGCCCGAACAACGGTGCCACCAACGCTCCTGGTACCAACAATTCGTCGACGCATGGGACGTCGCAGTTGAACACCGGCTACATCGTCGGTTGCCAGGTCAGTATCGCCGACAACGCGATTTCGGCGGGTGTGTCCGGTGGTGTCAATCTCAGTGGTGCCAACGCCGGCGGTTCCATCGGGCTCAACCTCGGCCCGGGTGAGGTCAAGTTCGTCGGTATCGACAGCAAGGACATCACCAAGCCGGGCGTCTACTCGGTCGAGTATCAGGACGCCGAGATCCAGATCCAGGGCTGTGCCGGGTACGCCCAGGCCAGGTCGTACACCGTTGTCGAGATCATCGGCGACAACTACTCCAAGACCACCCTCTATGGTGCGCCGTTCAGCATCGGCTGACGTCTGTCGAATCCACGAACAATCTTCTCGCTGAAGCGAACTCAATCCCTCGAGGGGTAGTACACATGATCAACCGTAAGAACTTGGCACGGATGGCCGGTGTCGGCGCCGCTGCCACCATGGCCTTGGGCCTGTTCTCCACCGGCGCCGCGAACGCCGATACCTTCGTCCCGCTGCCGGGTGGTGAGATCACCAAGACGCTGTCCGACGGCACCGTGGTGACCATCAAGCTGGTCGGCGAATCCGCCAACATCAACCCGTCCATGGGCGCCACCCCGGTGCACCGCAACGCGTGGGTCTCCGGCAGCGCGCAGGTCGAGCTGTCCGGCGCGGCCGGCGGCGCGATCTTCCCGGGCTACACCGTCGGCTGCCAGGTCAACATCGCGGGTGGCGGCGCCACCGGCGGTGTCGACGGCGGCGTCGACTGGAGTGACGGCCAGAACGTCAAGCCGAGCGTCGGCGCCACCACCGGCGGCAACCTGTCGCTCGGCCCGGGTCAGTCGAAGTCGTTCTACGTGCTCGACCTCGAGCAGGCCGACGACTTCGGCAACGAGGCGCACAAGAAGCGCAACAAGTTCAAGGGCACCAGCGGCTCGGTCACCTGGGCCGACGAGACCATCGGCCTGACCGGTTGCGCCGGTTACGCTCAGGCGCGGGCATTCGTCAGCGTCGAGGTCGAGACCGACAACGTCATCACCTGGGTGACGCTGTGGGGAGCCCCGTTCAGCCTCGGCTGATCCGACGCGAGTAACCACTCGCAAGACCACGAAACGAGCCCGTCGCGCCCTATGCGACGGGCTCGTTTCGTCTGCAAATGTCTTGTACCCCAACTTTTTTCGCGAGCTTAGCGGATATTCGAAGTAACATACGCGAAATCTGTGAGAAGTCTGGCAGAAAGCAATAACATAAGCCCCACCCGAGATCGTCCTATGACGGGATGGTCGGTAATTCGCCTGATGGACAGAACATTCCATCTCGCTATGCCGGCCTGAAAGGGGTAACTCGGCCTCGACAACCCGGGGTCGACCGCTAGAACCTGATGAGGGGAAGTATGAGCAAGATCCGCACCAGGGGTCTGCATCGAGGCGTCCGCATTGCGGGCGCCGGCGCTGCGGCTGCCGTGGCCATGGGCCTGCTTTCGACCGGCGCCGCAAACGCCGATACCTTTGTGCCGTTGCCGGACGGCCAGAAGATCGGACCCGGCGTCACCATCTCGCGCAACAGCGAGCACGCCTTGATTTCGCCGTCGCTGGCGGCCAACGGCGCAGGCCGCGTCGTCTGGGTTTCGGGCAACGCCATCGCCGATATCACCGCCACGCCGGAAGGCAAGGCAGGCCCTAACAACGGTGCCACCAACGCTCCTGGTACCAACAACTCGTCGACGCACGGGACGTCGCAGTTGAACACCGGCTACATCGTCGGTTGCCAGGTCAGCATCGCCGACAACGCGATTTCGGCGGGTGTGTCCGGTGGCATCAATCTCAGTGGTGCCAACGCGGGCGGCTCGATCGGGCTCAACCTCGGCCCGGGTGAGGTCAAGTTCGTCGGTATCGACAGCAAGGACATCACCAAGCCGGGCGTTTACTCGGTCGAGTATCAGGACGCCGAGATCCAGATCCAGGGCTGTGCCGGGTACGCCCAGGCCAGGTCGTACACCGTTGTCGAGATCATCGGCGACAACTACTCCAAGACCACCCTCTATGGTGCGCCGTTCAGCATCGGCTGACCGCGCCGGATCTGTCATCTCTGTTCTCGCTGAAGCGAATTCGATCCCTTAGGACATACATACAATGATCAACCGTAAGAAACTCGCACGGGCGGCCGGGCTCGTTGCCGCCGCCACGATGGCGGTCGGGCTCTTCTCCACCGGTGCGGCCAACGCCGATACCTTCATTCCGCTGCCGGGCGGTGAACTCGTCAAGACGCTGTCCGACGGCACCGTGGTGACGGTCCGGCTGACCAACGAATCGGCCAACATCAGCCCGTCCATGGGGTCGACGCCGGTGCATCGCAACGCGTGGGTCTCCGGGTCCGCGTCGGTCGACATCAAGGGCGCGAAGGGGGGCGCGATCATCCCGGGTTACATCGTCGGCTGCCAGGTCAACATCGAGGGTGGTGGCGTGAGCGGCGGCGTGAACGGCGGCACCGACTGGGCAGGCAAGAGCCCGAAGGCCGAGGCCACCTCCGGTGCCAAACTCTCGCTCGGCCCCGGCGAGGCGACCTCGTTCTCCATCATCGACCGGGAAAAGGCCGACGACTACGGCAACGAGGTGCACAAGAAGAGCTGGGCCTTCAAGGGCGAGAGCGCCTCGACCACCTGGGCCGATGAGACCATCGGTCTTTCCGGCTGCGGCGGTTATGCGCAGGCTCGTTCGTACGTCAAGGTCGAGGTGGAGACCGACAACGTCATCACCTGGATGGTCTTGTGGGGCCAGCCCTTCAGCCTCGGCTGATGTCGAATAGCCACTAGCACAACAGGAACGGGCTCGTCGCTACCGCGACGGGCCCGTTTCTCGTTCTCGCGCAAGCATATTCAAGACTCGTGCTTACCGCCCGCGCTGCGCTGCCCCTCGGCGAGCAGGTCGCGGATCTGGATGAGCAGCTCGGTGTCGCTGAGCTCGACGGCTTCCTTGCTGAACCGCTTCTTCACGTGCAGAGCGGGCAGCACGAGTACGAGATACAACACCACGGCGATGATCACGAAATTGATCGCGGCGGTGATGATCGGACCGATCTGAACGAACGTCGCGGGTTTGTCGGCAACCAGCTGGAAACCGAGACCGAGCTCATTGTTGCCGCCGAAGACGGCCAGGATCGGGTTGACGATGCCATTGGTGAACGCGGTGACGATCGCGACGAAAGCAGTGCCGATGACCACCGCCACCGCAAGATCGACGACGTTTCCGCGGAATAGAAAGTCCTTGAAACCCTTGAGCATTGCCGATATCTCCTCTACGTGTGGAGCTGACAAGTCGTGCTCGGCGGTCGACGCCCGTGGTATCGCCGATGCTAGTTGACCTTGATGGCAAATGTGCGGACAACTCAATGGAATACGACGGTGAGCGCCGTATGTAGCGACGCGGCCGCGACAATGGTGGCGTGTTCGGCGTCCATCGCGACCAGCACCACCCGTTCTTTCCCGGCGCGGCCGTCGCCGGGACCGGACACCAGCACCACCGCCGCATCGGTGGCCAGCGTGCGGGCGGGTCGCGCGCCCTGTTCTTCGCCGCCGACCACGTCGACGCGGTCACCCGCGCGCAGGATTTCGGCGACGGCGGTATCGGCAGGCCGGATCGGCACTATTCGCGCGTCGCGCGCGCCGGTCGCCACGGTGGCCAGGCGCGGTCCGACGACTCGGATATCGGTGAACATCTCGCCGCCGCGCATCGCCCCGGTGAGCGTGGCACCGATCACATCCGATGGGTCGCGCACGACACCCTCGGGCAGTGCGGTGGATTCGCGGAGAGCCGAGCGAAGATCACCGGCGTCGAGCACATGACCCGGCGCGAGATCACGTCCGGCGAGCACGACCGATGTGCGTTGTGCACCGGGATCACCGCGCAGGAACAGGATCGTCGCGACGAATATCAGGCCTGCGGCGAGGAGTCGCCGGGCCAGCAGACTGTCCGCCCAGGGTGGTCGATGCCATCCCTCGAAGCGGCTGCCGCGACCGAGATCGGCGAATGATCGAGTCATGGCCGGATCCTATGACCGCGGCCACACCCGCCACGCCGGGAAAACGGCTACCTGTGGATAACGAAGGGGCTGGGGATAACTCGACGAATCAGCTGGCCACGGCCGTGCTGGCCGACGTGCTGCTGCCGTTGGACGAGCCCGAATCCGAGCTGCTGGAAGTCGACGAGCTCGACTCCTTCGCGCCGTTGTCGGACTTCGCCGGCTCGCTCGCGGTGGACGCGCCGCCGCGGCTGTCGGTGCGGTAGAACCCGCTGCCCTTGAACACGATGCCGACCGAATTGAACAGCTTGCGCAGCTTCCCGGAGCACTCCGGGCACACCGTCAACGCATCGTCGGAAAAGGACTGAACGATGTCGAAGCGGTTGTCACACTGGGTGCACGCATACGAGTAAGTTGGCACAGCATCCTCCGCAAGTTTTCGTCATCTGGCACTCTACAGCCGACAGTGCCAACGTTGCCAATCTACCTTTCATTCCACGGCGTGATCTTCGCCAAGCCGTTGCAGGCCGCGCTGCGGAGTGAGCGCCCACCCCATTCTCCGGTCGTGCGGCTCCTCGGGCAGTCGGTTAACGAGTTCTTCATCACCGACCACCGCGACCAGCCGCGCGTCCGGCCGGGCCGCCGACAGCGTCCGGTCGTAATACCCCGCCCCGCGCCCGAGCCGCACCCCGCGCCGGTCCACCGCGAGCGCCGGTACCAAGATCAGCTCCGCCCAGCCGACCGCCGCGGTGGGCAGCGTCTCGCCGATCGGTTCGAGCAGGCCGAACCTGGCTCGCCGCAAGCTGTCCCGGCCCGTGTACTCAGCCCAATTCAGCGGTCCCGGCGGCCCGGTGACCGGCACGAGCACCCTGGCGCCCGCCGCCCGCAACGCGTCCAGCACCTGGGTCGATCCCGGCTCACCGCGCACCGGTACATAGGCACAGACCCACTCCCGCACCGCCAGCCGGCCGACGGCCGCAATCAGCCCGAGGGTGTTCGCCGCATGCTGCTCGGCGGACATCGCCGCCCGTCGAGCAAGAATTTCGGTGCGCCATGCATGTTTATCGCGCTCACCGGGCATCTCCATGGCGATCACCTTAGGCTGACCGGAATACCGGTCGGCTCGACGTCGAGTCAGGGGCTGTGACGATGGATAGGGTATGCGCATGACAGCAAAGGCCGGACAACCCGGCGATGCACCGCTGGTCTCGTGCTTTCGCACGGCCGTGGTGCCCGCCGCCGGGCTCGGAACGCGGTTCCTGCCCGCCACCAAGACAGTGCCGAAGGAACTGCTTCCGGTGGTCGATACCCCCGGCATCGAACTGGTCGCCGCCGAGGCCGCCGAGTCCGGCGCCCAGCGGCTGGTGATCGTCACCTCACCGGGCAAGGACGGCGTCGTCGCGCACTTCGTCGAAGACCTCGTGCTCGAGGGCACCCTGGCCGAGCGCGGCAAGTTCAAGCTGCTCGAGAAGGTCCGCAAGGCGCCTGGCTTGCTCGACGTGACCTCGGTCGTGCAGGAGCAACCGCTCGGTCTCGGCCACGCGGTCGCGCAGGCCGAGGCGGTCCTCGACGACGACGAGGACGCCATCGCGGTGCTGCTGCCGGACGATCTGGTGCTGCCCTCGGGCGTGTTGGACGTGATGTGCCGGGTCCGGCGCAAGCGCGGCGGCACCGTGCTGTGCGCCATCGACGTGCCCAAGGACGAGGTCAGCGCCTACGGCGTGTTCGATGTGGCGACCGTGCCGGACGCGGTGAATCCGAATGTGCTGCGGGTCAAGGGCATGGTGGAAAAGCCTGCGCTCGCCGACGCGCCGTCCACCTTCGCCGCCGCCGGTCGATACCTGTTGGACCGCGCCATTTTCGACGCGCTGCGCCGCATCGAGCCGGGCGCGGGCGGCGAATTGCAACTCACCGACGCCGTCGCGCTGCTCATTGCCGAGGGTCATCCAGTTCATGTGGTGGTGCACCGTGGGTCGCGCCACGATTTGGGCAACCCGGGCGGCTATCTTCGTGCTGCGGTCGATTTCGCTTTGGAACGCGACGAATACGGCCCTGCCCTACGGGAGTGGTTGGAGCATCGGCTCGGGCCCGACTGGGATCCGCAGCTGACGACCTACGACTGAGGCGTCGGGTTTCGCCGATAGTGGACCGTCGGGTACGAATGATGGTTCACCATCACGCGCGCCGAAATGGTTGTGCCGAAGCAGAATCGCGCGGTGGAATCACTGGTGTGCGGAGAGATCAGGAAGGGCTGGATGCGCTCGGTTGAGGATCAGCAGATCAAGGTGACCGCCGCGGCGGTCGCGCCTCGGCCGGTCCGGGTCGCGATTTCCGAGGCGCAGGGCCTGCTGTGTGCCGAGGACGTCGTCACCGAACGACCGCTGCCCGGATTCGACCAGGCGGCGATCGACGGCTACGCGGTGCGCAGCGTCGATGTCGCCGCCGCGGGCACCGACATTCGCAACGAGGACGACGAGCTGGTCGATCTCACGCTGCCCGTGGTCGGTGAGGTGATCGCCGGATCACGGCAGCCGATCCGGCTGCAGCCGCGCCAGACCGTGCGCGTCGACACCGGTGCGCCGCTGCCGACGCTCGCGGATGCCGTGCTGCCCTTGGACTTCACCGACGGCGGCCGCGCGAAGATCAAGATCTACGAGCCCGTCCGGTCCGGCGACTACGTGCGGCGCATCGGCGACGACGTGCAGCCCGGCGACGTCGCGGTGCGCGCGGGCACCATCATCGGCGCGGCTCAGGTGGGACTACTAGCGGCGGTCGGGCAGGACAAGGTGCTGGTGCATCCGCGGCCGCGGCTTTCGGTGATCTCGGTCGGCGGCGAGCTGATCGATATCGATCGCACACCGGGGCCAGGCCAGGTCTACGACGTGAACTCGTATGCCCTGGCCGCGGCGGCCAGGGACGCGGGCGCGGACGTGAATCGGGTCGGCATCGTGAGTGCGGACCCGCGGCGGCTGCGCGACGTGGTCGAGGGGCAACTGGTGCGCTCCGAGGTCGTCGTCATCGCGGGTGCGGTCGGCGGCTGGGCCTCGGATCAGGTGCGCGAGGCGCTCGAAGGGCTCGGCGAGCTCGAAATCGCCCGCGTCGCCATGCATCCCGGCTCCGTGCAGGGCTTCGGGCGGCTCGGGCGCGACGAGGTGCCTACGTTTCTGCTGCCGTCCAACCCGGTCGGCGCGCTGGTCGTTTTCGAGGTGATGGTGCGTCCGCTGATCCGAATCGCCTTGGGGCGCAGGCACCCCATGCGGCGCATCATCATGGCGCGGACCATCACGCCGATCAGCTCGATGGCGGGCCGCAAGGGGTACCTCCGCGCGCAACTCATGCGCGACGAGGCCACCGGCGACTATCTCGTGCAACCACTCGGCGGTGGCGCGGGCGCCTCCTCGCATCTGCTCGCCACCTTGGCCGAGGCCAACAGCTTGATCGTGATAGATCCCGACGACACCGAGATTCGCACCGGTGACGAGGTCCGGGTCGCTTTCCTCGCACAGCGCGGCTGAGGCGTGGCGGCGATGAACGTGTTCCGGGTCACCCAACATCCCGGCTGGCCTGCGCGGCTCGGTCCGATCCGGGTCGCCGCGGGGGAGGTGACGCTGCGCCCGGTGCGCCTGCGCGACGCCGCCGCGTGGAGCCGAATCCGGTTGCAGGACAGGGCGCATCTGGAGCCGTGGGAGCCCACCGGCCGCGGTGCGTGGGAGGCGCGCAACCACGCGTCCAACTGGCCTGCGCTGTGGTCGAGTTTGAAGGCCGAGGCCCGGCGCGGCGCGATGATCCCGTTGGTGATCGAGGTGGACGGCGCCTTCAGCGGGCAGCTGACCGTCGGCAATATCGTGCGCGGCGCACTGCGTTCGGGCTGGATCGGCTATTGGGTCGCCAAGGATCTCAGCGGCCAGGGTGTCGCGACCGCGGCGCTCGCACTCGGTCTCGACCACTGCTTCGGGCCGATCGGCCTGCACCGGGTCGAGGCGACCGTGCGGCCGGAAAATCTTGCCAGCCAAGCGGTATTGCGCAATGTCGGCTTCCGCGAGGAGGGACTGCTGCGCCGCTACCTCGATGTAGACGGTGCGTGGCGTGATCACCTGCTGGTCGGCATCACCGTCGAGGAGCTCATGGGCACCGTCGTCGATCGCCTGGTTCGCGAAGGCAGGGCGATCTTGCCCCGATAATCGTGCAATACGGACACGCCCGGCGCATCCGACGCGCGGAGGAATTGGTGGCTTTGTGACTCATGTGGCGTATGTGCACGGCGCGCCTGCCGGATCTCGACGTGTCACGGAATTAACCTACGGACGTCGGAGGTGCGCCCTGCACCCTCGGCAGGGAGCCTGCGAGGCGACCGGCAGCCATGCCGCAGCGACGGACGGCAGCCGGGCGGACGCGGGGCGTGCTGCGCACCGCTCGCCGGCCGAACGGACCAAACCAGGCCGGGACGGAGGTGCTGACCGAGATGCCGAACTCGATTCTGTGGATCGGACTGGTCGTGCTCTGGGTCTTCGTCCTGTTCCCCATTCTCGCCGACCGGCACCCGAGGATCCGGCGCACCACCGACGCCGCCCTCGCCACCCGCGTGCTCGTGCGCGGAGATTCCAAGCGGCGCACCAAGAGTGGACCGGCCGCAGGCCACGAAACCGACCCCAATTGGCGGCCCCGCCGCACACAGAGAAAGCCTGCCCACAGCGATGATGCGGAGGACCGGATGACAACACCGGCCGACGAACCAGTCACCGAAGGTGACCTACCGGCGATCGCCGAATCCGCGGCATCCCGACCCGATCCCGACATCGCTGACGCCGAGCTGGACGACGCCGAACTCGACGAAGCGGCGGACGCTGCGGCCTCCGACACCGAAACGGTAACCGCGGACAGCGAATCCGACGACGAAGTCGCTGCGGAGCACGACGACGCCGTCAATGATGACGAAGTGGGCGAAGAGCGCACCGAACCCGCCACGGCCCGGATACCCCCCGCGCCCTCCACCGCCCCCGCGCGCGTCGAGCACGACGACGACTACTTCGACGACGAAGCCGACGAGCACACCGCCCGCCGCACCCGCGACGACTACGACCCCGACGACCTCGACTACGTCCCCAGCCGCCGTGGTCGCGGCGGCTACGACCCCGAGGCCGACGCCATCGCCCGCGCCGCCCGCTACACCTTCCGTCAGCGCGCCGTCCTCGGCCTCGTCCTGGCCGGCCTGCTGTGCGGTGGCCTCGCCGTCGCGATGTCACCCCACTTCTGGTGGGGCTGCGGCCTCGCCGCCGTCGTCCTCATCGGCTACCTCACCTACCTACGCAAGCAAGTGCGCATCGAGGAAGACATCCGCCGCCGCCGCGCCGCCCGCCTCAGCCGCGCCGAACAACTCGGCGAACACGGCCCCCGGCAGGCACAAGCCGCCCGCGCCGCCATGGACCGCGACACCGCCCGCGCCCTGCGCCGCCGCTCCGCCCTCCTCGAGGTAGACGACGAAGACCCCATGTTCGACCACCTCGCCCCCTTCGACCCCGCCACCGCCCGCGCCCTGCGCGACCGCACCGGCGGCGGCGACATGCGCCGCGCCGCCGGCGAGTAACCACACCACCGAAACTCCGAATCACCCCAGCTCAGACCCCCGATTCGGAGTCTCGCAACATCCTTTGCTAAAGTGACACAGCGCGGTTCCCCGGAGCCGCACGGGGCTATAGCGCAGTTGGTAGCGCGTCTCGTTCGCATCGAGAAGGTCAGGGGTTCGATTCCCCTTAGCTCCACCAAAGGTGGCATTGCACGAACCGTTCCTGTTGGGGCCGGTACCGCGGTAGCGGTACCGGCCCCAACGTCGTTTCCGGGTTGGGGGATGCGGAAGGTGGGGATCAGGCGGTCGGGTCCGGTGATGACGACCTGGGCGATGAGTTTTCGATGAGTGCCTTGGTTTGGGTGGGGGTGATGATGCCGGTGATGTGGTCGGCGATGCTGTGCAGAGTGGCGGGTTCGGGGGTAGTGGGTTCGCTGGTGAGTGTCGCGGTGAGCTGGTCGTGGCGGGTGGTGAGTTGTTGTGTCTTGGTGCGTAGTTCGTTGAGGCGTGCGGCGAGGAGTTCGGGGTCGAGGGTGCCGTTTTCGAAAGCGTTGAGGTAGCGGTCGATGGTCTGCTGGGCTTTGGCGAGGTCGGCGGTAACGGCGGCCAGTTCGGCGCGGGTGTCACTGCTGGTGTCGTGGTGGTGGCGTTTCTGGGGGGTGATGGCGTGGTCGATCAGGTCGTGGTGGGTGCGGTAGAACTCGCCTAGGGCTTCCAGTACGGCGGTGTCGACGGAGTCTGCGTCGAGGCGGGTGAAGTCGCATTTGTCGGTGTCGTAACGGGCGCGGTTGAAGCAGGTGTAGTAGCGGTAGGAACGGCTGCGGCCGGTTGCGCGGGTGCCGATCATGGCGCGTCCGCAGCGGGGGCAGCGCAGGCGACCGGTGAGGAGATAGTCCGAGGAGTTGGCGGCTCGGTGGGCGTGGGATTCCCCGCGGGTCTCCAGAACTGTTTGGGCGTGGTCGAAGGTGGTGGTGTCGATGAGCGGGGTGTGGGTGTCGGTGACGGTGGTGTCGCGGAAGGTCAACTCGCCGAGGTAGATCCGGCTGTTGAGGATGCGCAGCACGTGGTGGCCGGACCATTCGCGTCCGGTGCTGGCGCGGTGGCCTCGCTTGTTGAGTTCGGCGGCCACCGCGCGAGAGCCGAGGCGGCGATGGGTGTAGAGGTCGAAGATCGCCCGCACGACCACGGCTTCTGCCTCGTCCACCACCAGGGTCTGTGCGGTCTTGTCGACTTGGTAGCCGTAGGGGCGTTTGCCGCCCTTCCAAAGTCCTTTGGCGGCTTTGCGTTCCATTCCAGCGATGACACGATCGATGATGGTGTCGCGTTCGAATTGGGCGAACATGCGCAGCATCTGCACCAGCATCCGGCCCATCGGGGTGGAGGTGTCGAATGGTTCTGTGGCGGAACGGAAGACAACTCCGGCCCGGTCCAACTCGTCGAGCAGCGTGACCAGATCGCGCAGGCTATGCCCGCCGCCAGGCAAATTCGGCGAAGGGGGCGACAGCAGCAGCGCTGGGAGACACCGAGATGGGAAGCCAACTCAGGTGAGTCGTGGCAACTGAGATTGCGGCTGCAGCGAGGACAAATCGACCATCTTGTTGTCGAGATATATGACAGTCCCAACATCACATTCGATGTCAGCAAGCAAGCCGACGTGGTCACTGATCGCGCCGAACGGCACGAAACGATGAGCCCTGATAGTGCCGCGATTTTCTGGGTGCGCATCGCACCAGGTCATCAGCGAAGGTTACGTCTACGCGTGACGGCCAGGCCTCGGAGAAATGACGTGGCAGCCGGGGTTGCTCCCCGAACTCGAGATCGTCGCCCGACTGCAAGGAACCTCCGCACCGACCAACCACCGCCCGGGGACGCGCGCTCACCCAGAGTTCCGTCTTCGGTGTCTGCGCCTGGTGGGGAGCACCGGTTCCTGAGTGTCGTATTCGGGGATGTGTTGGATGAAAGCTGTTGATTGTAAACGGGATTCGTTTGAGTTTGGAGCCCTGCCTCCTAGGCCGGGATCGAACCTGCGACACCGGGCGCTACTTGTCGTTTGCCACCGCTCACCCGCGGCCAAAGACACAACTCGACATGTGATTTCGACCCCCGGGCTCTTGCCCCGGTTAGTTAGAATCCTGTATCGATCAACAGAGGTGGGGGGGC
>NZ_JBHXAU010000025.1:0-52340 GCF_042727395.1 Nocardia sp. NPDC060255 | reverse complement strand
GGTTTTTGTTGTTGTTCTCGCCCGGCAGTTGTGGCAGCTCAATCACGCTCGCCCTCGGGCATTGGTTTTGACCCCCCACCCCCCCCCCCCCCAACACCCCCACTACTCGACTTGAGATTGCGACCGCCGTGCTCTGCCCCTGGATAGTACGACTCGTGTCTCGATCACGAGTGGTCGGGCGGCCATCGGCGCGTCATGAACGATGTGCTTCTGGGTGGAGCCGCGCTGGGGGTACGAACCGACACATGCAGAACTATTGACGGATCGCTGCTCCTGCACTGGATGGGAGGAGATGTGCTCGACGGCATCTTCGGCGCCTGCCCGATGGTTGTCAAAATGACTACACCGATCAGGTTGTGCCGGAACCGATATCGAGCCGATAAGAGCGGCCGTCGAACGCGGTCGGGCAGTGCGGCGGTCAGTATGCTTGTCGGCCGCTGCCACGGTTGGGAGTCGGGATCGCCGCGGCCCCAATCGGATTCGCCCCGGCGAGTAGGGCATTCCGTCCCTCCGGATGTGCCGTTGATCGACAACGGCGTCAGCCGCGAGCGATCCGCCGACCCCTCCCCTCGATCGGGTCGGTGGACCGGCCGCGAGTAATAAGCTCATGTGGATTAGAGGCGTACATCGATTCATATGAGCTGAGCGCAAGTCTATCGGCGGCGACCCCTCTGTCAACTAGAATGAATCCGTTGACGGCAACGCTCAACCACAGCTTAATTAGACGGAAGGGGATCGGTATGGGGCCGCGGTCGGGGAGTGCTGCGTACCGATGCCTTGGCGGCGGAATCGGCAGGCGCAGGATGGTCTGCGGCGCGGTGCTTCTCGGACCCGGGAGCGATCATCGCAGGCCTGTGACCGCGATGCGAAGATGTCGCCGTGCCCAGGTGCCGAGCAGGTTGCTACGGCACCATCCGGTCGGCAGCGGCCGGCCGCCTGGCCTTCTGCCCGACGATCCGATCAACCAATGGACGAAGAAGTTGATGACCCATGCCTGACAGCGGCGCGAACGAGCAGGCGACCACACTCGCTGGCAAAATTGACAGGTTGTTCCAGATCATCCCCAGCTCCAGCGGGGAGCAGCACACCAATGAAGAGGTGGCAACAGCGTGCCGAGACGCGACGGGTGGGAGCTTCTCGGCTACCTACCTGTGGCAGCTGCGTACCGGTCGGCGCGACAACCCGACCAAACGGCACCTGGAGGCATTGGCCAACTTCTTCGAGGTGCCGGTGGCCTACTTCTTCGACGACGATCAGGGCAAGCAGATCCAGGCGGAACTGGAACTGCTCGGCGCGTTGCGCAACGCTGAGGTCCGCAATGTCGCCCTGCGGGCGGTGAATCTGTCTCCGGACGGGCTCGGAACCGTCAACGACATCATCGATGCAATCGTCAGACGCGAAGCGATGCGGCGAGACGGCAGCGGGAGCTGAGCCGGCGCTGACCCAAGTCCAACTCAGCATCGCGCGGAATCTCCAACAACCCAACTGCGGCAGTGACTTTCGAGAAAGATGAGGTTCCCCTGTGGACACGTATATGGTCGACCAGCTCAAGCGTCGCTGGCCTGCCGATTGGACGAAGCTGCATGTCTATTTCGTGCCCGACCCCACTGAGATCAAGCCCCTGATCGATGCGTACCAGAGCATCATCGAAGACCTCGAATGCGTGTCCCCCCAACCGGATCAATGGCTACACGCCACACTCATGGTGATCGACGGCATCCCCGCCCGAGACGTGACCGAACAACAGATCGCCGACCTGACCCAACGGCTCGAGCAAGCGATGGCCGATCTGCCAGTCTTCACAGTCACCTGTGGCCCCGCGGTCGCAGGTCGCAGCACCATCGCCCTGGACCTGACACCCGACCGCGGATTCGCGGAACTGCGTACCCGTGCCACCACCGCTGCCGCCCACGTCTTCGACGCGGATGCGGCGCGATATTCGAACGGCCGACCCCACATCACTCTCGGATACGCACGCGGAGAAGGGGATTCCGGGATCATCCAGACCAAGTTGCTGCACGCCACCGACATGAGAGTGCCGCTGACCGTCGATGCCGTCCGGCTGGTGGACGTGACCGCGGACATGGATCGTCTCCAGTTCCGCTGGAACGAAGTCGCGGTACTTCCACTGAAGAGCTGATATTCCTCGCTTCACAACTCGGCTGAGCTGACCTGCTCCCGTACTCGCCGACGGATGTGGTGAACCATGGGGTCGTGCGCGAAGGCCCGGGAGACACGGGCGAGCCAGTCTCGTTCGGCGTCGAACCCGCCCGATCCGATCGGCGGTGTGTCGGTAGCGGACGAGTCGAGGAGATACCGCACTCCGGCAGCGTGCGCCTCGAGCGCTCCCGCGAGCACCGATGCCTCGGTGACGATCTCGACCTGGTCGCCGGTCAGACCCTGGCGCTCGGCGGCTTCGAGCGCCCAGCGGCGAACGTCGGGATGACAGTGCGGGCGCAGGGTCAGGCTCGCGTCCCGGATCTCGATCACCCGGCGGTAAACGCCGAAGTCGTCGTCGCCGTCGTCGACCGGTGCCAGCTTGATCTCGGGAAGCGCGGCATGCATCTGCCGCCACAGGGGCTCCAGCTCACGGTGATAGCGACCGATGCGCAAGCGGCGCAACGAGTCCTGGGCGAACCGGACCACCACTGGGATCACGGCCCCGATGCAGATCAGCGCGGTACAGGACGAGGACAGCACCGCGGTGACCAACGGCTCCACCGCGACCGGTTTCGGGCGGATCAGATTGACGATCATGACGGCGGTTTTCCATGCGGCCCACAGCAATCCGGTCATGGCGCCAGCCATCATGGTATACAGCCCCACCCGCAGGGGCATCTCAGGAGCCGCGGCCGAATAGCGGCGGATCAGCGCGATGAACGCCGAGAACGCCCACGACACGTAGGCGCTGAAAATGAGGAGATAGGCAGCGAACGGCGGGCGCTTGCCGTACGCGCCGACGAACGCGATCTCCAACTGCCCGTTACCCACAAGCAGCAACGCCCCCATAGACACGAGGACGAGCGCAGCGACCGCAGCGTGCCACGCGGTACGCCGCCGGGCCTGCGCGGGATCCCGCACGGTGTGCGCCGACAAGGCGAAGAGGCAAAACCCTGCCGCGACCACCAATCCGTTCCCCACCCAGCGGGTGAAAAGCGGAAAGGGCTCGAACGCGACGATGAAACGCTGCGTTGTCGGGGCGATGACGACGGCTCCTGCGCCCAGCAAAACGAAGCAGGCGACGGTGTAGTAGCCCACCGCGTTGGCGATTTGCCGTCGACGAAGCTGTATCCACTTGGATACGGCTATCCCAAGGCAGAATGCACCGAGAAAGTATTTAATAATGTCGACCACAGAAAAGTCACCTATCCGAAAATCGCGCCGAACCGATTCATCCCGCACTCGAGTTCTCTACTGGCCAGCGGAGGTGGGTGTGCTCGCCCGGCGCGGATCAGGATCACCGACGCGAGCATTTCGGCCTCGGCCTCGTCGGACTCGGAATACACGGTACGGCCGAGAACTCGTGTGATGAGCTTGGAAGAAAGATTCTTCATCAGCAATGGAGCTACGGATTCGCCCAATGCGCCGGTGCCGCTATGATTGCACAGGATGTGAGCGGCCTCATGGGCGATGATGTGCTCTTGGTGCAGCAGGCTGGTGTTCGATGCGTAGAAGATGTAATCGGCGTCAGGAGTAGCGACGAACATCCCACACGGAGTATCGCGATCGACGGTCATCCCGACCAGCTCAATTCGCCTTCCGCGATATTCGATCAATGCATCGATAAAGGCTTTGGAATTGAAGGGGTGCGGAATCGGGAGGGCTCGTGCGATTTCTTCACAACGTTTTCGTAAGAAGGATGCATCGGTCACGGCTTTGGACGCACCCAATATCGCGAGCGACTGCCGATTGGAGAGATCCGAACACCGGACCTGCTGTCTCTGGGTACCTCAGAATGCACCAGCTCAGTCTAACCCGACGCTTGCTCAGGCCATGGCGGGATGTCTTGCACCCCTCGGAGCGGGTCGCTGCACCCGAAGAGTGACAATAATTTTCACCGAATGGACAATCGTCATCCGGTAACGATTCCGTGCTGACCAGCATCTATCTCCTGTGCGACCCTACTGTTGCAACTCGCAAAAAAGATCGAAAATAATTGTCTTTGGGAATAAATTTCATACAGAAGCGACGTGTGGCGCGATGCAACACCTTTCGGCACCCGTACTCGCGATCGTCCGCGTCCTAGGGTGTGGTGCCGACGTCGGGCTGCTGGTCGGTTCGGGCGGGTACCGGCCGGTGCGTGATGGTGATGGTGTCGCTCGTGTCGGCGACTCGGTGTGGCGTGGTGAGTTAGCGAGGTCGGCCGTGGGTACGCGTTCGACCATCGAGTCGATATCCACCGTCTGCTCACCCGCATCATGAGTGCAGCCAAGCGCGCCGGACTCACCGCGGTCATGCCGTGCTCCCCGGAGACCTACGCCAAGCCGAATCGCGAGCGGCCCCATGGGCAGCCGAACTTGAGTCGGTGGCCCAGGGGTGTATCTCGTGTGAGTACCGCTGCTAGTCCCAGGAAGCTGGTTGATCGTGTCCGCCAAACGTCGGAATTACCCGGCCTCGGACCGGATGACTTGTCACGCTCGACAGCTCGGACATCTAACGGCCCAACAGGATTCCGTACACGATGGTGTCGGCATACGATCTGTTGATGAGTGGACTACGGGGGGACCGGCACGCATGCGCCTTGAGATTCGGGCGATTGGCGAGAATCCCAGGGTAGGTTGGTGCGGGTTGGCTTGAACCGTTCGTGGCGGTCGTCTAGAGCTGAAAGACGGTTCTGACCATGGAGATTCGAGTCTCCGACCCTGAGCAGCTGCGCTCCCTGCGCGAGCATTTGGCACGTGTTCCGGGGGGCGAGGTGCGGCGGGTAAACGAGGTCGGACGGAACGGGGTCGAGGGGTCCGCCGGCGAGCTGGGCGTATGGGAGTTCTCCAGGTTGCTGCTGCGGGTAGCAGCGCACTAGCGGTGGCGGTCAAGACGATTCCGGCGTTCATTCAGTCACGGCGTAAGGATGTATCCGTCACGGTGAAGCTCGACGATGCGGAGGTCGTGGTGACAGCCGCGAATGCGGATGATGCGATCCGGACGCTGACCGAGGACGTCTAGTCGGCGGTGCCGGTCACGTTGACACACGTTAGTTGTGAAGCCGCGCAGGGGCGATGAGGACCTCGCATGTGATCTTCGCTGTCGGTATCACGTCGAAGTTGCGAACCCTCGCAGGGGCGATGAGGACCGCCGTTCCATCAACAGCAAGACCGCGCGTTCAGGTTGCGAACCCTTGCAGGGGCGATGAGGACGACGATGCCCCCGACGCCTCGGGAGTGTCACGGAACCTGTGGACGGGCAGTTCCGGACAAAGCCTTCTCGGGTTTGCCCGTCCTGGAGTCCCTTCGCCCCGGCCTCCCTTCGCCGCTCGCCGCCTTGTCGAGAGCTTCAGTCGAATACCGTGCTGGGTTCGTCGGTGATCTGGACCTGGATCAGGTGTGGGCCGGGGGTGCCGAAGGCTTGTTTGAGTGCGTCGGCGAGGTCGTTGGTGGTGGTGACGGTGCGGGCGGGGACGCCGTATCCGGTGGCGATGTCGGTGAAGTCGATGCCCGGCAGGTTCAACCCCGGTAGCCCGTCCGCGCTGAGCCAGCTGCCGTAGTCCTTGAGTACTTGGTAGGCACCGTTGTGCACGATGAGGTAGGTGATGTCGAGATTGTGCTGGGCGGCGTTCCATAGGCCGGTGATGCTGTAGTTCGCTGAGCCGTCGCCGATCAGCGCGATCACCGGCCGGTTCGGTTGGGCCAGTGCGACTCCGGCCGCTGCGGGTAGTCCGTAGCCCAGGGCACTGGCAGCGCCGCAGAAGAAGCTGTTGGGTCTGGTGATCGGCAGTCTGTCCCACCATGCGCCGAGTGATGGCGCTTCGTAAACCCACGCGGCGTCCTCGGGATGGTGCTCGGCGAGCACCTGGAGGAGCTGGGTTTCGCTGACTGTGCCGGTGTGTTGCACCGAGATATCTACCGGTGCAGGCTGTTTCATCGATGCGGGCAGCGGCCGGGTGGTGGTGACCAAGTCGGCGAGCTGGACGAGCGCTTCGGCGGGGTCGCCGATGATGGCGGTGCCGAGCGGTGCGCGTGCGGCCTGGTCGGGGTCTGCGGTGACAAGTGTCAGTTCGGTCCCTTCGCGCAGGTACCGGCCCGGCTCCCACGCGTGGTAGGGCAGTACCGCGCCACCTATCCAGGCGACGAAGTCATAGGGGGCCAATTGATCTCGGACCTGACTGACACTGGCGCCGAGGGTGCCCTGGTAGCAGGGATGCTGGGTGGGAAACGAGATCCTTGGGTATTCGTAAGTGCCGAATTTGACTGGTAGTCCGGCCTTTTCGGCGAGTGTGACCGCGGCGTCCCAGCCGCCGTAGGCGTCGACGTCGGGTCCGAGGACCAGCACGGGATTGTCGGCGGTGTCCAGGCGTCGAGCGAGTGCTTGTAGCGCCATCCGGTCGGCGATAGGTCGGCCGGCTACCTGGCGGCCCAGCAGGTAGGGCAGGTTGTCGGTGTCGGCGGGTTCATTCCAATCCGACAGTGGCACAGACAGATACACCGGCCCGGACGGCGCGGACATCGCGCAGGCGATCGCCCGCGTCAGCGCGGCGGGGACCGCTTGCGGAGAGGGCGCTTCGAAGCTCCATTTGACCAGTGGCCGCGGCAGTGTGGTGGCGTCGTGGTTGGTGAGCATGCCCTGCAAGGTGATCAGCGGACGATACTGCTGGCCGCTGATCAAAACCAAAGGTGTTCCGGCTTGCCACGAGTTGACGAGGTTGCCCATCGCCTGGCCCACACCCGCCGCCGAGTGCAGGCTGACCAGCGCTGGTTTTCCGGTGGATTGGGCATACCCGTCGGCCATCGCCAGACCGGCACCTTCCTGCAGGGCGAGGATGTAGCGGAAGTCGTCCGGAAACTGTTGCAGGAAAGGCAATTCGTTCGACCCGGGGTTGCCGAAGAAAGTGGTGACACCCATCGACCGCAGGACCTCGTAGGAAGCTTCTCGTACCGTGGTCATTCTGCTTTCCTTCCTTGGCGTGTCTGACGTTCCATCGCGAAGACGAACGATTCGTAGTGGCCGCCGGTGCCGTGCTCGAGACCGACCTCGCAGGTCCGGTTGTTGCACAGGTAAGCGTCGAAGTTTTGATCGGCGATTTCGTCGGCCTCGTCGCGAGTGGCGGCTTCGGTGAGTTCGGGGTGCAGGAAACCCCGGTCGCCGGCGAAGGCACAGCAGGTGGCGTTTTCCGGGACGATCACTTCCTCGGCCAGCGCGGAGCCGATCTCGGTGAGCGTGCCGTCAATGCCGAGGTGGCGAGTGGAGCAGGTTGGGTGCACCGCGATCCGGTCGAGTTTCTCGCCGACGATGAGGTTGGGCAGCAACTGCTGCTGCGCCCAGGTGGTGGCGTCCATGATCGTCATCGCCGCCCGATGCGCCGCGTTGTCCTCGGTGAGGTAGTCGGTGACCTCATCCAGCACGCCGAGGGTGCAGGATGCGGCGTCGATGACGACCGGCAGTTTGCCGGAATCGCTCCAGCGCCACATGTTTTCGATGATTTTGTTGGCCATGTAGGCGTTGCCGTCGTGGTAGCCCTTGGAATGCCACACCGTGGCGCAGCAGCTACCGCGCGCATCCTCAGGAATCCACAGCGGCATCCCCGCCCGCTCGGAGACCGCGACCAGCGCCTCGGGCAAGCTCAACTCCCGCCGATCCCGTTGTGCGCGGCCGAAGATGCGATTGATGCAGGCGGGAAAGTACACCGCCGCGGCACCGGCTCGCTCGGTCCTCGGCAGGTGTGCGGGGGCCGCGGCGGGCATCTCACGCAGCCACCCCGGCATCAGCTCGGTGCTCACTACCAGGCGCAGCAGACCGGTGATCGCCGTCATCACGGTGGCACCCATCAGGTGACCAGCACGCACCGCCACCCGCGCCAGCCGCTCGATCAGTCCCCACCGCCGCGCCAGCAGCAGCCACGCTCTTTCTGTCCGCGGACTGTGTTCGGAACGCCGCAAGGCTTTCATCATTGTGCCGGTGTCGATGTCGAGCGGGCAGGCCAGCGAGCAGCTGCCGTCTCCGGCGCAGGTTTCCACCGCGTCGTATTCGTACTGTTCGAGCAGCGTGCGCCGTAGTGGAGTGTCCCCGCCTTGGCGCGCCATCTCCCGGCGCACGACGATGCGTTGACGTGGTGTGGTGGTGAGATGGCGGCTGGGACAGACGTGTTCGCAGAAACCGCACTCGATGCAGTGCTCGATCGTGTCTTCCACCCGGGGCATCGACTGCAGATGTTTCAGGTGTGCGGTGGCACCGCGGGTGAGCATCACGTCCGGGGCCAGTACCCCGTGCGGGTCGAACAGGTTCTTGATCCGCCACATCAATTCGGTGGCCTGCTCGCCCCATTCGATCGGCACGAACGGTGCCATGTTGCGGCCGCTGCCGTGCTCGGCCTTCAGCGAGCCGTCGTATTTGCCGGTGATGAGTTCGACCAGTTCGTCCATGAACGTCGCGTAGTTGTTCGTGCCTTCGGCGGTGCCGAAGTCGGCCATCAGGCAGAAGTGGAAGTTGCCCGCCGAGGCATGTCCCTGCAGGGAAGGGTCGTAGCCGTGCTTGTCCAGCAGGGCGGCAAGGTCTTTGGCCGCTTCGGCGACCCGCGCCGGTGGTACGCAGACATCTTCACCGATCATGGTGGCGCCGACGGGGCGCTGCATCCCCACCAAACCGCCCAGCGACTCACGGATCTTCCAATATGTGGCGATTTTGGCCCGGTCCCGGGTGAAGCGGCGCGGTTCAGTGAGCGAGCAGTCGGCAAGCACCTCTTCGACCGCCGGTAGCGTGGACTCGAGTGTCGCCTCGTCGGTGGCCCGTACTTCCACCAGCAACGCCGCCGAACCCGAATCAAGTTCGGCCCAAGCCGGATTCGCCGCAGGCAGCTGCGCGCATGCGCGCAGGGTGCGCCCGTCCAGTAGTTCGGCGACCTGAGCGCCGGCCTCGATGAACTTCGGCACCGCCTCGGTGGCGTGTTCGAGCGTGTCGAACAGTAAAAACGCGTCCGCGCGGGCGGGCAGCAGCGGCACCGTGTCGAACACGGCCTCGGCGACGAATCCCAGCGTGCCTTGGGAGCACACCATCAACCGGGTCAGGATCTGCGCCGGAGTCGCCCCGGTCAGGAAGCCGTCGAGCCGATACCCGCTGGCGTTCTTGATACTGAACTTGCTGCGGATGCGGTCGGCGAGTTCGGTGTCGGCCTCGATCTCGGCCTTGATCCCCATCAACCCCGCCGCCAGTTGCGGCTCGGCGGACGCCAGCACTTCATCGGCGTCGTCCGCGCCGGTGTCGACGATGGTTCCCGACGGTAGTACCACCGTGACCGAACGTAGTGTGGCCGAGGCGGTTTGGGCCACCCCCGCCGCGAAGCCGGAGGAGTTGTTGGCGATCACGCCGCCCACTGTGCACGCAGCGGCACTGGCTGGATCGGGCCCCAGCCGGGTGCCACGCCGAGCCAGCGCCGCATTGGCTACGGCCAGCACGGTGCCCGGTCGTACCCGCACCCGTTGCCCCTGATCCTGCACGCTCACCCCGCTCCAGCCGCGCCGGACATCGACGAGGATGTCGTCGCCCATCGCTTGACCGTTCGGGCTGGTGCCCGCGGCCCGGAACGTCACTGTGTGCCTGTGCTCGCGCGCATAGGCCAGCACCGCGGCGACCTCCTGCGGTGTCTGTGGATTGACCACCACCTTCGGAATCAACCGGTACGGGCTGTAATCGCTGGCATACCGCACGAGATCGATCGCCCGCGCATGCACCTTGTCCGCACCGAGCAAAGACGCCAAATCGGCCTTCAACGATGCCGGGGAGCCCGCTGCCAACCCTGCTGGTGCGGCGTCGGCAGCGACACCGGGCGAATCCAGTAACGCTGGCGCATGGAGGAATGGCTGCAAGAATTTCACGATCAGCTCCTTCGATCCGATGGACTGGACTACGAATGCCGAGCTTGTGGTGCAGCCGACCGTCCCGTAGATGGGCGGAAGTCAGTCGAGCGGGATACTCATGGCGTTGTGAAACAGGTTGTCGGGGTCGTACTTTCGTTTGACGGCCTGGAGCCGGGGGAAGTGCTCGCCGTAGTAGCTGGCGTACATGTCGCGTCCATGCAGCTGTTCTTCGAGATCGTCGTCGCCGATGTAGCCGCCGACGGTGTAGGGGTACATCAGTTCGTAGGCCTCGCGCGGCCACCAGCGGCGAGCGTCACCAAGCGTGACGAGGGTTGCAGGGTCATCGGTTTCGTCGGATTCGACATCGGTGCCGAAGCCGAGCAGCCACACATCGCCGCGAACCTTGACCGCGGTGGCGTCGGCCGGGAGCCCGGAAGCCGGGTCCAGGGCTTGCATCTGCATCCGGGCGCCCTGCAGTGGTTGCCGCGCGGCGAGCTCGCCGAGTTTCGCGATCACGTCGGGAGTGAAGGGTTCGGGCAGGTGTGCGGCCTTGATCGACTGGTAGCGCAGGTTTTCCCCGGCTTCGCGGCTGACCTTGCCGGGTTCGGCCAGCCAGTGCGCCGAGGTCTGGGTCGCGGCTTGGGTGGCGATCACATCGATATAGCTCATCGGTTCGATGTCGGCTTCGGTCGGTTGCGGTAGACGCGTGCGCATGTCAGTGATGAGGGCGTCGCGCTCGGCGGGTGTGTCGGTGAGGATCGCGCCGGCCATTTCCAGGATGCCTTGCCAGATGACCAGCATCGGGCTGAAGGTCGTCGGCGCGCTGAGCGTGAAATCCTGGAGGGCGGTGAATGTTTCGACGAAGTCGAGGTCGGTCAGGCGGTAGCGCAGGGAGAAGTTCGCAGGAGCTTTCGGCGCCTCGTGCAGCCGGAAGACGAACTTGGTGATCACACCGAACGACCCGGTACCGGAACCGCGCAGCGCCCAGAACAAATCGGAGTTGGTGTCCTCGTCGGCGATCAGCACCCGGCCATCGGCGGTGACAACTTCTACCTGCGTCACGTGGTCGGTGAGGATGCCGTAGCGGCGAACCGAGCGTCCGTAGCCACCACAGGTGGCCTGGCCACCGATACCGACGGGCAGGCAGTCGCCGCCGGGGACCATGAGCTCGCCGTGTGACCATGCCTCCCAGTACAGATTGCCCAGCAGCGCACCGGGTTCCACGGTCGCGCTGCGCGCCTGCGGGTCCACGCTGATCTTGTCGAGGTGGATGAGGTCGATCACCAGAGCGTGCCCACCACGCCCGCCCAGCCCGTTGCCCTCGATGGAGTGGCCGCCGGAGCGGATCGCGATCTGGGTGACGCCCGCCTCGCGCGCACATCGCACGATCGTCGCCACCTCGGCGCTGCTGCGCGGTCGCACGATCCCCAGCGGACGGAACTGGGTCCGCACGTTCCAGGTAGCCCGAGCCCGGTCGTACTCCGGATCGCCCTCGAAACTCATCTGCACTGACGGCAGGCGCTGGTGGAGAAGCGTTGCGATGTCGGTCATTTCAGCGGGATGCTGAGTTTGTGGTGGAACAGGTTGTCGGGGTCGTATTTGGCTTTGACCGCTTGCAGTCGCGGTAGGTGCCGACCGTAGTAGCTGTCGAAGATGTCGCGGCCGTGGTCGGCTTCGGCGTAGTCGTCGTCGCCGATGTAGCCGCCGGTGGTATACGGGTAGAAGATCTCGTAGGCCTGGTCGAGCCACTGTTCGTACTTCTTGCCGGTTGCGGCCATCGTGTCGATGTCACCGGCGTCGCTGAGCGGCACCCAGCACGACATCCCCATCAGCCACGGACATCCACGGTTTTTGATGGCGGTGGCCTCGGCGGGGAGCCCGGAGTCCGGATCCAGGGCGAGCAGTTGGATTCGTAGTCCTTCGGTGGGTTGGGTGATGGCGAATTCGGCGAGGGTTTCGATGAATTCGCCGGTGAACGGCTCGGGCACGAACCCGGCCTTGATCTTCATGTAGCGCAGGTGTTCTCGCCGTTCGCGCCGCACATCGCTGAGGTCGGGATAGTACGGCGCGGAGGTGTCCTCCAGGCCTTGGATCCGCATGGTTTCGACGTAATCGGCGGGCCGGATGTCGAATTGATCGGTGGGAGGGAGCTTTTCGCGCATGTCGGCAACGAGCGCGTCGCGTTCGGCGTCGGTTTCGGTGGCCAGTGAGCCGAGGATCTCCAGGTGCCCGCGCCAGATCACGATCATCGGATTGAACGCAGGCGGTGCGCTGAGCGAGTATTCCTGCAGTGCCTTGAATGTCGAGACGAACGATGCGGCGTCGGTCAGCGGGTATTTGACGAAGAAGTTCGCCGGCGCTGCGGGGGCCTTGTTCAGTTCGACGGTGAGGCTGGTGATCACGCCGAACGAGCCGGTGCCGCTGCCGCGGATCGCCCAGAACAGATCCGGGTTGTGCTGCTCGTCGACGGTTACGACGGATCCGTCGGCCAGCACCATCTCCGCCCGCGACAGGCGATCGGTGAGAATGCCATAGGTCCGCGAGTAATGACCGTAACCGCCGCACTGGATCTGACCGCCTATGCCGACCGCAATACATTCCCCGGTGGGCAGCATCAACCCGCCCTGTTGGAACGCCGCCACCATCAGGTTGCCGGTGAGTGTGCCGCCGCCGACGGTCGCGGTCTGGGCGTCGCGGTCGATGCTGATGTCGTCCATCTCGACCATGTCGATCACGACGGCGCGCCCGTCACGCCCGCCGAGGCTGGCTCCTTCGAAGGAATGCCCGCCCGAGCGGATGGCCAGTTGCGTGACTTCCGCTTCGCGGGCGCAGCGGATGATTTCCTGCACCTCCGCGGTAGAACGCGGGGCCACTACACCGACCGGGTGCGCTTGGGCCAGGTAGTTCCAGGTCGCGGTGGCCTCGTCGAAGGTGGCGTCCTGCGGGAACGACGCCGGAACCGAAGGAAGACGATTGTGGATCAGGTCCTTGAAACTCCGCTGCGCCGCGGGCTGGGGCTGGTGGAGCAGCTTTGCGGTGTCGGTCATAGCTACCTCCTGTTGATTTACATCAAATTTAATGTAAGTTCTACAGTAGCTGAGATGTTGCGAGTAAGGAGTTGTGATCATGGTCGCACGGGAAGTGCCCGTAGAGGCTGCGCAAACGAGCAGGTGGGACGGTGACGAGCAGGCGGCGTGGTGGTCGTTGGTGTTCACCAGCCGACTGTTGCTCGACCGACTCGACACCGATATGCGGCGCGGGCACGGACTGACGTTGGACGAATACGGGATCCTGGTCGCGTTGGACGCGGCACCGGATTTCCGGGTGCGCATGAACGACCTGGCCGAAGCGGCTTTGCTGTCGCAGAGCAGGTTGTCTCAGCAGATCAAGCGCATGCAGGCCCGCGGTCTGGTCGACCGTCAGCAGGCTGTCACCGATAAACGCGGCGTCGAGGTCGTGCTCACCGACTCTGGCCGCGAGGTTCTGCGCACCGTTGTCCCAGAACACATCGACCGGGTCCGCCGCTACTTCCTGCAACACCTGACCAGCCGTGACCGTGCCGCCCTGACCGAGAGCCTCCGACCGGCACTCGATTCCCTGGCAACCTCCCCGGCCTTGATCCGAATGCTCAAACCGGTCCTACCCGGCTGACCGCCGCGGTGAGGTCCCATGCTTTGCCTTCACCGACCGACCGAGAAAGGAATGGCATGACGAACTTCGCGGATTACACCGAACTGGAGGACAAGGCCCGCACCACGATGGCGGCCGATATCTGGTCGTATGTTTCGCACGGGGCGGGTGACGAATTCACTCAGTCCAATAACGTGGCCGCCTTCCGGAAACTCGCTCTGCTTCCTCGCATGCTCCGCGCGAGCGCGCACCGTGATCTGTCCGTCGAGGTGTGCGGTATCCCGCTGCCCACCCCGCTGTTCATGGCCCCCGTTGGGGTGATCGGCTTGTGTGATCCACAAGGGCACGGTGAGATCGCGACCGCTCAGGCGGCGGCCCGCACCGGAGTGCCGATGGTGGCGTCGACCATGGCTGTGGACCCGCTGGAAACCGTCGCCGCGCATCTCGGCGGCACTCCTGGAATGTTCCAGCTGTACACCCCGACCGATCGCGACTTGGCGCAAAGCCTGGTGCAACGCGCCGAAGCCGCGGGCTTCCGCGCACTGGTCGTAACTCTGGACTGTTGGCACACCGGCTGGCGACCCCGCGACCCGTCGCTGACCAACTCGCCCCGGCTGCGCAGCGAGTGCCTGGCGAACTACCTCACTGATCCGGTGTTCCAGAAGCTGCTCCCCACCTCGTCCGTAGCGGACCCGTCGGCCGCGATGGACACCTGGAACTCGATCTTCGGCAACCGCCTCACCTGGGACGATCTGCCCTGGCTCCGCTCGTTGACTCGTCTTCCGTTGATACTCAAGGGAATCTGTCACCCCGATGATGTCCGGCGCGCCAAGGACGGCGGCGTGGACGCCATCTACTGCTCGAATCATGGTGGCAGGCAAACCAATGGCGGCCTCGCCGCGATCGACGCGCTGCCCGGTGTCGTCGCGGCCGCCGACGGAATGCCGGTGCTGTTCGACTCCGGTATCCGATCCGGCGCCGACATCGTCAAGGCTCTCGCCCTCGGCGCGACCGCCGTCGGCATCGGCCGTCCCTACATTTACGGCCTCGCCCTCGCGGGAGTTGACGGCATCGTCAACGTCCTCGACGCGCTACTGCAGGAAACGGACCTGCTGATGGGCCTCGACGGCTACCCGGCGATCGCCGACCTGACTCCCTCGGCCATCCTGCCCACGGGGTAGCTCGTTCATCATCTGAGTTGAGGTAGGGGGCTGTACACCGCGTACGGCCGGTAGTGATCGCGCGTGGTGAAGCGAGATTCGTGGCGTTCGACTACGTATATTTCCAATCCGAACGATGTGGTGCTCCGAATAACCAGCACATGCTCGTAGGAAGGCCCCTGTTCGGGGCAACTTACAGTGACCACCCCGTTGCGAAGGAGGCTCTGCGATGTTGTCGTTCCGTTCCGTAGCCGGTGTACTGATGTCTGCGGTTGCAGCAACCTGCATGATGCAGGCCGTAATGGCCCCAACTGCCGCAGCCGAATCGCCGGGGGACAAGTGCGGTGGCTACCAGAAAAGCGTAGTCGTTGACAAATCTGACGAATGCCCCGACGAGCGGCCACACGACCACGGGCAGGTAAAGGGCCTGAAATCTACCGAAAAATGCTGCGTCCGAGGCCACTAACCCTCGGTACTTTCGGGCCGAAGTAGCCTACAGGCCGAGCCCAGTCCACAGGCGCGGGCAATGCCGACAGCGGCGGATCCGGCAAGAAAGAGCCACAGCCACAACCATTTTCGTGATGCCCCGGGCCTGGGCCCGGGGCATCACGGCGCTAGCGCCTAACGCACGAAAATAGCCGATTTCAGCACGTCAGTCCCGAGTTAGCCTTTTCCAACCAGTTCGGTTAGCCGAACAACGCGCGCTCCGGCGTACCGGTAGTGGCTTTCGACCCGTCGCCGGGAGCTCAGCAGGATCGTCCGATCACGACACCTGTTGCACGCCGGCTGGTTTCCGGTCGCCGAGCAACAGTCCGCGGAGGTAGGCGGCCTGACCGATATGCTGCATGTCGTCGTTGAGGATGCTGACGAGCCGACTGCCGAGCGAAACCGCAGGGTCCCAGCGCTCGTCCACGATCCGATCCAAATCTGCTGGAGTAAGCGGATCGATCCATGCCCTGGCGCGCTGATGCGTTGCGGTGCAAACGTACTCGATCGGCGAGACGATCGGCCGAACTGCAACCTCCGTCGCTCTGGCTCGGGGCATCATTGATCGAAGTCTGCGCAGGGCAGCGCGGTGGACGCGACTTCTGTTGATACAGAAGGGTTTCGGTATGTCCAGCTCAGCACCTTCGGGCACGGTCACACCCCGCGGATTCGGTCCGTTGGCGACCCGCACGGATCGCGTCGAAGTACCGCGGCAGGACGTGCGCTAAGAGCGGCCGATTGTCCTGAGGCAGAAGTGATGTCGTGCGTCTTGGTCGATGCCGTCGGTGGTCTCCAGCTCTGCGATCACCACGATGTTGCCGCCCTCGCGTTTCGCTTTGTACATCGCGGTGTCACAGCGGTGCAGGATGCGTCGCATGATCGCCGGATCACGCAGATCGGTGAGGGGGCACAGGGCCGCGCCCACGCTGGCGGTGACGAGGACCGGCAGTTCCGGCATGGTTTCGATGGCGCCGCGAAGCCGCTCGGCGATCGCGGCGACCGGCTCGTCGCGGCGGCGGCCGAGGACCACGAATTCCTCACCGCCGGTGCGTGCGACGATCGCGTCCGGGTCGGCGGCCGAACGCAACCGGTCGGCCACCCGCGCCAGGACCTCGTCGCCGAACGAGTGGCCGAAAGTATCGTTCACGTCTTTGAATCGATCGAGATCCAGCGAGGCTATATAGGCGTATTCCGTTGTGTTCGGACGGAATACGTAGGACAGGTGATAGTCGAGTCCGCGCCGGTTCAGCAGCATGGTCAACGGGTCGAGTAGCGCATGTTGACGCCACAGCCAGTGACAGAACTGGACGGTGGGCAGCCCGACTACGTTGAGCGCCACCAGGATCAACATGATCGCTATCGCGAGCCGGACGTCGCCGGCCGCCGCACCGGTGTGCACCGGGTCGTCGGCCACCAGCAGCACGACAAGTAAGCAGCCCGACGCCAGTGACCAGCAGATATGCAGGCCGAGGATCAGCGGTCCGTGGAAGATCACGAACATGCCGACGACCACCATCAGCGTCGATACGAGGGCGCCGTACACGCGATGCTCGGCGGCCAGCGCACCGAAGGTGATGGCGAGATCGGCTCCGGCACACCACAACAGCGCTTCCGCTCGGCTCGGCCACGGCAACAGCCACCAGCGCAGGGCCCACAGCGCGGTGAGCCCGACGATCAGCCAGCAACCGGTCTCGAAGAACGCATTGCGCGGCCCGATGTTCGAGATCACGGACGCCACGGTGACCAGACACATCACCGCACCGCCCGCGCCGATCATCGCCTTGACGTAGCGCTGGGCGGAATGGATTTCGAGCACGTCGATCAACCAGTCGTAACCGGCCCGATCGTGCCACCAGCTCCGCATCAGCGATCGGCCGTCGGCCATCGGAAACCACCGCCTTGTTCCGGCAGACACATCGTCCGCCGCTTGTAGTGCACATCACTTCATGATGTAGCTGGATAGTAGCTTCTCTGTAGTTCTTTTCCAATCGGAATCATTGAGATGCCTGCAACTCCTGCATCGGTGGGGCTCCAGGGAGATTGCGCGAACCCGATTGGATTGCTGATCGGTGGCCGAGTGGCCCCCGGGGAGCTTGTCGCCGACACCGAGGATTCGGTACGTGAGCAAGCCGGTCTCGCGTCACTGGCCTCGGATGTGGTCAAGACCAGCGAATCGAGGTGAGCTGCTCGATGCCGCATCGGGTCCTCCGTCGATCGCCCGCTACCGCGACGTGGAGACCGATGCACTCCCACTCACCGACCGGAATGTGGACGAGATCGCAACGCCTACTACACGATTCTGGAGCGCACCAGAAGGGCACGCTCGACCCGTCAGATCACCATGCTCAATTGCCTCCTGGACGGATTCCACGGCAAGCTCACCGGCCGCGAATGGGCGGTCAGCACGAAGTGCTCACAAGACTCCGCGCTTCGGGATATCAACGAACTCGTCGGCCTCGGCGTCCTGCAACGATCGAACTCCGGCGGTCGAAGTACTTCCTACGAGCTCGTTCAACGCTGACACAGAGCGCGAATTGCGACATTTCGCCCGCCGTGCGCGATGGGCGACTCCAGCGGGTTGTGATGGTGGTTCGCTGAGGTCAGCGACGTTCTGGTCAAACCGCCATTTATGCGCAACAGTTACGTCGAACCGAATCGCGGTCTATTCCGCATATCCGTAAACGACGGATTTCTCGGATCCTCCAACTGAACATCGATGGAACGTTCTGCGTCGCGTTGTAAGCCAGATGAGGAGATAGTCCAATGGAATCAGGGAAATCGTCTGGAACGGTCCGATCTGTGCTGCGCAGGCCGATCGTGTGGATTGTTGCGGCGCTGGTGGTGGTCGCACTCGGCGTAGCCGGGCCCTTCGTCTATCTCCGGATGGTGAGCTCGAACAATCCCAAGGAGCTGAGCTTCAGTGACCTGGCGAGCTCGACCACCGGGCCGCCCAAGGCGACTGTGATGCCCACCGAACCTGCGTCGCTCGGGACGACGACGGTGCCCACGCCGCTATCGTCGGAGCCGCAACCCGTACTGGGAGCGCCGACAGCACCCCCGCCGCCCGGGCCCTCCGTGGCCTCGCCGCCGGTGCCGGAGACCGGCGAACCGCTGCCATCCAATAGCCCGATCGCGGGCTCGTGGACCGTCGGTTCCGGCACGGACGCGCGCTGGGCCACCGACGACACGCTGCTGGGCCAGACGACCCGCGTCGTGGGCCGGACCAATGACGTGTCCGGGACCATTCAGATCGATGGCCTGGCAATCACTTCCGGGCGCATCGTGGTCAATATGCAAACCGCGGCCTGCAACTGCATGCACGACTCGGCCTACAACGAGATGCTCGAGACGACGAAGTTCCCGACCGCGACGTTCGTGCTGACGTCGCCGATCGTCTTCCCGTCGGCTCCGGCCTCCGGCGCCGTCTCCAGCGTCCCAGCTGCTGGTCAGTTCACGATTCACGGCGTCACCCGCGACGTGAGCTTTACATTCGAGACGACACAGGTCGGTGCGAGGTTGGCGTTCAAGGCCGAGATTCCGGTCGAGCCGGCCGATTACAGCATCCAGCCGCCGGTCAGCAATAACCCGCTGGGAAGCATCGGCAACACCGCTATCGAACTGCTGATTGCCTTCGATCGGAGCTGAACCGCCGCGTCGAGGCAGGTCGGGAGGGTCGGCGGACAGCCGAATGCCTTGTGCGAGATGACTTTTGCGTGGTGTCGACGCCGCACGCTGTGGTCGCGCGTGCTGAGCGATCCAGCGCGCGGATATATCGATGCCTGGACCTGACGGATGTCGCGATCGGAGATATGCGAGGTTCAGTCTAATTAGCTGTGAGATTGCTGTATGCAGTGAAGAATTGCATATACATAAAAGCTGAATCGAATACGGCGAGCCCGATTGATTCACCATACTCCAGGGGCTCGAATCAATGCTCCAGGTTCGATCTTCAATACAGTTCCAGGTCAAGTGACCAATTCCGCCATCGCCGCACTCCACGTTCTTGTTACATATCACAAAAGCGAAAGTGATTCATTTCACAGAAACTTGGCCGACGAAACCTCCATAGTTAACGTTGCTGCAATGTTGCTGAATGCGAGTTCGGGAGGCCCTGAGCGATTCGATCAACCTTCGACAAATCGACAGGGCGTATCAGGGCCGACAATCGATCGCAGGAAATTCTTCATGGCCTCGGCGCTGATCGCCGGAGGGCCCGTGGTCGCCACCCTCGGGTCGCCTGCGAACGCTGCTCCGCTGTTCAACCTGCCGTTGCCGTTCGGCGATCCCGCAGGCCCAGGATCGGTGAATCCCGTACTGCCGCAACATGAGGTGGATCCAGCAGGGCGCGCAGCCGAACTCGGCCGCCTGCAATCGAAGTACGTTTGGACCGAAGACGCCAACTTCGTGCACGGCGTTCCGATGGCCGCATCCCTATCGATCGAGGACAACCCGACGCTCGAATGGTTCGTGCTGGTGATCGACGAGCACTACCAGGTCATCTCCAACATCGCGCTAGCGCTGACCAGGCATTTCGACCATCTGATCGGCGATGCGCTGCAGCCGTTGGTGGATCAACTGTTCGGCCTGAAGGCTACGGTCGACAACGTTGTCCGCATCGTGGCCCCGGTCCTGGCAAGCCCGGTGGCCTATCCGCTCGATCCGCCGGCGCGCGCGGGCGAGTACCTGCTCACCGAGACGGTGCAGACCGTACTCCGCACGCTCGATCAGATCCGTGACGATCTCTTCACGACGCTGCGAAAGATGTTCAGCAGCCCCGGTTTAGGAAACTTCGGCACCGTGGACGGGGTGGAGCGATACCGGAATCTGTACGCCACCATCCCGGTGCCGGAAGTCGCTGACCGCCTCCACGATGACATGGTTTTCGCGCGGATGCGGGTCGCGGGGCCGAATCCGATGGCGTTGCGGCAGGTGCGTGGCGCCGTGCCCGCGAATTTCCCGCTGGACAACAAGGGCTACCAGTCGGTGATGGGATCCGGCGACAGCCTGAGTGCGGCGATCTCGCAGGGGCGGCTGTACCTGGTCGATTACGCGGTGCTCGGCTCCGCCGCGTCGGAGTCCGCGACGTACAAATTGCTCACCGGACCGGGTTACAACACCGCGCCGATGGCGGCGTTCGCCGTCCCGGCCGGTGGCGGAGAGCTGCAACCGGTAGCGATCCAATGCGGCCAGGACCCCGCGAAACATGTCTTGTTCCTGCGTCCGGACGCCGGTGATACCGACCGTTATTGGGGCTGGCAGATGGCGAAAACGGTGCTGCAGACCGCGGATTTCAACCACCACGAAATGCACTCGCACCTCGGGCGGACCCACCTGGTGACCGAGGCGTTCTGTGTGGCCACCCGTCGGCAGCTGGCCGCCAACCATCCACTGAGCGTCTTGTTGACCCCGCACTTCGAGGGACTGCTGTACATCAACAAATTCGCCACTTATCTCATCCTGGCCCCGGAACTCACCGGCGATCTGATTCTCGCGCCCTTGCTCGAGGACACCATCGCCAGCGCCGGACGGGCTCGTTTGAGCTGGGACTTCTACGCGGAAATGCCGCACCGTGAGTTTGCCGAGCGCGGCGTCGATGACGCTCACCTGCCGTTCCCGTACCGGGACGACGCCTTGCTGATCTGGGATGTCATCCATGAGTGGGTGGATAGCTATGTGCGCACCTACTACGGGTCCGACGGCGATGTGCGCGATGATTTCGAACTGATCGCGTGGGCCGACGAGATCGCTCAGGTGGGAAAGGTCAAAGGTTTCCGGCGAATCGACAGCGTCGATCAGTTGGTCGAGGTCGTGACCATGGTCGTCTTCCTTGCCAGCGCTCAGCACGCCGCCGTCAATTTTCCGCAGAAAGACTTCATCGAGTACATGCCGTTCTACAGCGGCATGACCGCTGCGCCGGCGCCGTCCAGCCCGGCCGGGCATACCGAATCCGACTGGATCCGCATGTTGCCCTCGCTGCTGACCTCGATTGCCCAGCTCTATCTTTTCGACGTTCTCGGCAGCGTCCACTACCGGCCGCTCGGCGACTACCGCACGAATACCTTTCCGTTCGCGAACGCGATCAACGATCCCCGGATCACCGGTCCCGGTGGCCCGCTGGATCGATTTCGTGCGGCGCTACGCGACGCCGAGGCCGAGATCAACGACCGTAACTCGGGGCGCGAGCCGTACACGTATCTGCTGCCGAGCACGATCCCGACCAGCACCAATATCTAGGAGCAGGGCTGTATGAAAACTCTTGCCCGTCTTGGCATCTCGTCGATGCTGGCGCTGTGTGTCGCAGCAGGCACCGCCCATCCCGCGCCGTCAGGGGAGCGCACCGCGCCGCCGCAGGGACCAGCGGGTGAGCTGTACCTGCCCGAGGTGCAAAACAACACCGTCGCCGTCATCGACACCGCGACCGACACCGTCAAGCAGCGGATACCGACGGGACCGGCGACCAAACCCGGTGTCTTGGCGGCGACCCCGGATGGCAAGAAGATCTACGTCGACAACTTCGGTTTCACGCCCCCGAGCGTCACCATTATCGACCGGCCGTCGAACACCACCAGGTCCATTCCGGTCGAGAGTCCGCCGCTGGGAATCTTCACGTCGCACGATGGGAAAGAGATCTTCGTGCCCGAAGTGGGCTTTGTGATCGAGGTGCTCGACGTCGCCACCGATACGATTGTGCGGCGCTTCCGTTTCCCGGATCTGGCCACCGGCCGTTTTCCCGACATTCCGGCGGGTGCGATCCAGGGGCCGGACGGCCTGCTCTACGTCGGTTTCATGAACAGCGGCATGATCGAAGCCATCGATCCGATCACCGGCGCGGTCGTCCGGCCACCGTTGATCGTCGGCGGCATCGGCACATTCTGGTACACCTTCAGCAGAGACGGCGCCAAACTCTATGCCAACTCGATCAATACGGTCAGCGTCATAGATCTGCGGAACTGGCGTGTTACCAAGCTGATCCACACCAGTGCGGACGGCAACTACTCTCCCGGCAATCCCGGGGCATTCGTCTCGACGCTCACTCCGGATGGCAGCAAATTATATGTCACGGTGTTCGGCGGCAAAGACGTGATGATCGTCGATACCGCGAAAGACGAGGTGATCGGACGTATTCCGACCACCGGCGCGTCGACCGCCGTGATGTTCAGCGAGGACGGAACGCGCGGCTACATTTCCGATGTCGGACCGTCGACGAACGCCTACCCGGGCCCGCTGCTGGACCCGCTCTTGTTCGGCAACCTGGTCACCATGGGTGTCGGGCTCACCCCGGGGCAGGTGATCGTCTTCGATCCCCGCACAGATCGCATTATCGGAGACCCGATTCCGACGAAGGTCGGTCCCGGCGTTCCACTCTGGCTCCCCCTGCTGAATTAGCGTCGCCGCACGTCACCGAACCCATCTACAGAGAAGGTCAGATGACAAAGCCCGTCAGCACATTGCCGAATCCACCGTCCGAGAACGCGGGTTATACGACGCGCTGGCCGGTACGCGCCGGCGACGTCGATCGCAACGGCAGGCTCCGGCTCGACGGCATCGCGCGCTATCTGCAGGACATCGCGTGGGAAGACCTGAACGCCAGCGGCTTCGTCGACTCCGATCCGGCGTGGATCGTGCGACGCACGGTGATCGATGTGATCGAGCCGATCCGGTGGCCCGACCATGTCTCGTTGCGCCGCTGGTGTTCTGGTGTCTCGACCCGATGGGCGAACATGCGGGTTCGCCTCACCAGCGACGCGGGCGGGCTGGTCGAGACCGAGGCGTTCTGGATCAATGTCGACGAAAAGGCAGGCACGACAGCACGAATCAGCGACGCCGGCTTCGAGCACCTGAGCGCCAGCACCGACCAGCACCGACTCCGCTGGGCCCCGATGCTCGACGGGATGCCGCCGGCGCGGTCGGCGCGCGATCTGGCGTACCAGATCCGGGAGGCGGATATCGATCTGCTGCTGCACATGAACAACGCCATGTACTGGCAGGCCGTCGAGCAGTTTCTGCCCGGCCGTGCCGAACTTCTGGTCGAGCCGTATCGCGCGATCATCGAGTACAACGCGCCCATCACGGCCGATCAGTCCCTGCACATCCGGTCGGCGGACCGCCCGACCGGACTCCACCTGTGGTTCGTCACGGGGGAGAAGTGCAACGCCGCTGTCCACCTCGGCCCGATTCACCAGATGTCGGCTAACACAGAGTGAGTTCCCTTGTTGTTCAAGCACATCCGTAGCAATGCAGCCAGGTCGTCTCGGCGCGCAACAGTCCTGATCGCGACCTGCGCGACCTTCGTGTTCCTGACCTCCGGTGCCGCACTGGCGAATCCATCGATATCGGGTTCGACCAGCGGTCCGGACGGATCGATCTGGATACCGAACTACGGCACGGGATCGGTGCTGCGGATCGACCCCGCCACCTCGGCGGTACAGCAGGAAGTGCCGCACGTCGGGGACCATCCCATGGTCATCAAGGCACTGCCCGACGGCTCGCGCATGTTCGTCGGCAACTTCGGCCCGGTGAACCCGTTGACCTGGAGTGTCACGGTGATCGACATGCCGAGCGGCCAAGTCGCCAAACGGATCCCGACGCTCGGTGCGCCATACGCGACCATCATCCTGTCGCGTGACGCACGCTATCTGTTCGTCCCCACCGCACTGTCGATGGTGCAGGTGATCGACACCCACACCCTGGAGGTCGTGCGGACGCTACCGGTCGTGTTTCCGCCCGGTCCCGCGCACATCGAGGTATCTCCGGACGGCTCAGCCATTTACGTCATGTCGGCGGCCGGGATCCTGACGAAGTACGACGCCTATACCGGTGCGGTCAGCGCACCGCCGCTGTTTCTCAACGGGGCCGCCCCCGGCTGGGGTGCGCTGTCCGCGGACGGCGAGACGCTGTACGCGATCAACTTCTGGTCTGGTGTCACGATGATCGACGTCCGCACCTGGACGGTACGCAATACCGTGATATTCCCGAACCTCTGGGCGGAACCGATCTCGGCGACCCTGACCCCGGACGGCACCCAGTTGTGGGTCTGCAACTACGGCTCCGACGAAGTGATCATCCTCGACGCCCGGACCGGCACGGAGCTGAACCGCTTCGCGACCGACGGCGCGGCGGTATACGCGGGCTTCTCCCCGGACGGTCGAACCGCATACCTATCAATCGTTTCGGACGGCACGCCCCTGATCTACTTCAGCCCGCTCGCCGGCTGGTACCACTCCAAACAGAACGCCTGGGACCCGTTCATGGCCAACCTGGCGAACCTCGACACCGCACTGACCACCTACGACACCACAACCCTGCAACCAATCCGCTCATACACGACGAAGGGCGCCTTCGTCGCCGGTGTCTACCCGGGCTGAGCCGTTCGCCATCAATCCGAGTGGAGTTGACCCGCCCCGCGCCCTATGCTGGAATTCGTTGCGGTGCAGAGTATTTAGTATCTCAGCCGTACTCCAGGGGGACCACATTCGAGCATATGAGCGAAATCGACAGGCGTGCAGGGACATTCCGCCTGCGAAAGAATCGCCCGATATCCGCATCTTCGCCCATCACTCTGAAGCAAGAGGAATACGGAAGTGACAGTTTCCGAACCGCAGCAATTGATCGCAGACAGTCTGATATTCGGAAATATTCTCATCACCCGAACCGGCGACACGGTGACGACGAGGCTCGAATCCGACGAATCGACAACTGTCACCATCTCGCGAACGGGCCCCCGCATCCGTAAGAATATTCCCATCGGAACACGAGATCCGAATTTTCTCACCACACGGGTGAATGATCGTGAGATCAAAGTTGTTCCGGGCAGCGGCAAAATTTTGAAGCGGACCTATCGGATTATCGTGGAGGACGATGACCGAATTCTGAGCTTCCGCCCCACAGGTATCGACACCTGCATGTTCATCAAGGGCAAACCGCATGAGATCGAGAAGCACTTCGGCGATCTGACAGCCGATGTGGACGGCACGATCGAGGTCCTCTGGGCCGTGCCGCAACACGTCAAGCTCGTCAACAAGACCGTCGAGCCGCCGGAACCGACCGTCGAGGAACTGCTCATCGGCTACGCCCTCGCCGCCGCCTTCGGCACCGGAGCATTGTCGTTGTCCTCGATCATCATGGGCTTGGTGTCCGCGGCCCTGCCGGGCTGAACACAGTGGGGGCATGGTGCGTTCGGATCTAGTCGTTGGGCGGCCCGAGGCCTTCGCGGAGATATGCGTTCGTGGGATCGAGCAGAGTCAAAAGGTCGATATTTGATCTTCAACAGCGACCATTTGACTCTGCTCGATTCTCCGAGAGCCCTTGTCGTGCATGGTTGACCCTCGCACGACAGGTCGGCGAGTCCCTGAGCCCCGAGGTGGCCGACCGCGACCGCAGCGGCAAGTTCTCCTGTTCGAACTGTCAGCTGCTGATCATCAGGCCGCCGATTGATCCGGCTCACTTACGTCTCCTCGGCTTATCGTCGCGTTGTGGCGATGTCGATGAATCGTTGTCTTGTGCCACAAAATCACGCTCAGGTAAAGAGTGCTACGCGGCCTCGCCGAAACCGCTGGCAGGCGAGGTGTTGATAACCAGGGATCAGGATACGAAGCGTGGGGTTCCGGCTCGTGCGCCTGACAGGATTTGGACGATGGACAGTGCGATCAGTAGGGCTAGTACGGCGGTCCAGGCGTGGGTTAGGTCGTGGAGGGCGCCGGCTAGTACTGGGCCGATCGCGCAGAGGGCGAATCCGGCGGTTTGGCTCATTGCGGTGAGTTTTGCGGTGGTCTGTGCGTCGTGGGAGCGGAGGATGGGGAGCGAGTAGCCGATGGCGGTACCTGCGCCTAGTCCGGCACCGAGCAGGATCATCCATATGATGGTCCCGTCGGTCGGCGAAATCAGCAGTCCGACAAAGGCAATGACCAGCACGGCACCGGTCGAGACCGCGGCCCGGACTTGGCGTTCGTTTCGGTTGACCAGGATGGACATGGCCAGGGCTGAAGGGACCGCGACCAGGTTGGCTACCGAGAGCATGCCGCCTGCCAGGGAGGCGTCCATGCCCGCATCCACGAGAATCGTTGGGAGCCAAGCGGAAACGGTGTAAAACAGCAGCGCGGGCATGGCGAAGAAGATGGTCACCGCCCAGGCCAGCGGCTGTAGCCACAAGCTGCGCGGCGTGGCCTCGTCCGCGGGGCCGGTGCCTGTGTCGCTGCGGACGCGCAGTTGGGGGAGCCAGACGAACCAGGCGATGACGACGGGGACGGCCCATAGGCCCAGTGTCGCGCGCCAGCCGAAGCCAGTGGCGTCCTGTAGGGGCAGGGTGATTCCTGAGGCTGCGGCCGCTCCGGTGTACAGCGACATGGTGTAGAGGCCGGTCAGTAGGCCGACGTGTGCGGGGTGATCGCGTTTGATCGCGGCGGGCACCAGGACGTTGCCGATGGTGATGGCCAGGCCGATGATCGCGGTCCCGGCGAACAGTGCGGGCACGCCGGGTAGCAGCCGAATGCCGAAGCCTGCCAACAGCACCAGTAGCGCGTAGCCGATGGTGCGGTTGAGTCCGAGTTTGCGTCCGATGCGCGGTGTCAGGCCGGAGAAGCCCACCCAGCAGGCGATGGGCACCGCCACCAGCAGGCTGGCGACGGTGCTGTTGAATCCCTCCTGGTGTTGTACCTGCGGCATCAGCGTCGAAATCGCTGTGATGGGCGGCCGCAGGTTCAGCGCGACCAGCGAGACACCGACGGCTACCAGCCAGATCGGTACCACCGCAGCGGATTTCGGTGCGAGCGCCGTGGTTTCAGCCCTCACGGGCCCTCGATCGTCACCGTTGACCAATCGAACGTGAGCTCCTCGAGTATGTCCAGTTCGCTGCAGAACTTGTGCAGCCCACTGAAATTGGACAGCAACCGTTTCGTCGACCGGTCGTGCTCGACCTCCCGCAACATCTCGTGCCCGCCATCGACGCCGACCAGATCGACGATGCGATGCCAGGTGGGAAAGTTGTTCGCGGCGAACGCTTCCAGCCCGTCGACCATCGCCTCCCGGAACAGGGCGCGTTCCGCCGGACCGAGCCGGTGGTACACGGCCTTGGCGACCTCGTCGGCGATCGAGGAGTGACAGTACTCGTCGCGGTTGTGCATGGTCGCGGTGACCTTGTTGATCGGCTGGATCTCGTCGTCCTCGGCGATCAGATCGAGGTAGGAGTTGATCGAGATCTCGGCGACCGTGGTGAAGGCGAGCGCGCTGAGCTCGCGCTGCCAGCGTTCCTCGCTGTTGGCCATGCGCTGCCGGAGCCGAGCGGCCTTGTGTCCGAGCGGAAGTGCCGTCTCGGGCATCCGCCAGCCGCGGCGGCGCCGCATCACCGAACTGGCATTGAGGTGCATCAGAGTGTGGTACTGCTCGTCGAGCATCGCCTGGGTCATGGCGGTGGTGAGCGTCTCCATCTCCAGGCCGGTGTCGTAGGTGTCCTCGATGATCAGCGCGAAGGTCGGGTTCACCACGTGCTGTTCGGTGTCCATGATGTGTTTGTTGAAGGCCACCCAGCCCCAGCCGAGCAGCCGCGCCCGGAGGTCGGGGTCCATGGCCTGGTAGGTCGGGTGGTCCCGGAACGGGATGAGACCTTCCGGGTAGTCGGGGCGGGCGGGTTCGAACAGCTCGTCCAGGTCGGGTTCCGGGCGCTTCACCATCGCGCGCCGATGCCAGTTCGCGGTGAGCCTGCTGATCACCGCGTTTTCGATCGGGTCGTCGGGGTCGTGCTCCGGCAGTGACGGCACGACGGGACCGTCTCCGGGATATTGCGGAAAAGTCATGGCTATCCCTCCATTGTGGTGATGGCCTCGGCGAGGTCTTCGACGCTCGCCGCGAGCACCGCGCTCGACGAGATCTCGGTTCCCCACCGTTGTTCGAGCCGGGCCCGGATCTCGACGGCGGCCAGTGAGTCACAACCGACGTCGCGCAGCGGGCGCCGCCGCGGAATCCGTTGCGGGGGTAGGCCGAGTACCGCGCCGAGCTCGGCGGTCAGGGTGTCCAGTAGGCCGCCATCGGCCGGGACTTCAGGCGGCGCAGCAGGTTCGGCGAGGGCCGGCAGGTCCACCGACGCCGATTCGGCAGGCGTGAACCAGGTGCGCCGGCGCTGCCAGGGGTAGGTGGGCATCTCGTCCGGCACGGGCAGCGCCGGGTATATCGCGGTCCACTCCGGATCGACACCGGCGGTGTAGAGGCGGGCGACGATCTCCGCGAGGCGGGCGGTGTCGGACGTGTCCCGGCGCAGCCCGGCTACCGCCGTACCGCTCGCACTGTCGGCGAGGCATTGCTCGATGGCCTGCGCCAGCACCGAATGCGGGGCAATTTCCAGGAAAACCGTTGGACCCTCAGCGTTTTCGGCGGCGATCGCGTCGGCGAATCGAACGGCGGACCGCAGGTTGCCGGCCCAGTACCCGGCATCGAGATCCGGACCGGACATGCGCTCGCCGGTGACCGTGGACCGGAACGGCACGGCAACCGGCTCGGCCCGCAGTCCGGTGAGCGCGGCGATGAGCTGCGGTTGCAGTGGATCCATGAACCGGCTGTGCGAGGCGAAGTTGATCCGCACCCGCCCGCCGCGCACCCCGGCGCTCCGCAGTTCGTCGAGTAACCCGTCCAGCGCGTCGGTTTCGCCGGACAGCACGGTCAGGCGCGGGCTGTTGCAGGCTGCCACCACAATCCGGTCGCCGTAGCCTGCGGCGGCGGCCGCGGCTTCCTCGACCGGCATGGCCACCGCGAGCATGCCGCCGAGGCCGTCCGCCTGCGCGGTGAGTTCGCCACGGCGACAGATCAGCTCGGCGGCGGTGGCGAGATCGATCGCCCCGGCGACCGTGGCTGCGGCCACCTCACCGAAACTGTGGCCGATGACGACATCGGGCCGAATGCCCCACGAGCGCAAGTGTTGTGCCAAAGCCACCTGCACGGCCCACACGGCCGGTTGGATCACCGCGGTCTTCGCCAGCTCCGTCCCGTCGTCGTCGGCGAGCACCTTCAGCAGCGACCATCCGGTCGCGGATCGGATTGCCGCGTCACAGCTTTCGATCGATTCCCGGAACACGGCCGACGTGTTCAGCAGCTCGCGACCCATGCCGGCCCACTGGCTGCCGTGTCCGGGAAAGACGAACGCGACACGGATTCCGCCGGTGGGCTGCTGGATGACCTCATCGAGTAGTCGGTCGCGTAACGCGGCGGCCAGTCCGTCGCCGTCGACCGCGGCTACCGCCGATCGCCATTCGTGGTGCGCCCGCCCGCGCGCCGCCACAGCGCATACCTGCCGCGCGGTGACCGGGTCCGCGCCGTCCAGCCGATCGGCGTAAGCGGCTGTAAGTTCCTGTACCGCAACGGGATCACGTGCCGAGAGCGGCAGTACCAGTGGCTGCGTATCGTCGTCCGGCTCTGCATCCGCGGGAGCAGCGGTGAGCACGACGTGCACGTTGGTTCCGGACAGACCGAAGGACGTCACACCGGCGATCGGCGGCGAATCCTCAGGCCATGCAACAGGTTCGGTCGGCACACGCAACGGCGTGCCCGGTTCGAGCAGGACCGGATGCGACTCGGTCAGCAGTGGATTTCCCGGGATCAACCGATGATGCACGCTCAGCACCGTTTTGATGAGTCCCGAGATGCCTGCCGCCCCCTCGGGGTGGCCGATATTGGTCTTCACCGAGCCGACCAGGCACGGCCGCCCGTCGGGGCGCGTTCCGGCGAACACCTGGGACAGCGCCCGCAGCTCGATGGCGTCACCCGTATTCGTTCCCGTGCCATGGGCTTCCACATAATCCACCGCGCCGGGATCGACCCCCGCCCGGTCCAGTGCGTCGCGCAGCAGCCGCTCCTGCGCCTCCTGGGAGGGAGCTACCAGGGAACCGCCGCCGCTGCCGTCGTTGTTGCTCGCGCTCCCCGCAATCACCGCATACACGCGATTGCCGTCGGCGCGGGCCTGTGCCAGCGGTTTGAGCACCACCACGCCGACGCCTTCGGAACGGACGAAGCCGTCACCGGTGGCGTCGCCGAACCGGCAGCGGCCCCGCCGCGACATCAGCCCGACCTGCTCGTAGATGGCGGCCAGTTCGGGCAGCAGCACCAGATTCGCCCCGGCCGCCAGCGCCAGGTCCGAGTCGCCGAGTTGCAGGCTCTGCCAGGCCAGGTGAACCGCGGTCAAGGACGATGAGCAGGCCGTGTCGACCGAGACGCTCGGGCCGCGCAGGTCGAGCGCGAACGAGATCCGGCCGGACAGGAACGACGCCAGCCCACCTCCGGTCAGTGCGTGCAGGTCGAGCGAACTCTGCCGAGCCTGCAATTCCCAGTAGTCCCGGCCCATTTGACCGACGAAGACGCCGGTACGCGTGCCCGCCAGCGCGGTGGGCGCGATCCCGGCGTCCTCCAATGCCTCCCAGGCCACCTCCAACAGCAACCGCTGCTGCGGATCCATCCGATCGGCCTCCCGGGGTGAGATGCCGAAGAAGGCCGCGTCGAAACCCTCGACGTCGTCCAGGAATCCGCCGAAGCGGCGAAAGTCGGACGGCACCGCGGGCAGCCGGCCGAACACGGCCGGATGGTCGGAGCGCTGCTCGGGCACCTCGGTCACCGCATCCACGCCGTCGACGAGCAACCGCCACAGTGCTTGTGGCCCATCGGCACCCGGCAGGCGGCAGCCGATGCCGACGACGGCTATCGGCTCGATGCGCCCGCGTCGGACGGGCTCCGGGGCGGATGCCCGCGGCCGGTCGATCGGCGGCAGGCAGCGGCGCAGCTCGGCCGTGATCATCCGGGTCAGCTCGCGGCGATGGGTCCGGACGAAGAAGTGACCGCCGGGCAATTCGCTTGTGCGCACGGTCTTTTCGGCGAGTTCACCCCACGCGTCGGCGTCGTCCGGTGCCGCAAGGGCGTCGTCGCGGCCGCTGAACACCACGATCGGGCACGCCACCGGTGCGGCGGGCCGATGCCGGTAGGTGCAGAACATCGTCACGTCCGCCCGCAGCGCGGGTAGGGCTGAGCGCAGCAGATCCCGCTCGTCGCGCAATTCGACTGGGGTACCGCCCATCTCGAAGATCCGATCGAGCAGATCGTCGTCGGACAGCTCGTGCATCGGCTCCGGCGCGAGCCGGTGTGGCGCGGACAGGCCCGCGACCAGCAGCGCCACCGGCGCCCGGTCCAGCCGCAGCGCCACCTGGTATGCCAGCAGGCCGCCCAGGCTGTGCCCGAACAACGCATAGGGCCCGTCGAGATGCGGACGGATCGCGTCGGCGATCGCGTCGGCCAATTCGTCCAGATCGGTCGGCGGCGGCTCGTCCGCGCGTTCTTCCCGACCGGGCAGCAGCACCGGCAGCACGTCCACCCACCCCGGCAGTTCCTGCGGCCAGCCGCGGAAAACCGAAGCGCCGCCGCCGGAATGCGGGAAGCAGAACAGCCGCACCCGAGCCGAGCGCCGGGGCGGCCGAGCCAGGTAGGCGCTCATTTCGCCCGTCCTCGGCCGCCGAGGGAGCCCGCGATGATCATCTTCTGCACCTCGGAGCTGCCCTCATAGATCCGCAGCGACCGAATCTGCCGGTACAACCGCTCCGGCACGCTGTCGGCGACCAACCCCGCGGCGCCGAAGACCTGCACGCAGGCATCCACGATGTGCTGCGCCCGCTCGGTGGCATACAGCTTGGCGATGCTGGAGTGTTTCGCCGCGGCCGGATCCCCGCTGTCGGCCGCCCATGCGGCGCGAGTCACCAGCAACGCCATGGCGTTCAGCTCGACCTCGATCTCGGCGAAGGACGCCTTCACCAGTTGCAGATCGAACTGCCGCGCGCCGTACATCTTCCGGTTCTTCGCGTGGGCCAGCGCGGTGTCGGTGGCCCGGCGCGCGAACCCGAGTGCCGCCGCGCCCACGGTCATCCGAAACCGTTCGAGCACCTCCATCGCGACCACGAAACCGCCACCCGGCCTGCCGAGCACGCTGTCCGACGGCAGGTGACAATCCACGAACTCGAGATCGGCGAAGGACCGCGGCGCGATCAACGGAACCCGTTGGCCTACAGTAAGTCCCGGTGTAGCTGCGGGCACCAGGAACGCCGTTAAACCCAGGGCGCCCGGCCCCTCGCCGGTCCGCGCGATGACGCAGAACAGGTCCGCGATACCGGCATTCGCGATCCATGCCTTGGCACCGTTCAGCAGGTAACCGTCGGCGACCCGGTCGGCCCGCAGTCCGATCGCCGCGACATCCGAGCCCACCTCCGGTTCGGAGATGGCGAACGCGCCGCACAGCGTGCCCTTCGCCATCGGTGCGAGGTACCGCCGCTGCTGTTCTTCGTTGCCGTGCCGCACAATTGGCGTCGCGGCCAGCGCCTGGATCGAGAACGCGAAATCGGCGAGATCGTCGGCGTAGGCCAGTGCCTCGCGCTGCAGGCACAGCGAGCGGCAGTCGCCTGCCGCCAGGCCCTCCGGTCCCGCGGCCGGATCCAGCGCGGTCAACCAGCCGTGCTCGCCGAGCGCCCGAAGAATCCTTAGCCCGGTCGCATCCGGGTCGTCGCCCGAGTCATCCCAGAGCTCAGTTTGTTCCGCGCACCAACTCTCGATTTGCCGCGCGCGCTCTACATGCCGCGGCTCGTAGAACGGGAGGGCGAGGATGCCCGCATCGAAGCTCATCGTTGCTCCTAGGACAGCGTGAAGATTTCGGTGGGGTGCGTCGCGGGATCACCGGGCCGCAGGTGCAGCCGATCAGGACACAGGACGACGGCCGCCACCGTGTGTTCGCGGCGGATGTCACCGTTGTCCACGACGTTGATCGGCGGCGTGGACAGCACGGCGAAAAGGTCCTCCGGGTCGGTGCCCACGGTGGCGAGCCTGGTCCGGCACACCTCCAGCCTGCGGATCGAGGAATTGCGGGCGAACACGTTGATCTCGTCCCGGGGCGCGAAGCTGGGATCCAGGAAATGGTTGGTGTGCAAGACATTGCGGCCGTACTCGATCCTGACCTCCTGGTCGAGCACCTCGACGTAGGCGGCCGTGTCCCGGTCGCACAGCACGATGTTGCGGGAACTGGCCAGGGGCAGTTCCCGCAACATGCCCACCGCTTCCTCGACGGAGCCCGCGTTGTCGAGCAGATGCCGGATAGCCAGGTAGGGCGGCACACCCGGCCGCCACTGCCCGCCGAGCACGAGATTCAACCCCACTGCCAGGCCGTCACTGTTGAGGCCGAGGTAACCGAGCAGCCCGCCGAAACTGAGCACCAGCGTGCGTCGGGACGCTCCGGCCCGCACGATCTCCAGCACACTGATCTGATCGTCCAGATTGCCATTGAGATCCACGGTCTGCGCCAGCACCGGATCCGGGCCGGCCAGCGCGAATGTGGTGCAGTCCCCTGCGGTCGGAATCTTTTGGTAGCCAAGGATTTCGCGGCGTATCTGGAGCAGCACGGCCTCCCGCAGGTCGATGTCCGCCCCGGCGGCGAGCCCGCGGATCTCCTCGGCCAGATCCGGTGTCGCAGCGGTGATCTCGGCCAGGTAGGCGTCGATCGTCGGCCGCAACTCCGGCAGCGACACCGGCTCCGGCAGGATCCGGTTCAACCGGCACAGCCCGTCGTCGAGAAAGTCTCGCAAAGCCGCGGCCCTGGCTTGCCCGTGCTGATAGCCGAGGGCGAAGGCATCACCCTCGACTCGCAGGAACGGAGTCCGCAGGACCGCGTTCATTCGACGGCGCCCGCCAATTGCACCTTCGGATAGGCGGCCAGTTTGCTTTTGACACCGGCCCATTCGGCACGCAGCACGCTGTAGAAAATGGCGTCCCGGCGACGGCCGCCGGGCATCGGGTTGAAACTGCGCAGCACACCCTCCTCGACCGCCCCGATATTGCGCAGACCGCGACGCGCCTGCTCGTTCAGCACGTCGGTCTTGAACTCCACCCGTTCCGCGCCGAGCCGTTCGAAGGCGTGTTCCAGCAGCAGGTATTTCGCCCACCGGTTGAGCCCGCGGCCGCGGAAGTCGCGGCCGAGCCAGGACCAGCCGATCTCCAGCCTGCCGTCGCGTTCGGCCATGTTCCCGTAGCTCATGCTGCCCGCGGCCCGGCCGCTGGCCTTGTCCATGATGTAGAAGACCACCCGGCGCCCGGCCCGCTGATCCTCCAGTCCCGCATCGAAGAACGCGTCGAAGTCGGCCTCGGTCTGCACCAGCGAGACGAAGTATCGCCAGATGTCGGGGTCCAGCGCGATCTCGCACAGGGCCGCCCGGTCCGCCGGCTCGATCGGCTGGAGCAACAGATGGTCGTTCTCCAGCCGCGCGGGCGCCAGCTCAGCCCATCCCATCTCAGACCGCACTTTCCGCGTGCCGGGACAGCGCCGCGGTCACGTCGCGCAGGGTGTGCAGGGCGGCCACGTCCTCCTCGATGAAGTTCGCCAGCGAGATTCCGGTGTCGTCGCAGACCGCGGTCAGGAAGAGGACCTTGTTCAGTGAGGTGAGCCCGTAGTCGTCGACCATGTCGAGGTCCGGATCGAGCGCACCCTGCGCGTTGTTCGACGCGATCACCTTCCGGAAGTTGTCGTGCACAGCCTTTTCCACATCAGGCATGGGTTCTTCCTTTCTCACCGATTTCCCGTCGATACTGTTCGAGGATCTGGCTGCGTTTCGGTTTGTACTGCGAACTGAGCAGTCCGTTGTCGATGCTGAACCGAGGTCGGGCGATCACCACCCTGCCGATGCGCTCGTCACGCTCCAGCTCCGCGTTGGTGTGTGCGAGGTGCTCGGCGATGGCCGCCTCGTCGGCGGGTTCGGCCGCCGGGGAGACGACGGCGACGAGCTGAGTCTGCGTCGGGCAGAACACCACGCAGTGCTCGATCGCCGCGCTGGCCGCCATCCGTTCCTCGATCGGCCGGACGATCACTTTCTTTCCGTTCGCCAACACGATCACGTCGTCGGCGCGACCGCGGATGTAGAGAAAGCCGTCCTCGTCGAGATAGCCGATATCGCCGGTCCGGACCGTGCCATCGGCGGCGAACACGCCCATCGAATGCGCGGTCGCACCGTATTCGTAGCGCCGCGCCACCGGGTGGTCGCTGCGCACACTGATGACGCCGTCTGCGTCGAACAGCACCTCCTTGCCCGGCACGACCCGCCCGACGCTGCCCGCCTTGCTGGCGCCGGGATGGTTCTTGGCGACGATGCAGGTCTCGTTCATGCCGTAGCCCTCGTAGATGGGCACGCCGAGGCGGGTGAAGAAACGCAGCATGTCCGCGCCGGCCGGTGCGGATCCGGTCCACAGGTAGCGAATTCGGTCGCCGAACAACTCTTTCGCCGCGACCTGCGGATCGGCCTGTGCCGCCAGATGTTGTTTCACGGTCTCGTAGAAACCCGGCACCCCCATCACGACGGTGGGCCGCACCTGCCGCAGCGCGGTGAACGCGGCCTCGTAGGTGCTGACCGTGACGTCGTGGCCGAAGCACAGCGCCGAATAGATCCAATACCGCTGCTGCAACAGGGCCAGCGGCAGAAAGACGAACAGGTGATCGCCGGGGCCGTGCGCGAACATTTCCTGGACGGCGCGCAGCGAGCTGTCGATGCTGCCCACGCTGGCCGCAAGCCCCTTCGGCACGCCGGTGCTGCCCGAGGTGAATTTGAGGGTGGTCGCCTCGTCACTGTCGTACCGGACCGGGGGCAGCGGGTCCGCGGGTTGTTCAGCGAGCGTACGAACCTCGCTGATCGGCCGGACACTGGCGGCAGTGGACGGCTGATCGGTGAACAGCAGTTTCAGGTCGTAGCGCGCGAGCAGCGCCGCGTCCGGCTCGAATTTGCCGGGTTCCAGCCCGGCGGTCACCGCCTTGCACCGCAGCGCGGCCAGATCCAGCAGCACCCATTCCAGACAGTTCGCCGCGAGAATCCCTATGCGATCTCCCGGCGCCACGCCCAGTTCGCGGAGCCGAACCGCCAAACGTTCGGCCCGCGTGCACAACTCACGCAGTTCGATCGTCTCCGTCGTGCCCAGCCGGGCGAAGGTCGCGTGGTAGCCGGGCGGGGGCGACGTCGTGACGATCTGGTTGATCACCGAATCCATCACGCGCTCCCCACCCCGACCGGCTCCGCCGCCGCGACCGACGGTTCCGCGAAGAACTTCCGCACCAGATCGATCCGGGTCCCCGCGGGCACGAGTTCCACGATGTGCGGCCATTCGCTCGGGCGGGGCCCGCCGAGTGCTTCGCCGAGCCGCCCGGCGAACCGTGGCAGCACCGGAGTGGCGCAGTGGGCGAGCAACCGCGCCGCGGCCAGTTCCAGCGCGACGGCGGTGCGGGCCTCGTCGTGCCAATCCTCGACCGCCGCCACCACGCTTTCCCGCTCGGCGAAACAAACTGTGTCGGTGACGATTCCGTGCAGTTCCGCGGCCGCGGCCTCGACGGAGAACGCATCGGGACCGAGGGCGGCGGTCACGGCGGACAGCCGAGTGCCGAGGCGGCCGAGAAACGCCGTGTGCTCCGGCGTCCAGACGCCTGCGTCCGGCGCGTGGCCCCCGTAGCGAGTCTGGATGCGGTGCCCCAGATCGTTGAGCCAGCGCTGCCAGGTGCCGATCAATTCCTCGCGCACGGCGGCCGCATAGCTTTCGCGGGTGAAGTTGGTACTCCGCGACTCCGGTCGAGTCCGGGACAGGAAGTACCGCACACCGTCCACGCTGTCCGGCGAGAGGATTTCCTTGCCCCAGACGGCATGCCGTCGGCTGGTGGAGAATTTGCCGCCATCGAGGAGATAGAACTCGTTGACGTGGTAGTCGATATCCGGGTGCCAGTCGGGGAAGGCCAGCCGGTAGAGCGCGGGATACAGGATCGAGTGGTAGAAGCTGTTGTCGTAGCCGAAGAAATGCACGATCTTCCAGTCCTGCTCGGGCTGGTCCGAGCGCCAGTCCCGGCCGAGGCGCCGCCCCAACGCCGAAATACCGTGCAGGAAACCGTAAGACATCTCCGGCCAGACCCAGATGACCTGTCCGTCCGCGCCGGTTTCGGTGGGCGGCACACCCCACGTCGCCGGATGGGTGATCGCCACGTCGAGCCGAGGGCGGGCGAACAATCGCCCGGCCAGTTCGCGTAGCCGCGCCGGAACTCGGCCGAGCCGATGGTGCGCGGCGAGTTCGGCGGCGAACTCGTGCAACGGCAGGGTGAACCGGGTGATCGTGTCGATCCGCGGGGACGCCTGCGACCTGTTCGATCGCGGATCAGTCAGGTCGACACAGGAATTGGGCTCGCCGCAGCCCTCGCAGATATTGCCACCGGCCGAGGCTCCGCAGCCCGGGCAGCCGCCCGACACGTCGACCTCGTACAGGTAGTCGTTCGTCGTGCCGTCGAACAGCGCCGGACCCTCTTGAGGCGCAACGGATCCCGATGCCACGACGCGAGAGAAGTACTCCTGCAATCCGGTCCGATAGGTGGGGTCCGCGTCGGTCGCCGTGTACTGATCGGGTTCGATGTCCATCAGCCGCAGCGTTTCGGCGATCTCGGCGCTGTAGTGCGCCGCCGTCGCCGCGGGCGCCTTGCCCTCGCGCCGCGCCCGGTCGACCACGTAACTCTGGTAGTCGTCGCTGCCGGTGAGGTGCCACGCCTGGGCACCGTTCATCCGCTGGAAACGGACGAAAACATCCGCACCCAGATACGGGCCGGACAGGTGCCCGAGATGCAGGTCGCCGTTCGGCGTCGGCGGCGTGGAGAACACGAAGATCGGCCGCTCGCCGAAGCGCCGCCGGTCGCTGCGGCCGACGGCCGCGCGGGCGGCCCGGCCCGGATCACGCCAGTACAGATCGAAGAACACCAGCTCGGTCGGCCCGGTGTTCTCGACGACATGGGTCTCGAACGGATCGAACAGCACGACCATGCCGGGGCCGACGGGATGCCGTGCGCCGTCCACGACGACATCGCCGTGGCCGCTGACGACCAGGAACACCTCGGTCTCGTCGTGCTGGTGCGGATCGGACCGGCCGCCGGGGGCCACCCGCGCCCAGCCCGCGCCGAAGCCGAACCCATCGATCGAACTCATGTCGATGCCGAATGCCGCATGCAGGTCGGCGGTGTCGAAGCGATTGACGATCACGCGGGACTCATCTCCTTCGGTGACTGACTTGTCTGCTCGTCCAGCCGCAGCAGGCCGACGGCCTCGGCCGCGATCGCCGGGGCCAGCCGGTAACCCGAACCGTTCGCGGCGCCCGCGAAGATCACCCGCCCGGCCGGGTCGAGCGCTCGCACCTGCGGCTGCCGATCGACGCTGTAGGCGTCGCAGAACACCCGGCCGCCCACGGCGTGCTCGGCCAGGACGGGCGAATACCGTTGCAGCAGCGGCATTGCCGCTTCGAGGACGTTGTCTTCGATGCCGCCGGACACGGTGTCGGGATCGACATCCCACTCGTCGTGGGTGTAGCTGAACAGCCAGTGCCCGCGGTGCCGCAGCGGTAGCAGGAAGGCGTCCTCGTCATGGAACACGACGACGCCGTCATCGGGCCTCGGCTCCTGTTCGATGTGGAGCGCGACGACCTTCTTGACGCGCGAATTCAGCGGCGCGACCAGGTCACGCCAGGCTCGGTCGGTCAGCCATGGTCCGGGGGCCAGCACCACGCGTCCGGCTGTGCACGTCTCTCCGGTGCTGAGCCGGAGCAGCACCTCGGACCCAGCGTCCTCGATTGCATTGACACGCAAGCCTTCCCGGATGGTGACGTGTCGGCGCAGCTCGTGGGCTATCGCCTGAGCCAGCGCGGGCACATCGGCGTAGTGGCAGCCCTGGCCGCGCCAGACACCGGCTTCGCGCGGCACCTGGACCAGACCGCCCGGCACCGCGTCCGTCGGTGTCAGCGCCGCACGGTCGAGATAGACCTCCCCGAGGCCGGCGGCGGTGTGGGTTGCCACCACGGTCATGCCGAGCGAATGAATAGGTAGCGCAGGATGTTTCGCCGCCAGGTCTTCGTAATAGTCCTGGCTGTATGCGGTCATCTGCCGCACGCGGTCGGACGCGCCGCGCGGAAAGTGCAGTCCCGCGGAGCGCCTGCTCGCTCCGGTGCCGATCCCATCCCGGTCGAACACTTCGACGGGAGTATCGGGGAAGCGCGAAATCACTTCGCGCGCAATCAGGCAACCGATGATTCCGCCTCCGATGACGGCGACTGTCCGACTCGTCATCGCTCCACGCTCCGATCGTCGGGAGCCTTGGCCGACCATTCGAGGAACGAATCGTGCGGATCGTCGGAGCGGATGCCGCGCAGGCGATCGGCGATCCGTTTGCTGCGCCAGGCGACGAGACTGAGATTGGTGTCGGCCAAGCCGCGCTGTCGCCGTGCGCCGTTCTGCAGGAAGATATTTCGATCGGCGGGACCGTCCCAGCAGACGGCGAAATCCGAGTCGATCTTGTATTCGTCGTTGTCCCGCTCCAGGCGGTCCGCCACCGGAGACAGGAACTCCATGCCGTCGGCGTGGAACCCGGTCGCCCAGACGATCACATCGGCCTCGGCATGTTCGTGCACGCCGGGCTGGTCGTTGTGCGTGAAGGTGATGTCCCAGCCCGAGCCTGGATCGCCGGTCACCCGCAGCACCTCGCGGTTCGGGTACAGGGCGACCAGGTCGGTGGCGCCGTCGACGAAGCGGTGCAGGTAGATGCGCTGGTAGATCTCGCGCAGCGTGGCCTCGGAGATGCCGTCGCTGGTCAGCACGTGGGCGAAGTTGATGGCGTCGCGGGCGGGGCCGGGCAGGGCGGAGAAGTACTCCGAGTAGCCCGGCATGTAGTAGTCGTTCGTGAACGGTGAGTCGTCCAGGGGAAAGTAGTTGCGGCGCCGGGATATCCAGCCGACCCGGCGCGGCAGCTCGGCGCGCGGACGGGAGATCAGCTCGAGAAAGGCCTCCGCGCCGGACTGGCCGCCGCCGATCACCCAGACTCGTCGTCCGGCGAGCCCGACTGCCTTGTCCGCGAATTCGCTGATGTGGAATTGGGTCGGCCCGAGCAGATTGTCGGCCAGCGGCGGAACATAAGGCTTTCGGCCGACGCCGATCACGACGTTGTCGGCGGTAACGGTGCGGTTGCCGGTACGTAGCCGGAAAACATCATCGAATTCGATCGAGCGCACTTCTTCGCCGAAGACAAGGTTCTCGTTCCGGGAGCTGACCCATTCCAGATAGTTCCGGAACTCGCTGCGCGGCACCGCATCGAATTGTGCGTTGAGGTAGTGGTAGACCCGGCCCTTGGCATGGAGATAGGACAGAAAAGTAAAACGGTTCGTCGGGTCGGAGAGGCTGACCAGGTCCTTGAGCATCGAGACCTGCAGCGAGGTGTTGGGCAGGAGCTGGCCGTCGTGCCACCGAAAGTCGTGCCGCTTTTCGAAGAACCGGTTCGAGACGTCCGGCTGTTCGTACAGCAGCGACGCCAGGCTCAGATTTGCTGGTCCGATACCGATGCCCACGCATCGGTAATGTTCACAATTGTCGGTGAGCGCTCTCTGGCTCATTACGCCTCCTGCCCCTCGAGGTCAGTCCTCGGGGTGAATACCGAGAGAATCGGCGGTTGCTGATTCGCAATACTCGCCCGCCTGGGCAGCTTTCTTGCAGTTGAATAGAACCCCCGTCGATCGGCTGGAGCCCTGTTTACCGCTTCGCAATCGGCGGTAATATCCTCGAAATCAACGGTAGCGGGTGGGGGAGGCGCGCACAAGAACGGTGAAAGTTTTTGCCGGGCTGCTGTGCGGCACTGACGATCTCGGACAAGATCGCGGGAAGCGGTTGCCGCGGTAGGCCTTTGGGATGAGACGCCGAAGGCGTAGCCTCATGATTACGCGGAGAACGCACCGCGGGTGTGCTGGTCGAGTAGCTGTGCCAGCCGATGCAGGTCCTGCGAGCGTCGTTGCGCGAGCTCGGCGAGGCGCGGGGCACAGTGGCTGGGGATGTCGCCGATGACATCGGCCAGCTCGACGTCGTCCTCGAACGGAAACTCCAACCACCGCAGCAGTTTTCGTCCGGTCTCGGAAAAGCGCAGCGACGGGTCCTTGCGCAGCTGATGCAACATCTCCGCGGTGATCATCCGCTGCGCGGCCGGGACCGGCGCTGTATCGGACCTGTCAGCGGCTGTGGGCGTCGCGGTCGAACGGCGCCGCGGCACCGGATTCCGGCCACTGTGCAGTCGTTTGCGCACATCCTTCGCCGTGGTGACCGAAATACCCGCCGCCACAGCCACTTTCCGGGCCGACGCGGTGGGATCGGCGATGAACAGCTCGGCGGCGCGTTGCCGACCTTGCGGTCCGAACTGATGCCGCACACCGTTACGAGCGATCCGACTGGTTGCGTGTGGAACTTCCACAGGCGACCGTCGCCGGATGGCGGAGACGGTCTTGGGCGAGACCCCGGCGATGGCGGCGACCGCTCGATCCGACCAGTCCGGGTATGACACCAGAATACGTAACGCGGCGGTCTTGCGTTCGGCCAGCGACAGCGGCAGGCCGTGCGCCGTATTCAGTTTGACCGCCAGCACGAACGCTTCCTCCGGGCCGCCATCGAAAAACACTGCCGCGATGGACTTTTCACCGCGCAGTCGAGCGGCGCACAGTCGATGCCAGCCGTCCACGACCTGCATCGTCGCGCGCCGGACAACGATGGGCGCAGGGGCGGTAGTCGATTCGGCGAGGAGACGGGTGTGCGCCGTGTTCTCGCCTGCCGTGCGTGGCGGCGAATCCGACGGCCGTAGCTCGCTGATCGGCAACTCGACGATCTCCGAGCAATACGATTGTGCGCCAGGAAAATTCGGTACGGATAGGCTCGCCGCCCTGGGCGAACCGGCATTACCCCCACTGGTCATGGATTCCCCTCCCGGGTCCGTATGCCTCCGATACGCCGCGCAGCCAGGTGCACAGACGGCTACGGCGCGCGTAATCCGGGATCGACTCCCACCCCAGCGTAACCAGCGGCACCGCCGACCGGGCTCCCCCCGATCGGGGGGTATCGCGCCGCGGCGCGGGACGGACCATCGTGCGGTTTCGTGACCTCCTTTCGCATCGCGCCGGAACGAATGGCGGGTTGCTGGCATGAAAAGTCGATCTATCGGTGGTTGTCGGCGGGCAGATCGACAACAGTGGCTGGTATGAGTGCGCTGAGCCGCGGTCCGCACCGCGCAGACCCGGGTACTCGGTCGCCGATCCTGAGCATCGATCGGAGCGGGACACCGGCTCGCAGGACCATCGACTGGCATGCGCATGACGACGCGATGCTGCTGTGGTCCGCCACCGCGACCGTGACTATGAGTACCCCGGCGCGCGACTGGCTCGTGCCGCCCGGCTACGGCCTCTGGGTACCGCCGCGGATCTTGCACGCGGAGAAGGCATTACGGGCAGGCGAGCTCTGCATCGTGCACTTCGCGCCGGACCTCTGCCCGGTCCGCTGGTCCGAACCGATCGGGCTCTCGGTGGGTCCCCTGCTGCGCGAACTCGTGCTGCACCTGCACGAAGCCGCGCCGGACGACCCGAGCCGGGTGCACGCCGAGCCGCTGGTCTTCGATCTGCTCACACCGCTACCCGTCAACGCCATCGACGTGTCCATGCCGACGGATCCGCGCGTGCGCGCGATCGCCGAGCAGCTCATCGCCGACCCCAGCGACACCCGTGAGCTGGCGTTCTGGGCACACCAGGTGCACGCCGGGGTACGCACCCTGTCCCGGCTGTTCGTCAACGAAACCGGTCTGACCTTCGCGCAATGGCGAACGCACGCCCGGATGCGGGCCGCCGCCGAGCACCTGGCCAATGGCCGATCTGTCAACGCCACCGCGCGGGCCGTCGGCTACCACAAACCCAGCGCGTTCATTGCCGCGTTCCGCCGATCGACCGGCCGAACGCCGAGTACCTATCTGCAGGTAGGGACGGCAACCGATCTCGAGCCGTAGCGCCCGCAGCGGCGTCACCCAGTCCTATCCGGTGGAAGCAGCGTTCCTGCTCGCGGTGCGGACCGGTAGTCGGGCATGTCCGTTGGAGATGAAACTGCGCACGGGCGCCAACTCGGCCGGGCCGACCGCCAGGCTGAGTTCCGGGAAGCGAGTGAACAGGGCGGGCAGCGCGATCTGCGCCTCGAGCCGGGCCAGCGGCGCGCCGAGGCAATGATGGGCACCGTGCCCGAAGGAGACATGCTGGTCTTTGCTGCTGCGGTGCACGTCGAATTCGTCGGCGGTGGGCCCGTGCACCCGGGGATCGCGACCGGCCGCGGCGTAGGAGGCGAGGATCGCGTCGCCCTTCGGAATGTGGAAGCCATCGATGTCGAGATCCTCGACCGCGAACCGCAGCGGCAGGTGCGCCAGTGGTGCCTGGTAGCGCAAGGTCTCCTCCACCACGTCGGCCCAGCTCGACCTGCCCGCGAGCACGTCGGCCCGTTGCCGCGGCTCGGTCAGCAGCGCGAAAATCGCTTGGTCGAGCAGGTTCACGGTGGTTTCGTGCCCGGCGCTGATGATCAGCATCAGGGTGTCGACGAGTTCCTTCTGGGTCAACCGGGCGCCGTCTTCGTCGTAGGTGGCGGTCAGCAAACTGGTGATGTCGTCGCCGGGCTCGGCTCTGCGGTAGGCGACGAGTTCGCCGACCAGCCCATACATTTCGAGGTAGTTCGCCTGCGGATCTTTGCGGGTGTCCGCGGTGTCGAAGAACCGGTCGACGCAGGCGTGCAGCGCGGGAGCCAGTTGGTCTGGGACACCTAACAATTCGCTGATCACGCGGATCGGCACCGGGTAGGCGAACCGCTTGCGCAGGTCGACCACCGTGCCGGGCGGGGGCGCGGCCAACTGGTCGAGCAGGTCAGCGGTGATCGCTTCGATCCGTGGGCGCAGCGCCATCGTCCGGCGGTGGGTGAACGCGGGGGACACCAGCTTTCGCAGTCGCCGGTGCTCGGGTCCGTAGGCGGTGAACATATTGTCGACGCCGACCCACGAGCGCAGCGGCCACTCCGCGGGGATCTCGCCCGCCTGGAATGCCGTCCAGTGCCGGCGCGCGTCCTTGGATACTCGGGAGTCGGTCAGCAGACGGCGCAGCACGGCGGCGTCGGTCACCGACCACACCGAAACGTCGCCGGGCAGCACGACCCTGGTGATCGGCCCGCGCCGGCGGATCCGTGCCGATTCGCCTTGGATGTCGACACCGGCCGTGTCCAGCACGATCGGTTCGTTTTCCCTGTTCGTGGCCGCCACTACCCGGCCGGAATTCTGCTGACTCACACGCTGCCTCGTCCTCGTGCGGATGCCACGATCGGCTGATCGGGTTACTTTCGAAGATTAGGAATATCGGTGCCGCGCACGAGTGAACCGCTGCGCCATCCCGGATAGAACTTTCGCGCCACCGGGGCGATACTCGGCGAGAGAATAGGCTCGGCGCAGCGAATACAGAATGGATCGGTAGGTGATGGAGAGCACTGGAGCGCGGGTCGCCTACTCGCACGGCGGGTTCTCACTGGACTCCACCGGCGCGGGCGCCGTGTCGCGCGGGTTCGATGCCTTCCGGCACGGGTGGCAGACCCAGGTCGGTGGTGCCTTCCCGCTGCCCACCTTCAGCCAGGCCACAACCGGTGATTTCCGGGTCAGGAGCCGCGTGGCGAAGGTGCGCGATGTGGCGATCACCGATCTCGACAGTGCATCCGTGATCCGGACAGCGGGCACCCCGTACGGCTATGCGGATCAGGCCCGGATGTATGTGGTGCGGCGTGGCACCTGGACGTTGGGTGGCGCCCCCGATCGCGCCGAACACACGGTGTCGGCTGGGCAGTTCCTGTTGCGGCACGGTCGGCCGCTGCATTTCGGGGCGGCACCGCACACCACGGTGCAGATCATCACGCTGCCCGCCGCCGCGTTCGAGCCTCGGCTCAGAAACCAGAGCATCACCGCGTCGGCGGACTCGGCCGAGATGCGCCTGCTGCTGGCGCATACGAACATGGTCCACGCGACGGTGACCGACCTCGGTCCGGCCGGGGTGGTAGCCGCCCACGGGGCCCTGATCGAACTGGCCAAAGCTGTAGCGGCAGGTCGATTCGACGATATGGAACCCGGGCTCCGGCCCGCGCTGAGCCGAGCGGCCAAGATATTGGCGGACCGTCATCTCGCCGATCCGGAGCTGTCCCCGGCCATGCTGGCGCGGGAACTCAACGTCTCCGTGCGTACCTTGCAGCGAGCGTTCACCCAGGCGGGTGAGTCGGTGACCAGCTACATCCGGCACCGCAGGTTGGATGAGGCCCGGCGCGCACTCACCGCCCAGTCCCGGCTGCCGAGCGTCGCCGAACTCGCCGCGCACTGGCAGTTCTCCGACAGCAGCCACTTCATCCGCGCCTTCAAAAAACGCTACGGCCAGACGCCTTTCGAATACGCGCGCTCAGCGGGGACCACCGGGCCCTAACGACCTGGCGGGCAGTACACCTCGCGCTCCGCCGGCGTCCGCGATGCCCAAACATGTACTGCCGAGGAAGATCCCGAGTTCGTAGCGCACAGATTCGGCATCGAAAGAGCGGACGAGCACACCGATTTCGTAGTCGCCGGGATAGGTGACTTCGCCGAGGTAGTCGATTCGATACGACGACGGCGACAGGTCAGGCACCAGCCCGTCCGCGCCGATCGCCGCGGCTGTGAATGCCGCGACAGCCTCGTCGTACCAGGTGGCCAAGGCGAGGTAATTGACGTGCTGATTGCCGTCGACGTCGCCGATTCGTGCGCGCAGCGGCGCGAAAAACGCGTAATAGTCACGATGTTGGCGCTCGGCGCCTGGGCGGGATGCTGCCGTCTCGCTCGAATCCTGAAGGGATAGTTCGGTGAGATCCGCGATCAACTCGTCCGGCAGCGCGAGCGGCCCCGCTGGACCGAGATGCAGCACCGTGGCCTCGCCGCTGCCCACCCGCTTGCCGCCCGCGAACGCAGCCTGTTGGTACGTGAACGATGACCGCCCGATACGACGAATACCGGTGTGCACCTGGGCATCAGCGTCGGTGAGATAGGCGGGTGCCAGCTTTTCGACGCTTTGGCCGACGAAAATGATCTGGTGCGAACCGAACCCGCCGACGTCGACGAGCCGCTCGAACTGAGGCATTTTCAGCCTTATCCGCGCGTCCTCCAGCCAACGCGCCATTCCGATCGTGCTCACCGAGCCGTTTCGGCCGAGATCAGCCTGCCGTGCTCGGATGACGCACTGAGCCGGAAACCCGAGGTAACTGCCTGTATTCATGAAAGGACTTTAGGAAAGGCAGCCTGGCGCGCCATTGAACGTCGACGCCAACCGGATGGAACAGCAACGCCAAATGCACGCGGGATCCTCGGTCAGCCTGGGAGATGGCGATCTGGTTGCTCTCGAGCGCAGCTGTGTCCTACATACCTGCGGGAGGTCAGGGTGGCGACTACTTCGTCGTCTCGCTGAGAATGCCGCTGACATAGCGAACATCGCCCATGCGCAGGTCGTCGTCCTGCAGTGGCCCAAGGTTGTTGGCGGCGAACAGGTCTCGGACGCTGGCTGCGTTCAGTGTCCAGCCTTGGTCGATCAGGTAGGGAGCCGCTTCGTTGCGCGCTCCGAAATATCGCAGCCTCGTCATATCGGGATCGAATCCGTGCGCTCGCCAATTTTCGGAGATGTGATCCAGGCGTTGCTTCGTCTTTTCCTCGTCACCAGGTTGCGGGTTGGGCCTGCTTTCGGTGGCCACCCGGCTGCCCGGCGCGCTGAGCTCAGTGATGGTGTCCAACAGGTGGTCCTGCGCCTCGGGCGGCAGATAGCCCAGCAGGCCTTCGGCGCTCCATGCGGTCGGCCGGGCCGGGTCGAATCCGGCGGTGCGCAGTGCGGCGGGCCAGTCGTCGCGCAGATCGACCGCAGCCACTCTGCGGTCGGCGGTGGGTACGGCGCCCAACTCAGCCAGTGTGCGGGTCTTGAATTCGATGACCTGCGGCTGGTCGAGCTCGTACACCACGGTCCCGGCCGGCCAGGGCAGTCGGTACGCACGGGAATCCAGCCCGGCAGCGAGGATCACGACCTGGGTGATGCCTGCGTTCGTCGCATCGAGGAAGAACTCGTCGTAGAACTTGGTACGTACCACGCCTACGTCGATCGACACCTGCTCCACCAAGTCATGCGGTGGCAATTCGCCGGTCGCCAGCCGGGTGAGCAGGTCGATGCCGACCGCCCGGACGAGCGGCGCGGCGAACGGGTCATCGATGAGCGCCCGATCCGCGCGGGTCGCTATCGCCCGGACCGCGGCGGCCATGGTCGCGGTCGCGCCGACACTGGACGCCAGGTCCCAGGTGTCTCCGTCGTACCTGGTGGAAGTCATGTGCTGCCTACCCTTCGTTGGACTCGCCTTCGGGAACGCCCCGCTCCGCTCGGAAGTAACGCATCCGACACTCGAATCCCACTGAACAGTAAGCATTTACACCACTCCGGAGCCTTCGATGGCGCGGGTCGTGCCGTTGAATATATCGGCTGGGTGCGACAACTTTGGCCAGGCCGTACGTCGGCGCGGACAGAACAGCCGCCGACGTACGACCTACCTGGTGTTCATCAATTGTGTTGCGGCACGTCGGAATCCGGGTGCCGATCGGGAGTGCGCAGTGGTGCGCCGACGTGGTGCAGGTGTTTCAGCGCCTCGCGGTAAGAGGAGATCAACCCGGTTTCGTGGTAGGACACACCGATTTCGGCGCAGTAGTCGCGGACGATCAGCTGGGCGTGCCGCAGGTTCGGCGTCGGCATGCTCGGGAACAGGTGGTGCTCGATCTGATAGTTGAGGCCGCCGAGGGCGAAGTCGGTCAACAGACCGCCCCGGACGTTGCGGGAGGTCAGCACCTGCCGTCGGAGGTAGTCGGGGCGCTCGTCGCCGGTCAAGGTCGGCATGCCTTTGTGGTTCGGGGCGAAGATGCAGCCCATGTACAGGCCGAAGAGGCCCTGGTGGACCGCGATGAACGCGCAGGCTTTATCGGCGGGCAGCACCGCGAACAGTGCGACCAGATAGCTGGCGAAGTGGCCGAACAGCAGCGCACCCTCCCAGCCGCGGTGTTTGACCGACCGATTCCTGAGCGCACGAACACCGGCCAGATGCAGGTTCAGACCCTCCAGCAACAGCAGGGGAAAGAACAGGAATGCTTGCGCCCGCCCGATGAGCCGAACCAGACCGCGGCTGGACCGTGCCTGCCGTTGCGACCAGACCAGAATGTCGGGTGCGACATCAGGGTCGAGTTCCTCGTGGTTCGGGTTGGCGTGATGGCGAGTGTGTTTGTCCTGCCACCAGCCGTAGCCGAGACCGATGCCCGCGTTGCCGACGAGCCGTCCCACAAGCTCCGTCGGCGGCCGGAGCCGGAAGACTTGGCGGTGTGCGACATCGTGCATGACGAGTGCGATCTGCGCGAACGTCACGGCCATGAACCCCGCGACCAGCAGCGTCCACCACGAATCGCCGATCAGCACGAACGCCGCCCAGCCCGCTGCGAACGCGAGGCCGACGAGGCTGAGCCGGACGGCGTAGTAGACGGGCCGCCGGTTCATCAACCCCGCCTCGGAGATCCGGCGCAAAAGTCGGGCGTAATCACCGTCGGCGCCGCGTCGCGGAGCTGACTTGGGGACCAGGGCAGGTGTCGTCATGTGTCTTCCTGAGAGCTGAGTCGGCGACGCCACCCCGGTCCGTCGACGATGCCAGGCCGATCGACATTTCGACCGGGGCGCCCATTGCGATATCCCGAAGCTATCCGCCGGATTCTCGTCACCTGTAATCCCTTGGTATGACATGGAATCGGACTGTGGAGTGAGATCGGACATCCCCCGCGAGCCCGGTTATCACCCAGCGTATCCAGCATCTTTGCCACCATCGGCGGGCGCGGCCGGGATCTGCTATGAAGTAGCTATGAGCAGTTGGCTCGACGAGAACGAGAACTGAGCTTCGGTGGAGCGGCACACTAGGGCCATGCACTATGTCGGTCGGGTGCCCGCTGCGCCGCTCGACCGATTCGTCGACGACATCTACTGCTTGACCGGGGTGCCGCGGTACCGCCGGATGATCGTTCCGCCGATGCCGTCGGCGCACCTGTACATCAACCTGGGTGGACCGGCTCGGCTGTGGGATTCCGATCCTTCGGTGCCGCCGGCGACGTTCACCGACGGATGGTTCATGGGTGTCTGGACCAGGCGTTTCCTGTTCGAATATCCCGAATGGGTGCGGCTTGTCGGGGTGCACTTCAAACCTTGGGGGATTTCGCCGTTCATCGATATGCCCGCGAGCGAGCTGCGGGACCGATGGGTGCCGGTCGACGCCGTCTGGCAACGGTCGGTGGATCGGATCCGCAACCTGGTCGGCGACCTCACCTCGGCCACCGAGACGCTGCGGGTGGTGGAGCAGGAACTGCGCGCCCGACTTGCCGAGACGCCATCACGCGGTCTCGACCTGGTCCAATACGCGGCAGGACGGTTGGCGACGTCGCACGGCGCGGTCCCGGTAGGCGCATTGACCGATGCCGCCGGAGTGAGCGTCAATCAGCTGGCCGCGCAGTTCAAATCCCATGTCGGGGTCACCCCGAAACGGGTAGCGCGGATCTACCGCTTCGCGCAGCTGATCCTGTCCGTGGATGCCTTGCGGCCGGTCGACTGGGCGCAGGTCGCACACACGGCGGGCTACTTCGACCAGGCCCACTTCAGCAGGGAGTTCAAGGACTTCACCGGCCACACCCCGACGGAGTACCTGGCCCTGCGCCGCCGCTTCCCCGCCGACCAGGATTTTCCGCCGGACGGCGGTCCTATGCCCGCCGAGTGATTTTTTACAAGCCCCATCGTCCGCGAGGCGACAAGATCGGAGCGAATACCCGAGCGACCCGAGGAGAACCAGTGGGCACAGTGATCATGCACAACGTGGTGTCAGTCGACGGCTTCATCGCCGACAAGAACGACGACGTCGGCCCACTCCACGAGTGGTACTTCAACGGAGACACCCCGATCGCCGACCGCGACGAGGAGTTCGACCATTCCGGCGCGGGCAACGGCTTCAAAGCCTCGAAAGTATCAGCCGAGTACGTCTCATCGATCTGGGCGGCGATCGGCACAATCGTGATGGGCCGCAACCTGTTCGACCTCGTGAACGGCTGGGAAGGCCGCCCACCCGCAGGCGACCACGTAGTAGTGGTCTCCCACCGCCCCAAGCCCGAAGGCTGGCACCCCGAAGCCTCCTACCATTTCGTCGACGACGTGACCGCCGCCATCGCCAAGGCCCAAGAACTCGCCGGCGACCGAACAGTAGCCGTCAACGCAGGCGAGGTAGGCGGCCAAATCCTCGCCGCCGGCCTCATAGACGAAGTAGCAATGGACGTGGTCCCCGTCGTATTCGGTTCAGGCAAACGCTATTTCGGCAGCATCGATGACCAACACCTCCTGGAGGACCCCCACGTGGTCATCCAGGGCGAGGGAGTCCTCCACCTGAAGTTCAAGGTCCGCCGCTAAGTCCTTGTCGAGCACAGTATTTCAACTGAAGTGGGCGGTGGAGAGTAGGTCGGCGATTATGCAGTAGGTGGCGAAGGGGGGCATGGGTTTCCGGGCCCGCCAGTTCCGGTAGTTCGAGTAGGCCTGCGCCGAGGATGGCGGGGGTGGCCCGATTCGTGTCCTCGTTGCCGATCATGAAACCAGGGCCGGTTATTTCGGTTGTCCCACGAAACATCCCGCGTGTAACCTCTCCGGCATGCAGCGCGCTCAGTCCACCACGACGCCGGACGACGTCCCGGCGCGCTGAATCCTGTTCTGCGAAAGCCCCGGGCGGATGCCCGGGGCTTTTCGCTGTGGTCATCCGTCCCTCGACTACGAGGAGACCTCATGTATGACCATCGAAAGCTCGGCCGAGAACTCGGCTTGTTCGACACCGACCCGTTGATCGGAGCCGGGTTGCCGTACTGGCTGCCAGACGGCGCGATCGTGCGCCACAGCCTCGAGGAATACGTCCGCGCTGCGGAACGGCAGGCGGGCTACCAGCACGTCTACTCCCCGGTGCTCGGAAAACGTGAACTGTATGAAATCTCCGGACACTGGGCGCATTACAACGACGACATGTACCCACCGATGGACATCGGCAGCGAGCAGGTGGTGCTGCGCCCAAGTCTGTGCCCGCATCATGCGGTGATTTACCGGTCCCGGGCGCACAGCTACCGTGAACTTCCATTGCGGATGGCCGAACTGGGCGGGATGTACCGCTCTGAATTGTCCGGAGTACTAGGCGGTTTGACCCGAGTGCGGTGCATCCAACTCAACGATGCTCATATCTTCTGCACCCTCGATCAGGTCGCCGACGAGGCCGCCGGTGCGCTGGCAATGATCGGCTCCGCGTACCGGGCCATGGGTATCGCCGGTGCCCGCTACCGACTGTCACTGCCCGGCGCGGGCGGCAAATACGTTGCGGCACCGGACATGTGGCTACGGGCAAGCAAGATCCTGAGTGAGGTACTCGACCGATCCGGAATGCCCTACGAGGCGATCGAGGGCGAGGCCGCGTTCTACGGACCGAAGATCGATGTTCAAGTGACCGATCACGCAGGCCGCGAATCGACCCTGTCCACCGTGCAGGTCGACTTCTATCAACCCGAGCAGTTCGACCTGCACTACACCGGTGCCGACGGCGCCAAGCATCGTCCGGTCATGGTGCACCGCAGCATCATCGGCAGCGTCGAGCGCGCGATCGCCCAGCTGATCGAAGAACACGGCGGCGCCTTCCCAGCCTGGCTGGCCCCGCTTCAGGTGGCCGTGCTCCCGATCTCCGATGCGGAGCAACCGGCTGCCGCAGCGCTTCGAGACCGTTGCGTTCGCGCGGGGCTGCGGGCACAGGTAGTCGATGCGGCATCAGGAAGCCTGGGCGCGCGGATACGGGAAACCCGGCTGGTGCCATACCAATTCATCCTCGGCCCGGCCGAAATCGCGAACGGAGAGGTGGCGCTACGGCTACGAGACGGACGCCGTTTGCCCGCCCAAGCCGCCGAACATGCAGTCGCACAAATCCGCGCATTGATCGAAAGCAACGACGCCCGCTTGTGGTCTGACTGATCTCCATCGGCCCGGATCGTTTTCGGTAAAGAGCCGGTTAGGTGGCGGCCGGGGGCCGCCACCGAACCGGCCCGATCAGCTGTTCGGCCGC
>NZ_JBHXAU010000024.1:0-149709 GCF_042727395.1 Nocardia sp. NPDC060255 | reverse complement strand
TGAAGACCTGATCCCATGTTTTCTTGTGAGTAGTGCTGGGCACGTCAGGTGGGGTACCCGACTTTAGGTGCGCGTCAGGTGCGCGATGTCACGTTCCCGAGGTGGTCACCTGGCTGTGGTTGCGTCACAAGCGCTTTGGATAAGAGCGGGGTGGTTGGCTGCGGTTTCGGTGGGTGATCAACCCCGTCAAACGGGCGGCGGTTTCGGTGCGCGATCAACCCCGTCAGGCGGTCCGCGGCGGCTTCAGTGCGCGATCACACCCGCCAGGTGCACCCCAACCCCGGCATGCCCAAGATCTGCACTCTGTCTCGGGATCGGCACTCGAAATAGGGCCCTATAGCCAGTGCCGATCCCGAGTTAAGGTGCGGATTCTGCTGCCCGCGTGGCGCGTTGGAGGCCACTCACCCTTTGTGTAATCCGCTCACCTCGTCTACCGGGTGTTCGGGTTACACAGGGGGTGAGCGGCTGGGCTCTAGGCCGGTTATGGTTGCGTAACAAGCGCTTTGGATTAGAGCGGGGTGGTCGGCGGCGCCTCCGGTAGTCGATCACACCCGCCAGGTGCACCCCAACCCCGGCATGCCCAAGATCTGCACTCCGTCTCGGGATCGGCACTCGAAATAGGGCCCTATAGCCAGTGCCGATCCCGAGTTAAGGTGCGGATTCTGCTGCCCGCGTGGCGGGTTGGAGGCCGCTCACTCATTGTGTAACCCGCTCACCTCGTCTACCGGGTGTTCGGGTTACACAAGGGGTGAGCGGCTGGGCTCTAGGCCGGTTATGGTTGCGTAACAAGCGCTTTGGATTAGATCGGCGTGGTCGGCGACGGCTCCGGTAGTCGATCACACCCGCCAGGTGCACCCCGACCCCGGCATGCCCGAGATCTGCACTCCGTCTCGGGATCGGCACTCGATATAGGGCCCTATACCCAGTGCAGGTCCCGAGAGGGTGCGCAGATTCTGGGTTCGGCGGGGTGAGGTGGGGTGCTGGGCGCTCGTGGCGGGGGTTGTGCCCGGTTTCGACAACTGATCCGCACCCTCTCTCGGAATCCGCCCGGCAGTAGGGCCCTATTCCGGGTGCGCGATCCCGACACAGGGTGCAGATTCCGCTGCCCGCGTAGGGAATTGGACGCCGCTCACCCTTTGTATAACCCTCACACCTCGTATAGGCGGTGGGCGGCTCGCACAAAGGGTGAGAGGCTGGAAAGCCGGGGCGGTTCACGGCGTAGGTCGTGCTGTGTTGGCTTCAGCGCAGATTCGCACTCTCACTTGGGATCTGCACTCGGAATAGGGGCCTAGAGTCGGTGCGGATCCCGAGAGACGGTGCGGGGCTTTGGGAGGGGACGGCGGGGGCTCGCGCAGTGTGCTCAGGGGGTGCGTGTGGGGAGGGCAGGTGTGCGACGACGGCCTAGCTGTCGCTTGGTTTGTGGGCTCGGTTGGTGTCAGGGGTGTGCGGCGAGGGTCAGTGGCGGGGGTCGGGGAGGGTGATGGTCTTTGGGTCGGGTTCGATTCGGCGGGTTGCGCTCAGGTGGTTGTCCGGGGGTAAGGGGCGGCGGGGTTCGCGGGTGCCTGCGGTGCCGCCGCCGCCTTCGCGGCCCGGTGGGCGGCCGCCGGTGGTTGCCTTGCCGCCCAGCAGTCTTCGGATGGCTCGCAATAGTTTTCTCATGGAGTCCAGTGTGCTCGCTGGATGAGCGGGGACGGGGGTGTTCGCGGGTGGCGAAAGTGCTGGGTTACAGGCTGAGGGTGGCGCGCAACCTGGCGTCTAGTGATTCGGATTCGGTGGTCGTCAGTTCGCCGAGTTGCTCGGTGAGCCAGGGGCGGTAGGCGCGGTGGAGTTCGAGGGTGTCGGCCCAGCCGTGTTCGGTGTGCGTCGCCAGGACATGGCCGGGGTCTGCGTCGCGCAGTGGGACGACGTGCAACCAGCGGTACGGGGAGGTGATCACCGCCGAGTCGGAGACCAGCACGACGGACATGCGTCGTGGCAAGGGGGTGCCGTCGCGCAACGCCGGGGAATAGCGCCAGACCTCGCCTCGCCTCATGCGGCGCCGCGGGCGTCGGTTTCGGCGGCCTCGGTGACGTTCAAGTCGTCGTAGGCCGCAGACTGTTCAGCGGCGTCGTCGACCGCCAGCTTGGCCAGACTGTCGTGCACGAGTGCGGTGCGCAGCGAGGCGTTGATCACTGAGGACAGGCTGCGATTCTGCTGGTCGGCAGCCTGTTTTGCCCATTCGGCCACCTGCGGATCCAGCGTCACGGTCACGCGCGTCGCCTTGCTCATGCCTCCACCTCGCTAACGCTCGGCTCCGGCATGCGCAAAGCGCGCTTGCACATGATCCGCTCGCTCATGCCATCATGCATACCAGAGTGCTGCACATTGTGAAGCGCGTTTCCGGACGGCGAGCGGGGTGCCTGGTCGGCTATCGTCGGACGCGTGGCCAGCAAGTCTGCGGCGTCGGCCATCGAACTGGATGTCGGCGACCGCACGATCCGCATTTCCAACCCGGACCGCGTGTATTTCCCGGAGACCGGCGCGACGAAGCTCGACCTGGTGCAGTACTACCTGAGCGTCGGCGACGGCATCGTCCGCGCGCTGCGCGATCGGCCGTGCATGCTGCACCGCTTCCCGAAGGGCCTCGCCGGAGACAAGGTCCATCAGAAACGGTTGCCGGCGGGCGCGCCCGACTGGATCAACACGGTGCGCGTTTTCTTCCCCCGCTACAGCAGGCACGCCGACGAGCTCTGTGTGAACGAGCTGGCCGACGTCATCTGGGCCGTGCAGATGTCGACGGTCGAGTTCCATCCGTGGAACTCGCGCGCGGCCGACACCGAGAGCCCCGACGAGTGGCGCATCGACCTGGATCCGATGCCGGACTGCCCGTGGTCGCGGGTGCAGCGGGTGGCCGGGGTCGCGCACGAGGTGCTCGATGAGCTCGGCGCGGTCGGCTGGCCGAAGACGTCCGGCGGCAAGGGTTTACACATCTACGTCCGCATCGCACCGAACTGGGGTTTCAAGGAGGTGCGCCGCGCTGCGCTCGCCTTCGCCCGCGAGGTCGAACGCCGCGCACCCGACGACGTGACCACCACCTGGTGGCGTAAGGACCGCGACCCGAAGCTGCTGTTCGTCGACTACAACCAGAACGCCCGCGATCACACCATCGCCGCCGCCTACTCGGTCCGCGGCGTACCGACCGCCACCGTCTCCACCCCGATCCGCTGGGACGAGATCCCCAACATCGACCCCCGCGACTTCACCATCAAAACCGTCCCCGCCCGCTTCGCCGAACTCGGCGACCTGCACGAGGGCATCGACGATGCCGTCTTCGAAATAGATCAACTCCTCGAATGGGCCGACCGCGACAAGGTAGACGCCGACCTAGACCAGGAAACCGACCTCGACGAGGACTGACCCACCCGCTGCACCGAAGCACCGCACCGCGCACAAATTCGCCCGCCGCGCACAAACCAGCCAGCGAATTCGAGCGCACCGAACGAGACGACGCGCGGCAGCTCCGAACACTGGACGCCCAAGCCAAGCAACTCTCTCGACGCATCTTCGCCAGGGCGCGCACCGGTTCTTCTGCCGCGCACGAATCCGCCAACAAAACTCTGCGCGCCCAGCAAAACCGTGCGCGGCATCGGCCAACGCGGTGGCCGCAAAGCACACGCTCGCTGAGCCAGCACCGAGCGCTAAAGCTGCGCGCACCAACTCGCCCCCCGCACACGAACCAGCCAACAAAACCCCGCCCACCCAGCAAAACCGTGCGCGCCACCGGCCGACGCAGCGGCCGCAAAGCACACGCTCGCTGAGCCAGCACCGAGCGCTGCAACTGCGCGCACCAACTCGCCCGCCGCGCACGAACCAGCCAACAAAACCCCGCGCGCCCAGCAAAACCGTGCGCGCCACCGGCCGACGCGGTGACCGCAAAGCACACGCTCGCTGAGCCCGCACCGAGCGCTGCAACTGCGCGCACCACTCGCCCCCGCGCACGAACCAGCCAGCAAATCCGAGCACGCCAGACGAGACGACGCGCGGCAACTCCGAACGCTGGGCGCCCAAGCCAAGCAGCTCTCTTGACGCACCTTCGCCAGGACGGCGCACACCAATTCGCTCCCGCGCACGAACCAGCCAGCGAAATCGAGCACGCCGGACGAGACGACGCGCGGCAGCTCCGAACACTGGACGCCCAAGCCAAGCAACTCTCTCGACGCACCTTCGCCAGGGCGGCGCGCACCAATTCTCCTGCCGCGCACGAACCAGCCAACAAAACCCCGCGCGCCCAGCAAAACCCTGCGCGGCATCGGCCAACGCGGTGGCCGCAAAGCACACGCTCGCTGAGCCAGCACCGAGCGCTAAAGCTGCGCGCACCAACTCGCCCCCCGCACACGAACCAGCCAACAAAACCCCGCCCACCCAGCAAAACCGTGCGCGCCACCGGCCGACGCAGCGGCCGCAAAGCACACGCTCGCTGAGCCAGCACCGAGCGCTGCAACTGCGCGCACCAACTCGCCCCCCGCACACGAACCAGCCAGCGAATCCGAGCGCACCGAACGAGACGACGCGCGGCAGCTCCGAACGCTGGGCGCCCAAGCCAAGCAGCACTCTCGACGCTCCTTCGCCAGGGCGGCGCGCACCGATTCTCCTGCCGCGCACGAACCAGCCGGCAAAATCGTGCGCGCTAAAACAAAGTGTGCGCGACATCAGCGGAAGCAGCGGCCGCTCGGCGCGCTCTCGGTGCGCCCTCACCGGGTGCTGCGGCGCGGCGCGCATCGATTCGCCCGACGCGTATGGAATTGCTGGCGGATTCGGGCACGCGGAGCGAAACCGTGCGCGGCATGGCTGAACGAGAAGAGTTAGGCCGGGGTGGTAGTGCGCCGGGTGGCGGATCGGGTGCGGTGATAACGTCGCTGCGGCGCTGTTACCAGCGTCGCGCGCACTCGCTGTACTGCTTCGAAGGAGGTCTATCCATGAGCCGACCGACAGTGGCGATAGCGATCGGGCCGACTGACCCGCCGCCCGCGTTGGTGGCGAAGGCGGTTGTGGATGGTGGCGCGGCGGTGGCAGAGCTCGGCTCGGCGCGTGGGCTGATCTGGGTGGGGACGCCCGGGCAGTTTCCGAATGAGTTGCCGGACACGATCGAGTGGGTGCAGCTGCCTGCGGCGGGTGTGGAAGAATGGTTCGACGCGGGCGTTATCGCCGCTCATCCGAAGGTGCAGTTCACTTCTGCCGCAGGCGCTTTCGCGGCCAGTGTGGCCGAGCACGCGCTGATGTTGCTGCTGGCGGGCGTGCGTTATCTGCCGGAGCAGCTGCGGGCGGGCAGCTGGCGGCGGGATGATTTCATCCCGCACATCGGTTCGCTGCGCGGTAAGACGGTCACCATCGTCGGCGCGGGCGGTATCGGGCGGGCTCTGATCCCGATGCTCACTCCGCTCGGTGCGCATGTGATCGCGGTCAACCGGTCCGGCCGTCCGGTGACCGGGCCCGGTATCCCCGATACGGTCGAGACCATCTCCACCGACCACCTCTCCCGGGTGTGGCCGCGCACCGACCACGTGATCGTCGCCGCCCCGGCTACCGCCGCGACCAACCATCTCATCGACGCGGACGTGCTCGCCCGGCTGAAGCCGCACTCGTGGGTCATCAATATCGCCCGTGGCAGCCTGATCGACACCGACGCTCTGGTCACCGCGCTCGCTTCCGGCGCCATTGCCGGCGCAGGGCTGGATGTCACCGAGCCGGAGCCGTTGCCTGATGGTCACCCGCTCTGGGTGCTCCCGAATGCCATTGTGACGCCGCATGATTCGAACCCGCCACAGCTGCGCCTCGCCGCCTTCGCCGACCATGCGGGCGCGAACGTCGAGCGATTCGTCAACGGGAAAGACCTGCTGGCCCCGATCGATCCGGACCGCGGCTACTGAAAACCCTGACGGGACATAGCGGCGCGTAAGCACGCCAGCACGCCCCGCCCGGCGACATACGTATACGACGGCGAAAAGTACTTATAGATGACTGATTCGGGGCACCCCCCTGCGGCCATAACGTAGTTCCTGTCAGCAAGAACGACAGCGAAACCGCAGATCACAGCCCCGAAGGAGCTCATCGTGAACACCATCGTCGCCCAGTACCTGGAAGCCTGGAACACCACCGACGCCGCCGACCGCAAGGCCGCGATCGCCCGGGTCTTCACCGAGACCGCCGGCTACACCGACCCGCTGATGGCGGTCGCCGGGCACGACGCCATCGACGCCGGAATCGCCGCCGCGCAAGCGCAATTCCCCGGCTGGACGTTCCGGTTGGCTGGCCCGGTGGACGCGCACCACGACCAGGTCCGGTTCACCTGGGAGCTCGGGCCCGCCGACGAGCCCGCCGTGGTTGTCGGCTTCGACGTGGCCATCGTCGAGGACGGCCGGTTCGCCAACGTGTACGGCTTCCTCGACAAGGTCCCCGCCGCAGCCTGATCAAACCCGCTCCGCCACAAGCTTATTCACCGAAGGAACCTCTGCCATGACCACCACCGCCCCGTCCTACCTGTCCACTGTCATGACTCCCGGCCCGCAGCTGCTTCGCCTCTCGCTCCGCTTGGATGCCGTCGTCACCGGCGTCAACGGCCTGGCCTACCTCGCACTGGCCGAGCCGCTGCTCGGCCTGGACACCGCGATCGGCATGCCGATCGGACTCTTCCTGACGCTGTATGGCGTGGCGGTGGCAATCATCGGTACCAGGCAGACGATCAGCACCGGCGCCACCCGCGTCGTGATCGCGGGCAACGCCGCCTGGGTGGTAATCAGCCTTGCCGCGCTCGTCGAAGGCGCGCTAGAGCTGAACCTGGTCGGCTCGGTCTGGGCGGTCATGCAGGCGGTCACCGTCGGCGGTTTCGCCGCTCTGCAGTACCTGGGCCTGCGCAAAGCCCGCTGACCGACGAACCTGATTACGACCGCGGTACCAGCAGACCTGTTGGTACCGCGGTCGTTTTCGCAGGTCAACCTGCATCGCGATCAGCCTGCAACAAATGTGCCATTGACAACTGGCACATTCATCGATGATTCTGAACGCATGACAAGGTCAACGAGGACCTCGATCCTCAGGGGTCGGCAGTCGGCGAAGCCGGCGGGGCGGGTCAGCACAGGCCTGCCCACTACGGCCTCCACGCGGGCCACCGTGGCCGCGGCGGTCACCCAGTTGGGGTTGCGTCCGCTGAACAACGCGGTGCCGATGAACGCCCCGGGGGTCTGGTTCGCCCGCAAGCTCGTCGCCACCTTCATGGCCGTCGGCGGCCCGGTGCCACGCGGCACCGCCGTCACCCCGGTTCGGTCCGGACCGGTGCGCGGCGAATGGGTTCGTGCCGCCGGTGTCTCCTTCGGCAAGCGCGCCATCTACTACATCCACGGCAGCGCCTACGTCATCTGCTCGGCGCGCACCCACCGCGGGTTGGCCGCACAGTTGTCGCGCAAGACCGGACTCCCGGTCTTCGTCACCGACTACCGGCTCGCCCCGGAACACCGCTTCCCGGCGGCGGCCGACGACATCGAGGCCGGTTACCGCTGGCTGCTCGACCGCGGCTACGCCGCGAACGACCTGGTGATCGCCGGTGATTCGGCGGGCGGGCATCTCGCGCTCGACCTGCTCATCGAGAACGACCGCCACCACATTCCGCAGCCTGCGGCCGTGGCGATGTTCTCGCCGCTGTTCGATCTCACCCTGCAGCTGGCCGCCGAACAGGAACGGCGCCACCGCGATCCGCTCATCTCCGCCGAGGCCGCGAGCCGGATGCCCCGCGAGTACACCCGAGGTCTGCCCGACGACCTGCCGCGGCTGCGGCTGACGGTGCCGAAGGGAATACCCTTGCCGCCCATGCTCGTTCAGGTCGGCGGGACCGAAATGCTCCAGGCCGACGCGCGAGCGCTCTGCGAGACGGTGCGCGCCGCGGGCGGCACCTGCGAACTAGAAGTGTGGCCCGGTCAGGTGCACGTCTTCCAGGCGCTGCCGACGCTGGTGCCCGAAGCCGATCAGGCCCTGACCCGCGCGGCCGAGTTCCTGCGCGCGGCACTGGCCGACCGCACTGTCTCCGAGAAGGTGAGCTGATCATGTTCGGACTGGAAAAGCTGCTGCCGCTTGGTAATCGGCCGCGGCGCACGTATGGCGCGCGAGCGGTGGTGACCGGCGCGGGCAGCGGCATCGGCCGGGCCTTCGCGTTGGAGATCGCCGATCGCGGCGGCCAGGTGATCTGCGCCGATATCGACGAGACCCGGGCCGATCAGACCGTCGCGCTGATCGAGCGCAAGCATCCCGGCACCGCGCACGCCTTCCGCTGCGATGTGGCGCACCGCGAGGACGTGGAAAACCTTGCGCGCTTTGCCGAATCGCTGTTCGAGCGTCCGGTCAGCCTGGTGGTCAACAACGCCGGTGTCGGCATCGGCGGAAAGCGCGTCGGCCAGGTCGGTTTCGAGGACTGGGAGTGGGCGCTCGGCATCAACCTGTGGGGCGTGGTGCACGGGTGTGAGGTGTTCACGCCGCAGCTGCGCGCCGCCCGCCGCGGCGGGATTATCAATGTCGCTTCCGCGGCCGGGTTCGCCGCCGCGCCATCGATGGCCGTCTACAACGTGTCCAAGGCGGGCGTGATGTCGCTGTCGGAGACGATGGCGGCCGAGCTGAGCGGCACCGGCGTCGCGGTCACCGTGCTGTGCCCCACCTTCGTGAAAACCAATGTGGCCAAGGACGGCCGGATCACCCAGCAGTCGGCGAGCTTGGCCGACACCCTGATGCGCTGGACCGGTTTCTCCCCGGAATCGGTGGCTCGCACCACACTCGACGCACACGACCGCGGGCAGCTCTATGTGCTGCCGCAGCTGGACGCCCACGTCGTCTGGCGGCTCAAGCGCTACTTCCCCGCCCAGTACACCTATGTCCTCGGCCTCCTGGATCGGGTTCTGCCCCAGGACAACTCCCCCGCCTCCGACCGCACCTCGGTCACCGACAAGACAGGAGTCTGACATGGCCATCACGATGGACTTCGACGACATGCTCGCCAAGATCAAAGACCGGCAGTGGGCGCTGGCCGATATCGAGTGGGACGCACCGGGTGCCGAGACGATCTCGCCCGAGCTGCACGCCAAGCTCAAGCCGTTCATGGCCGACCTGATGTGGATCGAGAACGTCGGCGCGCGTGGCTTCGCCGCGATGGCGAAGAAGGCACCCACCGAGACGCTGCGCGAGATCTACCGCTATTTCCACGCCGAGGAGCAGCGGCACGCGAATGCCGAACTGGCACTGATGCGGCGCTGGGGCATGCTCGACGGCGACGAGATCCCGCAGCCGAACATCAACGTCAAGCTGGTGATCGACTTCCTGGACAAATACGCCGACGGCATGTCGCTGTCGTTCCTCGGCACCGTCATTCCGATGCTCGAGGTCGCGCTGGACGGCGCACTGGTCAAGTTCATCATGGACGAGATCCACGACCCGGTCTGCCAGGAAGTCTTCAAGAAGATCAACAACGACGAATCCCGACATCTGGCCGTCGATTTCGCGGTGATGGACGTGCTCGGTCACGCACAGCTCCGCAAGCTCGCCACCGATCTCGTCGGCGGCTGGCTGAAGCCGTCGCTGATCATCGGCGTGCTGAGCTATGTGCCGCTGCTGAACAAGATGCGCGACAACATCGTCGAGATGGGCGTCGACGAGGAGAAGCTGTACTCGGCGCTCAAGCGCTACGCCAATGTCGGTGAGCGCAGCGAATTCGCGCGCAGGCTGCCGATGTATCAGCTGGTGAAGATGCAGGGCGGCTGGGTGATCGACCGCGGCCACCCGTACCACCTGGTCGCGGACGCGCTGGTGAAGATCACCGCCAGGGTGCCGAAGGCGCTGCTGCGCAGGGACCCGACCTGGGTCAAGGAAGTCACCTACGAGCCGGCGGCATGAGGCGGATGAATAACACGACACTCGACGTCGCCATCATCGGCGGCGGGTTCGCCGGTATCGGCGCCGCGATTCGCCTGAAGCAGAAGGGAATCGACGGGTTCGCCATCTTCGAACGCGGCGATGCGATCGGCGGCACCTGGCGCGACAACACCTATCCCGGTGCGGCGTGCGACATTCCGTCGCGGTTGTACTCCTACAGCTTCGCGCCTAACCCGGACTGGTCACACACCTACTCGGGTAGCAACGAGATCCTCGGCTACATCGAATCGATGGCGGCCGAGTTCGGGCTCGGACCGCATTTCCGGTTCGGCAGCAACGTGTCCGGCATCGTCTTCGACGAGGAGGCCGGGCAGTGGGAGATCACCATCGACGGCCAGGGCACGGTGCGCGCCCGCGCGGTCGTGCTCGCCTCGGGACCGTTGGCCAATGCCAGCTTTCCGAACATCCGCGGCATAGACGAGTATGCCGGGCACAAGATCCACAGTGCCCGTTGGGATCACGACTACGACTTCACCGGTAAGAAGGTCGCGGTCGTCGGCACCGGGGCCAGTGCGGTGCAGATCATTCCCGAGCTGGTCGATAAAGCCGCCTCGGTCAAGGTCTTTCAGCGCACGCCGGGCTGGGTGCTGCCCCGGGTCAACCGGCGCACCAACGCGGTGACCAAGGAGATCTACCGCCGGGTGCCCGCCGCCGAACAGCTGGCTCGGCAGGCCTGGTTCTACGGGCACGAGTCGGTCGCGCTCGGCGTCGTCTGGAACACGCCGCTGACCCGCGTCGTCGAGCTGGTCGGCAAGGCCCAATTACGCAGGCAGGTCAAGGATCCCTGGCTGCGGCGTCAGCTCACGCCGGACTTCCGGGCGGGCTGCAAGCGGCTGCTGATGACCGACGACTACTACCCGGCCCTGCAACGGGACAACTGCAAGCTGATCACCTGGCCCATCGCCAAGCTCTCTGAGCGTGGCATCCGCACCGCGGAAGGTGTTGAGCACCAAGCCGATTGCATCGTCTTCGCGACCGGCTTCGACGTGTCCAAGACGGGTACGCCGATCCCGGTCGTCGGCCGGGACGGCCGGGTGCTCGCCGAGGAGTGGTCGGGCGGCGCGTACGCCTACAAGAGTGTCGCGGTGTCCGGGTACCCGAACCTGTTCCTCACGTTCGGACCGAATTCGGGGCCGGGCCACAACTCGGCGCTGGTGTACATGGAGGCCCAGATCGACTACGTGGTCAGCGCCGTCGGCACCATCCTGAAGGAGGATCTGCGCGTCCTCGACGTCCGCAAGGACCGGCAGGACCGCTACAACGCGGGCATGCAGCGGAGGCTGACCAGCACCACCTGGAACTCGGGCTGCCGCAGTTGGTATCTCACCGAGGACGGTTTCAACGCGACCATGTATCCCGGGTTCGCCACGCAGTACGTCAACCAGCTACGGACCGTCGACCTCGCCGACTACACGGTGGTTGCGTCGGACCGGAATGTGCGCAAGCCCCGGATCGCGGCGGTTTCTTAGATGACGGGTGCCGGCGGCGTTGGCGATAGACTCGGTCGGTCACGCGGCGTGAGCGACCGGCCCGGAGGCGGTAGCTTGCGTAACCACGGAGGGCCCGTGAACGCCGCAATTGAACATTGACCGTGCTGTTCGGCCGCCGGCAAACCGGCACCGCAGTGGGCGAGGAGGTGGAATCGATGGAGTACCGCATCGATGACCTCGCGCGCGCTGCGGGTACCACTACCCGCAATGTGCGCGCCTACCAGGAACGCGGCCTGCTGCCCCCGCCCGTCGGCAAGGACGGGCGGGCCAGCATCTACGACAATTCGCACCTGGAACGGCTGCGGCTGATCGACGCGCTGCTGCAGCGCGGTTTCACCACCGCGCACATCGGCGACTTCATCACCAGTTGGGAAACCGGCAAGGACCTCACCGAGGTGCTCGGCCTGCAGCACGCGGTGACGGCGTCCTGGGCCAAGGACGAGACCTTCGAGGTCCCCCGCGAGCTGATCGGCACCATCCTCGGCGCGGAGGCCGACGAACTCGTCGACCGCCTGCGCGAGATGAAACTGGTGCGGATGGAAGGTGACACCGTGGTGTTCACCGACACCCAGCTGCTCACCTCGTTCGCCGAGCTACACGAGTACGGCCTGGAACTGCGCACCCTGATCGAGATCTACGCCAAGGTCGCCGACCGCATCGACGACATCACCCACATCATGATCACCGCCGCAAAACAGCACATCATCGATGAACACGGCCCCGGCTGGCTCCCTGACACCAGCGGCGAAATCGCCGATACCACAACAATGTTGAGTAAGATGCGCGAACTGGCCGTAGCCTCGGTCCACTCCACCCTGGCCCGTTCCCTCGACGTGACCCTGCGCCACGAACTAGGCGACTACCTCGCCACCGCCGCCGAACGCGAACGCGCCAGAACGGATTCACACCCGGACTCCTAGCGTGCCGCGGCCCGAGTTAAACCCGGGCCGGATCGTGCTTGTCGACGAAGGTCAGGAGGCGGGGAATCACCTGCTCCGGAATCGCCCACAGCATATCGTGCCCCACACCGGGATAGCTCTCGATGTCGACGGAGGGAACGTGCCGCCGGGCCCGGCTCGCCGCCTGTTCTGGATCGTGCAGGACCGTATCGGCGCCGAAGAGGATCAGCAGCGGTGCGGTGATGGCGGCGAACCGTTCGTCGGTGAGCGGGCGCGGCAACGGTAGCGCGAGCCGGAATTTCAAGCCCGACAACACCATTGCCCACTCATCGTCGGTGAGCTCGATGGTCGGGGAGAGCCACTCGTTGAACTTCTGCATCTTCGCCTTGGTAGGCCGGATACCGGCGACGATGAATTTGAAGATCAAACCCCAACGCAGCCTGGCAAAGACGGCGGGTGTCGGTTCCAGCAGGCTCAGGCTCGCCAGCCGGTCGGGATGATGGGCCCCGGCCACGGCCGCTATCCACGCGCCGAGGGAGTAGCCAACGAGGTGGACGCGATCCACACCGAGCCCGGTGATCACCTCGGCTACCCACTTGGCGACATCGGCCTCGTCCCGCACCGGCGCGGTCTGCACACAGCGTCCCGGCCACCCGATGATGTCGGGGGTGTACACGACGCGGTCGCGGGCCAGGTCCTCGATGAACGGACTCCAGAACAGGCAGTTGCCCGACATCCCCGGCAGGAGTAGCAGCGGTGCCCCCTCCCCCGCTCCCGATTTACGCACTCGCGTTGTCCCGAAAGATGTTTCGACGTCGATTTCCGTCGATGGCACCGGCCACCGCGCGGCGATCGTTTCGTAAGCCCGCAGATAGGTGGACTCCACCACGGCGTTGGTGAACCGTCCGATCTTCGGCATGATCTCCCCTTCCATCTTGATGGTATCAACGTACCATATAAATGGTATGGACGTACCACCAAAGGCCGCGCATCGCACGGTTCAGGTACGGGAGCGACGGGCGAAGAGTGCTGCGGCGCAGGCATATCCGACGATGGCCAGGCCGACCGACCAGACCACGGCGAGGGCCGCGCTGTTCCCTGAATCGGATCCGTCGAGCAGTGCGCGGAGGGTATCGATCACCGGGGTCGCTGGTTGATGTTCCGCGAAGCCGTGGAGCCAGGAGGGCATGGAGGCGGTCGGTACGAAGGCGCTGCTGATGTAGGGGATGAACATGATGGCGTAGGTGAATCCGCCTGCGGCTTCGGGGTTTTGCGCTAGCAGGCCCAACGCGACCGCTATCCAGGTGATCGCGTGGACGAAGAGCAGGGTTATCGCGAGTGCGCCCAACCACGCGAAAGTGCTTGCGGTGGGCCGGAATCCCAGAAGCAGGCCGACAATGAGCACGACAGCGACGGCGAGCATATTGCGTATGACGCCTTCGCCCACGTGTCCAGTCAGCAGAGCTTGCCGGAAGATCGGCAAGGTGCGGAAGCGGTCGACGGCGCCGGTGCGTAGGTCGGTCGCTACGGCGGTGGCGGTGATAGATGCGCCGAAGCCGGTGCACAGCAGAATGATTCCGGGAATTACGTAATCGATGTATGGGCCGTTTACCTGGATCGCGCCGCCGAATACGTAGACGAACAGCAGCATGATCAGCACCGGCAGCAGCAGCGAGATGAGCAGAGTGTCTCGGCTGCGCAGCGTGTGCCGCACCGCTCGCCGGAACATGACGGCGGAATCGGTGTAAGCCGTTGCCAGCCGGCTCATCCGACCGTCACTCACCCGGCGGCCGCCTCGATGATATCGGCCGTTCGAGGCGTGGCGTCCGCGTGCGATTGCAGTTCTCCGGCAAGGGCTTTCGCGCGCTGCGCGGTCCCCTGCTCGAGCAAGGTGCGCACTCCTGCTTCCAATCCGTCGCGGTCGAGTTTGCGGAAGCTCAAATGAGCGCCGACACCGAGACGTTCGACCTGGGCACCCCACATCGGCTGGTCGAACGACACCGAGCAGACCAGTGTCGGCAGGCCCGCGCGCAGGCTCTCGAAGGTGGTGCCGATGCCGCCGTGATGAACGGCGGCGGCACACACCGGGAAGACGATGTCGTGCGCGACCGGGCCGACAACCTTCACCCGCGCACCGGTTTCCGCGTCGGCGGCGGCCAGATCACTCCAGCCCGCACTCACCAACCCGCGGATGCCGAGGCTCTCACACACCTCCTCGACGATGGCCAGCACGGCCTGGGTATCCCGGATCGGCATGCTGCCGAAGCCGAAATACACCGGCGGCGCACCCTCGGCGATCCAGGCGATCACCTCGCCGTGATCGGCGGCCAGCTCACCGAGGGCTTCGCGCGCGGTCCGTTCCAGCGGGAGGAAGCCGACGAGCGGCCGCCGCTCGCCCCACTCCTCGGCCAGGCCGGGCACCAGGACGGGGTCATAGATCTGTACCTCGGGCACGCCCTCGCGGGCGAGCACGGCGGCCGGGCTCGCGGTCGAGCGCGGCAGGCCGAGTTCCTTGCGAAGCTGGTTGAGGTACTTCATGAAGACGATGCGGCGCAGGTTCTCGGCGAGTAACCAGGTGGCCTGATTGACCACGCCGGGCGGCTGCCAGTCCGACGGCAGCGCGCCAGGGAACGGATACGCGGCGTTCTTCCGGCACGGGAAGCCGTGCAGCGAGACCATCGGCACCCGCATCGCCTCGGCGACCGACGCGGCCCGGTCCTCGGTGAGCATCGTCGACACGATGATGTCCGCGCCGGCGCAGACGTCGATCACCTCGCGGTTCATCTGCTCGGCGTAGTCGGCCATCTGCTTGCCGACGAGTTGCATCAACCGGAAGCTGCTGCCCGCGGCCAGCGCCTTCTGGCCTTCGTCGGAGGAATAGAGCTGTTGCACGTCCGGCCCGCAGCTGACGGCGGACAGGCCGGTGCGGGTGGCGAAATCGACCAGGTTCGGCGGTGCGCCGAGTAGGACGTCGTGGCCGCGCCTGCGCAACTCGAGCCCCAGCGCGACCGCGGGCTGGACGTCGCCGCGGGTGCCCGTCAACGGAATCGCCACTCTCATGCAAGCTCCTGTCGCGCCGCACCTCGGCGACTCGTCGTTCTTCCAGCGTGCGCGTGGTGCACATGTCCGTACCGTGGTCCCATGCACGTCGCGCTGTTCACGGACTTCCATCCCGCGACCCTCGGCGGGATCCAGACCTCGGTACATGCCCAGCGTCGCGGGCTCGAGCGGCTCGGCCATCGCGTCACCGTGATCACCGCGCCCACGCCGGAATCTACCGAAGTCGAGCAGGACATTGTGGTTCTTTCCGCACTCGGAGGGGTCATGGTGAACGGTTTCGCCATGGTGTTGCCGACTCCGGCGAACAACCGGTTGATCGACGCGACGTTCGCCGAGCGCGGCCCGATCGACATCGTGCACACCCAGACCACCTACGGCGTGGCCATCGCCGGACTCCGCGCGGCACGCCGCCACGGCATTCCCGTGGTGCACACCGTGCACAGTCGCGATGACGTCTTCATCGCCAACACCTCCCCTGTGCCCTACCTGTCCGCGCTCACCATGCGCGCCCTGCACGGCCGCTTTGTTTCCCATCAGGGACAGATGCCGCGCAACAACGAATCCCGAGCGGCACGGCACGCCTGGCGCACTATGGTCGCCCAGGCGCAGGCCGCCGATCGGGTGATCGTGCCGACCGCTCACTTCGCCGAACGCATCCTGGCGCACGGGCTCGAGCGGCCGCTTCAGGTGATCTCCAACGGAATTGATGACGAACTACTCGACGGTGCGCCTGAACCGAGCACGACCCGAAACGGCCCGCTGCGAATCCTCTGGTGCGCCAGGCTGTCCGGTGAGAAGCGGCTGCTCGAGGCCATCGAAGCGGTACGGCGGGTGCCGAACTGCACGTTCGACATCTACGGCACCGGAGACCTGCTAGAACCCGCGCGAGCGGCGATCGAAACGGGCGGACTGAGCGACCGCATCCGGCTGCACGGCGCGGTCAGCCAGGCGGACTGTCTCGCCGCGATGGCGACGCACGACGTATTGCTCTTTCCCTCTTCAGGTTTCGACACTCAGGGCATGGCCCTGCTGGAGGCGGTGGCGATGCGGCTGCCGGTCGTCTACTGCGATCCGGATCTGGCCGAGACGGTGCCCGCGGGCGGCGGCGTCTGTACCCGCGACCCGTCGGTGATAGCAATCACCGATTCGTTGCGCGAACTCGCCGATCACCCAGAACAATTGGCGCCGATGCGCAAGATCCTCACCGACCGGGCCGATGCCGCGCGGCAATCCCGTCTCACCGAATCGATCCTGTCGATCTACAGCGACCTCGTCGGAGGTACGAAACCAGCTATGCCGCAGTCTGTTCCGAATGTACCCACCGCCCCGGGACGGCTTCCCCTGCTCGGCCACAGCGTACTGGCGCTACGCGACGGCTTGAAGTTCGTCACGTCGCTGGCCGAGGTCGGCCCGATCGTCCGGATCTATCTGGGGCCGCGACCGGCGTATGTACTCACCACCCCGGACCTCGTTCGCGAGCTGAGTTTCGGCGAGGCAGGCGAATTCCACCGCGAGGAACTGCGCGACGCGATCCACGAGGTCATTCGCGGTGCGTCCAATGTGCTCAGCGGCAAGCCGCACGAGCTGCGCCGCCGGATGATCGCGCCCGCGCTGCGGCAGCGCCGGTTGAACGAATACGCCGTGGTCGCCGCCGATCTCGCGAACACCTGGTCGAAGTCGCTACGGCCGGGCCAACAGGTGAATCTGGTCGACGAGGCACACCGGCTCGTCCTCGACACGATCTCCTCGACGCTGTTCACCGCCGACTTCGGCGCGGACGCGAAACAGGAAGTCCAGCAGAACATTCCGTGGCTGCTCGGCCAGGTGATCCAGCGGGCCGCGTTGCCGCCGCCGGTGCGCCGCCTGCGCGTCGTCGCCAATCGCCGGTTCACCACCAAGTCCCGCCGGCTGCGCGCCGAGATCGGCGCCGTGGTCGCCGAATACCGCCGTGCCGACCATGATTTCCATGATGTGCTCTCCGCGCTGGTGCGCCACAGCGACCCGGAGACCGGCACCCGGCTGTCGGACGAGGAGATCATCGACGAGCTGCTGCTCATGCTCGCCGCCGGTGTCGGTTCGACCGCGTCCATCCTCGGCTGGGTGTGGCACGAGATCATGCGCAATCCGGTCATCGCCACCGAATTGCGCCGCGAGCTGGACGATTTCGTCGGTGACGCCCCGGTCACCCCCGACCATGTCGCGGAACTGCCGTACCTGCGACTAGTCGTGCTGGAAACCCTGCGGTTCTGGGGTCCATGGGTCAGCACGCACACCGCGGACGGCCCCGTCACGCTGGGCGGCACCACCCTGCCCGACGGCGCCATGGTCGTCTTCAGCCCGTACATGATCCACCACAACGCGCACTACTACCCGGAACCGGAAACCTTCGACCCCGACCGCTGGTTCCCCGGCCGGGTCGAGGAGATCGACAAGAAGGCAATCCTGCCGTTCGGCGTCGGCCTCCGGCACTGCCCGGGCAACAACTTCGCCCTGCTGACCATCACCCTCGCCACCGCCGCCCTGTTCTCCCGCTGGGAGCCGGTCGCCGACCCCGGCTACCGGGTGAAACCGTCGAACCGTGATTTCGTCGCCGCCCCGTCCCCGCTGCCCGCGGTGTTGCGGGCGCGACATCAAGCGCGCGAATGAAGGGTCGGCGATGAATTCCGCGCCGCCGGGTCGTCAGCACAAATATGGACTCCAAGAATCTCGCTGACCTCTATTCGCTGCCGGAGCTTGATTGGGCGAACGTCCAGAAGACCCTCGACGCGAACATCCCACAGGCCCCCGACACCGGCGGCCCGAACCGCCACACCTACTGGCTGACCACGATCAACCCGGACGGCAGCCCGCACATGACCGCACTCGGCGCGCTGTGGCTCGACGGCGCGTTCTGGTTCACCACCGGCGCGCGATCGCGCAAGGGCCGCAACCTCGCTCGCGATCCGCGCTGTGCGATCAGCCTCTCGGTGCACGACTTCGACCTCACCGTCAACGGCACTGCGGCACAAGTCACCGATCCGAAGGCGGTGGCCGAGATCGCCGCGCGCTACGCCGCGGACGGCTGGCCCGCCAAGCCCGACGACACCGGCCAGGCCCTCACCGCCGAGTACAGCGCTCCGTCCGCAGGGCCGCCGCCCTGGCACGTCTACCGCATCACCGCGACCACCGCGATGGCCCTCGGCACGGTGGAACCCGGCGGCGCGACTCGCTGGCGCTTCTGAGCATCCGCCGAGGGAGGTTCGGCGCGACGCATCGCAGGCCCGTACCCTGCTGATTGGCGCAAAGTGCCGACCGTCTAGCGGATGGGAGTCGCCCTGTGGCATCCGACCAGCCGAGAATGCCGCCGCAAGGGCTGGTTCGCGCGGTCGAGTTGGTGCGCAACGGTTTGTCCGTCGCCTATCGCAAGTTGGTCCCTGGGCAGCTCGCTGTGATGGAGATGCTTGCCGCTGGGTGGTTGACGCAGGCGATTCATGCCGCCGCCGAGCTCGGGATCGCGGACGCGCTGGCCGATGGGCCGCGTAGTGGAGCCGAGCTGGCAAAGACTGTCGGGGCCGATGAGGATGCGCTGCATCGGTTGCTGCGGCTACTCATCGGGCACGGCATCTTCAAGAGGCGCCGGGACGGTAGGTACGCGCTGACTCCGATGGCGAAAGCGCTCCAGCGTGATACCGATGTCTCGTTACGCGACGCCGCCCTGTTCTTCGGCTCCCCGATCCACCGGGACAACTGGTCGCATCTGGTCGACGCGGTCCGTACCGGTAAGCCGGTCGGTGAAGCGCTGCACGGGATGCCGTTCTTCGAGCACGCGCGGACCGACCGGACGCTCGGCACGCTGTTCGACAATGCGATGACCAGCATCGGCAGCCTCGGCCTCGCCCCGCTGCTCGCGGCCTACGACTTCGGGCGCTTCGAGACCCTCGTCGACGTCGGCGGTGGCGAGGGCACGATGCTCGCCGAAATCCTGTGCCGTGCACCGCGATCCAAGGGTGTCCTGTTCGAGCTGCCGGAGGTGGCCGAGTCGGCGAGCAGTCGGCTGGCCGAGCTCGGATTGGCCGAGCGCTGCACGGTCGAGCGCGGATCGTTCTTCGACGCGGTCCCGCGCGGCGGTGACGCCTACATCCTCAAGCACATCCTGCACGACTGGCCGGAGGACGACGCGGGCCGAATCCTCGCGACGGTCCGCGCGGCGATGAAACCCGGTGCCCGCCTGCTGGTTATCGAACTCGTCGTCCCGGAGAACGCCCGTCCGCATCCCGGCAAGTTCATCGATCTGGAAATGCTGGTGAACACCGGCGGCCGTGAACGCACTGCGGACGAGTACCGGAAGTTCCTGGCGCGCTTCGGATTCAGGCTGACCCGAGTGGTCCCGACCGTCTCGCCGGACAACATTCTCGAGGCCGAGCCCGCTTAAGGCGTGAGCGCTCCCGCGATGACAGTGTTGACCACCCTGCTGACTGCGGCCGGCTCCGGCGGCGTGCCTTTGCGATCGGCGAACAGCAGATGCCCGGCCCCGATCAGGGTGGGCGCCAACACATCTACGTCTGCCACCACGACAATCCGGCCCTGCTCCTGTTCGGCACCGAGGTAAGACGCGATCATCTGAGTAGCCTCGGCCAAGAGCGGGACGCCGGTCGGCCGGGTCCGACGCAGCCTGGCGCGCAGCTCATCTCGGAAGGTGACCAGACTGACGATCGCCACGGCGACCGAACCGAATACGTCCGTCAGCGCGCCGCTGAGATTGCCGACGACGGTGCCGGTGCCCGCGGACTCGCGCAGGGCGGTGGCCTGCTGGTCGATCCGGGCGATGCGGTCGAGTACGAGTTCGGCGAGGAAGTCGTCGAAGTCGGCGAAATGCCGGTGCAGCACGCCCTTGGCGCAGCCCGCCTCCGTGGTGACCGCGCGGCTGGTCAGCGCGCTCGGTCCGTCCTGGCGCAGGATGCGTTCGGCGGCGTCGAACAGCTGCTCGCGCACGTCGCGCATGGCCACTCCTGTTGGCACCGTGTACTTCTCCCTACGTTGGCGTGCCCGAATCGGTTGAAGAGTGGGCAAGTGCCCACTTATAGTGGGCGCATGCCCACTCTACCGTCGGAGCAACCGTCAGTTCCCCGACAATCTCATCAAGCCCGCGCGATGGCGGAGTCGTTCGGTGTCGACGCCGAGCGCTACGACCGCTCCCGGCCCCGCTATCCCGAGGCGATGGTGCAGTCGATCATCGCTGCGAGTCCGGGACGCGATGTGCTCGACGTCGGCATCGGTACCGGCATCGTCGCCCGGCAGTTCCAGGCGGCGGGCTGCCGAGTACTCGGCGTCGAACCGGACGAGCGGATGGCCGACTTCGCGCGACGCCATGGCACCGAGGTCGAGGTGTCCACCCTTGAAACCTGGGACCCCGCGGGCCGCACCTTCGATATCGTCGTTGCCGGGCAAGCCTGGCACTGGGTCGATCCCGTCGTCGGCGCGGCCAAGGCGGCCGAGGTGCTGCGACCCGGTGGCCGGTTGGCCTTGTTCTGGAACGTTGGGCAGCCACCGCCGGAACTCGTTGCGGCCTTCGCGGAGGTCTATCGCAGACTGCTCCCCGACTCCCCCGCCACCCGCGGGCTCGCGGCCCCGGCGGTGCAGATCTATCTCGCAGGATGCGACAAGGCCGCCGACGGACTCCGCGAAGCGGGCACCTTCGGCGATCCCGAACAGCAGCAATTCCATTGGGAGCAGCGATACACCCGCGCCGAGTGGCTGGAGTTCTCGGCCACCACCGGCGTCGCCACCCAACTCCCGCAGGCGGTGCTGGACGAAATGCTGGGCGACCTCGGCACCGCCATCGACGAGGTGGGCGGCAGCTTCATCGCGCAGTACACGGCGGTGATGGTCACGGCGGTACGCACCGCCTGACCGGAGGTCGGCCTGGTCCGTTCGAGAAGTTTGTTCCATCTGAGACCAGGTGAAAGTTTCGGGCCCCATCCACAGCGTGCGCGGCATCGAATAGGTGATGACACGGACATCCTGACCCGAGTTCTGGTGGCGCTGTCCGAGTGTGTATTGATCTCGACGGTCCGTTGACAGGAACCACGACGAATCAAGGACGGAATGATGGCTGCACGTTGGTCCGCGCTGGTGATAGCTGGGTTCTCGACGATACTGATCGCCGGTACTGCCGGTGCCGCTCCGGCGCGCGTACCAGATGATGTGAAGGGAGTGCGCGACGTGTTCTGCTATATCGGAAAAGTTCGCACTCCTCCTATAAATCCACGGGATGATATGGAAGGCGCGCAAAGGCAGTTCAGCGATGAAGGGATCCTGGCCTATCACGAGGGCGAGAAATTGACCCCGTTGGATTACCGGTACGATCCGATGCTGAGATCCCTGCGCATTGTATTGAACCCCAACGGAATATTCGGGCCGAAGGGTGGCAACAGCTACTCCGACGCGGATATGCTTCGGGCTTACCGGTACTACTCCTGCAGGGGCATTGTGGAATTCATGACGGAGTACAACAATCAGAAAGGGTTTCGTTCCGAGGAACCTGTCAAAATGAAGGAGGAATATAATACGGAAAAGAAAATCAACGAGCTCTACCATCGGGCATATCTGATAGAGAAGCAAGCAGTGAAGGATGAGCAGGCACGCCAAGGCCTCAAAGTCACAGTCTTTTACGATGAACTGTCTCCGGAAGAACGCAAGAAAGTGGACGATCAAAACAAGCCGGAAGATGATGATCTTTAACGACTACCGGCCGTAACTAGCTCGGCGATACAAAGGCGCGGGTGGTGATGCCGAGCGCGCTGCTTGTCACACAGGAGGCGCGCATCGGTTGACCGACTGCGGCCGAGGCGGAGTCGGTGCCGGAGTAGGGGCCGAATATTGGGCCGTCCGGGGTGGCCGGGGCGCTGATGCCGAGGCATTCGACCTCGAGGATGGAGGAGCCGTAGCCCTCGTGGCAGAGGGCGACGGCGTCGGTCAGGCCTCGGTCGATGAAGCAGCCACCGGGGTCGGCCACCGCTGGATGGGCTCTGCCGATCGTGAGGCCGCAGGCGAGCACTACCAGGCAGCCACCTCCGATGATTCGCCGCAGCTCGGTGCTCAACACGAATCCCTTCCTCAGCACGATTGGGTAATTCATCGTCCGGTGCCGACCGGTCGCCGCATCGGCGTGAAGCGTCTCTCCCCAGCGCTATTCCACCAGACCCGAGGCTTACTCGTGCGGGACACGCACGTAGCACCGGCAACGTTTCCGGCTACGGCAAGGTCAGGGCCTGGGCGATGAGGGTGAGGTAGAGGGCGAGGATGAAGACGACGGCGGGGAGGACGGGGTAGTCCGTGCTGTCCCGTCGGAGGAAAGTCCAAGCAGCGGAGACCGGAATCGCCAGCAGTAGCGCAGGGAGCCTGGCAATGAGTGATCCGGGTGGCGAGTACTCCCACGGCTGCACCAACGCGATATCGCACAGCACGGCCGCAAAGGCACATACCAGCGAGGCCGCAGTACTTCCCTTGGCGCCCAGCGCATTCGAGTACAGCAGCTCGTCCGGTCGGCGTTCGCGCGAGGTCTTTCTGGCGAACTCGAACTGAAGGAACGCACCGGCGAAGATCCCGGCGACCGCCGCGCCCTCCCAGTGTGCGCGCACCTCGCCGGTGTCGATAGCCGAGACCACGATGTAGCCGGTGACGAGCAGTTGCACCGGGTAGGTGACAACGAGATTGACCAGGATGTTGGTGCGGACGGTGGTGAACAACCGCTCCAAACCCCACAGGGCCAGCCCGTAAGCCATTGCGACAGCGATCATCACGGCGGAGCCCACGGATAGGGCGAGGCTGGCCGCGATGGCGCCGATGGCGATGAGACCCATGGCGACGCGCAGTTCGACGGCGCTCACCGCGCCGGTCACCAGCGGGCGGTCCGGGTTGTGCACGCGGTCGTATTCGAGATCCTTCTGTTCGTCGACCATCCGCAGATACAGCAGGACGAACGCGACGACAACGATCCGGACCACGGTGGACCCGGTCGGTCGCCATGCCGAATCAGGCTGTGTCACAAGGGATGCCGTGCCCTCCAGTGCGAGTACCCAGAGCACGCCGTACAGCAGGTAGTGCGGCTTGTACATCACCGCGGTGAACCGGGCGATGCGCGCGGCCGACACCAGCGGGTTGGTCACGCCCACCGATCCCACCTGGTCACCTCGGCGGCCGGAGTGCGCCGCCCCGGCCCGTCGCCGCCGGGCAACAGGTGCGCGACCGGGAGCATGGCCAGCTGGGTCACCTCGTCGAACGGGATGCCGAGCAGGTCCGCGACCTCGCGCTCGTAGGCCAGGTGCGCGGTCGTCAGGCACGATCCGAGCCCGCGCTCGCGCAGGGCGAGCATGAAGTTCCATACCGCGGGGTAGATCGACCCGTAGAAGCTCGCCAGCCGCAGCGGCGACGCGGGTTCCGGCAGTCGGCCGAGCGAGCAGACGAGTACGAGTGCGGGCACCTCGGCCAGATGCTCCGCGAGATAGCGGCCGGACGCGAGATCGCCGAGTTGATCGGGTCGCGGCGTACGTCCGGACAGGTTGGCGGCGAAGCCTTTTCGGTAGTACTCGGCGATTTGCTGCTTGGTCTCACCGTCCTGCACGATGAGGAATCGCCACGGCTGCCGATTGCTGCCGCTCGGTGCCTGCACCGCGATATCCAGGCACTCCAGCAGGTCTCGTCGCTCGACCGGTCGCGTCAGATCGAGGCGGCGGCGAAACGATCGGGTGGTGGTGAGCAGCTCGGTCCCCATCAGTGATCGGCCTCCGCTTCGTCGAAACCCAGTTCGTCGTCGGCGAATTCGAGGTCGACCTCGGCCGCGACCGCGTCGGACTGCCGGATCTCGCAGTGGATCACGGTTCGGTCGGCCTGCTGCCCGGTGATCTCCGCGACGCACTCCGCTGGACGATCCAATTCCACGAACCGCTCGAAAGAGCTTCCGACACATTCCAATTGAGGTGACCGGTGCAGCACCATCGCCAATGCGGTCTGCCTGCACGCCTCGATCAGCAGACTGCCGGGAACGTGGTCGAGCTGGTGATCGAACAGAAACGGGTGGCCGAGGTCGGGGACCAGCGTGGCGCGCGCGGCGGTGCCGGACAGATGCGGCGCGGCGATCACGACATTGCGCCAGTTCTCCCGGCCGACCTCGGCCGACACGGCACGGTCGGCGAGTGCGGAGGCGCCGAGAAATGGCCCGAGGCCGAGGCTCTTCCGGAAGCCGGCGCGCAGCGCCGTCCACTGCTGCGGCGTCATCCAGGAGAACGAGCCGTCGACGGTCATCATCGACTCGTCGGCACAGTCGATTTCGAGGACCATGTCCACGCCGCTCACCGTCTCGCCGCGCAGGTGCCGCCGCGGCACCCGCGCCCGCATCACGAGATCGGCCGGGGCGGTGCCGATTTCCCAGGCCGCGGTGTCCGCGCCGGTGCCGTTGAACGTGCGCACGACGAACGCCATATCGGCGGGGACACCGTAGAACTCGTGACTCAGCGCGATGGCCGCCTGCCTTGCGGCCTCCATCACCAGCAGCGGATCATGCCGCAGGGCAAGCGATCCGGTGTGGTCGCCGTAGTAGGCGTGCATGCGCGGTAACTGGGCGCCGACCACGAACTCGTTCTCGGCGACGGTGTCCAGCGAGGTGACGAACACCTCGGATACCGCGCACCGGTGCGCCAGCGCACGCGAGATGGTGCGGAGATGAGTCGCTGTCTTCACCGTTTCCACGTTCGCCGTCACGGTCGTCCCTCCAGCCAGTCTGTCGCGGTCACCGGTCGCAGCGTTTGCGGCTGCGTGCCGGCCCGCATCGGGAGTACATAGGACCCGAGCACGATCACCGACCACGGATCGAGTTCCCGCCCGTCGGCCCAGGCGGAATACAGCAGTCGCGCACAGTCCGCGTCCGCCTGTGGGTCGAAGGCGGGATCGGCCGGGGCACCGGCCGCCGCCAGATCGCGCAGGATTCGCTCGACCGCGGCGGCACGGTCGAAGCTGCGCGCGGGGGCCTGCGCGTACAGGTCGTTCGCGATCGAGAGGGCCGCGGGCGAGCGATCGACGCCCTCGCCTGCCTCCGCGATCACCCGCGCCCGATGATGCTCGTCCAAGTAAATGGCGAGCTCCCGCAGCACGTCGGCGGGATCGTCGGGCGAATGCACCAGATTCAGCAGATAGCTGTGGCGGCCGAGCAGATAGCGCAGCTCGCCGGGCTTGCGTTTACGGGGGTCGGTGGCACCCTTGGCTTCGGTAAGACGCACGGAGACAGGGAGTTCCGCGTCGGCGCCGCGCACGACGAGCACCAGCACGTCCGAAATGCCGACGAGCAGATCGGCCAGGCGCCTGCGTTCGGGTGAGGCGATGTTCCAGGCGAAGTACCAGAGTGCGCGGGCAAAATGCCGGTCGGCCGCGACCCGGAAGGCGGATACCACTCGGAAGTCATTGTCCGCCAGCCATTTCAGCGTCGGATCGACGGACCGTGCGACGATCGCGTCCGGCTTGAGCAGCAGCATCGAGTGCTCTCTGGCGAATTTCGCGGCATCGACACCGAGGCGGTCGAGTTGGTCGGCGGTCTCCCGCAGGTAGGTGTCGTCGACGTAGGCCGTCACCTTTTCCTGCTGCGGTGTCAGCGCGGTGAGCAGCTCGCGCAGCGGGGCGTTCACCGTTCCGCCCCGCCGGAGTCATTGCCTGCCAGCACTTCTTCGATCGACGGCAACGGCACGCCGAGGTACCCGGATTCCAGGCAGTAGTCCAGCAGCACCCGCAGATACTCCTTGCCGGTCGATGGTGGTGGTTTGCCGAGCAGCACTTCGGCATTCGCCGTGTCGAAGGTGAGCCGCCGCTCGAAGTAGCTGGTGTAGAGCGAGCCGATGCGCCGGTAGTACTCCCGCTCGATGGCGCCGAGATCGTCCTCGCGGAAAGTCGCCGCGGGCACGAACGTCGCCACCTCGAACGAAGGGTATTCGGCGAGCACATCGGACACCTCGCGCAGCGACAGCGTGTCCTGACCGAGCGCGTGGAAGGTGCGGTGGGTGGCGGAGTCGAAATCCAGTACGACCGCGGCGATCACGTCGGCGACGTGATCGATCGGCGCCAGCGAGAGCGTCGCGTCGTAGCGGCCGGGCAGCGAGCGCAGCTTGCCCTCGACCATGAGCTTGACGACGGTGTAGAGGTTCTTGTACTCGCGGATCACGCCGGTGCCGGTCGCGCCGGTCACGATGCCCGGCCGGACGATGGCCCAGCGCATGCCCTGCTCCCCCGCCGCCCGCACCAGTTGTTCGGCGCGGAACTTGCTCTCCTCGTAGCCGTTTCCGAAAGACTGGCCCGCGTCGAGCTCGTCCTCGCCGATGACGCCGCCGCGCCGCCCGCACACGTAGGCCGTGCTGACGTGCACGAGCGGGATATCCCAGGCCTGGGCCAGCGCGACCGCGTTGGCGGTGCCCTGCACGTTGAGTTCGTGGTAGTCCGTATCACCGGCGTCGAACGCCGTCGTGGCCGCGCAGTGCACGATCATGCCGACGCGTTCGGACAGGTCGGCGGAATCACGCTGGGACAGGCCGAATCCGGGGCCACGGATGTCGCCCGCGACCGGGCTGCCCGCGCCGAGGACGGTGCCGTCGTTGCGGACGATCGACGAATTGCTGTGCAGCACAGCGGCGACCGGGCGGCTCGCGGCGGCCAGCCGAGCCACCACCTCCGCGCCGACGAGTCCCGTTGCACCGGTGACCAATACGGTGTCGCGCGCGCTCATGACGCCACCGCACTGACACTCGGCTCCGTCATACGCGGAGATCCACTACGGAGCACTCGCTCACGCGCGCTCGCGGCGCCACCACGCTGAAGCTCGGTTCCACGATGCGCGGGGGTTGTATTGCACGTGTGGCCCACTCGCTGGAATTCGCTCATGGCTGGTCTCCCGCAGCCAACGAGGCTGTGACCAGATCGATGACCTCACCCACCCTGCGAACGCCGAGCAATTGCTCAGGCTTGTAGCGCGGCAGCCCGAACGACCGCTCCAGCACGACGGTCAGTTCCATCAAGCGCAGTGAGTCGAAACCCATGTCCTCGATGAGTCGTCGGCTATCGCCGGTCGAGGCCTGGGGATCAGGTGCCATGGCGTGCACCAGCTTGCGTACCCGCTCTGCCACCTCGGCGGCGACGGCGGTCATGACTGTGCCCCGTCGCGTAGGTGTGGTTGCTGTCCGCCGGAGGTCAGCAGGTCGCGGGCCTCGTCGAGCGGCAGGTCGGTGTCGAGATAGCCTGCGATACGCAGCCAGTCGTAGCCGATGGCCAGGGTGCGCCGCCACTGGTCGCGGGAGTCGAACGAGGCGGGGAAGTTCGTGGCGTCGGGATCCGCGGCGACCGAGCGCACCAGCGTGACGAAGTCGTCGAGGACCGCGAGGCCGGTGGCGGTGTCATCGATCGCCGAGAACCGCACCTGCCGAGCCGCATCCAGTCGCGCGAGCAGGTCGTCGCGACGCAGGGCGTGCGAGGGCAGCAGCCGGCGGAGGGTGGCCGACGGTGCGACGTCGGCAGGCAGCGGGTGAATGCCGAAGGCGGACAACACGACCCGCACGCCCATCGCGATCATTCGGTGCGCGGCGATATCGGCAACGGCGCCCTGATCGTTCTTGACCGCACCCGCCAGGTCTTCACGAGCGTTCTCCAGCACGATGTTCGACCACACCAGGCTCATCGCGCACTCGGTGAACCGGCGCGCGGGCAGCGGTGAGAGGGTCGCGATCGCGTCGTCGCGTGCGGCACCGGTGACACCGAGGGCGGGGGCCAGCGTGGACGCCACCGGCGTGTACGGGCGCACCGGTTTGCACATGGCCAGTGCCGGTGTCAGGACTTCGCCACGGCGCCACTGCAATCCGACGAAGCCCAGCCGGAGGAACTCGGCCAGTTCGGCGGTACTGTCGTGCTGCTGGCGGCCCAGTACCGCGGCGAGGGAATGGCGGAACACCACCGAGCGCCACGCGCGGGCACCGCTGTCCGAGAGGACGAAAACGTCACTGTCGCCGCGGATCACGTGCACGCGCTGGCCGATGGCCCAGGTGGTGACGCCGGGCACTCGCGCGAACAGCAGCTGGTCGGGATCGTCGATGACACCCTCGACACCGAGGTCGGTGGCGAGTTCGAAGACTTGCGCCCAGGTCGCCTGCTCGGACAGGGCCCGCGCCTTCGCGTCACCGAGCACGCCGGGCAGCGCGTCGCCATAGGTCCGTGTCGAATCGCCGCCCGCCCATGCCCCCGGATCGCTGAGATCGCGGTAACGGTCGATGAGTTCGTCACTGCCGATCCGATCCAGTTGCTGTGGCAGCCATTTGGTTTCGAGGTAGCTTTCGCCGCGCCGGGCGGCCCAGCCCTTGATGGCCTGCAGGAGGCCGTTGCGTGCCCAGTCGATCGCCTCGTCGCGCGACTTCAGTGTGCGCAGCGCGATGGCATATCGCAGAGCCTGCTCGGCTCGGGCGGTCCACCAGTCCGCGACCAGTGTCGTGAACGTGGAATGTGGTAGCAGCGTGCGCAATTCGTCGACATCCGGAGTGCCTGATCGGACTACTGTCGCCCGCAGGAATCGCTGGCACCGGTTGGGCAGATCCTCGTCGAGCTCGGTCACGGTGGCGGCTTTCGCCACCTGTTCGAGCTGCCGCCGGAGTTGGGACTCCGAGCGAGTACGCACCTCGACCCGGCGGCCGTCGATGAACAGCACGGTCGGCAGCGTGGGTAGTTCCTCATCGCCGGGTGCGAGTACCAGGAGATCGACGTCGGAGCCTTCGTTCCCGAAGCCCTCGGCCAGCGATCCCTCGAACAGCACGGTCGAATTCGATGGAATTGCCACGCTTTCCAGCGCGGCGTCGAGCAACTGACCGACCCGCTCGGCGGTCAGCGTCGGCACGGGCGCATCGTCTGCGATCCGAGCCTGCTGCCTTCCAGGCGAACGACGGATCCGAGTCACGTCGTCAGGCACGACTCGATTCCCGCTTTCGCCGGAATGACGAAGCGTTTCGCTGGAAGGGTCCTCTGCCGCGTGCACAACCGCGTCCGCCAATGCCCCACTGCGGAACTGCTCCCACATGTACCGGCGACGCGGCTTACCACTCGACGTGCGCCGAATGATGCCACGCGGACCGGTGACGATGGTGACCGTCTGCGCAGGCCCCAACTCGCCACGAATGATCTTGCGCGCCTCCGGAATCCAGTCACCCGGCTTGGACTCGGCGAACAACGCGATACCCTGCTCGCCCGGTTCGGTGATCGCGACGGCCGCGAGTTTGCCCTTGGTGATCCCGGTTTCTTGCGCAACACGGGACTCGATGTCCTCCATGAACACCGAACGCCCGCGCACCTTCACACTCGACCCCATCCGGCCGAGCACGAATACCTCACCGCGGTGCAGGAATCCGGCATCGCCGGAGTACAGCTTGCCGCCGGCGATCCTCGTCGACGCACCGTCCGAATCGTCGGAGTAGCCGAGCGCCACCGAGTCGCCGACCACCACCATCTCGCCGAGCGTGCCGTCCGGCAGTTCGTGCCCGTCCGCATCGACCACCGTCACTGTGGATTCGGCTGTCGAGTAACCGAGACCGGTGATCCAGCCCGCGCCGTCGACGCGATGGGTGTCGTCGAGCAACTCCCGGTCGAGGATGGTGACGGGTTCGCCGAAACGCAGCGTCGGGGTGTCGATGCGCAGGGCGGTGATCGGGCGATGCCGCGCCGAGGAGGTCACCATCAGCGTCGACTCGGCCAACCCGTAGGCCAGCGTGTAGGCGCTCATCGAAAAGCCAAGGGGGCCGGTGAGGTTCGCGAACGACTGGAGGTCGGCCACCTCGACCGGCTCGGAACCGACGGCGAGCGTGCGCCAACCGGACAGGTCGAGGTCGGCGATCTCCGCCGGCGAAACCCGATGCGCCACATAGCCGAGCGCGAACGACGGCGACGGCGAGTGCTGGGCGTGCGCCATCGCGCGCAGCCAGCGCGCGGGCTCGCGCACGAACTGGTCCGGCCGCATCAGGTACAGATCGCCCTGGTTGGTGACGGTGGTGAGGAACGCGCCGACCAGACCCATGTCGTGATACAGCGGCAGCCAGGACACCATCGCCTCGCCGTCGCACCACTCGATCAGCGCGGAGATCATCGCGATGTTGTTGGCCAGGTTGTGCCAGCTCACCCGCACGCCGCGCGGGGCGGCGGTGGAGCCGGAGGTGAATTGCAGCAGCGCGCATTCGTCGGGCTCGCCGAACACGCGCTGCTCGGGCGGGCACGGGCGCAGCGTGGACGCGTCGATCACCAGCGGTTCGTCGGTGCGGCCCGCCGCCGTCGCCGCCTGCCGCACGAGCTGCTCGAATTCGATCGAGGTGACCACCAGTCGCGGCTTCGCCTGGACCAGGATCGCGGCGATGTGGGCGATGATCTGGTCCAGGTCGCCGAACATCGGCGGCGCGACCGGCGTGAACACTCCGCCGCACGCCCAGACCGCGTAGAACGCCGCGACGCAGGGGAACCCGGTCGGCATGATCACGCAGGCGCCGTCGCCGCTGCCCATCCCGTGCTGCCGCATGAGGGCGGCGATCGACCAGGTCTGTTCGGCCAGTTCGGGATAGCTTCGATACGCCCAGCCGTCGGCCTCGTCGGCCAAGTGGATCCCAGCCTGCCCGGCCGGGTCGGCTAGCCAATCACGTACGGCCGCAACGTCTTTGTCATGATCCATCGCGGACATCTCCTTCGGCCAGCACAGTAACCGTTCCGTGTGTGCCATCGACCCGAATCCGCATACTGGTCCGTACCTTTTTGGTCACGTCCTTGACCTGGACCACCGTCGGCACCCCGAGTTCCCGCGCCACGATCGCGACATGGGTGAGCGGGCTGCCACGCTCGATGACCAGCGCCGACGCCGAGGGCAGCGCGGCCACCCAGCCGGGATCGGTCCGATATGCCACCAGAATGCCGCCCGCCACGTCGCGCGGCTCGTCGACGACGACGGCGGTCCCCTCGACGATCCCGGAGGCCGACGGGGTGCCGGTGAACACCGTCCCGGCTTCGGCCGCCGGAGTATCGGTGATCGGCACCCAGCCCTGCCCGGCCAGCTCGGCGCGGCCGAACGTCGCCCCGGTGGTGACGAACCTGGCCGGCGCGACCAGTCCGGCGTCCTTGGCGCGCTGCGCTTTTCGTGTGCCGACGAGGTCGCACAGGTCCGCGGTGTCGGCGCCGTCGTAGCAGCCGCGCAGCTCCTGCACGGTCAGGTAGAACACGTCGGAGAACTCGTCGATGACGCCGCGCTCGGCCAGGTCGCGGCCCATCACTCGGATCATCCGCTTGACCATGCCGAAAGCCCTGGTCCGGCAGAACCGGAGTCGCTCACGGTGCGCAGCGCAGCGAGAAACCCTGCCGCGCAACCGTTCATAGATTCGGCGGCGGAAGCCGTGCAGGTGGGTGCCGAGGTATTCCTCGGCCTCGTCGTGGTGGCCGAGCGGTGCGTCGGGCAATGCGCTGCGCAGCATGACGAACAGGCCTGCCGGATCTTCGCGCAGGTCCGGTGTTTCCAGTTTGAGTTCGTCGAGGCTTCGGTAGCCGTAGCGATCGATGTAGTCGTCGACCTTGTCGCGGAAGTCCGGGTGGTCCGCGAGTGCCGGGTAGATCTGTTCCGGCGCGGTCGAATTCACCAGGGCGGTCAGTTCAGGATCGATGCGCGCCGCGTCGGCGAGCGACTTCATCGCGCGGGCGGGTTCGGCGGATTCGACATCGGCGCCGGGGCCGACCACCGCGTACAGGAACCACTCCGGCGCTTTCGGCAGCAGCAGCTTGGTCAGTAGGAACATCAATCCGGTGCAGGTCAGCAGGATTGCGTCGAGCACCATCAACGGGCCCCAGCGTTCGACCAGGTCGCGATCGACTTTTCGGTAGGCCGCGTAGGCTTCCGCGCCGGACAGGGCGGTGTAGTCGATCGCGTCGTATTCGTCGTAGACGCGATAGAAGTCGGTCATGAACTGTCCGACGATGTCGTCGATGCCGAACAATCGACGCAGATACGTGAAGGTGGTCAGCGAGCGCGACCGCAGTCGACTCAACGGATTGCCAAAAGTGAACGGGCGCAACGTCTTCGCGACCTCGTCGGCCAGCGGCTCGTCCACACCGAGCGCGGCCTCCAGCACCTTGCGGTTCAGCGGGTAGCCCGGCGCGATGCCCACCATGCGGTACCAGTGCAGCAGGTTGTAGTAGACGCGGCCGTGAAAGTAGCCGAGTAGCACCGGAGTCCATCGCTCGGTCTGCCGCAGTTGCGCGTCGGGGACTCGTAGGGATTTCGCGTAACCGTGATACACCCGGCCGTAGATGTCGGCGGCGGTGGTGTAGGTCAGCGGGGAAGTGAGGCCGTTGAAACTCTCGATGATGTTGGAGTTGTCCCAGATTCGCTGTTCGCCGTCCGGAACCGCCTCGCCCGCGCCGCGGATGATCGCGCCGGGCCGAGCACCGAGCGCGGTGGTGATCGGGCGCGACTGCAGGAACCAGAGCCCGTCATCGTCGATCGCCCATTCCACGTCCTGCGGGGCGTCGAACTCGGCCTCCACCTTGCGGCCCAGTTCGGCGACCTCGGCGATCTCCGCGTCGGTCAGCGCGGGCAGTTCGCGACGTGCCGGGTCGATATCGCTGATCGTGTAACCCTGCTCGCCTTCGACCACATACGACCGATCCTTGTCCCCCAGTACGGTTTCCAGCACCGCGCCGGAGGATTTGTCGACCACCACCGAGTCGGCGTCCACCGCACCCGACACCAGGCCCTCACCGAGCCCGTAGACCGCGCTGATGACCAGTTCGTCGCGCGCGCCGCTGATCGGGTTGGCCGTGAACAGCACGCCGCTGGCCCGCGCCGCGATCAACCGTTGCAGCACAACGGCGACCGCGCCCGCCCTCGGCTCTTTGTTGGCGAAGGCATAGCGCAGCGATCGTTCCGAGAACGCCGACGCCCAGCAGTCGCGCACCCGGTCGAGCACCGCGTCGATGCCGTTGACGTTCAGAAAGGAATCGAACTGGCCCGCGTACGAGTGCTCAGGGCCGTCCTCGGCGACGACCGACGAGCGCACCGCGATCGGGCCGCCGAGCCGCGCGTAGGTGTCGGCGATCAGCTCACAAACCTCGGCGGGCAGCGGCGCCGCGACGATCTCGGCACGCAACGCGGCAGCGGCGACGAGTGTCGCATCCAGGTCATCCAGCTGTGTGACCTCGGTCACTTTTCGCAGGAGATCGGTCTCCGCGGTGAATCGCGCGAAGACGTCGGTGCCGAGCACGGTCCAGTCCGGGACCCGAAACCCGCACTGCCGCAGGCGGTGCAGGCCGCGCGCTTTACCGCCGCCGACGGCGGCGATCGTCGCGATATCGGTCCACGGTCCAAGCACCTGCACGGCATGCTCCCATCACCCCTGATCATCGTGTCGCAGCACAGCGCTCCGACCCGTCGAGCCGAGCAAACGAGCAAACATAAGGGGTTGTATGGATATATCCGAGAATTCACCGCAGTGTTAGCCCACAATCCTAGGTGCTCGGTGCGGCAACCGCCCCAGCGAGCGACGACCGTTAAGCTACAAAGCAGTTTCGGTGGTGTGTCGTGAGGATGTGATTCGGGCGGTGAGTTGGACCTTCACTCCGGACGAGTTCGCCCACCTCTGGCGCGAAACCGACCAGGACCGGCACCCGTATCCGCTGCGCATCCTGGAGACGCCGCGCACCGAGGACGAGGCCGACCGGCTGCGCGCGACGCTGAACGAACGGCTGCCGCTGCGCGCCGACCCCGATCTCAGCGCCTGCCTGCGCATTCTCGCCGCACCGCACACCAGGATCGTCGCGATCGGTGGCACGCACACGCCGGGCAGTGAGATCAGGCTGCTCGCCGCCGCGATCTTCGATCGGGCCGTGCTCGCGGTGCAGGAGCCCGGCTCGACGCCGGATTTCGGCGGGCGCGTTCGTCTCTCGATCGGGCACAGCGGCAAGCTGGGCACCCGGATCGCCGGTCTGCTGCCCGACGCACCGCCCGGCCGGGAACCCGCGCGGGTCGCGCCGACGGACGCCGTCCGGGACGAGGAGACGGTGGTCGCACGGCAGCCGACGGCACCACGCATCCGCAAGCTGCTGCTGAAACCGCACAGCGCGGAAGGACATATCCGGATCGAGCCCGCACTGGACCAGCCCACGCCGGCGCCGCCGATCCACTACACCTGGTTCGACGTCAAAGGCGACGGACGTTACCTGATCAGGGCGGGCAAGGAAGTCCACATCACGCCCGCCTCGGCCGAACAGATCGGCGCGCAACTGCAGAAGCGCATCCAGCCGTGAATTCCGATGCCGACCGATAACCACTGCTGCCCGCGGCAGCGGCCACGGGCTAGTCTGAGGCTGACCGACCATCTCAGGGGTGTGCGATGACGATCGAGACCAGCCGAGCCGATATCGTCCGGTTCAAGCAAGCGGCCCAGGCAGGCACCGTCCAATTCGATCCGGCCGCGGCGCGACGGTGCGCCGAGATGTACGACCAGCAGGCCGAACGACTGATCCAACTGCAGCAACGCCTCGAAACCGCCGCGGAACTGGGCGGATTCGGCGGATTCGTGTCGGCGCAACAATTACAGGCCGGGTTCAATCACAAAGCACGGGATGCCGCTACGTTGCTGGATCACTACATCGAGGCCGCCTACCGGATGAAAGAAGCCTTCCTGATCAGCGGCGGATTACTAGAAGAAGCAGACGCCGCCAACGCCGCCGCCCTGCGCGCCGTCGCATCGAGGCTGCCGCGATGACCGGAAACGATCCCGACTACATCAGCTCGATGGAACATTTCGAGTCGATGCGCCACGAAGAGATCTACGCCAAGACCCAGCAGATCGACGCGGCACAGGTCCTGCGTGCCTCGGTCGCGTGGCTGGAGGTGGCAGGCACGCTCAGCACCTCGTTCCCGCTCACCCGCGGCAGCGTGGACCGAGTGATGAACTCGATGGAATGGAAGGGCGCGACGGCCGACGCCGCGTTCGCCAGCATCCGGAGCTTCGCGGCCTCGGCGGATGAACTCGCCGCGGTCATGGGGCAAGTGGGCGCCAGGCTCGGCGGAGTAGCCGCGGCAGCCGAGGCGGTCAAGATCGCGGTCGCACCGCCCGGCTCGTCCGGGCCGATCGGCGCGGTAGCGCGACTGCTCGAGGCCGCGCACGTCATCGACGCGAAGATGGCCGAGGAAGCACTGCGGCAGGAAGCCGTACTGGCGATGAACATGGTGTACAAACCGGCGTATGGGATGGCAGGCAAAGCCGTTCCGGCGCTGCCCGCCCCGCCAGAGGCCTCGGCCGAAGTCAAGCCCGCCCCCACTGCCCCACAACAACGTCGCCCTGCACCACCGACTGTGCCCGAGTACACGCCGCCACAGAGCCCACCGGCCCAGCCGAACGGTCACCCCCCGACCCCCGCCCCATCGGTTCCGGAATCCCAAGCGCCGCCAAGCACTACAACGCCGCCACACCCGGTCCCCGACCCACAGCCGACACCACCGCCGACCACACAGCAGGCCCCACCGACCCACCAGCCACCCCCGCCCGCACCGCCGACCCCTGACGCACCGCCGACCCAGCAGGCCCCGCCGCCTCAGCAGGCTCCGCCGACGACGCAACCGGCACCTGCTCCGCCACCACAACAGGCACCACCGCCTCCACCAACTCAGCAGACGCCTCCCCCACCGTCGACCGAGCACGCGCCTCCACCACCACCCCCGGCGCAACCAGCTCCGCCCCCCGGCCCGGTGCAACCGCCTGTCCCCCTGCCAGATCCAGGCGGCCAACCAGGCGTCACAGGCCCGATCCCAGCAGAAGACCAACAGCAACCCCCCTCCACCACAAACCAACCCGGAGTTGTGCCCTCACAGAAGTAATTGACGCGTGCCAAATCCATTAGCGCGCAACTTAACTGAGCCCCTTGCCCCCGCCAGGGACATCGCGCACATGACATGCGCCCAAAGCCGGGCGCGGCACACAACACGAGCATCGAGCAGAGTCATATGGTCACTAAACGATCTTCACCAACAACCATTCGACTCTGCTCGATCGTGAAAACTCTCTCAACGCCACCACAGCAGATGACCACCTCAGCAACACGACATCACGCACCTGACGCGCGCCTACAGCCGGGTACGCCACACGACGCGCCCACACGTAGGTTGCAGGCTGCGTCGAGTGGATGCTTCGTACGTGAAGTGGGTGGGTTAGATGTTGACGAGGTCGTCGGCGTGGATTACTGGGCGTTGCATGGTTTCTGGGAGGTCGGCGGTGGTGTGGCCGAGCATGGTGGTTAGTTCGGTGCTGTCGTAGGCAACTACGCCGCGGGCTACCAGGCGGTTGGTGGTGGTGATTAGGTCTACTACGTCGCCGCCGTAGAAGCGGCCTCGTAGGGCGGTGATGCCTGCTGCTAGTAGGGAGCGGCGGTTGGCTACTGCGGTTGCGGCGCCGTCGTCTATCAGGAGGGCGCCTCGGCTGTCGGCGGCGTGGCGGACCCAGAACTTGCGGGCGGACAGGCGGGTTGGGCGGGGGGCGAAGGCGGTGCCGACGGTGCCGGTGGTGAGGGCATCTGCGGCGGAGGTGGCTGCGGCGAGGAGGACGGGGACGCCTGCGTCGGCGGCCAGGCGGGCGGCGGAGAGCTTGGATGCCATGCCGCCGGTGCCGAGAGCGCCACCGCTGCCTGCTATTACGCCGTCCAGGTCGGCGCTGCCGTGTACCTCGGGGATGAAAGTCGCTGCGCCCTTGCGTGGGTCGCCGTCGTAGAGGCCTTCGACGTCGGAGAGCAGGACGAGGGCATCGGCGCCGACGAGGTGGGCGACCAGGGCGGCGAGGCGGTCGTTGTCGCCGAAGCGGATCTCTTCCGTTGCGACAGTGTCGTTTTCGTTCACCACGGCGATCGCGCCGAGGGAACGAAGGCGGTCCAGTGTGCGCTGTGCGTTGCGATGATTCTCGCGGCGGGCGAAATCGTCCGCGCTCAACAGCACTTGGCCGACCGTGCGGCCATAACGGGCGAACGAGGTGCCCCACGCGTGCGCCAGTGCGAGCTGACCGACGCTGGCAGCAGCCTGTTTGGTGGCCAGATCGCGGGGGCGGCTGCTCAGTCCGAGCGGCGCGATCCCCGCACCGATCGCGCCCGAAGACACCACCACCACATCGGATCCCGCGCGCATCCGCGCCTCCACCGCATCAGCGAGCAGATCGAGGCGTGCCATATCGAGCCCGCCCTTCAAGCTGGTCAGCGCCGACGACCCGATCTTCACCACGACCCGCCGGGCCGACGCGATCGCCAGCCGAGCTTCACTCAGACCCGAATCCGACTCGGTAGCACCAGAACTCACTGTCATCGCAATCGAACTCCCTGCGCAGCAATAGAACTCGCCGACACCAAACCTACCGTCACCGGCTCGACCGAAGTTGCCCCCGCAGTCACCGGCCCAACCGCCACCGAACCCGCCGTCACCGACTCAACCAAGCCCGACCTCGCCATCACCAGCTCGACCAAACCCGAGCTCGCCATCACGAGCTTCGCAATCACCGATTCCACTGTCATATCGGCGAACGCCGCGATTGGGCAGGGATCCCGCACGGCCGAGCCACCACTCGAATCCGGCCCACGCCGGAATGGCGCGGACTCTCGCCGCAGTGACGGGAAGCGCGCACGGCTACTCCTCGTCGTCCTTCACCAACCCACGCCGCACCCGCGAGGCGTGCTTGCGCTCGGCGGCGCTGATCCGATCGTCTTGTTCCAGGCGGATATCGGTGCCGCGGCCGGTGGGCACCATGTCGATGCCTGCGGAGATCTGTGGCTCCCATTCGAAGGTCACGTTGCCGATGGTCACCGGGGCGCCGGGCTCGGCGCCCTGCTTGACCAGTTCGTCTTCGACGCCGAGGCGGGCAAGGCGGTCGGCGAGGTAGCCGACGGCCTCGTCGTTGTCGAACTGGGTCTGAACCACCCAGCGCTCGGGCTGCGAGCCGCGCACGATGAAGCCGCCGGGCTCCTGCGGGTCCGCGATCACGCTGAAACCGGTCTGGTTGACCGCGATCGGGCGGATCACCGGACGCGCGGGCGCCGCCTTCGGATGCGCCTCACGGTACTTCAGCACCAGGTCGGCGAGCGCGAAGGTCAAGGGCCGCAAGCCTTCTCGGCTCACCGCCGAGATCTCGAAGACCGGCCAGCCGCGTGCGGTGAATTCGGCGGTGACCATCTCGGCCAGCTCGGCCGCATCCGGCACGTCGATCTTGTTCAGGATGACCACGCGCGGCCGATCGGCCAGGTCGCCGAGGTCGGCGTCGGCGCTCAGCGCCGGTCGGTAGGCCGCGAGCTCGGCTTCCAGTGCGTCCACGTCGGAGACGGGATCGCGACCGGGTTCGAGGGTGGCGCAGTCGACCACATGCGCGAGTACCGCACAACGTTCCAGGTGCCGCAGGAAGTCGAGGCCGAGGCCGCGGCCTTCGCTGGCACCGGGGATCAGGCCGGGCACGTCGGCGACGGTGAAAGTGGTGTCGCCACTGAGCACCACACCGAGGTTCGGCACCAGGGTGGTGAACGGGTAGTCAGCGATCTTCGGCTTGGCCGCCGACAGCACCGACACCAGCGAGGACTTGCCCGCGGACGGGAAGCCGACCAGGCCGACATCGGCGACGGACTTCAGCTCGAGGACCAGATCGACCTCGTCGCCGTCCTCGCCGAGCAGCGCGAAGCCGGGGGCCTTGCGCGCCTTCGAAGCGAGCGCGGCATTGCCGAGTCCGCCGCGACCGCCACGGGCGGCGATGAACCGGTTGCCCGCGCCGACCAGGTCCATCAGGACCTTGCCGTCGCCGTCGAGCACCATGGTGCCGTCGGGCACCTTGAGCAGCAGGTCGACGCCCTGCTTGCCGTCACGGTTGCTGCCCTCGCCCGGCTTGCCGTTGCCCGCCTTCGCGTGCGGGTGAAAGTGGAAGTCGAGCAGGGTATGCACGTTGGGGTCGACCTCGAGGATCACGTCCCCGCCGTTGCCACCGTTGCCACCGTTGGGTCCGCCGAGCGGCATGAACTTCTCGCGGAGTACCGAAGCACACCCGTGTCCGCCTTTGCCGGCACGCACGTGCAGTACGACACGGTCGATGAACTTGGACATTTCCGAATCATCCTCCTTCAGGACTGGTCGATCGCAGTGGTGCGTCGGTGAAACGCGGTGATGTCTGTGTGAAACGCGCTCTGTCATCCAGAAACGCGCCCTGTCTTCGGAAAACGCGAAAGCGGGCCAGGGTGGCGACCCTGACCCGCTCGGCTGTTGTCTGGAGAGGTTAGGCCTAGGCCTCGACCGGCTCCGGGACGACGATGTTGACGGTCTTGCGTCCGCGCTTGGTGCCGAACTCGACCGCGCCCGCCGCGAGGGCGAACAGGGTGTCGTCACCGCCACGACCGACGTTCACGCCGGGGTGGAAGTGGGTTCCGCGCTGACGCACCAGGATCTCGCCTGCGTTGACCTTCTGGCCGCCGAAACGCTTGACGCCGAGGCGCTGGGCGTTGGAATCGCGGCCGTTCCGGGAGCTGGACGCACCCTTCTTGTGTGCCATAGCTGAATCTCCTCGGGATGTCTTACTTGATGCCGGTGACCTTGATGACCGTCAGCGGCTGACGGTGACCCTGACGCTTGTGGTAGCCGGTCTTGTTCTTGAACTTGTGGATGCGGATCTTCGGGCCCTTGGTCTGCTCGACGACCTCTGCGGCCACGGAGACCTTGGCCAGCTTCGCGGCGTCGGTGGTCAGGTCGGCCCCGTCAACGACGAGAACCGGATCCAGGGCGACGGAAGTACCCGGCTTGCCCTCGATCTTCTCGACCTTCACCAGGTCACCGACCGCGACCTTGTACTGCTTTCCGCCGGTCTTGACGATCGCGTACGTTGCCATCGGTCGGCTTCCTCCACTCGATTAAGTACAGTCATGTTTCTTCTCGCGACACAACTGCGCGACGCGAGATGTTCTTGGCTGGCTTGCTGCGCGGGGCGTGGTATAACGCCCATCGCCAGGCAGCGACCGACCTAGGTTACCAGAGCACCCCTTCAGCGACACAATCCGCCCGTCGGCAGCCTGCGAGCAACCCTTTTCCGCCGGGAGTCCGGTGCGTTTCCGGTGCCGCGGTGGACGCCCTGAGCACGGTCGTAAAACGGCTCAGCGTGCCCGTCACCCAACGACGCGGCCGATCCCACCCGAGGGTGTGACCGGCCGCGTCGAGGCTGTCAGATCAGCTGCTACTACTCCGCTGGCGGCGGGCCCGCGGGACGGCCGACGGCACGACGCCGCGGCCTGCGGACCGGCACCTCGACCGGGACGTCGGCGGTGAAGTCGACGGCGGGTGCGGGAGCCTGCTCCGGGGTCGGCAGTACGAACACCGCACCACTGCTGTCCGCAGCGGGAGCGGCGGCCGAACGGGCGACCCTGCGCCGCCGGCTCGTGCGCGGTGCCGGTTCCGGCGCACCGTTGGTTACCACGCGATCCGCAGCAGGCGGTGCCACCGATTCCGCAGGAGCCGCCGGTGTCTCGACAACCGGTGCGGTCTCGACAGTTTCGGCCTCCGGGTCCTCGACGACCTCGTCCGTGACCACCTCGGCCTCGTCCGTGACGACCTCGGTCTCGAGCGGCTCGACCGCCACCGACTCACCGGCCGCGGCGATCGACTCGTCCGGGTCTGTCACCGACTCGTCCGTGACCACACCCGACTCGTCCTCGTCCGCATCACCGTGATGCGCGGCCATCGCCAACGCGACCGGATGCGCCCGCTTGACGGCGATTTCCTCCTCGGACTCCACCGGCGCGGTCCCGTTGGTCGCGACGACCGGCGCGGCAGGTGCCGCACCCTTGTCGCGGCCACGGCGGCGACGCGATCCGGTTTCCCGAGCCACGCCCCGCGCACCCCCGTCGTCGCCGGAGGACGGCTCGACCGGGTAGGCGTGCACCAGGATGCCGCGCCCATGGCAGTGCTCACAGGTGGTCGAGAACGCCTCGACCAGACCGGTGCCCAGCTTCTTACGGGTCATCTGCACCAGGCCGAGCGAGGTCACCTCGGACACCTGATGCCGGGTGCGATCCCGGCCCAGTGCCTCGGTGAGCCTGCGCAGCACCAGGTCCCGGTTCGACTCGAGCACCATGTCGATGAAGTCGACGACGATCATGCCGCCGATATCGCGCAACCGCATCTGGCGCACGATCTCCTCGGCCGCCTCCAGGTTGTTGCGGGTGACCGTCTCTTCCAGGTTGCTGCCGCCGGAACCGGTGAACTTGCCGGTGTTCACGTCGACCACCGTCATCGCCTCGGTGCGGTCGATCACCAGGGTGCCGCCCGAGGGCAACCACACCTTGCGATCGAGCGCCTTGGCGAGCTGTTCGTCGATCCGGTAGGCCTCGAACACGTCGACGCCGTTGTTCTCGTGCCGGGAAACCCGGGCGAGCATCTCCGGCGCGACGGTGCCGATGTACTTCTCGACCGTGCTCCAGGCCCGCTCACCCTCGATGACGAGCTTGGAGAAGTCCTCGTTGAACAGGTCGCGAATCACCTTGACCAGCAGGTCGGGCTCTTCGTACAGCGTCTTGGGCTGACCGTCGTTCTTGCCTTCGGCGGCCTTCTCGATGGTGCGCCAAGTCGCCTGCAGCCGTTCCACATCGCGGGCCAGCTCGTCCTCGGCGACGCCCTCGGACGCGGTGCGGATGATCACACCGGCGTCGTTGGGGACGATGTCGCGCAGGATTTCCTTGAGCCGCTTGCGCTCAGTGTCGGGCAGCTTGCGGCTGATCCCGGTAGACGTGCCACCCGGCACGTACACCAGGAAGCGACCGGCCAGGCTGATCTGCGTGGTCAGTCGAGCGCCCTTGTGCCCGACCGGATCCTTGGAGACCTGGACCAGCACGAGCTCGCCGGGCTTGAGCGCCTGCTCGATCTTGCGCTCTTTACCGCCGAGACCGGCGGCCTCCCAGTTCACCTCGCCCGCATACAGCACGCCGTTGCGGCCGCGGCCGATATCGACGAACGCCGCCTCCATGCTGGGCAGCACGTTCTGCACCTTGCCGAGGTAGACGTTGCCGACCATCGATGCGGAACCGGTGCTGGTGACGAAGTGCTCCACCAGGATGTTGTCCTCGAGCACCGCGACCTGGGTGGCGGTCGGGTGATCCGGGAACGCCTTCTCGCGCACCACCATCACCCGGTCCACCGCTTCGCGACGGGCCAGGAACTCCGACTCGGTCAGGATCGGCGGACGACGCCGGCCGGCCTCGCGACCGTCCCGCCTGCGCTGCCGCTTGGCCTCGAGCCGGGTGGAACCGGTGATGCCCTGCACCTCGTCGACGGCGGTGGCGCGGCTGCGGCTCTTGTTCCGCGGCTCGCGCTCGTGCACGACGGTGTTCGGCGGGTCGTCCTCGGTGGTGGTGGCGGCCTCGGCCTCGGCGGTGTCGCCCGCCACCTTGCGACGGCGACGACGACGGCGGCGACGGCTCGCGCCCTCCGGCTCGTCCTCGTCCTCGGCGTCGGCGTTGTCGTCGGACGAGTCGCTGGCGTCCGTGTTGTTGCTGTTGGTGTCGGCGATGTCGCCGGTCTGCTCGTCCTCGGTGTCGTCCGAGTCGTTCTCGTCGTCGGCGTCGTTCTGCTGCTCGCCCCGACCGCGACCGCGGCCACGACGGCCACGACGCCTGCGACGCGGCTGACCGTCGGCGTCGCCCTGCTGGTCGGCCGAATCCTGCTCGTCCTCGACCGTCTCGGGCTCTTCCTCGGGCTGCGGCTCCTCGACCACCGGCTCTTCGCGCTGCACGACACGCTCGGTGCGGCGCTTGCGGCGGGTCTGCTCGGCGGCCGCGGCGTCCGGCGGCAGGAACAGCGGGGCCTGCACGACGGCGGCGGACTCGAACACCACCGGCGCGGCGACGTGCGGCTCTTCCCGGACCGGGTGGGTGAACAGCTGCACCGAGGGCTGGTGCGCGACTTCGTTCGGGTTCTCGGCGCCGGAGTTGCCGATCAGCGGTTCCGGCGCGGAGAAGACCAGCCCGCCGTGACCACGGCTAGGCGCGGGTTCCGGTGCCGCCGGGGCCTCGACCGGTTCGGCCGCAGGCGGCTCGACCGGCTGCTCGGCCGCGGCCTGCGGCGCTGGGGCGTCGCCTTCCGGCGGGCCGAGCGCGTCGCGGACGGACTCCGCGATCGCCCGATCGACGTTCGATTGCGCGCTGCGCGCGTCGGACCCCAACTCGGTGAGCTTGGCCAGGATGCGTTTGCTCGTTACCCCCAGCAGCTTGGCGAGTGCGTGAACTCGGATTCGCTCCGGCAATTGTTCGGCATCCTGTGGTGTTGTTTCCAATGGCTCTTTTTCGGCCACGAAGTCTCCTCGGACCCCCGGGCGCGTCCCTCCCGGTAAGGAGTGAAGCGGCCGACGCGGGGGCACTATCCGTTCGCCTCACGCCGCTCAGCGCAAGGTCATATGGTCTCGCCCCGCATGTCCGGTTATCACCATGTTGTTCGTCGGTTTGGGCTAACTGGTCACGCGGCGCCTGGCTGTTGGCTGAACTCCACGATTGTGAGCGCTCATCCAGCGTGCCGACGCGAACAGCAGGCCCAGCGACCGGGCCTTTTGTCCGTGGCAGCGATGATCGGCATCGAACCGCGGTGTGTCATCCGGCTGCGATGGCCCCGATAGTCCACGTACCTGCGCGAACAGTCGGCATCAAAAGCAGCCGATGTCAGTATCCCATACCGAGCGCCGCAGGCTCACCGCGGCGCACGACCGAGTCCAACTCGCAAACTATTTTCAGGCCGAAAACTCCGGAAACCACAGAGCTATCTCACGCTTGGCCGATTCGGGCGAATCGGACCCATGCACCAGGTTCTCCTGGGTCTCCAGGGCGAAGTCCCCGCGAACGCTGCCCGGTACCGCCTTTTCGACCGGATCGGTGCCACCGGCGATCTGCCGGAATGCCGCGATGGCGCGCGGCCCCTCCAAAATGGCCGCGACAACCGGGCCGGAAGTGATGAATTCGATCAGGGAGCCGAAGAACGGCTTCTCGGCGTGCTCGGCGTAGTGGCCCTTGGCCAGGTCCTCGGACACATGCTTCAGCTCGAGGGCCGCGATCTTCAGGCCCTTGCGCTCGATTCGCACCAGCACCTCGCCGACGAGGCCACGGGCCACACCGTCCGGCTTGATGAGTACCAACGTCTGCTCAGTCACGGCGCACACTCTAACCGGCACCCCCGGTGGGTACCGAACTCGCGGTTCGATCGGCGCCGATTCAGGAGGAGCGCTGGGCCCGCTGACTCGGCAGCAAGCCCTTCTCGATCCGGCCGCGCACATCCGCGCGCAGCACCAGAATGAAGCCCCAGACCACCGCGAAGACAATGCCGATGACGCCGATGGACAGATGAATGAAGGTGCCGAGCAACACGAATACCTGCAGGCCGAGATTGAACGGCATCGCCCACGACCGGCCCTGCACGCCCGCGCCGAGGAACATCACCACGGCGAGTACCACCAGGTAGGTGCCGGAGGCCCAGGTGACCCCGCCGCCGACCGAGCCGACGACCGGCAGCGCGAGCAGCACCACGATCGCCTCGAGGATCAGCGTGCCCGCCATCACGCCGCGGAAGCCCTTCCACGGATCGGTCGTCGGTGCGGGCACCGAATCTGGTTGGGCGGCGGGCTCACTCATGCGGGGTCCTTTCCGAACAGCGCGCGCGTCGCGCCGGCCGTCACCACGGATCCGGTCACCACTACGCCGGCACCGGACACCATCTCCCCCGCCTCGCCGATTTCCTCGGCGATGGCGATGGCGGTCTCCAGCGCGTCCGGCAGGGTCGGCGCGGTGATCACCCGCTCGTCACCGAACCGCTGGACCGCGAGGTCGGCGAGCACGTCGACGTCCATCGCGCGCGGCGATCCGTTGCCGGTGATGACGATTTCATCGAGCACCGGCTCCAGTGCGGTGAGGATGCCGTCGGCGTCCTTGTCGGCGAGCACGGAGACCACACCGACCAGCTTGCGGAAGTCGAACTCCGCGGTCAACGTCGAGGCGAGCGCCTGTGCGCCCGCCGGGTTGTGCGCGGCGTCGATGAAGATGGTCGGCGCGCTGCGCATCCGCTCGAGCCGGCCCGGGCTGGTCACGCTCGCGAAACCCGCACGGATGGCTTCGATGTCGAGCTGCCGGTCGGCGCCCGCACCGAAGAACGCCTCGACCGCAGCGAGCGCGAGCACCGCGTTGCGGGCCTGGTGCTCGCCGTGCAGCGGCAGGAAGATCTCGTCGTATACCCCGCCGAGGCCCTGCAGTTCGAGCTGCTGACCACCGATCGCGATCTGCCGGGCCAGCACCCGGAACTCACCGCCTTCGCGCGCCACGGCCGCGTCTACCTCTACGGCTCGGCGCAGCAGCACGTCCATCGCCTCGGGGTCCTGCTCGGCGATGACCGCGACGGTGTCGCGCGGAATCAGGCTCTCCGGCGCGCGTTTGATGATCCCGGCCTTCTCGCCCGCGATGGAGGCGAGGTCGGGGCCGAGATAGTTGGTGTGGTCCAGGCCGATCGGGGTGATCACCGCGACCTGTCCGTCGATCACGTTGGTGGCATCCCAGGTGCCGCCCATGCCGGTCTCCACGATCGCGACATCGACCGGCGCCTCGGCGAAGGCCGCGAACGCCATCCCGGTGAGCACCTCGAACTTGCTCATCGCCGGGCCGCCCGCCGCGGCCGACTGCGCGTCGATCATCTCGATGAACGGCTGCAGTTCCTGGTAGGTCTCCACATACCTGGCCGGCGTGATGGGCGCGTTGTCGATGCTGATCCGCTCGGTGGCCAGCTGCAGGTGCGGGCTGGTGATCCGGCCGGTGCGCCGGTGCAGCGCGGTGAGCAGCGCGTCGATCATCCTGGTCACCGAGGTCTTGCCGTTGGTGCCGGCGACGTGGATCGCCGGGTAGCTCTGCTGCGGCGAACCGAGCAGGTCCATCAGGGTGGCGATCCGGGTGAGCGACGGCTCGATCTTGGTTTCCGGCCAGCGGGTGTCGAGTTCGGCCTCCACCAGCGCCATTTCGGCCAGCTCGACCGGCGACGGCCCGGAACTCAGCCGCGGTCCCGCGGCCGGGTGGCGGAGGTCGTCGCCGTACTGCGGTTCGGGTTCGTGATTCATTTACCGCTCAGTTCTGCGAGTCGGGCACCGATGCGCGCCACCTCGGCGGCGGCGACCTCTTGGCGGTCCTTGATCTTCGCGACCACCGGCTCCGGCGCCTTGGCGAGGAACGCCTCGTTGCCGAGTTTGGCTGCGGTGCCTGCCAATTCCTTCTCCGCCGCGGCCAGGTCCTTCTCCAGGCGGCGGCGTTCGGCGTCCAGGTCGACGGCGCCGGAGGTGTCCAGCTCGACGGTGACGGTGGCACCGCTCAGCCGGACCTCCACGGTCGCGGTCGCCGCGAATTCGGCGCCTGGCTCGGTGAGCCGGGCCAGGTTCGCGACCGAGTCGTGCAGTGCGGTCAGGCCGGCGGTGTCCAGGCCGATGAGCTTGGCCGCCACCTTCTGCTTGTCGGCCAGGCCCTGATCGCCGCGGAACCGGCGGATCTCGGTGATCAACCGCTGGGTATCCGAAATACGCTGGGCGGACACCTGATCCGTCGGCACACCGGAAGCTGTCGGCCACGCGGCGATCACCAGGGACTCGCCGTCGGTCAGTGCCTGCCACAGCGATTCGGTGACGAACGGGATGACCGGGTGCAGCAGCCGCAGCACCGCGTCGAGCACGGTGCCGAGCACTACCTGGGTGGCCTCCGCGCGTGCGCCTTCCTCGGCGAACTGCACCTTGGTCAATTCCAGGTACCAGTCACACAATTCGTCCCAGGCGAAGTGGTACAGCGCCTCGCAGGCCTTGCCGAACTCGTAGCCGTCCAACGCCGAATCCACTTCGGCGCGCACCTCTTCGAGCCGATCCAGGATCCAGCGGTCGGCATCGGTGAGCTGGGCGCGGTCCGGCAGTTCACCGGTCCGGGCGCCGTTCATCAGCGCGAACTTGGTGGCGTTGAACAGCTTCGTCACGAAGCTGCGCGAGGCGAGCGCGTGCTGTTCGCCGACCGAGAGGTCACCGCCGGGCTGCGCGCCACGGGCCAGCGTGAAGCGCAGTGCGTCGGCACCGTATTCGTTGATCCAGGCCAGCGGGTCGATGCCGTTGCCGCGCGACTTCGACATCTTCTTGCCGTACTGATCGCGAATCAGGCCGTGCAGGAACACATCCTTGAACGGAACCTGATGTCCCTCTTTACCGGCCTTCAGCACCGGGTCGTCGCCGACGAAGGTACCGAACATCATCATCCGGGCCACCCAGAAGAACAGGATGTCGTAGCCGGTGACGAGAACGCTTGTCGGATAGAACTTCTCGAGTTCCGGCGTGGCGTCCGGCCAGCCCATCGTGGAAAACGGCCACAGCCCCGAGGAGAACCAGGTGTCGAGCACGTCCGGGTCCTGCACGTACCCCTCGGGCGCGGTCTCGTCGGGGCCGACGCAGATCACTTCGCCCTCGGGGCCGTACCAGATCGGGATGCGATGGCCCCACCACAGCTGCCGGGAGATGCACCAGTCGTGCATGTTGTCGACCCAGTCGAACCAGCGCGGCTCCGAGCTGGCCGGGTGAATCACGGTGTCGCCGTTGCGAACCGCGTCACCGGCGGCCTTGGCCAGCGACTCGACCTTGACCCACCACTGCATGGAAAGGCGCGGCTCGATCGGCTCGCCGCTGCGCTCGGAATGCCCGACGCTGTGCAGGTAGGGCCGCTTCTCGGCGACCACGCGGCCCTCGGCGGCCAGCCGCTCGCGCACCGCGACGCGCGCCTCGAACCGGTCCATGCCGTCGAATTCGGTTCCGGTGTCGGTGATTCGGCCGCGCTCGTCCATGATGTTGGGCATCGGCAGGTTGTGCCGCAGGCCCATCTCGAAGTCGTTCGGGTCATGCGCGGGGGTGATCTTCACTGCGCCGGAACCGAATTCGGGATCGACGTAGTCGTCGGCGATGATCGGGATCTGCCGCCCGGTGATCGGGTGCTCCAGGGTGGTGCCGATCAGCGCCTGGTAGCGCGGGTCGTCCGGGTGCACCGCCACCGCGGTGTCGCCGAGCATCGTCTCCACCCGGGTGGTGGCCACGATCACGTGCGGTTCGTTGTCGTCGAGCGAGCCGTACCGCAGCGAGACGAGCTCGCCGTCGATCTCCTGGAAGTTGACCTCGATGTCGGAGATGGCGGTGCGCAGTGCGGGCGACCAGTTGACCAGTCGCTCGGCGCGGTAGATCAGGCCCGCGTCGTAGAGCCGCTTGAAGATCGTCTGCACGGCCTGGGACAGGCCGTCGTCCATGGTGAATCGGTCGCGGCTCCAGTCGACGCCGTCGCCGAGCGCGCGCATCTGCCACTGGATGGCGCCGCCGGATTCGCGCTTCCAGTCCCACACCTTGTCGATGAACAGCTCGCGGCCGAAGTCTTCCTTGGTCTTGCCGTCGACGGCGAGCTGCTTCTCCACGATGGTCTGGGTGGCGATGCCCGCGTGGTCCATGCCCGGCAGCCACAGCACCTCGTAGCCCTGCATGCGCTTGCGGCGGGTGAGGGCGTCCATGATGGTGTGGTCGAGGGCGTGGCCCATGTGCAGGTTGCCGGTGACGTTGGGCGGGGGCAGCACGATCGAGTAGGGCGGCTTGTCGCTGGTCGCGTCGGCCGCGAAATAGCCAGCGGCTACCCAGCGCTCGTACATCGAGGCCTCTACCTCGCCGGGGTTCCAGCTCTTGGGGAGGGCATCGGCACGATTACGCGTCTTGTCAGGGGCTGCGCTGGTCACCCGACGATTCTAGTAGTCCGGCTCAATCGATTTCCGCAGGGTGCGCCGCCGACGACGGACGGTCGGGCCGAATGCGCACGGTGGGCGTTGCGACCCGCGCGTCGTGTGAGACTTGCCGGTGTGAGTGAGCTCGGCGAATTCCTGAGGGCCAAGCGTGCGTCGATCGCGCCGGAGCGGGTCGGCCTCGCGCCGGTCGGCAATCCGCGCCGGGTGACCGGGCTGCGCCGCGCGGAGGTTGCGCAGCTGGCCGCGATGAGTGTGGATCAGTACATCCGGCTGGAGTTGGGGAGAGTGACGCGCGTCTCGGACGAGATGCTCGGCGGTATCGCGCGGGCGTTGTTGCTGACCGAGGCCGAACAGTCGTACCTGCGGCTGCTCATGGTGCCGCACAACGGAATCGGACAGAAAGAAAGGCGGAGTCTTCGGTGGATGAGGGACACCGAAGACTCCGCCTACACCTGAAAGCTTACCGTCCCAACTGGAAGGGTTCGGGAATCCATAAGCAATTCTCAGAATCTGGCATTTTCTACCCTTGATCTCCGGATTATCCGGTCGAAACGGGCCTCTGGGCGGCAGCTAGCGCGCGATCGGCGAGCTCATACACGTCCGCGCGTGGGCCCGCGATAAGAAGTCCGATTAGTCACGATTCGACCATGTCCGTATTGTCCGTTCTTGCCAGATCGGCCGCCGGTGCGGACTCTGGAAGATGTGAACGCATCCGCTGGTCCGATTCAGGGAAATCTCAGTGAAAATGCAGGGTTTTCCCCGTTGCCGGAGCAGCGGCCGCTGGGGACCCTGGAAGAGGTGAACCCTCCGCTCGCCACGTTGCCGCCACCCTCCCCCGAGGCTTTACTGCCTTTCCTCGCGCCGGATGCCGTGCACGATCTGCGGGGCCGGGAGATCGATGAGTTGCAGTACCCGCCGATGACGGCGCTGGTTGTCGCCGGGATACCGGGCGCGGGCAAAAGCACTGTCCTGCGCCGATTCTTCGGCGCGACCACCGAGGCCGAGGATCCGTCCGGTGGGCCGGAGGGATCGATGGTGCTGGACTCGCTGCAAGCGCGGAACAGGTTGCGGCACCGGCTCGGCTGGCTGCCGTATTCGCTGTGGCGGCCGGTCGTGCACGTCGTGCATTTCGCGGGAATTCGTACGGCACTGCGGGATACGGACGGGCCGGTGGTCATCCACGACTGCGCGACCACCGGTTGGGCGCGACGGATCATCTCCCTCTGGGCCGCCGGGTACGGCAGGGAGTTGCACGTGATCCTGCTCGATGTGCCGACCGCGGTGGCCCGCGCCGGTCAGCACGCCCGCGGGCGGCGGTCCAATCGAATGACGTTCGTACTGCACTGCTTTCGCTGGCGGCGGCTGATGGAACGACTACGCGCTGGCGGTGGTCTGCGGCCCACGCCGGAGTCGCTGGTGATCGTCGACCGGATCACTGTCAATCGCATGCGCCGAGTCACCTTCGCCGCGTAGGAGATTCCTCAGGGGACCAACACCGTCAACGCGCCGGGGACGGCACGGATAGTGATCGGCAGCGTTCCGGCGGGCTCGCCGTCCGCGGTGGCCGGGGCGCCCGGTGCGGTCAGCGTGATTTCCGCAGCTCGATACTGCTTGACCTCGGGGTGGTTCTGCCGTTTGCCCGCGGACAAGGCGGGGAGCAGGCGCAGCATCTCCGAGCGGGACAGCTTGCCGACCACGGTGAGGTCGAGCAGGCCGTCGTCGAGCACCGCGTCCGGGCAGATCAGCATGCCGCCGCCGTAGGTGCGGGTGTTGCCGACCGCGACCATTACCGCGTTGGTGTCTACCGACGAGCCGCCGCCGGGGTTCGTCAGTCCTTCGGTGACGGCTCCGGTCAATTCGACCCGGTAAGGCACGGTGAACCGGCCGGATATCTCGGCCAATGCGGCGACGGTGTACCGCAGCCGTCCCCTCGGCCAGCGCATAGCGTTGGCGCGCAGGGTGACTCGGGCGTCGAACCCGGTGCCGGTGACCGTGGCGAACCACATCGGCGCCGAGGCGGACGATTCGATCCGACCGAGATCGATGGTCCGGGTTCGTCCGTCGACCACGATGTCGGCTGCGGCGACCGGATCCTCGGTGGGCACCCCGAGTTCCCTGGCGAGGTCGTTGCCGGTGCCCGCCGGGATCAGGCCCAGCGGCACACCCGTTTGCGCGACAGCACCGAGAGTCACGTTCATCAGGCCGTCGCCGCCGATGCAGACCACCGCATCGGAGTTTTCGCGCTCGATCGAATCCCGCACCAGCCGAACCGTTTCGGCGGCCGAGGGCGCTCGCACCTCGGCGACCTCGACCCCGCGTTCCCGGAATCGGGCCAGCGCCGCGGCCGCGACGTCCTGACCGGCGCCCAGCCCCGCGTGCCGATTGGTCACCACGGTGACCGCACGCACGGCGCGGGAGGAATTCTGCGTCACGGAACCAGCTTTCCAGGATTGAGGATGCCCGCGGGGTCCAATTCGGCTTTCACCGCGCGCAATACGCGCACCCCGAGGCCACCGATCTCGGCGGGCAACCACGGGCGGTGGTCGGTGCCGACCGCGTGGTGGTGCGTGATGGTGCCGCCCGCCGCCACGATCGCGTCGCCGACGGCCGCTTTCGCCGTGTGCCACTGGGCGATCGAGTCCGCGAGCTGCTTGGCCACGATGGTGAAGTACAGCGAGGCACCGGTCGGGTAGGTGTGCGAGATGTGGCACATGACCAGCGGCGGAGTGCCCTGTCCGGCGAGCGAATCGGTCAGTGCCGCAGTCACCTTCGCCTTGAGGTTGGCGAGATTCGCCCAGGTGGTCGCGGTCTCCAGCGTCTCGCACAGCACGCCGACGTCCAAGAGGGCGTCGCGCATGTACGGCGCGCCGAAGCGTCCGTGTTCCCATTCCCTGGCCGGAGTTTCGCCGAGTGCGGTGCCACCTGCGGCGGCGAGCAGTGCGCCCGCTTCGGCGCTGCGGGCCGCGACGTGCGCCTCAGTGCCTTCGAAAGTGGTGATGGCCAGGCAGCCGGACACCGCGGTGCCGCCGATATCGCTGGCGCGCGCCAGATTGACCCCGGTCTCGGCCTCGTCGGACAGTCGGAGCACCGTCGGCGCCGCACCGGCCTGCACGACCGAACGCAGTGCGGCAGCACCGGTTTCGAAGTCGGGGAACGACCATCCTTGGTAAGCAGTGGTTTCCGGCACCGGGTGCACCCGCACGGTGACCTCGGTGATCACCCCGAGCGCGCCCTCCGAGCCGACGAACAACTCACGCAGGTCCGGACCCGCCGCCGACGCGGGCGGACGGCCGAGTTCCACCGCACCGGTGGGCGTTGCGATTGTGAGCCGCTGCACCATGTCGTCGAAGCGCCCGTAGCCTGCCGAGGCTTGTCCGGACGACCGCGTCGCGGCGAACCCGCCGATGCTGGCGAATTCGAAACTCTGCGGGAAGTGCCCGAGCGAAAGTCCTTGTGCGCGAAGCAGTTCCTCCGCGCGCGGTCCGGTGAGTCCGGCGCCCAGCGTGGCCATACCGCTGACCGGGTCGATCTCCGACACCGTGTCGAGCCTGCGCAGGTCGAGCGCGATCACCGTGTCGAAGCGACCGCGCACCGGGTCGACGCCGCCGACCACGCTGGTGCCGCCGCCGAACGGCACGACCGCAATGGCGTGCTCGGCGCAGTAGGCGAGCACGGCGAGCACCTGGTCGTGATCAGCGGGGAAGACGATCGCGTCCGGTGCGTCCTGCGGCCCCTCGGCGCGGCGACGCAGCAGGTCGGGGGTGCTCTTGCCGCCCGCGTGCCGCAGCCGATCGTGGTGATCGGCCGAGACGTTGTCCGGGCCGACCACCTCGACCAACCCGTCTCGTTGGGCAGGCGTGAGCGCCGACTCTCGGAGTGACACTTCGCCCTCATCGCGGCGCGCCACCGGGTCGCCGGACACTCCGAACACCTGCATCAGGAGGCCCCGGATCTGTGCCGATAACGGCTTGTGTCCGGCCGGAATGCCCCAGGCATCCCAGACCATACTCGCCGCGGCCCCGGTTACGCCCGAGTTTTTCGCCGGAGCCGATCCCTCGCCGGTGTACTTCTGCGTCTCGACCATGCGTTACAGTTTGACATAGAATGTCAAGCAGTAACGAAGCCGACATCCCGAAGGTGATGCCTTGACCGCTCCCGTCGACGACGCGTTGTCCGCCATCGACCTGGCGATCCTCGACGCGGCCCGCCGCTGCGTCGAAGAGTTCGGCGTGCGCCGCACCACCCTCACCGAGGTGGCCCGCCGCGCGGGCGTCAGCAGGCCGACCGTTTACCGGCGCTGGCCGGATACCGGTGCGCTGGTAGCCGAGCTGCTGGTCCGCGAGCTGCGCGCGATCGTCGCCGCCACCATGCCCACCGCGGGCATCGGCCGCGCCCGGCTGGTCACCGGCATCGTCGCGGGCGCGGTCAAGGTTCGCTCGAATCCGTTGTTCGGCAAGATCTTCCGCACCGACACCGACCTGATGCTCACCTACGTCTTCGGCCGCCTCGGCCGCAACCAGCGCGCACTGATCGAGTTGTTCGCTGCGGGGATTCGTGCGGGCCAGCAGGACGGGTCCATCCGCGCGGGCGACCCGGAACACCTGGCCACCATGCTGCTGCTGATCGCGCAGTCGGCGGTTCAGTCGGCGGGCACCGTCGCCCCGCTGCTGGCCGGAACCGACCTCGACACCGAGCTGACCCATGCGCTCGACGGCTATCTCGTACCTGACGATCGAAAGGTGTTGTGACGATGGCGCATTCGACGAGCACCTCGGCGATCGATCACCACAAGATGATGGCGATCGGTTACTCGCCCGTCGGCAGGACAACCGATCTCGGAAAGGCGATGCGATGACAGCGGATTCAGTGTCGAGGGGAGATTCCGCGCTCAACGCGGACCGTCGTACCCGGGAGCTGCGGCGGCTCGGCGACGAGTCGGAGATCGATGTATTGGTCATCGGTGGCGGCGTCACCGGCGTCGGCGCCGCACTCGACGCCGCAGCGCGGGGGCTGCGGACCGTGCTGGTGGAGCGGCACGACCTGGCGTTCGGCACCAGTCGATGGAGTTCCAAACTGGTACATGGTGGACTGCGGTATCTGGCCAGCGGTCAGGTCGGCATCGCTCACGAAAGTGCCGTAGAGCGCGGCATTCTCCTTCGCACCACCGCGCCGCACCTCGTGCGTCCGCTCCCGCAGCTGGTGCCGTTGCTGCCCAGTATCGGTGCCGCGCAGAGCACGCTGGTGCGCGCGGGTTTCCTGGCGGGTGACGTGCTGCGTCGCGGCGCGGGCACCCCGGCCTCGATCCTGCCCCGCTCCCGCCGGGTCGCGGCCGCCGAGGCACTGCGGCTCGCGCCGACCGTGCGCCGCGACGGACTTCGCGGCGGACTCCAGTCCTGGGACGGACAACTCGTCGACGACGCCCGTCTGGTGGTCGCCTTGGCACGCACTGCGGCCACCCAGGGCGCGACGGTGCTGACCCGCGTGGAAGCCCTTGACGTGACCGGCAATTCGGCGAACCTGCGCGATACCCTGACCGGCGAGACCATGCCCCTGCGCGCCCGCGCGGTCGTCAACGCCACCGGCGTGTGGGCCGACGAGGTCGATCCGAGCATCGAGCTACGCCCGAGCCGCGGCACCCACCTGGTGTTCGACGCCCAGTCGTTCGGCGGCCTCACCGCGTCGCTGACCGTCCCGGTGCCCGGCAGCACCAGCCGTTTCGTCTTCGCCTTCCCCGCCGCGCACGGCCGCGTGTACCTCGGCCTGACCGACGAGGACGCGCCAGGCCCCGTCCCGGACGAGCCGAAACCCACCGAAGCCGAGATCGACTTCCTGCTCGACACCATCAACACCGCCTTGCGTGAACCGTTGACCCGCAAGGACATTCGCGGCACCTATGCGGGCCTGCGCCCACTGCTGAAGACCGCGGACGACAGCACCGCCGATATCTCCCGCAAACACGCGGTCCTGCACTCCCCCACCGGCGTGATCACCATCGTCGGCGGCAAGCTCACCACCTACCGGCAGATGGCCGAGGACGTCATCGACGCCGCCGTCACCCGGGCCGGCCTCACCGCGGGCCCGTGCCGCACCAAACGACTGCCGTTGGTGGGCGCGGTTTCCGGCGCCGCCCGTGATCGCATCGATGCCCCGCCGGTCCTCATCGACCGTTACGGCAGCGAAGCGGCCACCGTTCTCGCGGCCGCGCAACACAATCCGGCCCTCGCCCAACCGGTAGCCACCGGAATCGACGTCACCGCAGCGGAATTCCAGTTCGCCGTCACGCACGAGGCCGCCCTCGACGCCGACGATCTGCTCGATCGCCGCAGCCGCATCGGCCTGATCGCCGCGGACCGGGCGGCCGCCACCCCGGCCGCGATGGCCGCACTGGCACCCGCCACTTAGGTTTCCGAGACGGTCCCATCGAACGACCACGAATCGAGATCGGCGCTCATGGAGGCGCGCGGCCAGTCGTCCAGGCCGTGCGCCGCCTCGGCCATGCGGATCGCGTGCAGGCCGGGCGTCTGCTCCTCGTCGCTCAGGTAGCGGAAGCCGAGGCGCTCGTAGTACGGGCCGTTCCAGGCGACGTCGACGAAGGTGGTGAGGGTAATGGACTGCATGCCATGGTCTTTCGCCCAGAACACCGCGTGGTCGATCAGGCGCTTGCCGATGCGCTGGCCCCGATATCCGGGCAGCACCGACACCTGGTCGATATGGGCGTCGCCGTCGACAACGCCGAGCACCAGGTAGCCGATCGGATGGTCGCCGTCGTCGGCCCACACCCACGCCCGCCCGGCACGCTGGAATTCACGGAGCGTTTCCAGCGAGGGCGGTTCATCCTCCGCCACCGCGGTCATGCCGATATCGGCGAACGGTTTACCCGCCGCGATCTCGATCTCCTGCAGGGCTGGCAAATCGACCTCGGTCGCCGGTCGGATCACGGACACCCCTGACATCTTAGAGTTCAGGTGACCGGCGTGGCGAGAATGCCCTCGATCAGCACCCGGAGCGCCCATTTTCCGCGGGCATCGCCGCCACCGATCATGAGAGTTTCGCGCATCCCCACGATCATCGGGTAGCGATCGGCCGGTAGCTCGGCGAAACGCTGGGCGACCTCGGCGAGGTGTTCCTCGGCGCGCATGCCCTTGGTGTTGTAGGCGCTCTGTTCGGCGGCGGCGGCGGTGATGTGCAGGAACAGCAGGTCGACGGCCCACGAGTTGGTCATCTCGTCCACCCCGCTCTCGGCGAGCACGGCCAGCATCCGGTCCATCAGCCAGAGGGTGTTCGGCGCGGTCGGGATCGAACCGAGCGCGACGAGCGCCAGCCCCTCGTGCCGGCTCATCGCCACGACCGCCGCCTCTACCAGCCCGACCAGCCGCTCGCGCCAGGTGCCGCCGGTCGGTTCGTCGAGTGTGCCGAGCACGTGGTCGAGCATGGCGGCCATCAGGTCGTCGCGGTTGGCGACGTAGACGTAGAGCGAGGCCGCGCCGGTGTCGAGTTCTTGCGCGACGCGGCGCATGGTCAGCGCGGCGAGGCCGTCCTGGTCGAGGATGCGCAGACCGGTTTCGATGATCACGTCACGGCTCAGCGGGGCCTTCGCCGGACGGGCTCGGCGGCTGACAGGCGCGCTGTTCATGCCGTGGTCTCGTTAGCGCTCGAATCCGCCGTAACCGCAGCGGTGGCTGTGCTCATCGGTCGCTCTCCGCTCTCTCGCATGGTGTCGAGCATACGCCTTGAACGAACGCCGTTTGACACGAACGCCGTTCGTCTCGTATCGTTCTCTCAAACGAACATCGTTCGTAACGATCGCAGTTCGATCGAAGCTACTCCACCTCGAAGGAGGTGCCCCATGACCACCCTCACGCCGCCCATCCCGGCAACTCCCCAGGTCACCAGCCGGATGTGGGCCGTACTCGCCGTCATCATCGCGGTCGAGGTCCTCGACCTGCTCGACTCGACGATCACCAATATCGCCGCCCCGACCATCGCCAAGGACCTGCTCGGCGGGCAGTCGCTGATCCAGTGGCTCGGTGCGAGCTACGCCCTCGCGCTCGGCGTGCTGCTGGTCGTCGGCGGCCGGCTCGGCGATCGGTTCGGCAAGCGCCGCCTGTTCCTGATCGGCCTGGCCGGGTTCACCGTCGCCTCGGTCGCCTGCGGCCTGGCCTTCGATCCGACCTCGATCATCGCCGCCCGGCTGGTTCAGGGCGCGTTCGGCGCACTGCTGATCCCGCAGGGTTTCGGCATCCTGACAGCTGTCTTCCCGCGCGAACAGCTCGGCAAGGCGTTCAGTGTGTTCGGTCCCGCGCTCGGTCTTTCCGGGGTGGGTGGCCCGATCCTGGCCGGTTTCCTGATCGACGCCGATCTGTTCGGATTCGGTTGGCGCGCCATGTTTTTGATCAACATCGTGCTCGGTGGCGCCGCGTTCGCCGCCGCCTACCGCCTGCTGCCGTTCGACATCGGCGACCGCACCGTCGCCATCGACGGGCTCGGTGCCGGGCTGCTCGGTGTCGCGATGTTCGGCGCGCTGTTCGGCCTGATCGACGGCTCCGCCCACGGTTGGACCGCCGTGCCGCTCGGCTCGCTCGCCGCCGGTCTGGTCTGCTTCGGCCTGTTCGTCCGACGCCAGCTGACCGCCGCCAATCCGCTGATCAAGCCGACGCTGTTCAAGAACAGAGGCTTCACCTCGGGGCTGCTGCTCGGTCTCATGTTCTTCGCCGCGGTCTCCGGCCTGATCTATGTCTTGTCGCTGTTCCTGCAGACCGGGCTCGGCTACACCCCGACCGGTGCCGCGATCGGCCTTGCTCCGTTGGCCGCCGGCATCGTGGTCTCCTCGATCGCGGCCCATCAGTTCATCGCCCGGCTCGGTCGCAACCTGATCCTGATCGGCCTGCTGATCACGCTGGCGGGCACCGGTCTGCTGCTGGTGCTCGCCGGCACAACCGTCGCTGCTTGGGCGCTGGCCGTGCCGATCCTGATCCTCGGTCTTGGTCTCGGTACCTGCTTCGGGACCATTTACCAGGTCACCATCGGTGATATCGAACAGGCCGAAACCGGCAGTGCCAGTGGGTCTCTCACCGCCGTGCAGCAGCTCGCCAACGCCATCGGCGCGGCCGCCGTCACCACGGTGTACTTCCACTCCGCAGGTGTCGGTCAGGTGCACGCGCTGACCGTCAGCCTGATCCTTGTCGCCGCCATCACCCTCGCGAGCTGTGCTCTGGTGCGCCTGCTGCCACGCAACGCCCCCGCCGAGCACTGACGTTCCCGCGAACTTGCGCTGCCTTTCATGATCAACTACCCGAATTCACTACTCATCAAGGACTTCTCATGATTCTCATTACCGGAGGCCGCGGCGCGGTCGCCACCCAGCTGCTCACCCTGCTGCACGCCGACGGACGCGCCGTCCGGGTCGGCTCCGGCCGGCCCGAAGAACTCCAGCTGCCCGCTGCCGTCCCGGCCGTCGCCCTCGATCTCAAGGACCCGAACACTTTTCCCGCCGCGCTGGACGGTGTCACCTCCGTGTTCCTTTACGCGGAAGCAGCCGCGATCAACGAATTCGTCTCCGCCGCAAACGAAGCCGGGGTCGAGCACATCGTGTTGCTGTCCTCGTCCTCGGTGCTCGATCCCGACGCCGCCACCAACCCTGTCGCGAAGTCGCACCTCGACGCCGAGCTCGGACTCGCCGACGCCCCGATGGCGGTCAGCGTCCTGCGTCCGGGTGCCTTCGCGGGCAATGCCCGCAGCTGGGCCTGGGCGATCAAGGCCGGGCGGCCGATCAACCTGCCCTACCCGAACGCCTACGCCGATCCGATCCACGACATCGATGTCGCCGCAAGCGCATACGCCCTGCTCACCGCGCCGGAACACCGCGGCGAAAAGCACACACTGACCGGTCCCGAGACACTCACCTTCACCGAGCAGATCGACCTCCTCGCCAAGATCACCGGCCGCAGCATCGCAGTCGAACAGGTCACGCCCGAAGCCTGGAAGCAGCAAATGGCCGACTACATGCCCGCTCACTACGCCGAAGGTCTGCTCGACTACTGGCGTCGCTGCGACGGCGTCCCGACCGAGATCAACAACACCGTCGCCACCCTCACCGGCCGCCCGCCGCGCGCCTTCACCACCTGGCTCGAAGAGAACGTCGCCGAATTCACCAACTGAACACCGGGCATCCGTGCCGACCGATGCTGAGGCCGAACACCGTTTCTGTCAGCCGCTCACCTAGTACAGGGAGTGTGGGGCTGACAGAAACGGTGTTCGGTCTTGCTGCGGAGTGTGGGTGTGCCCGCGCGGGTAGAGGTGGCGGGCGAATTCCGGGTGCGCCATGCCTGCCGAGCAGGACGTATCCGAGTTGGCCTGGCGAGCGAGGCGGTTTTTCGGGCGACACACAGGGGTGCGACGCGCGGACGCGGCAATGCATACCCTGTGTCGGCGAGACGGTCGCCACATTTGCGTTTGCGCGCGGAACGGGACGAACATCGCGCGGCCGGGATCTGCGACCGGTCGAGCTGTTGCCAGGTGAACAACCAGAATCCAGGCGGCACTGCTGAATTCAGCGGGCGATCGATCTTGCTGGACAGGTACGGCAACATATCCGCGCGCCTCCCACCGCCGCCACCACGCGCCGATCTGCCGGACGCGCACGCTCTATGCTGGGCTCGAATGTCGGTAGTGCGCCGGGAAGGAGGGCGCGGATGCGCAGCAAACCAGCCACTGTTGGTATCGCACAAGGTCATGGCTTTGTCGCGCGCTTCGGTGGCGTAGTTGTCTATCTGGCTGGTGAAACCGCCGCCACGGATCGGATCCTCGGCAGCATCGAGGCGGTCGCGGAGGCCGAACATCCCGGAGCGGCGCTGGCCCAACGGCTGGCCGCCGTGGTTTTCGGCGGCACCTCCGAGACGCCGCCGTTCGGCGTGGTCGCACCGACCGCCGACGGGACGCTGATCCTGCTGCGCGGACCGGTCTTCGCCGAAATCAACGGGGCGGAAGGCACTCGTCGGCTCGATGGAGCGCGCGCGTTCACCTGGGTCGACGAGATCGTGCGCGAACCGCTGCGCCGAATCACGGTCGGCACGGACACCGGAACAACACTGAAGGCGTTGCCGCGCACCGACCTCCGCGCAGGCGTCGTTCCCGGCGGCGGCTTCGTCCTGAACGTCCCTGTTCGTCGCGCGAGCAAAGCAGCCAGGGGTTCCGCGACTTCCCGCACGTCTGCGTCGAGTCCCGCATCACCCCACCCGCCTGTCACGTCCGGTTCCGGGTCACCTCACCAATCTGCGCTGAGTTCTGCGAGACCGCGCCCATCCACTTCCACATCGAGTTCCGAGTCACCCGACCCGTCAGCGTCGAATTCCGCCTCACAGAGCCCATCCGCGGCCGCATCGAGCTCCGGGTCAGCCCGCCCATCCGGGGCAAATTCCGCGACACTGCGCCCATCCGCAGCCGCGTCGAAATCCGGGCCGGCCCGCACGTCAGCGTCGAGTCCCGCCTCACCGCATCTGTCCGCCGCGACTTCGAGTTCCGGGGCATCCCTGCCGTCGGCATCGAGTTGCGCGACACCGCGCCCGTCCACCGGCACGTCGAGTTCCGGGTCATCTCACTCGGCTGCGTCGAGCTCCACGACATCGCGCCCGGCCACCACCACATCGAGGTCCGGGGCATCCCACTCGTCCGCTGCCGCGTCAGCCTCCGAGCCCGCGCCGACCGTTGCCGACGGATTCCCCGCCACTCCCGAACCCACCGGTGCCGATGAGGCCGTCGATATCTCCCGCTCCGCGCCCTCCAGCACGCCCACCTCCGCAGCCTCGGCGACATCGCATTCCGCCGCTTCTTCTGCTGCTTCGGATTCCGCCGCCTCTGCGGACTCGGATGTTCAGACCTCCGCGGCCTCGGCAATATCCGATGCGCCGACCTCCGCGACTTCCGCTACGTCGTCGACCGCCCAGGCTTCGTCTGCAGCCAAGTCTTCCGCCGGCCAGTCCGCGTCGAAATCCGGCCCCTCAGCGACCCGATCCGCCGCGGCCGCATCGTCGGCCACCTCCTCCACCAAGCTCCGCCCGAGCGAATCGGCGCGGCCACGGGCGAGGCCACGCCCGCCGATCGGTGCCCGCCCTGCGACGGATCGTCAACTCGCCTGGTCCCAAACTCGCCAGCCCGCCGCAGGACCCGAACCCATTGCGCTGCACAAGAACTCAGCTGACCGCGCCACTCGCCTCATGCGCCCCGCCGCCGAGCACGACCAAGCCGCGGGCACCCTGGTCCTCGAGAACGGCACTGCATACCCCCTCGACCGCCCCTACGTGATCGGCCGCGGCCCGCAAACCGACGATTCCGTCCGCGCCGCCACCGCCGCGCCCATCGTCATCCAGCGCGACCGCCACGTCTCCCGCGTGCACGCCTACGTCTCGGTCGCCCGCGGCAAGGTCTTCGTCCGCGACGCCACCGCCACGTCCGGCACCTACATCGCGCCACCCGGCACCGACCAGTGGACCCGAATCGGCACCGACCCCACCGAACTCCGCCCCGGCTGGAGCGTCCGCATCAGCGAACGAGTACTCACCTACCGCTGCCAAGACGAAGACCGCCGCGACTGCTGACCCACCTAGAACCCCGACAACGCAAACCGCGTGGGTCCTGGCCGGCATCCACTACGGCAACACAACGGAACCTGACCTCCGCGCAGCAGCGTAAGTGACGAAGGGCGTCCCGACCACCGTCGAACAGCCACGCCGAGTCGCGCGCACCATGTCGCTACTCGGATACGGGCTTCGGTCCTTCGGCCGGAGACCGATCGATCTCGGCCTCATCGAGATCCGCCGAGTCGTCGCCGAGGTCGTCGTCCGGTTCCGGCGGCGGCGACGCGTAGCCGAGCAGAAACGCAACGGCGGCAGTAACTCCCGCGAAGTCCAACCACAGGCCGGTGTCGGGTACCCACCAGCGCGCCACCGATGCGATGAACGCGAATACCAGCCCGATTCCGAGTCCCGGCGCGAGCAATCGTAGTCCGCGTTGCCAGCGTTCGACCGAAAGCCGTTGGCGCGCAATGGCAAATGCCGTGTCCGCGAAGCCGAGCGTGGTGAGGACGGCAAGTGCGAGCCCGAACAGTCCGTACACCGACCACAGCGACCCACGCACGTCGGTGATCAACGGTATCGCGGCCACCGGTGCGTCGCTCTCGCCGTAGACCGCGAGCTCGCCGTCGATCAACCCGGTCGCCTGCCCCGCCAACCCGCGCAGCTCCAGCCGATACTGCAGCGACTCGGCTTTGCCTGGCGCAACCGTCAATTCGACGGCGGTGGAATAGGAGAAGAAGCCGAGACCGAGCACGTGTCCCGCGAGGTCGACGTGCCGGATCTCCAGCGGGTCGGTCGTATTGTTCGTCAACTCGATCGCGATCCGGATCGTGCTGTCCGGCACGAGCCGCAACGGCCGATCCACCGAAGTCCCGGCGATGTCGCGCCCGTCGATATTCGCGGCCATGTCGACCCCGTCGGGTCGCGCCTCCGCCTGCGCCGCCGTCCATCCCAGCAGGATCAGCAACAGCACCGGCCCGAGAATCCGCCGAATGGCTTGGGAGCCACCGCTCATTCGCCCCTCCGCGCAAGTAGATGCGACGCGACGCGGTGTCCGTAATACCAGCCACCGAGCACGAGGAAGAACAGGATCACGGTCACCGTGCACGTGCCCGCTCCGATACTCCCGACCAGCACCACATCCAGCGGCGCGACCAACGTGCGCCCACATTTCGCGGTCACCTGATACCTGCCGACATCCACCGTCCCGGTGACAAGCGGCACCTCGAACGCCCCGTCCACCCCGGCGATCGTCTTCCCGACGGCAACGTCGCCGATCGTCACATCGACCGGCGCCTGCGGATCACACCCGTGACCGCTGGCCGTGACTCCAGCACCGGGCCCGACCGAGGACGGCGTGAGATCCATTGCGGGAGGCGGTAATCGAGGCGGCGGGGGCGGCAGTACCTCGGGACCGGGCGGCACTACCGCCGGTCTTCGCACCGGATTCCTAGGTGGCACAGCAGCATCCGGCGTCCTGACCGGCGGAGGCGGTGGTGGAATCGTCTCCGCCGGGGGCGGAGGGATTACTTCGGACGGCTGATCGGGCGGTGTCGTCGAGGTGTCAGGCGGCAGTGTCGTCGTCGTTGTTGTGGGCGGACTCGTTGTGGGCGGACTCGTGACGGGAGGACTTGTAGTGGGCGGGGTGGTGACAGGCGAAGTCGTGACATCCGGCGTCTGCGTACCAGTTGATGGCGGAACACTAGGGCAGGTCGTCCCCTCCGACCCGCCGCAAGGCTGGTTCAGCCGACGAGGCAGTGGCCCATCGTGTGTCTCGCTGTCATCCCCCGGCGGCCACGGACTAGTCGGCTCCCGGGCAAACACGGGCCCGGCGCGAGTCCCGGGTTCCGCCTGCCCACGATCTGGCGACGGCCACTGCTGCTCGACCATGGCAGGCGCCGCCGCTACCGAACCCACATTTCCGAATACCGGAAACCCAAGCAGCACAATCCCACACAGCAGTCCAGCTGTCCCGAAGAGCACGCGGCTCGCGCGTCTCTTCCCCACCTGCCGACGCCTTGCGCCGGCACGCGCAGCAACTGGTGCCAGCGTCCCCATCGGCCATGCTCTCGGTAGGCGTACCACCGCCCTCGCGCCGACCCTGCACGGTTCGATGGCGGACTCCGTACGACCGCGCCTACGTGCGTGCGATCCCTCGCATCGTAATGCCGTGTGCGCCAATGCGGAGTCAACTCGGATGAGCCCAGTTGTCCGGCCATCGCCGAGTCAGCGCTGGTGCGCGATCTGGGGAGGCCGCTGCCCGCTAGGGTCAGCGCGGGTACCGCACCCGCATCGCGCCGAGTGCATACCATCGAAGTAGCTGGTCCCCTGCCCGACTCAGACAGCGCGAAGAGGACAATACGAACTATGCACCGTAATGGGCCGACCGAGGATATCGATGAGTCCGCGCTGAGCGTGACCGCGCCGAAAGAGCAGGCTGCGGGTGTCACCGCGGTCGCGGTGTCGATGAAACGCGCGGTCGAGGAGATGGGTGTGATCCGGACCGCCCGCACCCTCGCCCGGGTCAATCAGGTGCACGGCTTCGATTGTCCCGGTTGTGCCTGGCCGGAGCCGACCGGTCATCGCCGCCCTGCCGAGTTCTGTGAGAACGGCGCGAAGGCAGTCGCCGAGGAGGCGACGCTGCGCACGGTCACGCCGGAGTTCTTCGCCGCGCATTCGATCGATGAGCTGGCGGGCAAGTCGGGCTATTGGCTCGGCCAGCAGGGCAGGCTGACGCATCCGATGGTGCTGCGCCCCGGCGACACCCATTACTCCCCCATCGCCTGGGACGACGCCTACCGGCTGGTCGCGGATCACCTGGGCGCCTTGGCATCTCCCGACGAGGCCGTCTTCTACACCTCCGGCCGCACCAGTAACGAGACCGCGTTCCTCTACCAGCTGCTGGTCCGTAGTTTCGGCACGAACAATCTGCCGGACTGCTCGAACATGTGCCACGAGTCCTCGGGCGCCGCGCTGACCAGCTCGATCGGCATCGGCAAGGGTTCGGTCTCGATCGATGACTTCGCCGCCGCCGATCTGATCATCGTCGCGGGCCAGAACCCGGGCACTAACCATCCGCGCATGCTCAGCGCGCTGGCCGACGCCAAAACCAAGGGCGCGAAGATCATCGCGATCAACCCGCTGCCCGAGACCGGCCTGCTCGGCTTCCGCGATCCGCAGACCGTGAAGGGTTTCACCACCGGCGTGTCCATCGCCGACCACTTCCTGCAGATCCGCCTCGGCGGCGATATGGCGCTGTTCCAGGCGCTCGGCAGGCTGCTGTTCGAGGCCGAGGACCGCGCGCCGGGCACAGTGGTGGACCGGGAGTTCGTCGACGCGCACTGCGCGGGTTTCGACGAATACGAAAAGCAGGTCCGCGCGGTCGATTTCGATACGGTACTGGCGGCGACCGGCCTGACCCAGGCCGAACTCGACCGCACCGCAAAGCAATTGGCCGAATCGAAGAACGTCATCATCTGCTGGGCCATGGGCCTCACCCAGCAGGCGCACGGCGTCGCCACCATCGAGGAGGCGACGAACCTGCTGCTGCTGCGCGGCATGATCGGCAAGCCGGGCGCGGGCGTCTGCCCGGTGCGCGGGCACTCCAACGTGCAGGGCGACCGCACCATGGGCATCTGGGAGAAGATGCCCGACGCGTTCCTCGACGCGCTGGACCGGGAATTCGGCATCGCCAGCCCGCGCAAGCACGGCTTCGACACGGTCGATGCCATCCGCGCCATGCGGGACGGGCGGGCGGAGGTGTTCTTCGGGATGGGCGGCAACTTCGTCTCCGCCACCCCCGATACCGCGGTGACCGAGACCGCGCTGCGCAATTGCGCTCTGACCGTGCAGGTTTCCACCAAACTCAACCGCAGCCACGTGGTGCACGGCAAGACCGCGCTGATCCTGCCCACCCTCGGCCGCACCGATCAGGATCTGCGCGACGGCCTGAAACAGCAGGTGTCGGTGGAGGATTCGATGTCGATGGTGCACCTGTCCACCGGCAGGCTGAAGCCGGTGAGCGAGCACCTGCGCAGCGAGGTCGCTATCGTCTGCGATCTCGCGCTCACCCTGTTCGGCGCGGACCACCCGGTCCCGTGGGCGCGCTTCCGGCGGGACTACGACACCATCCGCGACGCGATCTCCCGGGTGGTCCCCGGCTGTACCGACTACAACACGCGGGTGCGCGCCCGCAACGGCTTCGTCCTACCGCATCCGCCTCGGGACAGCCGCGAATTCCGCACCAGCACAGGCAAAGCCAACTTCGCGGTGAACGAACTGAGCTGGACGCCGGTCCCCGAGGGCAGGCTGATCCTGCAGACGCTGCGCAGCCACGACCAGTACAACACCACCATCTACGGCCTGGACGACCGCTATCGTGGCGTGCACGGCGGCCGCAAGGTGGTGCTGGTACACCCCGACGACATCACCGCCCTCGGCTTCGCCGAAGACGATCTCGTCGACGTGATCTCGGAATGGACCGACGGTACCGAGCGCAGCGTCAAGGGTTTCCGGCTCATCGCCTACCCGACCCCGCGCGGCAACGCGGCGGCCTACTACCCGGAGACGAATCCCCTTGTCCCGCTGGACCATGTGGCAGCACGATCGAATACGCCGGTGTCCAAGTCGGTGACCGTCAGACTCGAGCGGGCCGGCCATGAGTAGAGTCACCGCCCGCCGCAGAATGCGCCGGATCTCGCCGACGGGTGAGATCCAACGCCCCGACACCCTGGCCGTCGAAGAGCCGCTCGAGATCCGGATCGGCGGCGAATCGCTGACCGTCACCATGCGCACCCCGGGCAACGACGTCGACCTGGTGCACGGATTCCTGTTGAGCGAGGGCATGATCGGCGTCGCCGAGGAGATCATGGCGGCCCGCTACTGCGCGGGCACCGACGACGAGGGCCGGCAAACCTACAACGTCCTCGACCTGACGCTGCGCAACCCGGTCCCGATGCGGCCACGGAACTTCCTCACCACCGGCGCCTGCGGCCTGTGCGGCAAGACCGCCCTCGACGAGGTTCGCACCCTCTCCAAATACCCGATCGCCGCGGGCGGCGCCGCGGTGGACACGCAGGTGCTGGCGGGCATGCCGGATACCTTGCGCAGCAAGCAGATTCTGTTCGAGGCCACCGGTGGCCTGCACGCGGCGGGCCTGTTCAGCACCGACGGCACGGCACTCGCGGTGCGCGAGGACATCGGCAGGCACAACGCCGTGGACAAGGTGATCGGCTGGGCACTGCGGGAAAACCTCGTTCCCGCAAGCGATCTGGTGCTCATCGTCAGCGGGCGCGCCTCGTTCGAGCTGGTGCAGAAGGCGGCGATGGCGGGCATTCCGATGCTCGGTGCCGTCTCCGCGCCCAGCTCGCTCGCGGTCGATCTGGCGGCCGAGACCGGCCTCACGCTCGCCGCGTTCCTGCGCGGCGACACGATGAACGTCTACACCCATCCGGATCGGATCGTCGCCACACCGAACGCCACGTCGATGCTGGCCTGATCACCCTTGCCCGGACCGGGTGTCCGTTTTACCGTGGCAGCACGTAATCGGAGCAGTCGGGCGGGAACGGAGTGACCGGTGCGGTTTTCGGTGGAGGGCACGCCAGAGGGGTTACGCGTGCGGATGCGGTTCGAGCAGTACCGCCGCCGCCTGTTGAGCACCCGCATCGTCCTGGCGGTCTTGGCCGTTCAGGGCGTCGTCATCGGACTGTGGGCGACCATCGCGCCGCATTCCTGGTACACCAGCTTTCCCGGCTTCGGCATGCACTGGATCTCCGCCGACGGCCCCTACAACCACCACCTCGCGGGCGACGTGGGCGCGTTCTTCCTGGGGCTCGCCGCGGTGACCATCGCCGCGCTCGTTCTCAACAGCACCGCGGCGGCGCGTATCGCGGGCATCGGCTGGCTGGTGTTCAGCGTGCCGCATTTCGTCTATCACGCCTTCCACCCACCGATGGATATGAGCGGCATCAGTTTCGCCATCAGCCTCATTGCCGCGGGCTTGCTGGTCGCCCTCGGCCTCGCCTGCCTACTGCTGCCGCCGCGCGGGGACATCCCGATGTCGGACCCGGCCCCGTTCAACGTCAAGTTCCCGCGGCGGCGCACACGTTAGCTGGACACCGTTAACCGCACCGACGACAACGCCCCACAGCCCGTATGGGCGCTGTGGGGCGTTTGTACTGTCTGTGCGGCTGGGGGCTGAGCTACGTGGTCAGGACCGCGAGCAGGCGGTCCTTCGCGAGGCAAAGCCGCGCCACCGACGTGAGGTTTCGTTCCCCGGTTGGATCAACCGCGAATCTAGCTGATCAGTCCTTCAGGGCGTCGAGCAGCGCCGCACGCTGACGTGCGCCGAGCCCGCCGATCCGACGATCCTCCGGGATCTCCGCCTGATCCATCAACTTGGCGGCCTTCACCGGTCCGACACCGGGCAGAGCCTTGATCACCGCGGCGACCTTGGTCTTCTTGACCAGCTCATCAGAGTCGGCCTTCTTCAGCAGGTCGGCGACCGAAACCTTGCCCGCCTTCACCTTGCCGATCAGTTCGGAGCGCGCCTTGCGGACCGCTGCCGCTTTGGCCAACGCTTCAGTGCGCTGCTCCGCGGTCATGGTAGGCAGTGCCATGTCTCCTCCGCTTCCACTCGTCACTCGAACATCTGGTTGACCGGACCGAGTAAACAGCACTTCACCGGCAGCGCAAGGCCGACACACCGGGACCGGTTCGGCGGAGTTAGCGATGAGTTTCCTGGCTCGGGGCCGACGAACGCAGTAATCAGCGGGCAAAGAAGCCGAAAACCGGCCCTGTTCCGCTGTGCGGACCGGCGGTAACACAGCACCCGGCCGAAGCGACAGAATGTACGAAAGCATCAGCGCGGGATAAAGGTTCAACGGCGAACCACGGGGGATCAATGACGATCCCCGGCAGCGGGCGCGATCGAGTTTTCGGGTCGTCACCGGGTCCCAGCACGCGGGTGCCGACAACAGCACAGCGACTGCGGGGGCATTCCAACTTTCGGGGGGATTCCGCACGGCCCGAGCCATCTCGTCCGGGTCGTGGACAGCGCAACGTCAGCGCGAACCGATCCTTGACCGCCCCCGCGGCTGTGCTGCTACTGTGCCGAATTAGAACACGTTCCAATTCGGCAGGAGTTCCGATGACCAAGCAGATCCGCGATGTGATCGAGCAGTACGTCAAGCTGGTCGGTGCAGGACCGACCGAGGCCATCGTCGAGCTCTACGCAGCCGACGCGACCGTCGAAGACCCGATCGGCACGCCGGCCCGCAACGGGCACGCCGCCATCCGCGAGTTCTACGACGTGATCGCCGCGCTCGACCGGGACACCGAACTGCGGCCGGAGACCGTGCGCATCGGGGGCAACGAGGCGGCGTTCATGTTCACCATCGTCACGCGGGTCGCTGGACAGCGCTTCACCCTGTCGCCCATCGACGTGATGGAATTCGACGACGCGGGCAAGATCACGCGCATGCGCGCCTACTGGAGTCAGGAAGACATGGCCATCGAGCCCGAGTGACTCGCCGGGTTTTTCGGCGCAGATAAGGCTCGAGCGTGTCCTCGGCGCGCGGAATCGACTATGAAGAGTAGGTGTCGATGCCACCTGTCCGCTACCCTCGCAGCGAGCTACTACCCAGCTCCCGGTGATCGGGCAGCCCGGCATCTCCCGATTTGTCGAGTTCCGTTCAGCCCATCCACTTTTGGAGCAGCATGCCCGAGGAACACCCCTTCGACGAAGTCGCGCAGTTGGCAAGGCGGGTCGAGCGGGCCCGCGGTCGACTGGCCTACCAGTTCGATCCCGCGCTGACCGAGGCACTGGCCGAGGACGAGCTGGAAGCCGAACGTGAACTGGCCGAGCGCATCCGCACCCAGGACCGCGGGCAGCGCTGGAAGTACGCCGAGGCCGTCTCCAACGCCGCCGACCGCGCCAGGCAGACCAAGGAAGCCATCGAGAAGGCCGACATCCGCGACCTGCTGATGGCACGCAAAGCCATTGCCGCGCAGCGCCGTGAGTCCAGCCCGCACGCCCAGCTCGCCTCGCTGTACCGGCATCGCGCGTGGTCGCTGCGCGCGCTGGCGGGCGTGGTGATCGCGGGCATGCTGTGGTCGGCGGTCAACGTGCAGCACAACATCGCGCCGGACGGCGTCACCGATCCGCTGTACTGGTTCAGTTATCTGGTCGAGGCGATGATCAGTGTCTGTCTGGTGATCATCATGATCGGCACCACGAAGCTGGCCGAGTGGGGCGTGCTGAACAGCCGCACCCAGGTCGTCGCGGCCGAAATCGTGCTGCTCGCGCTGACAATCGGGTTGAACACCTACCCGCACGTGCGGGACGCGCGCTGGTTCGACGCGGGCGTACACGCGGTCGCACCGATGATGATCGGTGTCGCGCTGCTGACCCACAATGCCGCGAGCGCGCGATACAGCCAGGCGATCACCCGGGCCACCGAGCACATTCAGGAGAACCCCGATCGGCCGCGGCCGATGTACGACGGCTCGTTGCTCGGGGCGCAGCGCGGGTAATCGGCGGCACCGCTCTGCCGAGTGGGTTTGCTGAGCGCTGCCGCGTGCAGGTCGCGCTCCGGCGCGCCGGGAGAACTGCCGATCGGCTGCCAAATGAGCACGTGTTGTTGCGGCTCGTGAGTGGTCGGCGGTACGGTTTGCCCAGGTAACAGGGGTGGGCACCGGGACGCATCCACCTCGGATGGACTTGACGCACCGGCGGTAAGGGGAACGGATGACCAGCAGGGGGAACAAGCTGCGTGGTATCGCCCTGGTAGTGGGTGTTGTGCTGGTGTTGGCGGGGTGTCAGAAGACGACGGATGGGTCGCCTACTGAGACCGGGGTGGCGAGTGCGACCGGGGCGACGAGTTCGAGTGTGAAGCCGTCGGGGTCGAAGGATCCGGATGCGGCGATCTGGGATCCGTGCACATCACTGCCGGACGATGCGTTGCGCGCTGGCGGTCTGAGCCCAGAAACCCGCACCAAAGATGTATCGGGCATCGATCCCACAGGCTGGAAGGTTTGCGGCTGGCGATCCTCTGCACGCTGGTACACGCTCGCGGTGGCCTCGGGGGCGGTCACCTTGGAGCAATTTCAAGCGCGGCCCGAATATGAACAATTCACAGCCATGACGGTCGCGGGCCGTCCAGCAGTTCGGTTCCTCGACGTCGGCGACGACAAACGCCTCGATTGCGGTATCACCGTCGAAGTGCCGCAAGGCCAGGCGAAAGGGACTGTCACCTTCTACGTCCTCACCCGCGTCTCGGTGGGGAAGCTCGGCGAGCCGTGTGACGAAGCATCACGGCACGCCAACGAATTCGCGAAGTTCCTGCCTGGAGGAAACTGACATGGCCGGCGAGGGTGTGACTGAATGGCAGAAGCTGTTGGACCAAGCGAATGCTGGCGAGCTAGCGCTCAGCCCCGATGTCGGCAAAGAGCTCGACGCCAAATGCCAGGCCTACCTAGACGGCCTCGATGACGTCCGCGACATGACGAAGTTGAATATCCTCGTGGGCGGATTCGGGACGATGCCATCCGGTCCTATCCTCGAACACAAGTTCCAGATGAAGGGCAAGGGCGAAAAGTCGATCGACGTGTCGATCCAGACCCACATCGAAGAAGTCCAAGTGATGCGCCAGGTCTTCGCCAAGGCCATGGCGAACTACCAAGCAGTCGACGTGAGCAACAGCCAGAAGATCGCGGCCATCAACGCCAACCTCCCTGGGGGGAGCGGTTCATGAGTCAGGACGACTATCAAGCGCGGATCATCGCGGCTCAGCAGCAGTGGAACGACGATCGCACCGCCATCTACTCGCACAGCAGCCGTATAGCGCGAGACCTGGAGCAGGGCTACGACCCGCCGTCGATAACGAACCCCGGCGAGGACCTGTTCGCGATCGAAACCGGTACTTTGCAGGATCTGATAAGCAGAGTCGACGCGATGAAGCCCGCTCAGGCGTGGGAAGCCTCGCAGATGTGGCAGAACCTCAGCAGCTCGTTCCGAGAAAAGTCACGCACGTTCGGCGACGCGATCAACACGACAGTTACCAACGGGTGGACCGGCCACGCCGCAAATCAAGCGGTTCAGTCCGTCAACCGGTACGTCGACCAGTCGCAGCAATTGACACTAGCCACCGAACTCATCTCCGTGAAGCTGTCCGAGCTTTACACCGGTCTGCATCAAACGCAGACCCTGATGCCTCGCGCTGGCGACAGCAGCCCTGATCTGCGTGGCAAGACGCTGCCCAGTGAGGGCGTGTTGAAGGTCGATGACCACAACCAGACCGAGGCGACGGCGGAGGCGCGGCGGGTGCTGCGGACGGTGTACTGGCAGGTTGCGAACCAGACTGACAACGGTGTGCCCGTGGTGCCGAATAGTCCGACGCTGGTGAACAATCCGAATCAGCCGGTCAGTCCTCCTTCACCGTCGTCGAATTCCCCGAGTCCTTCCGGCACTGGCGATCAGCCGAAGCAGGAGAACTCGACCACGTCCGAAGACAAATCCGGGGACAAATCCGGCGACAAGTCCGGGGATCCGTCGCAGGATCAGAACTCACCCGGCACTCAAACGGCCAGCGATAAGTCGCAGACGAATCCCGCTGGCACAACGCCTCAATCCACCACTCAGGCAAATAATCCCACGTCGACGCCGAACACCACGGCGGCCAGCACGACGAGCCCGAATACTCCAGGCACTACACCAGGGGTGACCCCGGTGCCCAGCCGCAGCACCACCCCGGGCAGCCCGACGACCCGCTCGCCCGGAAGTCCTGGCACGCCAAGCACTCCCGGCACACCGTCGCCGGGCCGCAGCATCCCCGGCACGCCGCAGGTGCCGGGAACCGTTGCGCCGCTTGCTGCTCGCGCGGGCACCAGTACTGGCGCCGCGGGCCGGCCTGGCATGAGTGGCATGCCGATGGGTGGTGCCGGCGGCAAGAAGGATGACGACGAAGGCGCGCATCAGACCAAGGATTATTTGATCCGGGACTGGTCGGAGGAGCTCCTAGGGGAGCCGAATAAAGCTGTGCCGCCGGTGATCGGGGAAAACTGAGCGTGCGCAGTTGGCGATTCACCGGCCAGGAGTTCGACATCCTCTGGTCGGCGTACGGGCGCGACCGCCTGCCGTATCCGCTGGCCTTCCGCCCGACCACCGCGGTTGACTGGGACGATCTGGTGCGGCAACGGGAGTCGGCGGTGCAGGCACTGCTCCCCCAGTATTCGGAGAATCTCGAACTCGCCTTGTCGACGTTGCTGGAGCCTGAAACCCGTGTCGAATCCAAGGGTTTCGGTGGCTCAGGTCTCGCCGCGGTGTTCCGATTCCACGGCGCGGTCCGAAATGGTTCCGGCGCCACCCTCATCCAGTTGCCCGGCACGGCCGAGGACACGGGTGGCGACGTGATCATGGGCTTGTGCGCGCCGAACGAGGTGGCCGCCGCGGCGGTGGCCGCGCTGCCGAAAGCGCAGGCGGGTACCCAGCCTGCTGTCAGTTTCCGTAGAGACGAGATCGCCGCCGACCGGCAACGCTACAGCCGCCGCGCGAACGAAGTCAGCATCAACGATCAACTCAATCGTATGTTCAAACGCGATCGCACCGCCGTCGGTGAGATCACCGTGTTCCCTGGCCCTGCAATAGATTCCAGGCCGACCAACGACGGCCGCGGCTTTCTCTGGACCGACTATGCCGACGACGGCCGCTACTACATCAAGTCCGGCGACCCGATCGTCGCCACCCCCATGAGCCCCACGTCGATGACCAACGAAATAGCCCGGCTCCTCGACCTCACCCGCCGCTACTACCGCATGGAAAACGAGCAGAACAAAGCGACGTGGTGAGGGAGCACTACGGTCCGCCGGGCAGGCGCCTGCGCCCAGCACACACTTCGGTGGCCAAATCGTCGTAGCCGACGGCTAATTCGGCGAGCTGTTCCCAAGCGTCGCCTAGCTCCCATGGCGACGCGCTGGCCAAAGCCGCGAATGCGCAAGCGGTGAATTGGGCGAGGCGGTCGATTACGGCACCGAGGGTTTCGGTGTGGATGTGCGCGGCGCCGTGCGAAGGTGGCAGTTGCAGAGTGATCCAGCGGTTGATGTCACGTACCAAACCTGTACGCCGCGAGTCGATGTCATCGATATACCTGCGGTCGGCGATGGTGTCTCTGGCCGCGCACAGCCGCTGCTCGTGCAGGTCGGTCAGCTCGCGAGCGAGGCGCAGCAGTGGGTGGTCCACCGCCAACTCTCCCCGACAGGCCTGCAGCAGTTCATGTTTCGGTGGCAGCGGGTCGGTCAACACCGGGGCCCTCTCGTGATGCAGGAATGCACTGCGGTGAGCAGGATCAGGCCGGAGGGGCGGAAGGTGTCGCGCGGAGCGACTATCCAGTGACGTTGGCCGGTGCGGGTGTCGATAGGTGCGGGCAAGGCGATCTCGGCGCCAGTCGGCACGACGGTGACGTTGCGGCGCAGCAGTTCCGGGAACCGGCTCATGTCGGTCGGCAGGTCGGGGCGGCAGAGAAAGGTCCAGCGTCTGGACCTCAGGTGGGAAATGATGGGGCCGAGGGTGATCCGGTTGTGCAGCAGGTCGTCGCGGACGCATTGGCCGAGCGAGGCAGGCATGGTGATCGCGCCCACTCTGCCTGTCCGCACGATGATTCGGCCGACCTCGGGGTGGATGCCCGCAGGTAGACCGCAGGTGCGCCGATAGTAGGTGCAGCGCGAAGCTGGTGTGTCGGTGAACATCAGGTTGTCCATGAGAAAGCCTCGACTCGCATCGCCGGTTCAAGGGTGCGCCCGGCGGATAACGAAGCTGCTAGGTTTGCGGTGGACTCTCTAGCCGCTTCACCGGGCGCACGTCAACAAAACACCTGTCAGGGTGGTGATGTGTGCGGCTTCGGGCGGCCCGAATGAAGTCTCCCGAATTCCCAGCAAACCTCCCGCGGCAGTTGCCATGATCTACCCGATGCGGGTCGAGCGGCCCGCCCGAAGTGGGGAGGACTTCATGCCGGAAACCGGATCTACCCTGCCGCGACGGCAACTCGGCCGGTATCTGACGGAATGGCGTAGTCGTGCGGGGATGAGTCAGCAAAAGGCGGCCGAGCTACTGGAGATGGGCTCGAGCAGTCTGCAACGCCTGGAGCGAGGGCAGAACAGCCGGATCAAGGCGCGGGATATTCAGGCCGCGTGTGACCTGTACGGAGTGCCGAGCGAACTGGTCGAGGCGTTCATCGGGCTGGCCCGGCAAGCGGGCGTCAAGAGTTGGTGGCACGAATACGGCGACCTCATACCGAAGGACTTCGATGTCTTCGTGGGCCTCGAATCGGCAGCGGTCGAGTTGCGCTCTTACCATCCAGAACTGGTACCCGGCCAGTTCCAGACCCCCGACTACCTGCGTGCTCTGGCGGAGCTTCGTTTTCCGGAAGCAGCTGCGGCGGAGCATGACCGGTGGATCCAACTGAAGATGCAACGGCAGAACATAGTTACCCGCAAGACCAACCCCACCACGGTCAAGGCCGTGATCGGCGAGGCAGCGCTGCACCGCATCTCCGGCAGCCCGAGAACGATGGCCGCACAGCTCAAATGGCTGGCCGACATCAGCACGCGGCCGAATGTCACCATCCAGGTGCTTCCCTTCCGCGCTGGGTTCCCAGTGGGGGCATACACCGGCCCGTTCGTGATCCTGGACTTCGGAGTGACAGCCACCGGAGAGCAGGTGGAGCCGACAGTGGTCTTCATCGAAGGAAGCTCGATCGGCAACCTTTACCTCGAAAAGCCGGACGACGTCAGCCGCTACGATGAGTTGTACGAGGGCATCAGTCAGGCAGCGTTGGATGCCACGGCCAGCAGGAATCTGTTCCGGCAGGTAGCAAGGGAGTATCTAGCGTGACCGTCGACCTAACTGGCGCTGAATGGTTCAAGAGCAGCCTCAGCAACCCCGACGGCGACTGCGTAGAGGTCGCGTTCCTCACCAACGGACTAGTCGGAGTCCGAGACTCCAAGAACCCCAACGGTTCCGCACTGGTCTTCACCCCGAATGAGTGGGACACCTTCACCGCCGGAGTGATCACTGGAGAGTTCAACCGCCCGCAGTCCTGAACGCGGCGACCCCTGGACACCCCGTTAGGTTGACCGCCGTCTTTCTCGCTCGCGCTCCGGACCGCCCGACGAGTCAAGGAGTTCTGCCATGCGCCGTGTTCGCTCGCTCGTCCTCACCTCGCTCGCTCTCCTCACCGGCTTCAGCGCGTTACCCGCCCTCACTGCGGCACCAGCGAACGCCGCCTATCCCTGCCCTCCCGGACACTTCTGCATCTACAGCGACGTGAACGGTGGCGGAACCCGTTGTCAGTGGGCGGATTCGGCGAAGGGCAACACCGCCGACGACTGCGCCTTCATCCAGCGGGGACAGAACGTTCGCTCGGTGTGGAATGGAACCTCGCACGGCGTGCAGTACTTCACGCAGACCGCTTACAGGCACCGGGCTGGAGCCACCGCGGCCCGTGCGGGTGGCAACCTGCAGGGCAACTTTCAGATCCGCTCCTTCAAACCGAGCTAGCCACCCGCGTCAGTTCATCTCATGATCAACGGCACAGGGTGGCGGGCCGCTCTCGACCGGTGCTGCCACCCTGTGCCGTTGATCATGAAGCCCGCCCCCAGATCGGAACTGATTCCGGCAGAATCGGATTCATGTCGCTTCCCGCAGTCGTCGATGACACCGTCGAGTTCTATCTGGCCTCGGCCGATGCCGAAGCTCCCGGTCTGATCGAAGGTCTGTATCTGGAAGGGTCGTTGGCACTCAACGATTTCCGCCCACATACCAGCGACATCGATTTCGTCGCGGTCACCGCGACACCGCCCGACACCGCCGAGCTCGACGCGCTCGAGCGAGTGCACGCGGCGCTTCGTGAACGGAGCCGTCACCCGTTCTTCGACGGGATCTACCTGACCTGGAACGACCTTGCGGAGGGCCCGCGTGCCACGGGCGAACAGCCGTTCAGCAACAGTGGACGATTGACGAAACTCGGTGGCAGCCAGCACAATCCGGTCACCTGGCACACCCTCGCCGCGCATGGCGTCACCCTGCGCGGACCGTCCGCCGCCGACGTCGACATCTGGACCGATCCCGATACATTGGCCGCCTGGCAGAACACCAACCTCGATGAGTACTGGGCCGCCGGACTGACTCGCGCAGCTCAGCTACTCAGCAAAGACGGACTTTTCCTGCTCACCGATTACGCCACCGCCTGGACCGTCACCGGCATCGCCCGCCTGCACTACACCATCGCCACCGGCGACATCACCTCGAAAGAGGGCGCGGGCCGCCACGCCCTGCAATCGTTCCCCCGCCGCTGGCACCGCATCGTCGACGAGGCACTGCGCTTGCGGCGCAACGACTCTCGCCGATCGCTCTATCGAAACCGCCTCGCCCGCCGACGCGACATCCTCGCCTTCGGCCACCTGGCGATCGCCGATGCTCACAGCATCTTCCAAAGCCGGCCCGGGACACCGCACGTCGAGTGACCCGACGGACCTCGAAACCTTCAGGCACGCAGCGCCTTACCGGTATGTGCGACCGATCGGGGTTGATCCGACTTCGGATAGTGGCGGCGCAGGTTGGCGGCAAGAACGCGATCGAGTGTGCGGTCGGACAGTATCCGGGTCAGGCGGGTGACCATGGCGGCATCCCGACCGATGGTGTAGCGGGTGTGCGGCCTGCGAGCCGTCACAGCCTTCGCGATGACCCGCGCGGCGGCGTCGGCGGTCACGCCCGAGGAAGTGCCCGCGTCCATGAATCTGTAGTTCGCCCGGACCAACTCGCCGTAGCGCTTGTCCTGCTCCGGCGTCATCCCGGTGGCAAGACTGTTCGCCGTCTCGATCCCGCGCACAGCCATCTCGGTGCGGACGCCGCCTGGCTCGATGACCACCACCTGCACGCCCAACGGCGCGACCTCCCGGCGCAGCGAGTCGCTGACCGCCTCCATCGCGAACTTCGTGCCCGCGTACGCACCGTAGGTGGCCATCGCGACCTTGCCGCCCACCGAGCTGATGTTGATCACCCGCCCCTTGCTGCGCAACAACGCGGGTAGCAGCGCCTGGGTGACAGCGATATGACCGAACAGGTTGACCTCGAACACGTTCCGCCACTGCGCCATCGGCAGGGCTTCGACCGGCGCGTTCACCTGGATGCCCGCATTATTGACGACCGCATGCAGGGCGCGGGGGTCGTCGGCGGCCCGCGCGGCGAGTGCCGCCACCTGCTCGGGCTCGGTGATATCGAGGATGACCGGCTCGACTCCGGCCGCTCGAATGGCGTCCGCGTCCCGGTCTCGGCGCACACCCGCCAGGACGTGGAAACCCTGACGAGCCAGTTCCCGAGCGGCCGACGCACCCATTCCCGTCGACGCTCCGGTAACCACGATCAGCACCCGCCGCGCCTTGCTCGACGCGGCCGCCACCCTCCTCGACCTCGGCGGCCCCGAAGCCGTCACCCTGCGCGAGGTGGGCGCACGCGCAGGTGTCACCCGCGGCGCGCCATACCGGCACTTCGCCGACAAGGACACCCTGCTGACCACCATCGCCACCGAGAGCTGGGAACGAATCGGCGACCAGGTACACGCCCTGCGAATCGACCAGGACCGGTCCCCCGTCGAGAAGCTGCGTGCCGCCCTACACACCCTCATCAGCGTCGGCCGCGACCAGCCCCACCTGTACCGCGTAATGTGCAGCGAACCAGCAGGCGACCCAACACCGGCCATCCGCGCGGCCGAACGAACCCAGGAGGAGTTCCGCAACATCGTCGCCGCCGTTGTGGGAGAACAGAACTCCCGCCACTACGGCGCCCACGGCATCGCAGGCATGGAACTCAGCGGCTACCTCGCCGCCGACAAATGGCACACCACAGCCGACGACGTCATCGACACCCTCGTCCAGATGGTCGCGAACGCTATCGAAACGACTTAGCTCAGCTGGTCCAATCGGACGCTGAGCTGGGTGCCGAACTCGCGGAAACCTAACGCGTTGCCCCGCCCCGCAGGTCCAGCCCGCTACGCCGACTTGACGTACGAAGCGTGCTCTTGACGCATGTTGCAACGTGCATCAAGAGCACGCTTCGTACGTCAAGTGCTGCTACGTGTGCGTGGTGATGCCCGAGCGTGCGTGGAAACTTTGTGGATGGGGGTTGGTGCCACCGGGCTGTCGGTGTATGTCGCTCGCGGTTGAGCAAGGTGGGGGCGATTCCTGCGCTCGGTTATCGAGTGGCACCGGGTGGTGGCGGACATGAGGGGGGTTGTTGGGGCTGGCTCTCCGGGTTACTTGGCTACCCGGTGCGATCGGCACCGAGATGGGCGGTTCGACTCGACGAGGTCCGTAACCGGCGGCAGCGATCACTCGCCGTCCCGGACGACAAACGCGGGCGACGTGATCTCGTCCAGGCCGCTTTCCTCCGCGTCGTGATCGCCTGCCAGCGTCTCGACGTGGTGTAGCTCAGGATGTTCGACGGGCAGCGCCGCTAGTGTCAATGAACCTGGCGCAGGCCGTTAGTCGCCCTGATCCACATAGGCCGACGCGGCTGGGCCGAGCACCTCCGCCAGTGGCAATGCCCTGCCGAGCAATTCGGGGTCGACAAGCTCATCAGCCGCCAGTGCGGCGGCGCGAATCGTCTCTGCGGCAACGAGACTGGGAGCGGTCACGATCGCTTGCCCTTGCAGCGCAATGACACCCGCCCATCCCGGCGGACACATCAGCGCCTTCGGCGAGACCACCACGCTCAGGCCGGTCGCCGATGAGAACGAAACCGGCACCGCGGCCAAGCCTTCCCAGAGCGCTCGAGCTCTGGTCTGCACCGGTTCCGTCGACATCACCTCAGTATCGTTCGTGCGACGACACTTACGCCGACGGGCTCGCGATCAAGCACCACAGGCCGATCAGAGGGTTGGCGTCGCACAGTCCCCCGGCGACGGACTCGGTCGGCACCGGGGTGAACGATTCGAGCGGAATGGTGTCGGCCATGGCGGCCCCGCCGCCGACCAGGGTCGCGGCGGCGATCAGGGCGCCGACGACAATTCCACGCAGTGCGAACATCTGAAACTCCTCATACGTTGGACGGTGAGGCCCTGAACGTAGCCGGTGGTGATTGGCCTCGCACGACCCGAATTGTGTTGTCCCTGAACCGAGTCGGCTCGGTCAACGACCTCGGTGCGGCATCTTCCGGTGCTGTTCGCAGCGTTCGCGAGCAGCTCGGCGGGCGTTCGGCGGATTCAACGCCGGCGGCGCGGTCGAACCTCGGCAAGCGGAGTTCGCCGGCGCGGGCCGCAATGAACTGGTCGCGATCAGGACGCTGAACCGACGGTCGGAGGTGCTCGAGCCCGACTCGATCCGGACGGTCGTGTCGCCCGGCGACGGCGAGCATGCGCACTAGATTGATCGTCATGTCACGAGATGCAGCAGCGCAGATCAGGGCACTTTTCGCGGATTCGGTTGGCCGCGGATTCGATCCGGGCACGGTGGTGGGCGCGGACGATGCCGAGATCGACGCGATGGCGCAGGCCCAGCGGGTGGCCGCGGTGCCGGAGTCGGTGCGTGAGGTGCTGCGCCTGATGGGTCGTGAGTTGGGCCGCTACGAATCCGTGGGGGGTTCGGGTCGCCGGCGACTCGGTGTTCGCGCGATCTATCCCGAGGACCGGAAGCGGGCGGAGAACTTCGCCGAGTACGACAGCTCGCTGACCGATCCGCGACACCTGCTGGTGCTGTCCGTGCTGGAGCTGGACGAGGGCTGGTTCTACGAGGTGGTCGACGGTTCGCAAGTAGCAGAACCCGATCCGCCGGTGTGGTTCGGCAGCAGCGACGGGTTCGTCGCGTCACCCACCTACCCGTCGGTGACCGTGTGGTTCGCGGGGATGTGTGCGGAGGTCGAGGGGCTGATCGCCGGGGACATCGACCGGTAGACAGGAACTGCCCCAAGGTTGATGTTCGAGGTCAACCTTGGGGCAGTGGAGATTGCACGGTCCGCGGATGCCTGCAGGTGTTCACCCGCGAACCGGTCTAGCTACCTACCGGAGGACCCGAGGGCGCCCGCCACTCCACCAACGAAGTCGGTGACTGCGATGTATGCAGCAGCGATGGCGACCAAAAGGAACTCCACGACAGGTACATCGTCGTGCCGTAGCGATTCGTTACCAGTGATCTACCGATAAATCTCCGCCGCCTGTTGGACCCTCACACCAGACGTTCCACCAGCAGCAACGTGCCGATGATGATCATGGCGACGCCGGAGACGCGGGTGACGATGCGGGCGGCGGTGGGGCGGGCGCGCAGGACCGTGCGGGCCAGGACACCGACGCACAGGTAGATCGCGGCGCAGCTCAGGGTGTGGATCAGGCCGAGGGTGCCGATCTGGGCGGCGAGCGGCCAGGAGCCGGTGCGGTCGGTGAACTGCGGGAGCAGAGCCAGGAAGAGCAGGATGGCCTTGGGGTTCAGTCCGCTGATGCCGATGCCACGCAGCACGCTGGCGCCCCACCGGGCGGGGCTCGTCTCCGCGGGCATGGCGGCGGGAGCGCTCGACGAGGCCAGTGTCGTGCCGCCGAGCCACATCAGATACAGCCCGCCGAACACGGTAAGTGCGGTCAGCACAACGGGATTCCGGTCGACCACCGCCGCGACGCCGGCCGCGACCACCGCGGTCAACGCGACATACCCCAGGAGCAGTCCCCCGACGGCAGGCACCACCGATCGCTCGCGCAGGCCAGCGGCGATCGCGTACGCCCAGTCCGCGCCGGGGACGAGGATCAGCAGCACCGACACGGTCCAGAACGCCGCGATGTACCCGACAGCCATGCCGACCTGCTCCCTTCGAACGAATACCCGAAGGAAGGATAGGCGAGTTGATCAAGGAGGTGATTCCAAGTTTTCGCAGCTGGGCGGCCATATATGGAAGGATCTCCCCCATGGATCGCGTTGACCGGAAGATTCTTGCCGAGCTACAGCAGAACGGGCGTTTGACGATCACCGAGCTCGCCGCCCGAGTCCGGCTGAGCCTGTCGCCATGCCACCGTCGGCTGCGGGAATTGGAGAAGTCCGGCGTGATCCGCGGCTACCGCGCGCTGGTCGACGCCGCGGCCGTCGGGCTGACGTTCGAGGCGCTGGTCTTCGTGACGATGCGGCAGGAGGATCGCACCACCGTGGCCGCGTTCGAGCAGGCCGTCGCGGAGATACCGCAGGTGTTGCAGGCGCAGCGCCTGTTCGGCGACCCGGATTTCCTGCTGCGCGTCGTCGCAGCGGATCTGCCTGCGTTCCAACAGCTTTACGACGAGAAGCTGGCCACGCTACCCGGGGTTCAGCACTTGACGTCGACGCTGGTGATGAAGCATGTGGTGCTGGAACGTCCGGTGCCGCTGTGAGCGATCAGTACCGCTGGCGACTTTCGACAGCATCCTTGGCCTCCTTGAGACCGGCGCCGGTCAGCTCGCGATAAAGCTTGATCGCCTGAATCTTCTTGTCGTGCAGCAAGAGCGTGTCGATCTCGGCCCAACTGAACCCGGGGTGTGCGGCAGTCGGCACGGCCCGGATCGGCTCGGCGGGGACAGCAGGCAGGTTCTCGATCCCCAGATGCTGGAGGATCAGGTCGACTTTGTAGTTCAGCGCATCGACCTTGCGCTCGAGGCGGTAGCGGGCAAACATGCTCGAATCGTAGTGACCGCCACCGCCACTGGAAACTACGCGGCGTCGAGCAACGCGTCGACGAGGTTGGCGGCGGTGTCGAAGGCGGCGACGTCACCCGCCAGCTCCAACAGCCGGTCGACACAGCGCGGGCCGGTGACCAGCCGGATCCGGCGGCCGGTATGCCCAGCCCAATCACGCGCCTCGATCAGCACGTGCAGGCCGGCGACGCCGAAGAACGTCACCTGGGACAGGTCGACGACCACCAGCGCTCCGGCGGTGTTCAATGAGCCGATCAGCTGGGTCTTGAACTGGTCGGCGGTGTAGTAGTCCACCTCGCCCGCGAGGGCGCAGAGGGTAACGGTGTCGCTGGGGGCGGTGAGGGAGATGCTCAATCGAGCTTCCGGCGCGGCTCGATTCGGCAACGTCGCTCGACTCGGTGCCGCACCTCGGCTCGCGATCGGTCTCGACGTGGAAAACGCTGAGGAAGCAAGAATGGTCGACATGAGGATCTCAGTCCTGTCGCGCACGGCAATTGGCGTTCGTTGCCGGCAATGCGTTGCGCCCTGGGCCACACATGAGCTCCAGAACTAGGCTGTCTCCTCAACCCTGAATACCGGGTACCCCGAACACGGGGTCTCTACACAAAGAAAAAGCCACCGCGGTTGCGCGGTGGCTTCTCCTAGGTCTGTCGTGGTTACGCCGACTTCTCCCGGCGTTCCGTCCGCTGCGCCTTGCGGGGCACGATGGTCGGCAGCACGTTCTCGGTGACGGTATCGGAATCGACGACCACCTTGGCGACGTCGTCGCGGCTGGGGATGTCGTACATCACCGGCAGCAGCACTTCCTCCATGATGGCGCGCAGGCCACGCGCACCGGTGCCGCGCAGGATCGCCTGATCGGCGATCGCTTCCAGCGCGTCGGTGGTGAACTCGAGGTCGACCCCGTCCATCTCGAACAGCCGGACGTACTGCTTGACCAGCGCGTTCTTCGGCTCGGAGAGGATCTTGACCAACGATTCCTTGTCCAGGTTGGTCACCGAGGCGACGACCGGGAGGCGGCCGATGAACTCGGGGATCAGGCCGAACTTGATCAGATCCTCCGGCATCACCTCGGCGAAGTGATCGGCGGTGTCGATCTCGGACTTGGACCGCACCTCGGAGCCGAAGCCGATGCCGCGGTGGCCGGTCCGCTCGGAGACGATCCGCTCCAGGCCCGCGAACGCGCCCGCGACGATGAACAGCACGTTGGTGGTGTCGATCTGGATGAACTCCTGGTGCGGGTGCTTGCGTCCGCCCTGCGGCGGCACACTCGCCTGGGTGCCCTCCAGGATCTTCAGCAGCGCCTGCTGCACGCCCTCGCCGGAGACGTCGCGGGTGATCGACGGGTTCTCGCTCTTGCGGGCGATCTTGTCGACCTCGTCGATGTAGATGATGCCGGTCTCGGCGCGCTTCACGTCGTAATCGGCGGCCTGAATCAGCTTCAGCAGGATGTTCTCGACGTCCTCACCGACGTACCCGGCCTCGGTCAGCGCGGTCGCGTCGGCGATGGCGAACGGGACGTTGAGCATCTTGGCCAGCGTCTGCGCCAGGTAGGTCTTGCCGCAGCCGGTGGGGCCGAGCATGAGGATGTTCGACTTGGTCAGCTCGACGACCTCGCCGCGGCTGTCGCGGCCCTTGTCGCCGGCCTGAATGCGCTTGTAATGGTTGTAAACGGCCACCGCGAGAGTGCGCTTGGCGGTGTCCTGCCCGATCACGTAGTTCTCCAGGAAGTCCCGGATCTCCGCGGGCTTGGGCAGCTCATCGAGCTTGACCTCGCTGGACTCGGCGAGTTCTTCCTCGATGATCTCGTTGCATAGATCGATGCACTCGTCGCAGATGTACACCCCTGGTCCCGCAATGAGCTTCTTGACCTGCTTCTGGCTCTTTCCGCAGAACGAGCACTTGAGCAGATCGCCGCCATCTCCGATGCGCGCCATCTCGTGGGTCCCTACTTCCTTGTCCGCGTGCAACCGTCCGTCCAGGTTGCCAGCTATCTGCCGCGTTACTTGTCAGCGCCACCGGCCGTGGTCGCAAACGCATCGACCGGTTCCGGTGGGTGAGGCAGTGCTGTCAACCGGGAGCAAAGGTCCCTAGGTTGACCGTACCTGGTGTGTGCGATGGAGGTCGACAACTCGAGCATGTTTCTCCGCCGGGTTGTGCGAGTTCTCACGGCACCGGAGCGCGTTGTATCCGTTCAGCAGCCTTTTCGTGCTCCGGCCGCTTGTTTCATCGTGGCCGGTGACCGCAGCGTTTCCGGGCCAGCCGTCGCACTGGAGCAGTCCGGCCGGGCAGCATGCCACTAGGCACACTTCCCGGCCGGAATTCCCTGGGGCAAAGCAACTTACGAGCAAATCTCCGCCGGAATCGGCGATTCGCCCCGTTCGATCACTTCTTCTGCGCGCTGAGCTTGCGGTAGTCGAACACCTGGTCGATGATCCCGTACTCCTTGGCCTCGGCGGCCGTCAGGATCTTGTCGCGGTCGGTGTCCTTGCGGATCTGGTCCGCGTCCTTGCCGGTGTGGTAGGCCAGCGTGGTCTCCATCAGGCGACGCATCCGCTCGATCTCGGCGGCCTGGATCTCCAGGTCCGACACCTGACCCTGGATGCCACCCTCCAGCGAAGGCTGGTGGATCAGCACGCGAGCGTTGGGCAGGCAGGCGCGCTTGCCGGGGGTACCGGCGGCCAGCAGCACGGCCGCGGCCGAGGCGGCCTGGCCGAGGCAGACGGTCGCAACATCGGCGCGCACGTACTGCATGGTGTCGTAGATGGCCATCAGTGACGTAAATGAGCCACCCGGCGAATTGATGTACATGGTGATGTCGCGGTCGGGATCGAGCGACTCGAGCACCAGCAGCTGCGCCATGACATCGTTCGCCGAGGCGTCGTCCACCTGCACGCCGAGGAAGATGATGCGCTCCTCGAACAGCTTGTTGTACGGGTTGGACTCCTTGACGCCGAAGCTCGAGTGCTCGATGAACGACGGCAGAATATAGCGCGACTCGGCGCCCTGCGGTGCCATACCGCCGAGCGCTGCGCGTGGGTCAAACTGGTTGGCCATCTTCGTCTCCAAAGTCTGTGTGTGTAAGCCGCGGATGCGCTGAACGGACAAAGAGTCCGGATGGCGCCTAGTTGTCGGCGACGCCGTTGGTCTGGTTCGCGTGGCTGATCACTCGATCGATGAAGCCGTACTCCAGCGCCTGCTTGGCGGTGAACCAGCGGTCGCGGTCGGCGTCGGCGGCGACCTGCTCCACGGACTTGCCGGTGTGCAGCGCCTGCAGCTCGTTGAGCTCACGCTTGGTGTGCGCGAACTGCTCGGCCATGATCGCGATGTCGGCGGCCGAACCACCGATACCCGCCGACGGCTGGTGCATCATGATCCGCGCGTGCGGCAGGGCGAAGCGCTTGCCCTTGGTGCCCGCGGTGAGCAGGAACTGACCCATCGACGCGGCCAAGCCCATGCCGAACGTGGCGATATCGCACTCGGCGAACTGCATGGTGTCGTAGATGGCCATACCAGCGGTGACCGAGCCACCGGGCGAGTTGATGTAGAGCGCGATGTCCTTGGTCGGATCCTCAGCCGTAAGAAGCAGGATCTGCGCGCAGAGCTTGTTCGCGATGTCGTCGTCGACCTGGGTGCCGAGGAAGATGATGCGATTACTGAGCAGTCGCTCGTAGACCGAATCGCTGAGGTTGAGACCAGCAGTCGCGGATGCCATAACGACCCCTGCCTGATTGACTGTCACGGATACCTGCCTTTTCTTACCGGCTCGTTGGCCGACGGCCATCTCTGGTTCGTTGTCACAAACATTAACGAAGCAGGGCGGCACCGAACTCCCGGTACCGCCCTACTTCGCTCACAGCGCAATCAGCGCAGCTCGCAGCCGCTTGTCACGCTGGCATTTCATAGAACTCATTCGGCCTTCGCCGCGGCGGTCTCGGTCGACTCGTCCTCGGCGGCGACGTCGGTGATCACGTCGACGTCGTCGGCGGCCTCGACAGAATCATCTGGGGCACCGAACATTTCGGCGGTGTCCACCGCGTTGCCCTCGGAGTCTGTCACCTGCACCTTGCCGACCACGCCCGCGAGGGCCTTGCCGCGCCGGACGTCGGCGAAGATCGCGCCGAGCTGGCCCGCCTGCTGCACCTGCTGGATGAACTGCTCCGGTGCCAGGCCGTAGCGCTGCGACTGGAACAGGATCCGCTCGGTGAGCTCGTCTTGGCCGACCTGGGTGTTCTCCGCCTCGGCGATGGCGTCCAGCAGCAGCTGGGTGCGCACCGACTTCTCGGCGGACTCCTTGGCGTCCTTGTCGAACTCTTCACGGCTGGAGCCCTGGGCCTCCAGCGCCTCGGCCAGCTTGGCCTCGTCGTGGTCGAAGCCGTGCACGGCGTCGTGGGTGACGGCGTCGATCTCGGCCTGCACAACCGCCTCGGGCAGCGGCACCTCGACCTGCTCGAGCAGGGTCTCCAGCACCTTGTCCCGGATCTGGCCGGCCTGCTCCACCTTCTTGCTGCGCTCGACCCGGCTGCGCAGGTCGGTCTTCAGCTCTTCGAGGGTGTCGAATTCGCTTGCCAGCTGGGCGAAGTCGTCGTCGGCCTCGGGCAGCTCGCGCTCCTTGACGGACTGCACGGTGACCTTGATGACGGCTTCCTTGCCCGCGTGCTCACCGGCGACCAGGGTCGAGGTGAACTCCTTGGACTCGCCGGCGGACAGGCCGATCAGCGCCTCGTCCAGGCCCTCGATGAGCTGGCCGGAGCCGACCTCGTGGGACAGGCCGGTGGTGGCCGCCTCGGGGACGTCCTCGCCGTCGACGGTGGCCGACAGGTCGATCGACACGAAGTCGCCGTCCTGCACCGCGCGCTCCACACCGGTGAGGGTGCCGAAACGCTGACGCAGCGACTGCAGCTGCTCGTCGATGTCCTCGTCGCCGATGGTGAAGGCGTCGACGGTGACCGCGAGGGTCTCGTAGTCCGGCAGCGTGAGCTCGGGACGCACGTCGACCTCGGCGGTGAACGCGAGCTCTTCGCCGTCTTCGATCTTGGTGATCTCGATCTCGGGCTGACCGATGACCTTCACGTCGGCCGCGGTGACGGCCTCGCTGTAGCGGCCGGGCAGCACGTCGTTGACGACCTGCTCCAGCACCGCGCCGCGGCCGAGGCGGGCCTCGAGCAGCTTGGCCGGCGCCTTGCCCGGACGGAAGCCGGGGATCTTGACCTGCTTGGCGAGTGCCTTGTACGCGCGATCGAAGTCCGGCTTCAGTTCCTCGAAGGGCACCTCGACATTGATCCGGACCCGGGTCGGGCTCAGCTGCTCGACGGTGCTCTTCACGGACATGCTCCTTGTTCGTCGTCTGTTCTGGTTGAGACGCGATCCCCCGTCGTCCCGGACTTCTACCGGGACCCCGGCACCCGCCGGGCTGGCGAGGGACGCGGCGTACGCATCCCGACCAGGTTAGTTGACCGGCCGGGGCGGGCTGCACTCGGCCGGTTTTCGGGCGCTACTTGCCGACCGACACCGCGTCGGTCACGAAGACCAGCGTCTCGTTCGGCGCGATGCCGCTGCGGCCGCCGGCGCCGTAGCCGAGGTCCGGCGGCACGATGAGCAGGCGGCGCGCGCCCTGCTGCACGCCGATAAGTCCCTGGTCCCAGCCCGGAATGACCTGTCCGCCACCGAGCGTGAGCTGGAACGGGGTGCCGCGATCGAAGGAGCTGTCCTTCTTCTGGCCGTTGGACCAAGTGATCAGTGCGTAGTTCATGGTGAGTGCCTGCCCCGAGGCGGCGCCGGGGCCGGTGCCCTGGATGAGGTCCTTGGTGATGAGCTTCTTGGGCGGGTCGCAGTTGTCGGGGAGGGTGATCTTCGGGGCGGTGCCGAAGTCGCCGCTCACCTTGATGTCCTCCGCCGTGCATTCCCGGCCCTTGCTCACCGTCGGGCCGCCCTGCGCTTGCGCGCTGGCCTTCGGGGCGGAGGAAGAGGAAGGAGTGGACGATGCCTTGTCGTCCGAGCCACAGGCGACCAGAGTGCACGCTGCCGCGGCCATGGCGCCGATCCCGATGATCCTGCCGAGTGTCTGCATGCGGCGAACCTAGACCATCGCGGCGGCGAACGTCCCAGTCGCCCTTCGCGCGTCGAACTGCCGTTACGCTGGCACTGGAATTCTCCCCCTAGGACGAGGAGAGTCGGCGCATGACGAACCCGAGTACGGGTAGTGATACCTCGGCCGACAATGTCGGTGGCGCGGGCGGCCAGACCGTCGCCCCGCAGCCCTATCGATTGACCGACCTCGCGGGACCGCTGGACCGCGACCAACTGACCTCGATCGACGCCTGGTGGCGGGCCGCGAACTACCTCGCCGTCGGGCAGATCTATCTGATGGCGAATCCGCTGCTACGCGAGCCACTGCGGGCCGAACACATCAAGCCGCGGCTGCTCGGTCACTTCGGCACCGTGCCCGGATTGAATCTGGTGTGGGTGCATGCCAATCGGGCGATTCGGCAGCGCGGGCTCAGTGCGGTCTTCGTGGCCGGGCCGGGGCACGGCGGGCCGGGGCCGAACGCGTGCGGCTGGCTGGAGGGCACGTATTCCGAGCTGTACAGCCATATTCCGCAGGACGCGGCGGGGATGGGTACGTTCTTCGCGCAGTTCTCCTTCCCAGGTGGGGTGCCGAGCCACTGCGCGCCGGAAACGCCCGGCTCGTTTCACGAGGGTGGCGAGCTCGGCTATTCGCTGATGCATGCGTTCGGTGCGGCGCTGGACCACCCGGACCTCACGGTGTTCTGCGTGATCGGCGACGGCGAGGCGGAGACCGGTCCGCTGGCCACCAGCTGGCATGCCAACAAGTTCCTCAATCCGGCGCGCGACGGCGCGGTGCTGCCGATCCTCGCGCTGAACCAGTACAAGATCGCGAATCCGACCATCCTCGCGCGCATTCCGGAGGCGGAGCTGATTTCGCTGCTGCGCGGGTACGGGTATGAGCCGATCATCGTGGCGGGCAGCGATCCGACCGAGGTGCATCAGGCGATGGCCGTCGCGGTGGATACCTGTATGGAGCGCATCGCGCAGATTCAGCGGGCCGCGCGCGGTGGCACCGATGGGGTGCGGCCGATCTGGCCGATGATCGTGTTGCGCACGCCGAAGGGGTGGACCTGTCCGCCGATGGTGGACGGCGAGCAGGTCGAGGGCACGTTCCGGGCGCATCAGGTGCCGTTGCCCGCCGCGCGGACCGACGCCGGTCACCGGGCGGTGCTGGAGCAGTGGCTGCGATCGTATCGGCCGGAGGAGTTGTTCGACGAGTCGGGCAGGCCGGTTTCGGAGCTGCTGGACCAGGTGCCCGAGGGCGATCAGCGAATGAGTGCCAATCCGATTGCCAACGGCGGCAAGCTCGTTCGCGATCTGAACCTGCCGGACTGGCGGGAGTTCGGGGTCGAGGTGGCGACGCCCGGCGGGTCGCAGCACGAGGCGACGCGGGTGCTCGGCGGGTGGTTGCGCGAGGTCACCCGGAACAACCCGGACAACTTCATCACCTTCGCGCCGGACGAGCTGGCCAGCAACCGGCTGCAGGACATCCTCGAGGTGACCGGTCGCAACTGGCAGGCCGAAATCGATGAGTACGACGAGCATCTCGACCGCACCGGGCGGGTGATCGAGGTGTTGTCCGAGCACATGTGCCAGGGGCTGCTGGAGGGGTATCTGCTCACCGGCAGGCACGGGGTGTTCACCTGCTACGAGGCGTTCATCCACATCGTCGACGCGATGTTCAATCAGCACGCCAAGTGGCTCGACGCCAGTGCGGGAGTGCCGTGGCGGCGGCCCATCGCTAGCCTCAATTACCTGCTCTCGTCGCATGTTTGGCGGCAGGACCACAACGGGTTCACCCATCAGGATCCCGGCTTTCTCGATGTGGTGCTCAACAAGAAGGCTTCGATCGTGCGGGTCTATCTGCCGCCGGACGCCAACACCCTGTTGTCCACCTACGACCACTGTCTGCGTTCGCGGCACTACGTCAACGTGGTGGTGGCGGGCAAACAGCCGCAGGCGGACTGGCTTTCGGTGAACGAGGCGGCCGAGCATTGTGCGCGCGGCATCGGTATCTGGGATTGGGCCGGTCACAACGACGAGCTCGGCACGATTCCGGATGTGGTGCTGGCCTGTGCCGGTGACGTGCCGACGCTGGAAACCCTTGCGGCGGCGGCGATTCTGCGTGATCGGCTGCCCGCATTGCGGGTTCGGGTGGTCAATGTGGTCGATCTGACGCGGCTGCAACCGCAGGAGGATCATCCACATGGGTTGCCCGACAGCGAGTTCGACACGTTGTTCACCCATGACCGGCCGGTGATCTTCGCGTTCCACGGTTATCCGTGGCTGGTGCACCGGCTCACCTATCGGCGGGCCAACCATGACGGGCTGCATGTGCGTGGGTATCAGGAGCGCGGCACCACGACCACGCCGTTCGACATGGTGATGCTCAACGATCTGGATCGGTATCACCTGGTGATGGATGTCATCGATCGGGTGCCGAGCCTGGGCGAGCGGGCCGCCGGGCTGCGGCAGGAAATGGTGGACGCGCGGTGGGAGGCGCGGGCCTGGACGCGCGAGCACGGCGAGGACATCCCCGGGGTCGCCGACTGGACTTGGCCGTACCCGACCGCATGAGCGTCCACCCGGTTCGGTGGGTTGAAACTTCCTTGCGCAGGTTAAGGCGGGTAAGCGACGATCGCTAGATGCTACTGACGATCACTTGCACACCACCGGAGGGCGCCGCATGGCCGGCGACCGACCTGGGGTTCTTGCTGCACAAGAACCCCGACCGGGTGCAAGCGTTCGAGCAGTCCTACGGCACGGCACATGTCGTGTACCCGGAGGCGACGGCCGCGCGATGCACCGCAGCGCTGATGCTGGAGATCGATCCGATCCGGTTGGTGCGTGGACGTTCGCGCGGGACACCGGATTTCAGTCTCGGACAGTACGTCAACGATCGGCCGTACGCGGCGTCGTCGCTGCTGTCGGTGGCGATCGGCGCGGTGTTCCGCACCGCGCTGCACGGGCGCTGCACGCTGCGGCCGGAGCTGGTCGAGACGGCGCTGCCGTTGCGGATCGAGCTGCCCGCGGTGCCGTGTCGCGGCGGGGCGGAGGTCGCCGGGCGGATGTTCGCGCCGCTCGGCTGGGCGGTGACGGCCACTCCCCTGCCGTTGGATCCGGCGTTTCCGGAGTGGGGTGATTCGCATTACCTGCGGGTCGAGTTGTCCGGGACCGTCCGGTTGTCCGACGCGCTCTCGCACCTCTACGTGCTGCTGCCGGTACTGGACGGAGCCAAGCACTACTGGCTCGCGGCGGACGAGGTGGACAAGCTGATCCGGGCCGGTGGCGGGTGGTTGGCCGAGCACCCGGAGCGCGGGTGGATCACGCGGCGCTACTTGGCGCGCCGTCAGTCGCTGGTGCGTACCGCGTTGGCTCGGTTGGCCGAGCTGGAAGAGGTGGAGCCGGAGGCGTTGGACGCGGTGGAGGAGGTCGACGACGAGGCCGACTCGAACGGGGCCGGTTCCGCCGAAACACGTTCCGCGACAAACCAAGCGGCTTCCCTTAAGCGCGATTCGGGCACCGCGGATTCCGGGTACGCGGCGGTGGTCGGCATCGCCACCTCGGTGAACAGCTCGCGCGACGAGGAGATCAGAGTCCTGGACGACGCGGTGAGCGACGGGTTCAACGCGACAGCAACCGACGCCGACAGCATAGTGGTGACCGACAGCGGCAACGTGGCGGTGGCCGACACCACGACCGCGACCGACAGCGACAGCGACAGCGCGACGGTGGGCGACGGAGCCGACACGGCGGCGACCAGCGGCGGTAACGCGAGGGCGACCGACAGCGGCAACGCGACCGACGCCCGCACCGAAACGGCGGCCAACAGCGGCAGGGCGTCCGAGACCGGCAGTGGCACAACCACAACCGACGGCAACAGCGCGACAGTGGGCGACGGAGTCAACACGGCAGCAACCGGCGGCGGTAACGCGACGGCGACCGACAGCGGCGGCAGGCCTATGGCCGATGGCCCCAGCGCGACGGTAATCGAGGAGCGCGGCGAATCCGAAACATCGCGGAGTCCAACACCTTTGGCGGTTGCGCGGCGTGCTGCAGTACGCGCTGCGCTGCATGAGGTCGGCGCCAGGCGGGTGCTCGATCTCGGTTGCGGGGAGGGGACGTTGTTGCGGGAGTTGCTGTCGGACAAGGCATTCACCGAGATTGTTGGCGTGGATGTGTCGATGCGGGCGTTGCATATCGCCGAGCGCAAGTTGCGGCTCGAGCGGCTGCCTGAGCGGGTGGCGCAGCGGCTGACTCTGCGGCAGGGGGCGCTCACCTACACCGATGCCCGGTTGCGTGGTTATGACGCGGCGGTGCTGATGGAGGTGATCGAGCATGTGGATCTGCCGCGTCTCGGTGCGCTGGAGCACTCGGTGTTCGCGGGTGCGGCGCCGGGAGCGGTGCTCGTCACCACGCCTAACGCGGAGTTCAATGTGCGCTACGAGACGTTGGCGGCCGGGACGTTTCGCCATGTCGATCACCGATTCGAGTGGACCAGAGCGGAATTCGCGGCGTGGGCCGACGGAGTGGCGGCACGGTACGGGTATACGGTGCGGTTCGTGCCGATCGGTGAGCCGGATGCGGAGTTCGGGGCACCTACGCAAATGGCGGTATTCACGAAGAACGAGTTCAACAACACCGAGGTCAGGGCGACTTCGACAAGGGAAGGGGCGGCATGATGGCGGAACTTTCGGTGCCTGAGCTGTCCCTCGTGGTGTTGATCGGCAGCACCGGGTCGGGCAAGTCGACGTTCGCGCGCAAGCACTTTCGGTCGACGGCGGTGGTTTCTTCGGATGCCTGCCGTGGCATCGTCAGCGATGACGAGAACGACCAGTCGGCCACCGCCGAGGCATTCGCGCTGCTGCACCACATCGCGGGTGTTCGGCTGCGGCGCGGACTGCGCACGGTCGTCGACGCGACGAACGTGCAGGCCAAGTCGCGGCAGGAACTGATCGCGGTGGCGCGTGCGCACGATGTGCTGCCGGTAGCGATCGTGCTCGACGTGCCGGATTCGGTGTGCCTGGAGCGCAATTCGGCACGACCGGACCGGGCGGCGCTCGGTGCGCACGTGGTGGTCCGGCAGCAGCGTGAGCTGCGCCGCAGCCTGCGCGGGCTGGAGCGCGAGGGCTTCCGCAAGGTGTACGTACTGCGTGGCGTGGCGGAGATCGAGGCGGCGACCATCGTCGATGAGAAGGCATGGAACGACAAGCGCGAGCTCACCGGGCCGTTCGACGTGATCGGCGACGTGCACGGCTGCCGCGGCGAGTTGGAAACGCTGCTCGGCGAACTCGGCTATGCCATCGACCGCGACGACGTGGGCCGCGCGATAGGCGCGAGCCATCCGGCGGGCCGCACCGCGGTGTTCGTCGGCGACCTGGTCGATCGCGGGCCGGATACGCCGGGTGTGCTGCGGCTGGTGATGGGCATGGTCGCGGCTGGAACTGCCTTGTGCGTCACCGGGAATCACGAGAACAAGCTCGTGCGGGCGCTCGACGGCAAGCAGGTTCGGGTGGCGCACGGCCTTGCCGAGTCGTTGGCGCAGCTCGACGGCGAGGACGAGGTTTTCCGGAAGGCGGCGCACGAGTTCTGCCGCGGCTTGGTCAGCCACTACGTGCTCGATGACGGCAAGCTGGTTGTCGCGCACGCAGGGCTGAAGGAAGAGTTCCATGGGCGCGCGTCCGGCCGGGTGCGGTCGTTCGCCATGTACGGCGAAACCACCGGGGAGACCGACGAATACGGTCTGCCGGTGCGTTACCCGTGGGCTAACGACTACCGTGGCCGCGCCACCGTGCTGTACGGGCACACGCCGGTGCTCGACTTGCAGTGGGTGAACAACACGCTCTGCCTGGACACCGGCGTGGTGTTCGGCGGCAGGCTCTCGGCGCTGCGTTATCCCGAGCGTGAGCCGGTTTCGGTTGCGGCTGAGTCCGTTTGGTATGAGCCGGTGCGGCCGCTGGAGGCCACCACGATCAGCACGACCGAAGGCGTCGTGCACCGGGACCCGGGCGTGCTCGACCTGGATGACGTGATCGGTCGGCGCGTGGTGGAAACCCGGTATCACGGTCGGGTCGGCGTGCAGGAGGAAAACGCCTGCGCCGCACTCGAAGTGATGAGCCGGTTCGCGATCGACCCACGCTGGCTGGTGTACCTGCCACCGACGATGTCGCCGTGCGCGACCTCGGAACTGCCGGGCCACCTGGAGCATCCGGCGGAGGCGTTCGCGTACTACCGCGCCGAGGGCGTCGACCAGCTGGTGTGCGAGGAGAAGCACATGGGTTCGCGGGCCGTGGTCCTCGTTGCCCGCTCCGCGCAGGCCGCGCGGGACCGATTCGGCGTCGACGACGGCGGCACCGGTGTGATCTACACCCGCACCGGCCGCCCGTTCTTCGACGATCCCGCACACACCGAGACCCTGCTCGCCCGGGTACGGGTGGCAGCGGAAACCGCCGGGCTGTTCGATGAGCTACGCAGTGAATGGCTGTTGCTCGATACCGAGCTGATGCCGTGGTCCGCGAAGGCGATCGGCCTGCTGCGCAACCAGTACGCGGCCGTCGGCGCTGCCGCACGGGCCGCACTGGGTGCCACCACCGAGATGTTGGCGGCGGTGGCGGAACGCGGACTCGATGTCGCCGATCTGGCGAACCGCACCGGGGCTCGCAAGGACGACGCCGCGGCATTCACTGACGCCTACGGCCGCTACTGCTGGCCGGTCGAGGGCATGGCCGGACTGCGGCTCGCACCGTTCCAGATCCTCGCCGGTGAGGGCGCTAATTATGCGGTACGCGAGCATGATTGGCACCTCACGCTGATCGACCGCCTGGTTACCGCCGACACTGAACTGTTCACGCCGACAGGCCGCATGTTCGTCGACCTGACCGACCCGGCCAGCACAGCGGCCGCCACCACCTGGTGGACCGACCTCACCGCAGCCGGCGGCGAGGGCATGGTGGTCAAGCCCCGCCAGTCGCTGGTCCGCGGACCGAAGAAGTCCGAGGGCGCAACAGGCGACGGCAGGCTGGTCCAGCCCGGCGTGAAATGCCGCGGCCCCGAATACCTCCGAATCATCTACGGCCCGGAATACCTACGCGAACCCAACCTCGACCGCCTCCGCTCCCGCGGCCTCGGCCGCAAACGCTCAATGGCACTGCGCGAGTACGCCCTCGGCCTCGAAGCACTGGACCGACTCGCCGCCGGCGAAACCCTGTGGCGAGTACACGAGGCCGTCTTCGCGGTACTCGCACTGGAATCGGAACCAGTCGATCCGCGGCTGTAACCGGGCACAAATCGCGCGGCGCACGCTTCGAGAGGGCGCGGGACGCCGCACAACCGCACGGGATCTGACGTCCGCACGCGAAACACCCGTCGAGTCGTGGTGCAGGACATCAGCACCCGTGCGGCTATCGTCGCTACCAGCCAGTGGACCGACCATCAGTCGGCCGGCCTCGCCGAACTCGCCGTGACACGTACGCGAGACCGCCTTCCGGTACTCGCGTCGGGAGTCGGACCCAGGCGATCCGCAGCTGCGAGGGACTGCGCATCTCGCGGCCGCACGACGTCGGACATCCCGCGCGTGTCAGGCTGCAACTGCCCACGCCTGAACCCACCCCCTCTGTCTAACCCGCACACCCAGCACAAAGGACGTGCAGCTGACACAACGGGTGTGCAGCCCGCCAGTTCGCCACGCCGAACCCAGAATCCGCACTCTCACTCGGGATTGGCACTTGCTTTAGGGCCCTATTCCGAGTGCCGATCCCGAGACAGAGTGCAGATCTTGGGCATCCTCGCCCGGACTGCGACTGTCTCAGACCCATTGCATGCGGTAACTGATACGCGTTACCGTTGGTGTTAGCAAGCTGCTTGCAAGTGTTACTGCGGCGGCTTGTCTGGCGTTCGGGACAAAGGAGTCTGACCATGCCGTTAGCGAGCTCGGACAGCGCGCCCAGTGCGGGGTACATGCTCATCGATGACCGGTTCACTCTGGTGGCCGCGAAGTTCTTCGGGTTGTTCCGGCGCAAGCGGCAGGGCGGTGGTGCACTCGCGGTCTACCTGCGCGGCGAGCCGGTGCTGGATATCTGGGCGGGCTGGGCGGACCACGACCGGCGGTGGCATGCCGACACGATGGCGCTGTCGTATTCGACCGGCAAGGGTGTCGCGGCCACGGTCATCCACCGGCTGGCCGAGCGCGGCGTGCTCGACTACGACGCACCGGTGGCGACCTACTGGCCGGAGTTCGCGGCGAACGGCAAGGCAGACATCACCATTCGCGACGTGCTGAACCATCGCGCCGGATTGCAGCGCACCCGAGGGCTGCTCGACGACCCGGCGGATCTGCTCGACCACGACGCTTTGGCCGCCGCCATCGCCGCCTCCGCCCCGGATCCGATGCGGCTGCGCGCGTCCGGGTATCACGGGCTCACCTTCGGCACGATCGTCGCGGAGATCGCCCAGCGGGCGACCGGGCGCACGTTCACCGAGCTGGTTCGTACCGAACTGGCGGAATCGTTGGGCGACAACGACTTCTATTTCGGCGTCCCGCAACATCAGCGCCATCGCCTGGCCAAGCTCTCGCCGCGACTCGGGGTCGCGCGGGTGCCGTTCGATCGGATGATCGCGCCGTTCGCCTCGATGAAGGCGGTGCACTCGGCGCGCAGCGCGGTGTACGACGGGTGGGCCGATATGACGCTCGGCGAACAGCCCTACGACACGATGATGCCCGGCTGGAACGGCGTTTTCACGGTTCGGTCGCTGGCCAAGATGTACGGCGCGATCGCCAACGACGGCATGATCGGCCGTCGGCGCCTGCTGCGGCCGGAGACCACCCGATTGATCGCGGAAATGCCGCCGGGCAGCAGGTTCGACTACGTCCTCGGCGCCCCACCGCATTTCGCCCTCGGCTATCACCGCGGGATCGTCGGCACCAAGCTGACGCGGCAGGCGTTGGGGCACTTCGGGATCGGTGGATCCGGCGGCATCGCGATGCCCAGGCTCGGCCTGTCGGTCGCGTTTGTCACCAATCACCTTGGCAATCATGCGATGTCACTGGGTGACGCGCGATTGCCGATCTTGGCCATGCTCGCGCAGCGAGCTGCCCGCGGCCTGGAAGACACCGGCGAACTGTCGGACTCACTCGACGCCGCGGTCGGCTGAGTCAGCGTTTGAGTTTGCGCCAGCCACCGGCACGGTTGTTCGCGATGATCTGCTCGAACATCGCGAGAAGTGGTGCGGCGGGGACCTTTTCGCCATCTCGGACGGAAACGGTGCGCGCGGTCTTGTTGTCGTGGCCCGCGGTGATGATGCCCTCCGGGTCCGGCACGATGGCTCCGTCGTAGAGGAACACGTTGACGTGCGTTTTCGCCGCGAGCAGGGCGCAGATGTTGCCGTCGAGCACGAAGTACGGCTGCACGGTGCGCTTGATGGTCTCGGCAACCGCCGGGTCGGCGGCGTGCACCAGTTCGCGCACCTCCTGGCAGATCGTCTGCTGCCAGGCGGGCAGCGCGTCGATATAGGTGTCGACGCGCGGGTCGGCCTCGTAGGACATGGGCCGATCCAAACACAAACGAGCGGTCTGATGACCGTTTCTCGCCAGCCTGAGTACGATCGACCGTATGGAAAGTGCCCCCGACGCGTCGGTCCTCGCCCGGCGCGAGCCCGCCGAGATCACCGACAAGCGCCTGCTCCGCGGGGCGAAGACGCGGCAGACGGTGCTCCGGCACGCGGTGGATATCGCCTCGCTGAACGGGCTGGAGGGATTGAGCTTCGGCGGGCTCGCCACCGATGCAGGGCTGAGCAAAGCGGGTATCCAGACGCTGTTCAAGACCAAGGAAGCGCTGCAACTGGCCACCATCGACTACGCACGTGACCTGTTCGTCGACACGGTGGTCGAACCGGCCCGGCCCATACCGCACGGTGTCGCTCGACTGCGGGCGCTGATCGAGAACTGGCTCGGCTACCTCGCGACTCCCCTGTTCGCCGGCGGCTGCTTCTGGATGGCGAACATGCCGGAGCAGGACAGCAGGCCCGGTCCGGTGCGCGATGCGCTGGTCCGCGACCGTCAGGCGTGGGTGCGCACCCTCGAGAGCGAACTGCGGCACGCGGTGACCTCGGCCGAAATCGCCGAGGTCGACGCGGCGCTCGCCGCCTTTCAGATCGACGCCGTGCTCTGCGCGACCAACACGGCGCTGCGCCTCGACGACAAGGAGGCCATTCGCAGGGCCTGGCGCATCGTCGAGAGCTTCCTCACTTCGCCCTGACCGGCGGGCAGCCGGAACACCAGTACCGTCACGAGGCTCGCAAGCAGGGCGCCTCAGGCCGAAGGCTTGTGCGCCACCGCGAAGATTCGGCGGAACGGGAACCAGGTGGTGCCGTCGGATTTGGCCGGGTACGCCATCTGCAGGCGAGGCGCCAACTCGGTGCGGAATTCGCGCCAGTCTTCGTCGTCCAGGGCCGCGCGGATCGGGCGCAGTGCGGTGCCGGTTACCCACTCCAGCACGGGATCCGGGCCGGAGAGCCGCTGCAGGTAGGTGGTCTCCCACACGTCGACCTCGACGTTGTCGACGGCGAGAACCGTGGCGTACTCGGCGGGGGTGGACACCGCATCGGCACTGCGCAAGGCGATCTCGGCCAACTCGGCCTGCCAGCGCGCCTCGGTGGCCAGCGCGCGGATCTCGCGGTGCGACGGCGCGTCGAAGTTGCCGGGCACCTGCATGGCGAACCAGGCCCCCGGCGGCAGCGCGTCGAGCCAGTCCGCGAGTAGTGCCAGGTGGTTCGGAACCCATTGCAGGACAGCGTTACTGACGACGACGTCGGTCTCGGCGTCCGGCGTCCAGTCGTTGACGTCGAGCACTCGGGCGTTGATCCCGCGCTGCTGCGCCTCCTGAACCATCTCCGGCGAGGAGTCGAGCGCGTCCAGTTGCGCGTCCGGCCATCGTTCGGCGAGCACGCCGGTGAGATTGCCCGGCCCACAGCCCAAATCCACTACCCGGCGCGGTTTTTCGGCATCGATCCGGCCGATCAGTTCGAAGAACGGGCGTGCCCGGTGATCGGCGAAGTCCAGATACTTCTTCGGATCCCACATACGAAACCCTTCTCGTAAACAGTACGAGCGTACTTAGTACGATTGTACTGTATGGCGTGGTCGCTCCGATGAGTGCCACGCACGCCACCCGGGAAACCAGTCGCTAGGTAAGAAACCGACCAGTTTGCTATCCTCGATGGAGGGGTAGTTAGGCGTCCACGGCAGGTATCGCTCGGACCTTCGTTGCTGCCCGGTCGGTACGAGTTGATCAATGTCGTTGCACGCAAGCCAGATACAGTGATCGGTATCGGAAAGGTGCGTGAATCATGACGGAGCCCAAATTCGCGATCGGCGATCGAGTCCGCCACGTGTCCATGGGTCACCACGGTGTCGTCGTCGCTGTCGATCGGGAGCATTCCACAGCGCACGACGCCAACGACCTCAGTCTCAACCCGGCCATCCGCTCCAATCCTTGGTACAAAGTGACCTTGGAGAACGAGCAAGGCCAGCCGGTCGACAGCTACCTGTCCGAATCCCAACTGGACTCCGAGTAGTCGTCGGCAACACGCCCCAATTCCATCCTCCCGAGCCGCAGCCTCGAATACGGAGTGGACGGTCGACCGCCTGGTCGACGGCGGCGACAAGTTCGGGTTCACCGTCGAAGGTAAGTGGGACACGAAGCTGAACGACTACGTGATCACCAAAATCGACATCGACCAGGCCGACGAAACCAAGGTCTGGAACATCTACGTCAACGACACCTTGATCAAAACCGGCGGCTGCCACGTCCCCATCACCGCCGTAGACAAGGTCAAGTTCGCCCTCGAAACCACCTGAGCCGCACCAATATCCGCCGCCAGACCTGGACAAGCGATCACGGGAACTGGTGCAGGTGCACTCCTCGGGCGATGCCTGCACCAGTTCCTTATGATCGGCCGACCAACTGGGCTCGGAGTTACCCGCGACGATGGCAGAACCAATTTACCTGGGTCGCAACACCTTTGCCATCCTGTTCTGCGGCCGTCCGGGATCATTCGAGCATCCGGCGTCGTCAAAACCATTGCGCCGGTACAGCGCAACAGCGGGCTTATTGTCGGGCGAGACTGTGAGCAGCAGAACGTCGACTCCTAGCTGCATCGCCCACTGCTCGACCGCTTGCACCAGGCAATCCCCGATCCCCTGGCCCCGCGCTGACCGGCCGACCCACAGCGTGCCCAGCTCAGCAACGCCGGTCTGCGGGCCGGGGAAGCCGCTCACCATCCCGACCGGCCGCCCATCCAATACGGCAATCACGTTGCACGATCCCGGGATGCTCAGCCGAGCGCGCCAACGCCCCTCCCGATCACCGTCCCCTTTCCATTCCGCAAGCCGCGACGCGAACGCATAGGGAGCATCCGCAAGCGCCGCGAGCCGCAGCTCTCGCCAGAGTTGCCAATCATCCGAACGCACCACCCGCACACCGATCACGATCCGAGGGTGCCCGGCAACGGCGGTGACCACAATCGGTAATCCGCTGGAGGTGATGGCATGTGTCGTCAATCCCCCTGAAAACCAATGGATCGGGGGTTTCGAGGCGGGCTAAGTTGCGGAGATGGCGGAGATCCACGGGTGGTGCGAGGGGCGGTTCGGTGCTGTCGCAGAGGCGTTGGCGGGCTCGTTGGATGGGGATGATGTGGGGGCCTCGGCGGCGGTGTTTGTCGATGGTGAAGCGGTGGTTGATATTTGGGGTGGGTATGTCGATGCGGAACGTAGTGCGGCGTGGGGGCGGGACACGATTGTCAATGTTTGGTCTACGAGCAAGACGATGGTGGCGTTGTGTGCGTTGATTTTGGTTGATCGGGGCGAGCTTGATTTGGATGCGCCGGTTTTCGAGTATTGGCCGGAGTTCGCGGCTGCGGGGAAACAGGAGGTCCGGGTAAGACATCTATTGGGTCATACTGCGGGACTGCCGGTTTGGGATGAACCGGTCACGGCGGCCGAACTGTATTCGTGGTCGGCGGTTACGGGGCGGCTGGCCGCGCAGGCTCCGCTGTGGGAGGCGGGAAGTGCGGGTGGATATCACTCGATCACGTTCGGTTACCTGGTCGGTGAGGTTATCGCGCGGGTGAGCGGGCGCAGCGTTGGCAGGTTTTTTGCCGAGGAAGTGGCTGGGCCGCTGGGTGCGGACTTTCATATCGGGCTGGCTGCCGAGCACGATCAGCGGGTGGCGAGACTGATCGCCGCCCCTGAGGGAGATAAGCCTGAGGGGTTCGAGGTAGGGGTGTCCGATGCCAATACCGCGGCATGGCGGCGGGCCGAGATTCCTGCGATCAACGGGCATGGGAATGCTCGCTCCGTTGGTTTGGTGCAGTCCGTGCTGGCGTGTGGCGGTGCCGTCGGCGGGGTTCGATTGCTGTCGCCGGAAGGCTGTGAACGCGTCTTCGAGGAGCAGTTCCGCGGGGTGGACCGGATTTTGCACCAGCCGATCCGCTGGGGCCTCGGCTACCGCCTGGAGCATCGCACCGCCTCGTGGGGTGGGTGGGGCGGGTCGCTGGTGCTTGTCGACTTCGAGCGTCGGATGACGGTGTCGTATGTGATGAATCAGGTGCTGTGGGACGCGGGTTATGACCGGTCCCTCAGCGTCCTGATGGCCGCGTACGAAGCGGTCACCGACTGAATTCAGGCGGCGATGTGGGTTCGGAGGCGTTCGGCGAAGGTGCGGGCTGCCGCGAGGTCGGCGCCGTTGGGGCGGTTCTTCTTGATGCCGCCGACGAGCTTGAACGGGGCGAAGGTGTCGAATGCGCGGCAGGAGAAGGTGCCGGTTACCTCGAAACCCTTCTGCTCCAGCAGCTTTACCAGTGGTCGGGAGAAACGCTGGAAACGCGCCTCGGGAAAACCACTGGTGGCGAAGACGAAGGCCTTGCGTCGCTGTTCCTGCGGGAGGGACTCGACGAACTCGCGCAACTGAACGTGGAAGGCGCCCAGGAAGATTCCCGAGCCGAAGCCGACGAGGTCGTAGCCGGCGAGTTCGGCCGGATCGATCTGGTCGGGGGTGACGACTCGGGCCGAGAGGACGTGGCCCATGATGTCGGCGATTCTCTTCGTGTTGCCATGGGATACCGAGGTGCACACGAGGATGGCCTTCATGACGATGCTCCTTCACGGTGGGAAGATCCGGTCATCCTCGGAGACACCGCCCGATCCGCGATCGTGACATCCGAGCGGCTGTGGTCTCGATCACTTTCGCGGTAAGCGATAACACGTTGCACGGTAACGGTTTTCATCAAGTGTCCCGCGGCCGTTCGAGAGGGCGCAGCACGTCGGCGGATCGCAGCTTTTCCGGATTGCGTACCGCGTACAGGCCGGTGATGAGGTCGCCGTCGATTTCGATCATCAGGACGGTGTCGAGATGCCCCTCCGCACCGGACCGGAACAGCAGCGCGGGTAGCGCATTGAAGCTGCCGAACTCAACGGCCATGTCCGCCATGCTGTTCTGGGCGAGCCCGATGAGGAACTTGGCGACCGGCGCGGCACCGGTGACGGGACGGCCCGCGACGATGACGCGGCCGCCGCCGTCCGAGATCTGCACGACGTCGGGTGCGAGCACGTCCATCAGGTTTTGCACCTCGCCGGTGCGTGCGGCCACCAGGAAACGGCCGATCACCGCACGGTTGGTGTCGGCGTCGGGGTGGAAGCGTTTGCGGCGGGCCTGCACGTGTTCGCGCGCCCGGTGCGCGATCTGGCGCACGGTGGCGTCGGACTTGCCGATCATCTCGGCGATCTCGACGAGGCTGTGGCCGAACACCTCGGACAGCACGAACACGGCCCGCTCGGTCGGGCCGAGGGTCTCCAGCACGAGCAGCATCGCCATCGACACCGATTCGGCCAGCAGCACATCATGGCTGGCGTCGTGTTCGGTGCGGATCGGTTCGGGCAGCCAGTTGCCCACGTAGTCCTCGCGGCGGCGGCGCGCGGACCGTAACTGGTTGAGCGCCTGTCGGGTAACGATCTGCACGAGGTAGGCGCGGGGATGCTCGACCTCGTCCTCGTCGATGTCGCGCCAGCGAAGATAGCTGTCCTGCAACACATCTTCGGCGTCGGCGGCGCTGCCGAGGATCTCGTAGGCGATGGTGAACAGCAGCGGCCGGAACTGGTCGAACACGCTGGGCGCGGTCATCGGACTGCGATCGAGTTCGGCACTGTCGAAGTCGGGCCGGACAGCCAACGGTAGGCGCGTGGGAACCGCATCGAGGTGATGGTGAAGCGGCACACCCGCTCCTTGACCACTGCGGCCGCTCGCCCGGACAGCACGAACCCGCGAGCGCTGTCGTCGCGGTGCGTGGCCTGAATGAACCCGTCACGCCGTCCGAGGCTGATCGCCTGTCCGGCCATACCGAGCGACAGCGGTTCCGGGCGTTCTCCCCTGATCAACGCGAGCACTGTGTCGGCGCCGTGCGCGCCCATCGGTATCGCGGCCTGACAGCTCATCCGCAAGTGCTCCCCCACATGTCGAGGTGGTGCGACGGCGTCCCCGACACCGACGATTCGTCCATGATCAACACACACCAACGTATCGTCGGTGCGCAACCGGCCGTCGGCAGCCACCGGCAGGCAGCTGCGCAGCGCTAGGTCCGGCACGCCGAACGAGCCGGCCCACACCGTGCAATCGCTGGGCAGCAGGCCGGTGTCGGTCACGACGCCATCGGGCCGGATTCCGGTGACCCGCACCCCGGTACGTATCCGCACACCGGCTTTCGCGAGCTTGCCTTCGATACTCGCTCGGCTCGCCTCCGGCAACCACCCGGCGACCGACTGCGAAACCAGCTCGACCACCAAAGACGGGTACCGGTAGGCGATTTCGGCGGCGGTCTCGATCCCGGTCAAGCCGCCACCGATCACCACGACCCGCGCGTCCGCCGCCAATCGAGGCAGTCGCCTGCGCAACGACTCGGCGCCGGCCAGGTCGGCGATACCGCACGCGAATGCGGCCCCAGGCGGGCCTTGGGCGGCCGTACTGCCCACCGCGTACAGCAGATAGTCGAAATCGACTGCGGCACCGTCATCGAGCCGCACCGAACGCTCACCGATCTCATCCACCGTCGCCACCCGCAGGCGGACGTCGCGGTGCAGTAGCCCCCTTCGCTCCTGCACCGCGCTCGCCCCACCCGCCGCATGCTCGTGCAACCGAATCCGTTCCACGAACTCCCGCCGAGGATTGATCACCGTCACGCGCACGTTCGATCGCCCAACGGCGGCAAGCCGATTCGCCGCCATAACCCCCGCGTAACCCGCACCGACAACCACCACGTGCGCCACGCGACCACCTCCGTCCAGCCCGACCCGACATCTCGAAGACACCGCCCGAACGGCGACCGTGACAGCGGAGGAATGTGGCAACGATCACACCGCGAGCGCGGAAAAGGGGGCCACACAACGAAATCGGCGCTGGCCATAGCACCCAAAGGGTCCTGGACCAGCGCCGGAACGCTCAATTCGTTGTCGGGGTGACAGGATTTGAACCTGCGACCCTCCGCTCCCAAAGCGGATGCGCTACCAAGCTGCGCTACACCCCGTTGTCCCTCGCGGCGGTTATCGGCCGCCGCCGAGGCTGAATTCCGTGTGGAGCGGGTGACGGGAATCGAACCCGCACCATCAGCTTGGAAGGCTGAGGTTCTACCATTGAACTACACCCGCAGGCAAACGACATCGATAGGATCGCCACGATGTCGTGTGCGTCCCGACTGTACCGAACCCTGCTTCGCAAATGCCAATCAGCCCCCCGCGCACGGGGATAGCGCGGGCGTGTGTCCGGTCGTCAGCGCGACGCCCTATGGTGAGTCTCGCACGCCAGTCGCCCCGGTCAGGGCGTGGCGCGCGGTAGCAGAACTTAATGAAATTAAGAGGGATCTCTTCCTTGAAACTCGGGCGTGTCGGACCGGAAGCGGGGAGCATATGGGACGCGTGACGACTCCTGTCGGGGGGAGCCGTGGCCCACGGGGTGGCCACCAGTCACGCCCGACCGGTCGCGGAGAGGATGCCACCTATGGGGACATCACGACTCGCCGAAATCGCACTAGCAGGAAATTGCTCAGTGCAACCGACCGCCGGGTGTGCTTGTGGCAGGAAAATCCGGCTCCACACCACCACTGGGCAGAAGACCCGCAGACCCTCGGCTACTCCCACCGCTACTTCGGCGCCGCGACCAGGCAGGCGGCCCAGCGGGCCGACCGCACGGCCACATCGCGTCGAGGCGTGGCGAGCGGCCGGGGGGACCCGCATGGCGCGGCGCTACAGCGTGTCGCCAGCGCGTCTCGGCGCGACTTCTCAGCGAACGAAATCCGGGTGTAACGCCGACGCGATTCCAGCGATCTCATATCCGATCGCCATTCGCGAGGCATCGAGAACACGTTGCAAAACAGCGTTTTTTGATGCCGGGTGGCTTGCTAGGATCCTTTTTGCCGGACGGGGGTATCTGGAAAGGGGGCGGTGAGCGTGCGCCGAGCGAGGTGGACACAACCGCGTAGCAGTGCGAACGATCGGGGTGACGTCGGCACCTGTGTCAGCACAGGGCCTCTGGGTACCGACGCCACCTGCGCAGGGTGAGTTCGATGTCGATCGATATCGAGCCCCCTGTCGCCGCGATGGCCCGCGCCTGGGCCCGCGCGGTGTGCGCCGAGCCGGGTTCCGGCGCGGCGCCCCAACAGCTGGAACCGGTGCTCATCGAGATCGTCGAGCAACTGCTGACGCTCGCCAGGTCCGAGCCGTTCCCGGTGCCGCAAGCACGGCTGCTCGGCGCCAAGCTGTCCGAGGCGCCGTTCGACCGGATCCGGATGCTGGCGCAGGCCTCACGGTGGCTGCTCGGCTTCCCGTCCGGTGCGCCCGGTTCGCTCGTCGCCACCCGCTGGCCGTTCGTCGCCAGTCAGGCCATCGACAGCTACGCCCAGGCGCTGCAGGAGCGTGCGCTGGCGCAGCAGGAGCAGAACCTCTCGGCAAAGGTATCGCTGCGCGTGCAGGAGATCGCGGCGCTGCAACACCGGCTCCGGCACGAGGCGACCCACGACGCACTCACCGACCTGGCCAACCGCACCCTGCTGCAGGACCGCGTCCGGCTGATGGCGACCGACCCGAACCGCGGCGTCGGACTGCTGCTGATCGACCTGGACCGGTTCAAGCAGATCAACGACGGCTACGGGCACGCGATCGGCGACGAGGTACTGGTCGAGTTGGCCAACCGCCTGCGCGAGGTGTGCGCGCCGGACACGGTGATCTGCCGGTACGGCGGCGACGAATTCGTGCTCGCCGTCAACCCGCCGCAGAACACGCTCGGCGATCTCGCCAGCAAGATCGTGTCCGCGCTGCGCGACCCGGTGTGGTCGACGGCCGGGCCGGTGCCGGTCTCGGCGAGCGTCGGCACCGCCTTCAGCCCGCCCGGAAGTTCCTGCGATTTCAGCGATCTGCTTCGCCGCGCCGACCGCGCGATGTACTCGGCGAAGACGGCGGGCGGGCGGCGGTTCGCACTGGCCGACGAGCCCGCGATCGACGAGGCCGTCGCCGGTTGAGGGGATGGTCCGGCTGACGGGTGCGGCACCGGAAGCGGTTCCGGGCCGGCTTGACCCGTGGCCGGACGAATCGGGAACGCGCGGCAAGACTCGGTGCCAGGCAAACGGGAGTGTGGTTCAGCGCGGTTGACAGGTGGGGCACCAGAAGAGGTTTCGGGCCTCCATGACCGCGTGGGCGATCGGGGTGCCGCAGATGCGACAGGGCGAGCCCTGGCGGCGGTAGACGTAGGTGCGTGGGCGGTCGGCCGCGTAGGACGGCTCGCCGTGGTCGTCTTCGGGGCGGACCACGACCATCTTGCCGACCCGGACGCCGACCTTCATCAACGCGACCAGGTCGATCCACATCGCGGCCCACTCGTCGGCGGACAGCGCGGTGCCCGGCCGGTGCGGCGAAATGTGGTGACGGAACAGCAGTTCCGCCCGGTAGACATTGCCGACACCTGCGACCACCTGCTGGTCCATCAGCAGCGCGCCGATCGCTCTGCGCGAGCGCCGCATGCGCTGCCAGGCCCGGTCCGGGTCGGCGCCGCGGCGAAGCGGATCGGGACCGAGCCGATCGGTGAGCGCGGAAACCTCTGGGGCGAGCAGCACTTCGCAGGCGGTCGGCCCGCGCAGGTCGGTGCCGAAGCCGGGCTGCCCGTCCGGCGCGCCGAGCATCCGCATCCGCACCTGCCCGACCGGCTCCCCCATCGGCAGCTCGGATTCGGTGAACTTCCCGTACAGGCCGAGGTGCACGTGCACGATCAGACCCGAGTCGTAGTGGTGCAGTAGGTGTTTGCCCCACGCCTCGGCGCGCGTCAGCAGGTGACCGTCGACGCGGGCCGCACCCGCCGCGAACTTGCCCTGTGGGCTGGACACGCGCACCACACCGCCCGCGAGGCGCTTGTGATGCAGCCTCGCGAGACGGTGCAGCGTATGACCTTCAGGCACAGCCGGTTACGGCTCAGTAGGCCGGAACCGCCGGGGCGACACCGGACTTCTCGTACTCGGCGAGAATGTCGATGCGCCGCTGGTGCCGGTCCTCGCCCGACCAATCGGTGCTGACGAACGCGTCGACGATGGCCAGCGCCTCCTCGGTGGAGTGCATCCGGCCGCCGATGCCGGCCAGCTGAGCGTTGTTGTGCTGCCGGGCAAGCTGAGCGGTCTCCACGCTCCAGGTCAGCGCGCAACGGGCGCCGGGCACCTTGTTCGCGGCGATCTGCTCACCGTTGCCGCTGCCGCCGAAGACCAGCCCGAGGCTGCCCGGGTCGGCGACGGTGCGGCGGGCCGCCTCGATGCAGAAGGCCGGGTAGTCGTCGAGCGCGTCGTACTCCAGGGCGCCGCAGTCGACCACCTCGTGGCCCGCCTTTTCCAGATGGTCCTTGACGTGATTCTTGAGTTCGAAACCGGCATGGTCGGCACCGAGGTATACGCGCATGGCAGGCATTCTGTCAGGCCCGTTTCCGGCTCGTTACGAAGGGGCTCGCGGCCCGATTAACACCGGCGACTGCTATCGCGAATCGAGAGATACCTCGCGAGTGTCCTGAGCCACAGCGTTGCCGTGGACATGGCCGAGGGCCGCCTCCGTTCCCAGCAACTGAATAGAGTTCATTTCATGCAGCCGTACGAACCCCAGCCCCATCAGACGGGCCCGCACGTCGACCCGTATGCCTCGGGCGGGTGGGCGCAGCCTCAGGACGCGTCCTATGGCTCCCAGCAGCCCTACGGCTCCCAGGCGCCCTACGGCTCGCCGCCGCCCTACCCCGCTCCCCCGCAGTACGGCCCCTACCCCGGTGCCCCCGTCCCGCCGCCGCTGCCACCGCAGCAGCAGCCGCGCGGCCTGTCACCGTTCGGGATGCCCGCCAGGCACAGCTGGGAGATCCCGATGCTCATCGTGGTCGTCCTGCTGACCGTCCTCGCGTACGCGATCGCGCTGCTACTGCTGGTGACCGGCAACTTCGACCAGTACGTGCTGCTGCTGGTGTTCGCGCCGATCCTCGTCTGGCTCGGCCGCGGCGTGCTCTATTCGACCCAGCGGGTGAACGGGGTCAAGATGTCGCCGACCCAGTTCCCGGAGGGTTACCGGCTGGTGGTCGAGGCGGCCGCGCGGTTCGGCATGGCCAAGGTGCCCGACGCCTATGTGGTGCTCGGCAACGGCCAGATCAACGCGTTCGCCAGCGGGCACGGGTTCCGCCGCTTCGTCGCGGTCTACAGCGACCTGTTCGAGATCGGCGGCGCCGCACGGGAACCCGACGCGCTGGCGTTCATCATCGGCCACGAGGTCGGGCACATCGCGGCGGGTCACGTCTCGTACTGGCGCCAGCTCGGCATGTTCCTCGTCCCGTTCCTGCCGTTCATCGGCAACTCGCTGATCCGCGCGCAGGAGTACACCGCCGACAATCACGGCTACTGCAATCGGCACACGGGCGCGCCCGCGGCGATGGGCACGCTGGCGGCGGGCAAGTACCTGAACACGCTGGTCGGCTTCGACGAGATGGCCGATCGGGCGGCGATGGAGAAGGGCTTCTTCGTCTGGGTGGTCAACGCGATGTCGTCGCACCCGGTGCTGACCTGGCGGATGTGGGCGCTGCGCGACCGGAGCAGGCACGGCAAGCTGTGGTTGCGGCCCGCCCCGCCCGCGGGCGCGATGCCACCGCAGGGCGGCTACCCGGGTAGCTACCAGACTCCGGCGCTGCCGCCGAAAACCGTTCCGTAGCAAGCACCGAGTGCCGCGGGTCGAGCCCCGCGGCACTCGCCGGTGGTCAGTCGAACTCGGGATCTTCGGTGCGCGTGCGCTTGAGCTCGAAGAAGTGCGGGTAGTCGGCCAGCGTCACCGACGCGTCCCACAGCTTGCCCGCCTGCTCGCCGCGCGGGATCCGGGACAGCACCGGACCGAAGAACGCGGTGCCGTTGATGTGGATCGTCGGCGTGCCGACGTCGGGGCCGACCTTGTCCATGCCCGCGTGATGGCTCTTGCGCAGTGCCTCGTCGTAGTCGGTGCTCTCGGCGGCCTTGGCCAGCTCGGCGGGCAGGCCGACCTCGGCGAGCGAATCGGCGATCACCGCGGTGAGGGACTCCTTGCGTGAGTCCCGCTTGTACTCCTCGCGGCGGTTGTGGATGCGGGTGCCCATCGCGGTGTAGAGCGGCAGCAGCACCTTGTCGCCGTGCTCCTGCGCGGCCGCGATGGCGACGCGGACCGGGCCCCAGCCGGTGTCCAGCAGTTCCTTGTACTGCTCGGGCAGGCCCTCTTTGTCCTCGTTCAGCACCGACAGGCTCATCACATGGAAACGCGCCTCGATGTCGCGCACCTGCTCGACCTCGAGAATCCAGCGGGACGTGATCCAACACCACGGGCACAGCGGGTCGAACCAGAAATCGGCAACATCTTTCGCGGAGCTCTTTTCACTCACGACGGGTCCTCTCGAATCGCATGCTCGACGGGCGGCGCTGAGCCCCGCCGCTATAGGGAAACAACCACGGCGACGGCCGATTCGTTCCCATCCGGTGCCGCCGTTTTCCGGAGCTGCCGAGGCCGGTCCCCGTAGGGTTTAGCGGCAGGAGTCCCGGTTCCCTCTCGACAAGGAGTCCAGATGAGTTCTGATCAGCGTTTCGTCATCGTCGGCGGCGGGCTCGCCGCGGCGAAGCTGGCGGAGGCCTTGCGCGCCAACGACTTTCCCGGATCGGTGACGCTGATCGGCGCGGAGGACCGGCTGCCTTACGAGCGACCACCGCTGTCCAAGGAACATCTGGCGGGCAAGAAGCAACTGACCGAATTCACCACCCACCCGCGGCAGTGGTACCGCGACCACAACGTCGAGGTCCGGGTCGGCACGACCGTCGAAAGCCTCGATCCGGCCGCGAAGACGATCTCACTGCCGGACGGCTCCACGCTCTCCTACGACAAGCTGGCGCTGGCCACCGGCTCGACCCCGCGCACCCTGTCCATCCCCGGCGCCGACGCGCCCAACGTGTACACGCTGCGCAACATCGAGGACTCCGACACCCTGATCGAGTTCTTCGCGAGCGCCGCGCAAAGCATCGTGATCATCGGGGCGGGCTGGATCGGTCTGGAGGTCGCGGCGGCGGCCAGGGCCGCGGACCTCTCGGTGACCATCGTCGAGAACGCCGAACACCCGTTGCTCGCGTCGCTCGGGCAGGAGATGGGCGAGGTGTTCGCCGAGCTACATCGGTCGAACGGTGTGGACCTGCGCCTCGGCGCTCAGGTCACCGAGATCACCACGAAGGAAGGGGTCGGGACCAGATTGGCGACCGGGGTGAAACTCGCCGACGGCAGCGTCATCGAGGCCGAGGCGGTGCTGGTCGCGGTCGGCGCCCGGCCGAACATCGAGCTGGCCGAAGACGCCGGGCTCGACGTCGACGGCGGCGTGCTCGTCGACGAACACCTGGCCACCAGCAACCCGGACATCGTCGCCGTCGGCGACATTGCCGCACAGCAACATCCGGTGCTCCATCGCCGAATTCGGGTGGAGCACTGGGCAAACGCGCTCAACCAGCCCGCGGTCGCGGCCGAGACGATGCTCGGCAAGCAGGCCAGTTACGACCGGCTGCCCTACTTCTTCACCGACCAGTACGACCTGGGCATGGAGTACACCGGCTACGCGGCGCCCGGCGACTACGCGCGGGTGGTGACCCGCGGCGATGTGGCGAAGCGCGAGTTCGTCGCGTTCTGGCTCGACGCGGACAACCGGGTGCTCGCGGGCATGAATGTGAACGTGTGGGACGTGACCGACCGGATCAAGGAACTGATCCTGGCGGGCGAACCGGTCGATCCCGAGGCGCTCGCGGACACCTCGAAACCGCTGTGACACAGGTCACTTCGAGGAGCGAAGCGATGTGTCGAAACGGCACGCTCGGTTCCGACCACACCGCGAGAGCGTCACACGAGCGCGCCGACCGGTAGCCGGAAAGAGAACTCGATGAAATACATGCTGATGAAGACCTATCGGACCCCCGCCTTCTGCGACACACCGATCAACGAATGGTCCCCGCAGGAGATCCAGGCGCACATAGACTTCCAGCGCGCCCTCGGCGAGCAATTGGCCAAGTCGGGTGAGCTGGTAGACGCGCAGGGGCTCACCGGCCCGACCGAGGCCCGCGTCGTCAGCTCCGACGGCCGCTCGGCGCCGGTGGTGACCGACGGACCGTTCCCGGAGACGAAAGAGTTCCTGGCCGGGTACTGGATCGTCGACGTGGAAAGCCCGGAACGGGCCTACGAGATCGCCGGGCAGGCGTCGGCGGCACCGGGACCGGGCGGTAAACCGATCGGCGAATACATCGAGGTACGGCCGGTGATGAGCGTCCCGGCCAGCGACCAGTGACCAACCGGCGAGTGGTGCCCGACGACACACCGCTCCCGGCGAGGGCCGAGGACCTGTTGCGCGAGTTGGCGCCACAGGTCCTCGGTGCATTGGTGCGCCGGTTCGGCGATTTCGATACCGCCGAGGACGCGCTGCAGGAGGCGATGCTCGCGGCGGCGACCCAGTGGCCGGTGGACGGACTCCCGGACAACCCGCGCGGCTGGCTGATTCAGGTGGCGCAGCGCCGGATGGCCGACGCGGTGCGGGCCGAGGTGGCCCGGCGGCGCAGGGAGACAACGTCGTTAGATCGCGAAGTGCCCGACGCGATACCGCTCGATTACGACGACACACTCGCCATGTTCTTCCTCTGCTGTCATCCCGCGTTGTCCTCGGCGAGTGCTATCGCGCTCACGTTGCGAGCGGTGGGCGGGCTGACCACGGCGGAGATCGCGCACGCGTTCCTGTTGCCGGAAGCGACCATGGCGCAACGGATCACGCGAGCCAAGAAGAAGCTGGCTACGCTCGAGCGGCCGTTCGCACGGCCGGGCGACGTCGAGTGGCGGGCTCGGCTGGGGACCGTGCTGCATGTGCTGTATCTGATCTTCAACGAAGGCAGTACGAGTACCTCCGGTCCGGACCTGCAACGCGCGGACGTCGCCGCCGAGGCGATTCGTCTTGCGCGCGCGGTACATCGGATGCTGCCCGACGACACCGAGGTCACCGGGCTGCTCGCGCTCATGCTGCTCACCGATTCCCGGCGCGCGGCGCGCACCGGCGAGCGGGGTGAGCTGATTCCCCTCGGCGAACAGAACCGAGCGCTGTGGGACCGCGGGCAGATCACCGAGGGCGTCACGCTGACGACGAGCACTCTCGCACAAGGACTTACCGGGCCCTACCAGATCCAGGCGGCCATCGCGGTGCTGCACGCGCAGGCGATCAGCACCGAGGAGACCGACTGGACCAAGATCCTCGCGCTGTACGACCTGCTCGAAAAGCTTTCGGACAACCCGATCGTCACGCTCAACCGCGCGGTCGCGATCGCGATGGTGCACGGACCCGAGGCCGGTCTGGAACTCGCTGCGACACTGGACGATCAGCTGGCAGGCAACCACCGGCTCGATGCCGTTCGCGGCCACTTACACGAAATGGCAGGCGATTTCGACGCCGCCATCACCTGCTACACCGCCGCGGCGGGCCGCACCCCCAGCGCGCCGGAAAACCACTACCTCACCGTCCGCGCGGCCCAGCTCCGGCATCGGTGAGACCAGGTGCCACTCGCCCACCGGCCCGTGGGGCAGACTGCATGAGGTGACGGATAAGACGAGTGCGGGGGTTCTGGTGTTTCGGCGCGGCGGCGCAGGCGTCGAGGTGCTGATCGGGCATATGGGTGGCCCTTTCTTCGCGCGCAAGGACAACGGCGCGTGGTCCATCCCGAAAGGCGAGTACGAGCCGGAACTGGAGGACGCGCAGGCGGCGGCCGGCCGCGAGTTCCACGAGGAGCTCGGGCTGTTCGTGCCGCCCGGTGACTGGATTCCGCTCGGCGACGTGCGATACAGCAGCGGCAAAGGTAAGAAGACGCTGACCATCTGGGCCGTCGAGGGCGACCTCGATCCGGCCGACGTGGTGCCGGGGCACTTCGAGATGGAGTGGCCGCCGCGCTCCGGGCGGATGGCCAGCTTCCCGGAGATCGACCGGGCGGAGTGGTTCGATCTGGCCACCGCGCACGAGAAGCTCGGCGCGGGCCAGCGACCGTATCTGGATCGGTTGAACGACTACCTCGAGCAGGCCTGACCGCTACTGCGGCACACCGGTCCAGGCGCGGCCGGTGACGAGTTCGTAGGCCTCCACGTACTTTTGGCGGGTGGCCGCGACGATGTCGGCCGGAATCTCCGGGCCGGGGTACTCCTTGTTCCAGCCGGTGGAGGTGGACCAGTCGCGGACGAACTGCTTGTCGAAGGAGCGCTGCGGGCGGCCGGGCTCCCATTCGGCGGCGAGCCAGAAGCGGGACGAGTCGGAGGTGAGCACCTCGTCGCCGAGGGTGAGAGTGTCACCGTCCCAGCCGAATTCGACCTTGGTGTCGGCGACGATCACGCCACGCTCGGTGGCGTGCGCCGCGCCGCGGGTGTACACGTGCAGGGTCAGGTCGCGCAACTGCTCGGCGACCTCGCGGCCCTCCTGGTTCACCACGTCGGCGAAGGTGATGGGCTCGTCGTGGCCCTCGGACGCCTTGGTGGTCGGCGTGAAGATCGGCTCGGGCAGCTTGTCGCCCTCGCGCAGGCCGGGCGGCAGCGCGACACCGGACACCGAGCCTTCCCGCTGATACTCCTTCAGCCCCGAGCCGACCAGGTAGCCGCGGGCGATGCATTCGACCTGCACCATCTTCAGCGGCTTGACCCGGATGCCGCGGCCGGCGAACTCGGCGGGCACGTCGGTGGCGGAGACAACATGGTTGGGCACGTCGGTGAAGTAGTCGAACCACCAGTTGGACAGCTGGGTCAGCAGCGCGCCCTTGTCCGGGATCGGCGTCGGCAGCACCACGTCGTAGACCGAGACACGATCGGACGCGACCAGCAGCAGGGTGTCGCCGTCCTCGTACAGGTCGCGCACCTTGCCGGCGTGCACATGCTTCACTCCGCAGCTCCGATCATGGATAGGGTTGGTTCCACCAGGCAGTGTTCAATCAGAAAAACTCCCGCGCGGGCAACCTTACCCAGGTGGCATCGTGGGGAACGCCCGAGCTAGTTCTTCGAACCCGAAGGAGCCTTATGTCCGCACCGAACCTGACTCGCGACCAGGCGATCGAACGCGCGTCGACAGTGACGGTCGATAACTACCGCATCGACCTCGACCTGACCGACGGTGCGGGCAAACCGGGCGAGCAGACCTTCTTTTCCCGCAGCACCGTGACCTTCACCGCGACGCCGGGCGCCAGCACCTTCATCGACCTGGTGGCCCGTGGCGTGCGGTCGGCGGTGCTCAACGGCACCGCGCTCGATGTGTCCGGCTACGACGAGTCCACCGGAATCGCGCTGCCCGATCTGGCCGCGACCAACGAGCTGGTCGTCGAGGCCGACTGCGAGTACTCGCACACCGGCGAGGGGCTGCACCGCTTCGTCGACCCGACCGACGACTCCGTCTACCTGTACTCACAGTTCGAAACCGCCGATGCCAAGCGGATGTTCGCCTGCTTCGACCAGCCGGACCTGAAGGCCACCTTCGACATCAGTGTGACGGCCGCGCCCGACTGGCAGGTCATCTCCAACGGCGCGGTCGTGGAAACCCTTGCGGCGGAACCGGGTAAGCACGTTTTCCGCAGCACGCCGAAGATGAGCACCTACCTGGTCGCGCTCATCGCGGGCCCGTACGCGCAGTGGACCGACGTCTACACCGACGAGCACGGCAGCATCCCGCTCGGGATCTATTGCCGCGCTTCGCTTGCCGAGCACATGGACGCCGAGCGGCTGTTCACCGAGACGAAGCAGGGATTCGGCTTCTACCACAGCAAGTTCGGCGTGCCGTACGCGTTCGGCAAGTACGACCAGCTGTTCGTGCCGGAGTTCAACGCGGGCGCGATGGAGAACGCGGGCGCGGTGACCTTCTTGGAGGACTACGTCTTCCGCTCCAAGGTGACCCGTGCGTCCTACGAGCGGCGCGCGGAGACGGTGCTGCACGAGATGGCACACATGTGGTTCGGCGACCTGGTCACCATGAAGTGGTGGGACGACCTGTGGCTGAACGAGTCGTTCGCGACCTTCGCGTCCGTGCTGTGCATGGCCGAGGCGACCGAATACTCCAGCGCCTGGACCACTTTCGCGAATTCGGAGAAGTCCTGGGCGTACCAGCAGGACCAGCTGCCGTCCACCCACCCGATCGCGGCGGACATCCCCGACCTGGCCGCGGTCGAGGTGAACTTCGACGGCATCACCTACGCCAAGGGCGCGAGCGTGCTGAAGCAGCTCGTCGCCTACGTCGGTCTGGAGCCGTTCCTGGCCGGTCTGCGGGCCTACTTCGCCGACCACGCCTACGGCAACGCGACCTTCGACGATCTGCTCGCAGCGCTCGAAAAGTCTTCCGGCCGTGACCTTTCCGACTGGGGCACGCAGTGGCTGAAGACCACCGGCCTGAACACCCTGCGCCCGGACTTCACGGTCGACGATGCGGGCAAGTTCACCTCGTTCGCCGTGCTCCAGGGCGGCGCCGAGCCCGGCGCGGGTGAGCGTCGCGTGCATCGGCTCGCTATCGGCGTCTACGACGACCAGGACGGAAAGCTGGTGCGCACCAAGCGCATCGAGCTCGACGTCGAGGCCGCCGAGCGGACCGAGGTGCCCGAGCTGGTCGGCGTCGCCCGCGGGAAGTTCGTGCTGATCAACGATGACGACCTCACCTACTGCTCGGTGCGCCTCGACGCCGACTCGCTGGACGTGCTCGTCAACCGGATCGCCGATATCGCCGAGCCGCTGCCGCGCACCCTGGCCTGGTCGGCCGCCTGGGAGATGACCCGGCAGGCCGAGTTCCGGGCCCGCGACTTCCTCGCGCTGGTGCAGCGTGGCGTCGGCGCGGAGTCGGAAATCGGTGTGGTGCAACGACTCCTGATGCAGGCGAGCCTCTCGCTGCGCAGCTACGCCGACCCCGAGTGGGCGGCGAGCACCGGCTGGACCGTACACGCGGACCGGCTGCTGGAGCTGGCCCGCGAGGCCGAGGCGGGCTCGGACCACCAGCTGGCCTTCGTCAACGCGCTCACCGGCGCCAAGCTGTCCGCCTGGCACACCGAGGTGCTGCGCGAGCTGCTCGACGGCGACCCGGGCAAGGTCGGTCTCGGCGGCCTGGCGATCGACACCGACCTGCGCTGGCGCCTGGTGATCGCGCTGGCGGCGGCGGGCGAGATCGACGCCGACGGCCTCGATACTCCGTTCATCGATCAGGAGCTGGCCAAGGATCCGACCGCGGCGGGCAGGCGGCATGCCGCGACCGCGGCGACCGCGCGTCCGCAGGCGGAGGTGAAGGAACAGGCCTGGACCAAGGTGCTCGGCGACGACACCATCTCCAACATCACCACTCGCGCGATCATCGCGGGCTTCGCCCCGGCCGGTCAGAGCGAGCTGTTGACGTCCTACGTCGATCGCTACTTCGCGGAGGTTCCCGCAGTGTGGGAGCGTCGCTCCAGCGAGGTCGCGCAGACCGTGGTGGTCGGGCTCTACCCGAGCTGGGCGATCAGCGACGACGCGGTCGCCGCCGCCGACAAGTTCCTCGACGGCGACCACCCACCGGCCTTGCGCCGCTTGGTGATCGAGGGCAAAGCGGGCGTCGAACGCGCCCTCCGCGCCCGGGCGCACGACGGGAAGTAACAAGCCACGATCGACGGGGCCCGACTGCGGTCAGGCCCTGTCGATCGTGAAACTCACTGGAAGAGGGCAGTATTCGCCGCGGCCCACTGGGCGAAGGTGGTGGCGGGGGCGCCGGTGAGGTCGGCGATGGTGGTGGTCGGCTCGGGATGCCAGCCCACCATCGAGCCGGTGACTTCTACGTACCATTCGGCGGTGCTGATGGTCCGCGCGAAGATCTGGACCGCCTCGTCGGCGGGGACCTGCCGGACGGTGAGGGTGCGGCCGAGGGCGCGGCCGATTTGCTGGATGCGATCGGCCCTGGTCAGTACTTCCGGGCCGGTGAGTTGATAGGTCTGGCCGTTATGGCCTTCGGAGAGTAGAACTTTCGCGGCGACGCGAGCGATGTCGCCCATCGCGATCGGCACGCTCTCGACCTCCGGGTACGGGTCGCGGATCTCGTCGGACGCGCGGATCTGTTCGGCCCAGACCGTGGCGTTGTCCAGGAAATCACCGGCGAACAGGTGCGTCCAGTCGAGCCCCGAGCCCTCGACCGCCTGCGCGATCGGCGTCCAATGCGCCTCGCCGGACAGATCGACGATCTGCCGGATGCCCGCCCGCTCGGCCAGCGAGACCACGTCATCGATGGTCTCCAGCACCGGCGCGAGATACATCCGATCCACGCCCTCGAACGCGGCGGGCAGTGACGACACCCGGCCCAGATACCCCTCGGCGATCTCGACGCCCGCGGGCAGCGCGGCCCGCTCCGGATGGTTGGTCAGTGCTCTGACATCGTCGGCACCGCCCGCGAGCAGGTGGTCGACGACCATGCGTCCGATGTTCCCGGTTGCTCCTGTCACAAGAATTTTCACCCCACCACCGTGCTCCAGTCGCGCGCCGGGCGGCAAACCCCAAATGTGGTGCTAGCGAACAGAAAATTTTCCGCGTCTAGCCCCATAGCGTCCCGCGAACGCCACCGGCGCGCTCACCCATATCGGGTGAGCGCGCCGGAAGCATTGCTCGTGACTCCGCCGCACGGGCGGATGGTGTCAGCGGCCGATCGCTGCGGCCATCACGCGAACCGCGGAAACCAGGCCGTCGATGAGCTGGCCCTGCCGGAACGAGCTGGACGCGGCGGTGACGCCGAGCTGGCAGACCCGGTCGTTCGCGCGGTCGGCGACGTCGCGGCCGGAGCGCACCTCGATCGCCTTGTCGTTGGGCGAGACAGCGATGAGCACCGAACGCGCCGCCTCGGGCGTGGACGGGAAGATCGCGTCCGCACCCGCGGCCGGATCGGCGCCGAGATCGCCGATGTAGACATTGAACCGCACCTTGGTCGCGCGGGTCGCCTCGGTCAGCACGTTGTCCATGGCGAGCCGCTCGTCATCGCTGAACGGGGCCTCCCGGAACACATCGCCGGCCTCGTGCACGCCGGAGACGCGTCCGCTGGTGGTGACCACGTACCCGTGCGGCAGGTCGGCCTCGACCACCGCGGGCCACTTAGAACTTGCCACTTGCCCGGCCTCCGATCAGCTCCGCCTTGGGGGCCTCGATCGCCGCATGATGACCATGCGACGACTCGGCCGAATGATGACCGGTCGAGGTCACCTCGTCGGTCGCACTCCACAGCACCGGCTCCGACGTCCACTGCTGACCGAGGTCGTAGTGGGCGGGCTTCGAACCGGCGAGTGGCTTACCGAGATACGTCAATCCGGCGATCGCGCCGTATATCACCAGCGGGATGCCGAGGAAGACCAGCACAGTCTCGAGAATGCTCACGAGCCAACGGTAGACGATGCTGTGTAGTAGTTCTTCTTCTGGTCACACTCACTGTGCTTCGTGTCGAGTCGTCCGGCCCGTCAGACCAGCCAGGCGGCGGCGTTCGGCGGCAGTTGGCCGCCCTCCAGCGGCGCGCTGGCCAGCAGCACATCGCCGGGCGGCAGCTGGGTGGGCGCCTGCGACGCGTTCAGCACGCAGACCAGGCCACCCTCGCGACGGAAGGCGAGACAGCCGGGCGGGCTGCCGTACCACTCGATCCGGGTGCCGCTGAATTCCGGTCGCAGGCCACGCAATTCGATGGCCATCCGGTACAGCGAGAGGGTGGAGCCGAGCTCCTCGAGCTGCGCTTCGACGGTGCGGCCCGCCCAGTCGGCGGGCATCGGCAACCACGGTGTGCCGGTGGTGAAGCCGAACGGCGGTGCGGTGCCCTCCCACGGGAGCGGCACCCGGCAGCCGTCGCGGCCGCGTTCGGTGTGCCCGGAGCGCTCCCAGGCCGGGTCCTGCAGGACCGCGTCGGGCAGGTCGTCCACGTTGGGCAGGCCCAATTCCGCGCCGTTGTAGATGAATACCGAACCGGGCAGTGCCAATTCGAGCAGCAGCATCGCGCGGGCACGGTCCTGTCCCACCGCGCCGTCACCGTAGCGGGTGACCTCCCGCTTGATGTCGTGGTTGGACAGCGTCCAGGTGGGCGAGGCGGCGACCGGTGCGACCGCGGCGAGGGAATTGTCGATTGCCGCGCGCACGTCGTCGGCGTCGAAATCGGTTTGCGCCAGCCGGAAATTGAAGGCCAGGTGCAGTTCGTCGGCGCGCAGGTACTCGCCGAACCGGACGTTGTCGTTGACCCACACCTCGCCGATCGACACCGCGTCTGGGTAGTCGTCGAGCACCTTGCGAATGCGGCGGTGGATCTCGTGCACGGCGGGGTTGTTGAAGCGCAGATCGTCGTCGTCGTTGGCGAGCAGGGCGGTCTTGACCACCGCCATGTCCGGCAGGCCCGCCGGTTTCGCCATGCCGTGCGCCACGTCGAGGCGGAATCCGTCCACGCCGCGATCGAGCCAGAACCGCAGCGTCTTCTCGAAATCGGCGGCGACCTCGGGGTTTTCCCAGTTCAGGTCGGGCTGCTCCGGGGCGAAGATGTGCAGATACCACTGGCCCGGCGTGCCGTCGGGTTCGGTGACCCTGGTCCAGGCGGGACCGCCGAAGATGCTCGGCCAGTTGTTCGGTGGCGCGTCGCCGCCGGGGCCGCGGCCGTCGCGGAAGAGGTAGCGGGCGCGTTCCGGGCTGTCCGGACCGGCCTCGAGCGCCGCGAGGAACCAGGGGTGTTCGCTGCTGGTGTGGTTCGGCACCAGGTCCATCGTGATCTTGATGTTGCGGTAGTGCGCCTCGGCGATCAGCTCGTCCATCGCGGCGAGCCCGCCGAAGAGCGGGTCGATATCGCGGGGGTCGGCGACGTCGTAGCCGCCGTCGGCCATCGGTGAGGTCATCACCGGGCACACCCACAGTGCGTCGATGCCGAGTAGCTCGAGGTAGCCGAGCTTGTCGCGGACGCCCCCGAGATCACCGACTCCGTCGCCGTCGGAATCCGCGAAGGATCTGGGATAAACCTGGTAGAACACGGCCGACCGCCACCATGGTTGCGTGGTGCGATCCACCGGCACCGGTACGGCGGGTGTATCAGTCACATACGTAATAGTGCCAAAGTTTTGCGGCAAAAACTCTTAGGCGGAGCACCGATCTCAACTTGGGGCAAACCGCCAGCGTCCGCCGGGACGCGCCGAAAACCCTCGGCCCGACTCGGTTCTCGACCGAAACGCCCTCACCAGGGGGTGTTCATCAGCGAATTCGCCGCCATCTCCAGGTAGTCCAGCAACGCCTTGCGATGCTCGTCATCGAGTAGCTCCGGCTCGATCTCGGCCACGGCGATTCGCATGCAACGCAACCACGCGTCGCGCTCCAGCGGACCGATGGTGAACGGATTGTGCCGCATCCGCAGCCGCGGGTGGCCGCGCTCCTCGCCGTAGGTGCGCGGGCCGCCCCAATACTGTTCGAGGAACATGCGCAGCCTGCGCTCGGCCGGGCCGAGATCCTCCTCGGGGTAGAGCGGGCGCAGCACCTCGTCGGTCGCCACCTCGCGGTAGAACGCCGCGACGATCCGCCGGAACGTGTCCGCCCCGCCGACCGCCTCGTAGAACGACGCTGTCGTCTGCTCTGCCGAAGCCGCTGCTGTCTGCTCGCCCGAAGTCATAGACCCTCTCGATTCGCTGGATGCGCCGACGTCCATTGTGCCCGCGCTCGGCATCGCCAGCCCACACCGCGGTTTTCCGGGACAGTAAATCGCGGGCCGGCGGCTCTTCAGCCACAGTTAACCGGACATTGTTGAAAATCACCGTGCAATAGCCGTCGTTCCATGGTCAACTGGGTGGCAATCTCTGCCGAGCTAACAGCATGATCCTGCCAATCATGAAATTGAGGTCCAGATGAAGCAGCGGCACAGCGCCAGGTCACACGAGGCGCGGACACACCGACAACTCCAGCCCGCCGACGTCCACAATCGTGGCTCGGGGGCTACTCCGCTGCATATCCTGTCCGATCATTATCCGGGCGCGCATCACGGCCATCCCGATCATGCGCACCGCTCAGCATCGCCGCCCAGTGAGACTCCGAGCTGGTTGAAGCGCCGGGTGCTGCTTCTGAACGCCACCTACGAGCCGCTTACCGCCTTGTCCGCGCGGCGCGCGATCGTCCTGCTCATCTGCGATAAAGCCGACACCGTCCATCACGACGCCGAAGGCCCGGTAGTCCATTCCGCCGAAGCCGCCGTCGCCATTCCCTCGGTGATCCGCCTGCGCACCTATGTCCATGTGCCGTATCGGGCCCGCGTCCCGATGACCCGGGCCGCCCTCATGCACCGCGACCGCTATCGCTGCGGGTACTGCGGCGGCAAGGCGGAGACCATCGACCACGTCATCCCGCGCAGCCGCGGCGGGGAACACTCCTGGGAGAACTGCGTCGCCAGCTGCGCGCCGTGCAACCACCGCAAGGCCGACAAGATGCTGAGCGAACTGGGCTGGACCCTGCGCTCACCGCTCGTCTCGCCGAAGGGGCCGCACTGGCGGCTGCTGTCCACGACGGCCGACCTGGATCCGATCTGGTTGCAGTACCTCGGCGAAGGCGCCGCCTGACTCACGTGTATTCGATCACCAGGGTTGCCCACGTGGCCGGCTCGAGTGCTTCGAAGACGTGTGGGAGATCGCCCGGGTAGGAGATGTAGTCGCCCGGGCCCAGTTCGACGGGTTCGTCGAGCAAGCCGACCTTCGCGCGTCCGCTGGCGAGGAGGACGTGCTCGAAGACGCCGGGGATGTGCGGGTCCGAGCGACGGGCGTGCCCTGGTTCGGCGGTGATGCGGAACAGGTCACGGCGGGAGTTGGGCGGGCTGGCGGCCAGCAGCGTCGCGCGGTAGTCGGATTCCGCTGCGGCGACGACCGGCCCCTCCCCCGCGCGGATCACCCGCACGGCCGGGCGCGGTGGATCGAGCAGCCCGGAGAAGGGCATGTCCAGCGCGACGCACAGCGCCCAGAGGGTTTCCAGGCTCGGATTGCCGGTGCCCGATTCCAATTGGGAGAGAGTGGATTTCGCGACGCCCGCGCGGTGCGCCACCTCGGTGAGCGAGAGGCCGGCCCTGGTGCGTTCGCGGCGCAGGGCAGCGGCGATCACCGCCTGGGGTGTGCCCGTCGGTGAGTCCCGCTGTGCCACTTGTCCTCCCATCGTGTGGTCCACCACTCAACAGGAAACCATATTGACGGATCGGGTCGTGATGTTCACTATAAGCTACATGCGTTCGATATGGCGAACACTCGGGCGGGATACCTTCTCCGGGATCGTGGCGGTGTGCCTGGCGGTTTTTGTGATCGGTGTGTCATATGGCGCGACTGCGGTCACCACCGGTCTGCCCGCGTGGCTGCCGATCGTGCTCGGTGTGGTGGTGCTCGCCGGGGGTGCGGAGTTTCTGTTCATCGGGATCGTCGCGGCGGGCGGTAGTCCGATCGCGGCGCTGCTGGCCGGACTGGTTGTCAATGCCCGGCATCTGCCGTACGGGTTGTCGGTGCCGGAGGTGGTCGGTACCGGGTGGCGGCGGTTTCTCGGCGTGCATCTGATGAACGACGAGTCGGTGGCGATGTCGCTGGCCCAGTCCTCTATCGAACGCAAACGAGCTGCATACTGGGCGTGCGGTTTTGGTGTGCTGCTCGCCTGGCCGGGCGGTGCCGTGCTCGGTGTGCTGATCGGGACCTTCGTGCCGGACACTTCGGCGTTCGGACTGGACGCGGTGTTTCCCGCGGTCCTGCTCGCGCTGATCGTGCCAGCGCTGCGCGACATCGCGACGTTGCGCGCGGCCGCGGTCGGCGCTGTCGCGGCGGTTGCCAGCGCGCCGTTCTTACCCGCGGGAATGCCTGTGCTAGTGGCGCTTTCGGGATTGCTCTGCGTCGGTCGAGATCGGGCAACGGCGGAAAGCGCTGAAACTGCTGTGCCAGTGGCAGTTACGAATCGCGAACTGAACACCGTCGAATCAGGTGTCGAATGATATTGGTCGCCAGCATGATCGCCCTCGCCTTGGGCACCTACGCTTTTCGTTGGTCCGGTCCGGCATTACGCGACCGTATTCGCTTCCCGGCCCGCACAATTCGGCTCCTGGAAGTCGGCGCCGTCGTCCTGATCGCCGCATTGGTGGCCGTCACCGCCCTGCCGACCGCCTCCGGGGAGTTCGGCTTCGCTCTCCCCGCAGGCGTTCTCGTCGCCGCCGCGCTGGCCTGGCGCAAACAACCCATCCTCGTGGTTATCCTCGCCGCCGCCGCGACCACGGCCCTCCTGCGACTACTGGGCCTGCACTGACCCCGAAATCCGCTGGCCGCGGTCGCCTTTCAGGGTTTGCGGCCCACGCCTGCCCAGATCCAGGCGGGTCCGGCATCGGGATCGACCTCGTACAGCGATTCCTCGGCGAGTTCGGGGTGCCAGTCCTCGAGCGTGACCACGCCCGGCTCCACGATTTCGGTTCCGGCGAACAGCTTTTCGATCTCGGCACGGGTACGCGGGACCATCGCGATACCGGCACGTTCGCAGGCCTCCACGGCCTGCGCCGTGGCCGTCGGATTGAAATCCGCAGTGGGATGACTGATCGTCAGACTGCTGCCGGACGGCACCGCCTCCAGTAACCGCGCGATGATGCCCTGCGGATCGTCCGAATCGCGGAAATACATCATGATCATGGTCAGCGTGATGGCAACCGGTTGCTCGAGATCGAGCGTGGCGGCGATGATCGGGTCGGACAGAATCGACTCGGGATCGTGCAGATCGGCGTGGATGAACGCGGTCTTGCCCGCTTTGGCGCTTGCCATCACCGCGCGGGCATGGGCGAGCACGAGCGGATCCTTGTCGACGTAGACGATGCGGGCCGCCGGATCGACGTCCTGGGCCACCTCGTGGGTATTGCGGGCGGTCGGCAGGCCGGTGCCGATGTCGAGGAACTGGGTGATGCCCAGTTCGGTCATCGCATAGCGCACGGCGCGGCCGAGGAAGGCGCGGTTGTGACGAACCATCGTGCGGATGGTGGGGACGTACGCGGCGATCCGGTCGCCGAGCGCGCGATCGACCGGGTAGTTGTCGGCACCACCGAGCCAATAATCGTAGAAACGAGCCTCATGCGGTTTGGTCGTGTCGATGGTGACCGGCAAACGCGGACCTGACCGACCGTGGCTATCCGACATGATGCTCCTCTCTTCGGGGGCGGCCGCACAGGAATCTGCCAACCTCACCACATCAATGTGTCTCCGACACATAGCGACTCGCCAGAACGTACTGCGCCAGCATATTCCGATGACCGCGCCGTCCGCCGCGAATCCATGCCGAAGTGGAACGCGCTCCGACGCCCCGGGTGGACCGATCTGGGCGGGGAACCTCACCGAACACGCGTATCGATGCGGCGTTCGAGGTGACCGAGGGCCAGCAGCGTGAAGATGTCGGCTAGGACCGGAATCGTGAAGCGCAGCGGGCGTGGCCCGATCGAGTCGGAAATGGCGGCGATACTGCCGTCGTTGCGCTGGCAAGACAGCAGGTAGGCCGCCGCACGCGCGGCCGGTGCCGGGTCGTCCTGGCAGCACACGGCGATGAGGGCGTAGGCGGTACTGATCGCGTCGCTGGGTTCTCCGTGTTGCTGTCCCCAGCCGCCGTCGGCGTTCTGCCCGTCCAGCACGAGGGTCATGATTCGTTTGGTCATCTGCAGCAGGTGTGCGGGGTGGTGGCCGGGGTTGCGGGTGGCGGCGAGCAGCGCGCGGAAGACGGTGTGTAGTCGGCTGCTCGACCAGTCCGGCGGGAAGGACCCGTCCGCGCGTTGCTGGTCGGTCAGGAACTCGAGCCCCGAGATGATGGCCGCGTGGTGGCGTTGCCACTGCGGGGTGAGCGCGTCGACGGCGGCGGCGGTCATGCAGGCTTCCGACGCGGCCCCGGCGATGTAGGTGGGGAATCCGCCGTCGGGGTTGCGGACCGCCATCAGTGACTGCTCGCCGCGGCGGATCGGTTCGCGATAGCCGACCGGGTCGAGGGTGTCCAGGAATTGGATGGCGACCGAGGTGTCATCGACGTCGGTTTGGTAGGCCAGGTCGGTGTAGGACCAGCCGCCGCCCGGCTGCTGCTGGGACACCAGGTGCGCGGCGACGGAGTGCAGCACATCGCGCGGGGCCTTGGCGGCGGCGAGTGCGACACCGGCGGTGGCGGTGCACCAGGTGTCGGTGTTGGCGACGAATGGCAGCCCACCGTCTTCTCGCTGATGGGCCATGGCTTTGCTCACCCCCTCGGTCACGATGTGCTCGGTGTGCGGGAGGCGGTGCAGGGCGTGCAGCGCCCACAGGTGGATGAGGATGTTGTCCTCCCAAACCTGGCTCTGACGTTGGGTTTCCAGCAGAATCCGGACGTCCTCGTCGCTGATCTGATCATGCCGGTCCGCGGCGTCGGCGAGGACTATCTTCACGGCGGTGACCTGCACTCTGGCCCAGCAGTGCAAGCCCGTCAGGTCGAAGGCGCCCGGGTCCAGCGGGCGCGGGGGTAATAGACCGTATAAGGCGAAGGTCGCATCGAACATGGCGTGTTTGCGAGCGCCGGTGAAGCCGGGTGCGCGAGCGAGGAAAACCTCGGCCAATCCCGCGGTGGGACCTGCGGTCGCGCTGCGGGTCAGGGCCAGATCGACCAGGATGCGGTCCAGTGGGTCCGTCGTGGCCACGGCACGCAGATAGTCGACGAGGCGAGTCCGCCGCTGGGGTTGCAGATCGGTCCGCTCCAGCAGGTTCAGCGCAAGCACGGACTCCAGGACCCGGCTCTGACAAGGGTCGCGCACCGCGCCGTCGGGACCGACGCGCGCCGTCAGCCGAGACCGCAGGCGCGCGGTTGCGGGAGCGAGGAGCGGCGGGAAAAGTGCAGGGGCCCAACCGGTCTGGGCATGGGTGAGTGTCGCGGGTCGCATGGCAGTCTTTCGGATGCTCGAGGTCGGTGCGCCGCGCGCCGAGTGCCGTCGCCGCACTTGGCGCGCTGTCGGGGGTACCTCAACATGCTCCTCCCGCAACGTAACTGACGCATCGAAAAGACGATCTTGCTGTGCGGCGAATGCTGGATAGTTGCAATTGGTTTGCCCGAGGCCATTTTCCGCGCAGAGCGGCATCGTCTACAGCGTTGCCGGGAGGAGGTGCCATCCGAGATGCGGTTGTTCGCAACAGGGCTCGCTGAACCGGTCTATTCCGAGGACAAGCGCGGTCAGGACCGAGACTCGCCCCTCGCCGTCAGGTCAGCTCGGAGACAGCGAGATGCCGCCTGCACGGCGGCGGGCTACTGAGCCGTAGCGGGCGTCGATGCGGAGCCAGGTGTTGCTGGCTCGGATGCGGACGATTTCGGTGGGCAGAATGCGGCGGGAGTCGGCCTTGTCACCGGAATGCGGGATGAAATCCATTGCGGTGAGGGCGAACACGACGCGCATCGGGACCTGGACCTGGATGTCGGCACCGGAGACGGTGAGCACGGTCTGGTCGAGCAGGGAGGCGGGCGGGCCGTGACTGCTGCCGTGTTCCTTGGCCAGTTGAGCACCCTGTTCGGCGAGTTCGACCAGGGTGCGGGCGGGCACGTCGTCGATGTGCACGAAGCCGTCGACCGGCGGTAACGCGCCGCGCCACGCGGAATCCATCGAGTAGCCGAGGTCGATGGGCAGGCCGGAGCCGAGCCCGGCCAGCACCATGTCGGCGCCGACGGTGACGTCGTCGACGCCGAGCTCACCGACGATGGTGCGGACCGCGAGCACCTCGAAACCCGTTGCCACCCAGGCCGCGACATACCGATCCCCGCGGCGGCGGATACGTACCACCGCCGCGGGGTCCAGCCGCACCGCCCGAGTCAGGAACGTCGCGAGGTTCTCTCGCTCCGCCGGATCGGGCACGTGCAATACGCGTTGTTCTGCCATCACGGCTGTACAGCCGTTCTCGACCAGCGACTACCGATGCGGATCAGTCCAGCCACTCGGACAGATAGTCGCGTTCGGCCTCGGTGAGCCTGCGCAGGCGCTGCGCGGACATGTCGAACGCGGCGATCTGGGTAGACGCGATCACCGCGGCGGGCGAGTCCGGTGCCGCACCCGCGGCCCGCACCTCGTAGCCGATGGTGAAGTCGACCGCCCGCAGCTGTTCGATCCACATCGCGATATCGAGCGGTGTGTCCTCGTGCCTGAGCTGCCCGCGGTAGCGCACCCGCAGGTCGGCCAGCACACAGCCGGTCCCGAGCGCGGCGGTCGGCCGGCCCGGCTCGAGCAGCCACGGGATGCGTGCCTCCTCCAGCAGGGTCACCATGCGGGCATGGTTCACATGCTGGAAAGCATCCATGTCCGACCACCTGACCTCGACCTGGGTGTGAAAACGCTTGGGCAGCACGACATTGCCGCCCTTCGCCGTCCCGCTACCGTTCAACGAGCTGGTCAACGTGGTACCTCCGATTGGGCGCCCACCCCACTCACCATGCTTCGCACTTGCCGCGCGGCAACAGACAGCGTGGCGAGATCGTGGGTTCCGGACTCGAACAACTCCGACAGTGCGGCCCGGGCACGCCCGAGCCGAGACTGGTTCTTCGACTCCCAGTATGCAATCTTCTCGTCCGCGCTCTCCTCCGGGTCACCCGCGGAGAGCACATCGAGGGTCAGCGAGCGCAGCGACGAGTACATATCGTCGCGCAGCGCGAGCCGGGCCAGCGAGTGCCAGCGGTCGCCCCGTTCGAGGTGACTGACCGCCTGGAGCAGCCAGTCGATCTTGAGGTGCTCGTTGAGCGCGTAGTAGAGCGACCCGACCTCGTCACCGTCACGATCGGTGATGTCGGCGATGTCCACGATGTCGAGCAGCGGGAACAGGTTGAGCAGCCCGAACACCTCGGTGGCCAGGTCGGTCGGCGCACCGCGGGCGATGAGCTCGGCCGACTGATCGGTGAGCGTCGCGACGTGATGTCCGCGCAGCCAGCCCGGCACCTTCGGCGCCAGCGCCTGCACGTCCTGGCAGTACCGGTTGATCTCCGCGCCGACCGCGATCGGCTGCGGCCGGTTGCTCAGGAACCAGCGCGAGGCCCGGTCCAGTGTCCGTTTGGTTTCCAGTTCCAGCAGGTCACGCACCGCGGTGGCGGCGTCGGCCGCGCGGATCCGTGCCCACATCTCCGGCAGCCCGAAGATCTCGGTGGCCGCCGCGAACGCGCGCACCGAATCGGTGGGCGTCGCGCCGGTCTCCTCGCTCAACCGGTGCGCGTAGGTGATGCCGCCGTAGTCGACCATTTCGTTCACGATCATCGTGGTGAGGATTTCCCGGCGCAGCCGGTGCTTCTTGATCGCGGCGCCGAACCGCTCCCGCAGCGGCGTCGGGAAGTAGTCGGGCAGCCGGGTGACGAAGAAGGGGCTGTCCGGCAGATCCGTGTCGAGCAAATCGGCCTTGAGCGAAAGCTTCACGTGCGCCATGAGATTGGCGAGTTCCGGGGACGTGAGTCCCGCGCCCTCCTCCAGCATGCGCTTGAGCTGCGCTGCCGAGGGCAGTGCCTCCAGCTCCCGGTCGAGGCCGCGGCGCGCCTCCAGATCGTCGATGAGCCGCATGTGCACGTTCAGCATCTGCGGTGCGTCGGTGCGGGACATGCCCATCAGGAAGTTCTGCGCCACATTGTCGTCCAGCACCATCTGCGCGACCTCGTCGGTCATCGAGGCGAGCAGCGGGTTGCGTTCCGGCTCGGGCAGCTGGCCCGCGCTGACCACGCCGTCGAGCAGCACCTTGATGTTGACCTCGTGGTCGGAGCAGTCGACGCCGGCCGAGTTGTCGAGGGCGTCGGTGTTCATCTTGCCGCCGCTGCGGCAGAACTCGATGCGGCCGAGCGCGGTCGCGCCCAGGTTGCCGCCCTCGCCGATCACCTTGACCCGCAACTGGTTTCCGTTGACCCGGACCGCGTCGTTGGACTTGTCGCCGACCTCGGCGTTGACCTCGGTGCTCGCCTTGATGTACGTACCGATGCCGCCGTTCCACAACAGCTGAGCGGGCGCGAGCAGGATCGCGCGCACCAGCTCCGGCGGGGACAGCGATTCGACACCGTCGGCCAGCCCCAACGCCTTTCGGACCTGCGGACTGATCGGCACCGACTTCACCGTGCGGTCGTAGACGCCGCCGCCCTTGCTGATGAGCGAGGCGTCGTAGTCCGCCCACGACGAGCGGGGCAGCTGGAACATCCGCTGCCGTTCGGCGTAGGAGGCGGCGGTGTCCGGGTTCGGATCCAGGAAGATGTGCCGGTGGTCGAACGCGGCGAGCAGGCGGATGTGCTCGGACAGCAGCATGCCGTTGCCGAAGACGTCACCGCTCATATCGCCGACACCGACGACGGTGAAATCCTGTGTCTGGGTATCGATGTCCATTTCCTGGAAGTGGCGCTTGACGCTCTCCCAGGCACCCTTGGCGGTGATGCCCATCGCCTTGTGGTCGTAGCCCGCCGAGCCGCCGGAGGCGAACGCGTCGCCGAGCCAGAAACCGTAGCGCTTGGCCACATCGTTGGCGATATCGGAGAACGTCGCGGTGCCCTTGTCGGCGGCCACCACCAGGTAGGTGTCGTCGCCGTCGCGGCGCACCACCCGGGCGGGTGGCACCACCTCACCGGTCGCGCGGTCCACGTTGTCGGTGACATCGAGCAGGCCGGAGATGAAGGTGCGGTAGCAGCTGATGCCCTCGGCGCCGAGTGCTTGACGATCCGCGACGGGGTCACCGGTGGCGGCGGGCGGCTGCTTCACGACGAAGCCGCCCTTGGCGCCGACGGGGACGATCACCGCGTTCTTGACCGCCTGCGCCTTGACCAGACCGAGCACCTCGGTGCGGAAGTCCTCCAAACGGTCGGACCAGCGCAACCCGCCACGGGCCACCGGACCGAACCGCAGGTGCACGCCCTCGACTCGCGGCGAGTACACGAATATCTCGAATTGCGGCCTCGGCTTGGGCAATTCGCTGATCTCGCGCGGCTCCACCTTCACCGACACGTAGTCACGTGACATGCCCTCGGCGTCGGTGATGTAGTAGTTGGTGCGCAGCGTCGCCCTGATCAGGTTGAGGATGGCGCGCAGGATCCGGTCGGCGTCGAGGCTGACCACGTCGTCGATCCGGCCGCAGACCTGGCTGTCCAGCTCGGCGGCGTGCTCAGCCGAGACGGTGTCCGGGTCGAAATGCGCCGCGAACAGGTCGACGAACAGTCGCGCCACATCCGGGTAGGTGAGCAGCACCCGGGAGATGTTGGCCTGGCTATACGGAAAACCGGCCTGCTGCAAGTACTTCGCGTAGGTACGCAGAATCGACACCGCACGCCACGGCAGCCGCGCGCGCAGCACCAGCTCGTTGAGCGGGTCGGCTTCCGCGCGGCCGTACCAGGCCGCCTCGAACGCCTCGGTGAACCGCTCGCGCAGACCGCGAACCTCCGCCTCCAGCACGGCCGCCCGCTTGGACGACTCCAGCAGTTCCGCGTCCAGGTCCCGGTCGAGCGCGCTGCGCAGCAACTCAGGGCGGGCCAGCAGACCGAAGTCGTAGATCCAGCGTTCGCCGCCGCTGCTCGGGTCGCCGGGCTGGGCCTCCAGCTCGAGCTGGTACGGCCGCTCGTCGACCACCTCGACGCCGAGGCTCTGCAGCACCGGAAGCACCTGGCTCAGCGAGATACCAGGGCCCGCAACGTAGAGCGAGAACCGCCAGGAACCGGGATCGGACGCGATATTGCGGTACAGGTACTGATCGATGCCGCCGTCACGCAGGTGCTCCAGGCGGACGATGTCGGCGAGCGCGCGGCCTGCTTCGAAGTCCTCTTTATAGGCGTCGGGGAACGCCTCGGAGTAGCGCTGCACCACCGCGGGGTCGAGCATCGTCGAGGTGCTGACCTCGTCGTTCAGCAGGTCTTCCCAGGTCCGGCTCGCCTCGCCGAGCAGCGCCTGGATGCGCAGCCGGTTGGCCTCGGAAGTGTCCGCGGCCGGTGCCGCGTAGCGCGGCGCGCCGTGCTCGGCCTCCGGCATGCGCACCGTGAAATACACACTGGCCAAGTCGCTTTCGCCGACCCTGGCGGAGTAATCGATGGACACGCCGCCCAGTTCGCGGACCAGGATGTCCTGCATCTCCAGCCGCACCCTGGTGGTGTAGCGGTCGCGCGGCAGATAGACCATGCACGCGACGAATCGGCCGTAGCCGTCCGCGCGCAGGAACAGGCGCACCTGCCGACGCAGCCCGATGTTCAGTACCGCGAGGGCGGTCCGGCGCATCGTCTCGGCGTCGGAGGAGAACAGTTCGGTGCGCGGGAAGGACTGGATGACCTCGAGCATCGCCTGCCCGGAGAACGACTCCAGGTCGAACCCGCTCTCCTCGATCACCGAGCGCACCCGACGCTCGATCACCGGGATGTCGAGCACGTTCTCGTGCACCGCGGTGACCGTGAAAACACCGATGAACAGGTGCTCGCCGACGATGGTGCCCGCGTCGTCGAAGTCGGCGACGCCGATGAAGTACGGGTATACCGAGCGATGCACGGTGGCCGGGACCAAGCCCTGGGTCAACATCAGCAGCGGCCGGTCGGCGGCGTTGATCGGCACCCGGAAATCGGTGCCGACATCGGGCCGGAGCACGCCGAGGCAGGTGCCGGGCATCGGGTTGGACGACTCCTGCCCCTGCTCGGCGCTCAGCTGGTAGCGGGCGTAGCCGAGCACGGTGAAGTTGCCGCTGGCCAGCCAGCGCAGCAGGTTCGCGGTGTCCACCAGGTCGGTGTCGGCGAACGGCGCGGTACCCGACTTCGCGGCCAGTTCCAGGTCGTCGGCCAGCCTGCTCTGCACGTCCTTGATGGACTCGGTGTCGCCGATGACCTGACGCACGTCGGCGACCACGTTCGGCATCGCGGCTTCGATCCGGCTGAGCAGCGCCCGGCTGGTCGACGGGTGCAGTTGCAGGTGCATCCACGACTCGCGCAGCGCGGTCGCGCCGTTGGTGCCGTCCACTTCGTGCGGTGCGGCGTGCTGCAACAGCCCGTCCGCATCGCGCTCCACCTCGAAGATCGGGTGGATCACTTCGCTCACGCTGACACCGAGCCGGGTCAGCGATGAGGTGATCGATTCGACAAGTAGCGGCATGTCGTCGGTGACTAGCTGTACCGCCGCGCCGAGGCCGGAGCCGTCGTCGGGGTGATACACCCGGACCAGAGCCCGGTCCGCCGGGCGGTGCATGGCCAACTCCATGTGCCGCCGGAAGATTTGAGTGATGCCGGTGATCGCGCAGTCCACATCGCCCGCGTCGACGTGGCGGAAATACGCCTCCTCGAGAGTCGCGAGTTCGCCGCGCAGTGCCTGCGGCAAACTCGCGGCCCACGCCGCACTGGACAATTCGGACGAGACCGTCATTTTTTCGCCAACTCCTCGGATTCGGTTCCGTAACAAAGCGACGCCGGTCCGAGAGTAGCTGTGCGTGGAAGACGAGGGGGTGAAATCCCTTCCAATCCTGGGGTGTTCACCATCACGGCGGTGTTCGCCACGCGATTGCCCAGCTCGGATGAATGATCTCGGCACAGCATCGTTCGGACACACGAACGTCAGGTGTGCGCGACAGGGTCTTTCTGCGGCGGCAGCGGGGCCGAAGCACCTCGGTTCAGCTCGGCTACCAGGTCGACGGTGGGGACCGTCGATTGCTCGAACTGTGCCTGCGCATTCACGTATCCCACAGTAGCGAGATTCGTCACGGCCGTGGGACCGGGTCCAGTGCCGTTGTGCCGGATACGAGACATAACGGCCGTACGGTATTGCGTCGCGCGCCGGGACCGAGTCGTGACGTCGTGTTCGACGCCGGCGACTCGATCCCGGATCAGCTCCGCGGCGGACGGGAGCGGTCCGCCGGCGGATCAGTCGCGGGTCAGCTTGCGGTGCGTAACCCGGTGCGGGCGGGCCGCTTCCAGGCCGAGACGCTCGATCTTGTTGGCCTCGTAGGCCTCGAAGTTGCCCTCGAACCAGAACCACTTGGCGTCGTTGTCGGAGTCGCCCTCCCACGCCAGGATGTGGGTGCAGGTGCGATCCAGGAACCAGCGATCGTGCGAGATCACGACGGCGCAGCCGGGGAACTGTTCGAGCGCGTTCTCCAGCGAGCCGAGGGTTTCCACATCGAGGTCGTTGGTCGGCTCGTCGAGCAGGATCAGGTTGCCGCCCTGCTTGAGGGTGAGCGCCAGGTTCAGCCGGTTGCGCTCACCACCGGAGAGCACGCCGGACGGCTTCTGCTGATCCGGGCCCTTGAAGCCGAACGCGCTGACGTAGGCGCGCGACGGCATTTCCTGGTTGCCGACCTGGATGAAGTCGAGCCCCTCGGACACCACCTGCCAGACGTTCTTCTTCGGGTCGATGCCTGCCCGGTTCTGGTCGACATAGCTCAGCTTGACCGTCTCGCCGACCTTCACCTCGCCGCTGTCCGGCGCTTCCAGCCCGACGATGGTCTTGAACAGCGTCGTCTTACCGACACCGTTCGGGCCGATCACGCCGACAATGCCGTTGCGCGGCAACGTGAACGACAGATCCTTGATGAGCTGACGGTCGCCGAAGCCCTTGTCCAGGTGCGCGACCTCGACCACGACGTTGCCCAGGCGCGGGCCCGCCGGAATCTGGATCTCTTCGAAATCCAACTTCCTGTGCTTGTCGGCCTCGGCCGCCATCTCCTCGTACCGGCCGAGGCGGGCCTTGTTCTTGGCCTGGCGGGCCTTGGCGCCGGAGCGCACCCAGGCCAGCTCGTCCTTGAGCCGCTTCTGCAGCTTCTGGTCCTTCTTGCCCTGGACCTCGAGTCGCTGGGCCTTCTTCTCCAGGTAGGTGGAGTAGTTGCCCTCGTAGGGGTAGGCGCGGCCGCGGTCGAGTTCGAGGATCCACTCGGCGACGTTGTCGAGGAAGTACCGGTCGTGGGTGACCGCGAGCACGGCGCCCGCGTACGCGGCCAGGTGCTGCTCGAGCCAGAGCACGCTCTCGGCGTCGAGGTGGTTGGTCGGTTCGTCGAGCAGCAGCAGGTCGGGCTTGCTGAGCAGCAACTTGCACAGCGCGACGCGGCGACGCTCACCACCGGAGAGGTTGGTGACCGGCTCGTCCGGCGGCGGGCAGCGCAGCGCGTCCATCGCCTGTTCCAGCTGGGAGTCGACGTCCCACGCGTCGGCGTGGTCCAGGAACTCCTGTAGCTTGCCCATCTCGTCCATGAGCTCGTCGGAGTAATCGGTGGCCATCAGCTCGGCGATCTCGTTGAAGCGATCCAGCTTCACCTTGACCTCGCCGAGGCCTTCCTCGACGTTGCCGCGGACCGTCTTCTCCTCGTTCAGCGCGGGCTCCTGCATCAGGATGCCGACCGTCGCGCCGGGCGCGAGGAACGCTTCGCCGTTGTTCGGCTGGTCCACTCCCGCCATGATCTTCAGAACGCTGGATTTACCGGCGCCGTTCGGGCCGACGACACCGATCTTGGCGCCGGGAAGGAAGTTCAGGAAGACATCGTCGAGCACGACTTTGTCACCGTGCGCCTTGCGAACCTTCTTCATTGTGTAAATGAACTCAGCCATAAGGAGGAAGCCTATCGGTGTCGGAAACGGTGAGTTGAACCGGCGGATACCCCTCGCAGCGCGCGGCCAAAAGTGCGCGCCCTGGTCAGGCGTCGGCGTGCTCGGGGTGGGTCGTTCGGGGTGGCGCCATGGAGGCGGCTGCGACATTCTCCCCCAGCCCGTCGCCTACCGGCACCCGATGTTCAGCACTACAGCTGCCGCCAGTATTCCGCATCCCCACGTAGCCACCCAGTTCTCCTCGTGCCTGACCGCGTAGAGCCGGAAACCGGTCTGCGGCAAACCCGTTGTTGTAACGTTCAACACCCACCCCTCATCGACGACACTCCCACGATCCGGTAGTCAGTGGCTACGCCGTCGTGTGCGCAAACGCGGTCGCCGCCGGATATGGCGGCGCGACGCGGTCGAGACATCCGTTATCTCTGCCAATGCAGACTGGCGGTCGGGTCCGCGTCTCAGGTCCGGGCCGCTGAGGTCAGGCGTCGGCGTGTTCGGGGTGGGGCGTTCGGGGGGATGCTGTGGAGGCGGCTGCGACGTCCTCGCTCAGCCCGTCGCCGACTGGCACCTGATGTTCGCCACTGAGACGGTCGCCAGTGTTTCGATGCTCCGACCATCTGGTCACCCGGGCGGTGCAGCGACCGAGGTCGGGGCCGACGGCGGTGGCCCGCATCTCCAGGTCGCGCCGTTCCACCCCGTCCCTGCCGCGATATTCGTGCGAGCGCAACTGGCCGTGCGCGATGATCGGGTCGCCGCGCCGCAGCGAGGCGTCCACGCCCGCCACCAGCCTGCGCCAGCAGCTCACGTTGAGGAACAGGGTGCCGTTGTCGACCCACTCCCCCGTCTTCTGGTCGAGTCGGCGCGAGTTGCTCGCCATCCGGAAGATCAGCAGCTGCTCGCCGTTCGGCAGCTCACGCTTCATCGGATTGTTGACGATCGTCCCGACGACGGTCGCATTCGCCTCGTACATGATGACGCCCCTTCGCATTCGGCCCGTGGCGGTTGCCCGGAGACTTCCTCCCCGCGAGGAGGACGCCTCCAGCCTCACCGATGCGACGGGCGGTCGGGCGACGCGATCCGAGAATGTGGACAACTTTCTCGAATGTGGATATCCGATACTTCGTTCGAGGTCAGCGGAGCGGGGCGCGAAAGTGGTTACAGCACCGAGAGATCGGTGTTGGCGCCGCAGAGGACGATCACCGGGCGCTCGTCGGGAGCGGGGACGTAGACGCCGCTCTGCACCGCGGCCAGCGCGGCCGCACCGGCGAACTCCACCACGATGCGGAACTCGCGCCACAGATAATCGCGGGCCGTCGCGATCGCGTCGTCGGTCACCAGCAGCGAGCGCACCTGATAGCGGCGCGTGATGTCCATCGCGATGTTCCCGATCCTGGTGGCGCCCAAGGATTCCGCCGCGATGCTGGACACCTCGACCTCGACCGGCCGATTCGCCGACAGCGCGGCGTGCAGGGTCGGAATGCCTTCCGGCTCCACGCCGACCACCTGCTGACGACGGCCGATCGCGGCCGCGATCCCCGCGACCAGCCCGCCGCCGCCGACCGCGGCGAGCACCGACGGCCGCCCGCGCACCTGCTCCTCGATCTCCAGGCCGACCACGCCGGCGCCCGCGACGATGGCGGGCAGGTCGTAGGCGTGCAGCTGCAGAGCATTTCGTTCCGCGGCGAGCTGGTTGGCGTAACCGAGCGCCTCGGTGTAAGTCGTTCCGTGCCAGAGCACCTCGGCACCGTGCGACCACATCGCGGCGACCTTGGTGTGCGGTGCCGACTCCGGAACGACCACGGTGCAGGACTTTCCGAGATGCGCGGCCGCCAGCGCGGCGGCGATGCCCGCATTGCCGCCGGAGGCGATGACCACCTGATCGGTGCCGTCCGGGGCCGCCAGCAGCGCGTTGAAGCTGCCCCGAACCTTGAAAGTGCCGCCGTACTGCAGGTATTCGAGCTTCATCGTGACCGGCACCGGACCGTTCGGCCCGGCGACGGTGGTGTGGAAGACCGGCGTCTTGCGGATCCGCCCGGCCAGCCGCCTACGCGCGGTCCGCACATCGGATCGATAGATCCGATCGATCGGTCTGTGTTCGGAGAAGACTACGGACCGCTCGTTCACAACCACACCTTGACCAACTCGACTCCACCATGACCTGAGACTTCATGCCCAAAGGCATTGCGCCGTCACCTACTTATGTACCCCTCGGTCACGTTTTGCCAGCTCAGCGAACATCGCGTTGTGCGCGGACAGCGCGGCGTCGTGGTCACGGTCGGCGGCCCGATCGGTGCGCTGCGCCAGCTTCCGATCGCTGCGCGACCATTGGATGAGCAGCGCGAGCATCACCACCACCAGCGGCACCTCGCCGCTCGCCCAGGCGAGGCTACCGCCGGTGCGCTGGTCGCCGAGCAGGTCGCCGTTCCAGCCGAGGCCGAGGCCACGGTAGAACCAGCCGCCGAGCACCGTGTTCATGCTCATCAGCGCGATGCCGAAGAACGCGTGGAACGGCAGCGAGCCGAACACCATGGCGAGCCTGGTCAGCGGCTCCACCTGACGCGGTTTGGGGTCGATGCCGATGACGACCCAGTAGAACAGATAGCCGCTGAGCAGGAAGTGCGCGTTCATCATCAGGTGCGCCGCGTGCGAGTTCGCATACGTGTCGAAGATCCCGCCGAGGTACAGCGCGTAGAACCCGCCGACGAAGATGACCGCCGCCACAATCGGATGGGTCAGGAAGCGCGACACCGGATTGTGCACGGCGGCAAGGATCCACTCGCGCGGTCCCGGTGCGCCGGTGCGTCCGGCGGGCGGCAGGGCGCGCAACGCGAGGGTCACCGCGCCGCCCAGCGCGAACAGGATCGGCGCCAGCATGGACAACGCCATGTGCGCGCCCATGTGCACGCTGAACATCGCGGGCGAATACCGCCCGACCCCGGACGAGGTGGCGATCAGCAGCACCGCGCAGCCGGACAGCCAGGCGATGGTCCGCCCGATCGGCCATGCGTCGCCGCGCGCCCGCAGTCGGCGCACGCCTAGCAGGTACAGCACCGCGAGCACGATCGACAGCGTTCCGAAGATCAGGTCGAAGCGCCAGTCGAACAGCAGCCGTGGCACATTCGGCGGGCCGGCCAGGTTGTAGCCGAGTTCGACCTCGGCGGGGGTCGGGATGGTGGTCGGCGGTGGCGGCGGAGTGCGGCCGAGTCCGACGGCCAGACCCATGGTCGCCGCGAAGACCAGCACCTCGACACCGGCGAATCGGATCAGCGCACCGCGGTCCTTCGGGTTCGCGGCGAGTGCGGGCAGTGCGGCGCGCCGCTGCGCGAAACCGATCAGGCCGAGCACGACCAGCGCGGCGGCCTTGGCGAGCACCAGCTTGCCGTAGGTGGTGGTGAGCAGGTCGTCCCACGGCACCCGGACCCAGGAGTTGATCACCCCGCTGACGCCGATGGTGACGAACGCGATGGTGGCGGTGAGCGAGAAGCGGCGCGCGGCGAGGTCGGTGTGCGCACCCCCGCGGCGCGCGTGCGCCAATAGCGCGAACAGGCCGCCGACCCACACCGCGGCCGAAACCAGGTGCAGGATCAGGCTGTTGGTGGCGACATCGTGTGCGCCGCCGGAGGACGAGTGCCCGGTCAGCGCCAGCGGCATCATCGTCACGATGGAGCCGGCGAACAGCACCGGCGTCCAGCCCCAGCGCAATGCGAGCCGGGCACCGACCGCGACGATCAGTGCGAACAGGACCGTGGTGCGCCAGGCACCGGCCAGTTCGATCTGATCGATGGCGCGCCACAGAGCTTCCGGGCGCAGCGTGTCGCCGACCGGCTGCCCGGTGGTGTCGGAGACCGTCAGCGGAATGAGCAGCGCCGCGCAGCAAGCCCAGATGAGCGCGAAATTGGAAGCCCGGCGCACCGCGCGATACCCGCCGACATCGAGCAGGCCATTCGATTGCGGCGGCACCAGGAACGCGGCGAACAACAGCGACCCGACCGTCAGCGCGGCCGACAGATCGGCGAGCGCGCGCACCGCGGGCAGGCCGTACGTGGTCAGCGCACCGGGATCCGGAATGCCGAGCAGACTCAGGGCTTGCGCGGCGGAAAGGCCGACCACCAGCGCGGCGACCACCGCCGCGATCGCGCCCGTCAACGCGATCAGCACAGCGTATGTCGCCGCCGTCCGGGTGACCTCCAGATCAGGTGAAGCGGACGGGTCCTGCGCTGACGACATACGACTGAGCGTAGTTCGATTGTTATCGCGTGGCCGCGCCGGGTTTGGGCCGATAGGGTGGTCGGCGGATCACGGAGGTGCAATGTCGATCGTGTCGATCGTGTTGATTGCCTTGGTGGCGTTGTTCTTCGCCGCCATGGGCGTCTACGGGCTGTTGCGGCCCAGCCAACTCGTCGACCCGCTCGGGCTGCTCGCCGATCGCGCGGATGCCCGCGCCGAGGTGCGAGCCGTCTACGGCGGCTTCGGTGTCGCGATCGCGGTGATCCTCGGGTTGGCCGCCGCCGATGTCGGCGACCTGAGATTCGGGGCCTGTGTGGCCGTGGCCGCCGCGCTCAGCGGCATGGCGGTCGGCCGGATCTGGTCGGGCATCGTGGAAAGCCCGCCCGCCTTCTTCCCCGTTTGGTTCTACCTGGTGCTCGAGGTGATCATGGCCGCAATGCTCGTACTCGCGGTCACGCTGACCCCTTAGCCATCTGGTCGGTCGCTATAATTGGCGCGCTGGACAGCACGACCAATGTCGGCCATGGTGGAACCCACTGCCTCCGTAGCTCAGTTGGATAGAGCAAGGGCCTTCTAATCCCTAGGTCGCAGGTTCGATTCCTGCCGGGGGCGCGTATCCCAGCACGGGCCATATGGCAAATATGGCGCCCTACCAGGCGCTTTCCTCCCACGAGGAACTTGCCATATGGCCCGTTCTGTGGCCTTATGGCGTCCAATGTGGAGAGTAGATGGAGAGCCGTTACGGCAGGTTATGGCTCTTATATGGTTGGCGGACCCACATCACCCCAGTCGGATTCGGCCACCACTGCGGCCATGGCTGCAACATTCCCCATCTCGTTACCCATACGATTCGGTAGACAAACCCGTGGCCGCGCCATCGGCGTGTCGTTCGAGCAACACGCCGATGGATTTTTCACTCAGCATCCTTCTCGCAAACATTGCCAATGGCGGTCGTGGCGCTTGTCTTCCTGTCCTGGCTCGGTGGATCGGGCCAAGACTCAGTCATTCTGGCCAGTGGCTCAGTGATTCTGGAAAACGGCTCAGTGGATCTGGCCAATCTGGCATGTTCGCTCGCGATCGAGCTCGGGCGAATTGAATCGGACGGTGGCTATAGGTGACTGGCGGGGGTCTGCGCCTGGTGACCGATGGTGTGGCTGCTGGCGGGGTTCGAGGGTTCGAGGTCGCGTTCGCCGATGCGGAGTTAGGCGAGGTTCGCAGACCGTTGGCGGAGGTCGCGGATGTGGCGTTCGAGAGGGTGGCGCCGATCAGGTCGATTCCGTCGTATCAGGGGCAGCGCAACAATCCGGGTTTCTACTGGTCGGCGTCAGTGGGTGCACATGTGGAGTTCGAGTCGTGGCTGGAGCGCGACGAGGCGATGGCGCTGGACTTCGATGTGGAGATGGTTGGTTATGCGGCGCAGCCGTTTTGGCTGTTGTGGACTGAGGGTTCGCAGCGACGGTCGCATGCTCCGGACTTTTTCGCCCGGTGGGCCGATGGTGGCGCTGTGGTGATCGACTGCCGTCCCGCGCAGCGGATCAAACCGCGCGATGAGGTGGCGTTCGCGGCGACGGCGCAGGCCTGCGCCGAGGCGGGATGGAGGTATCGGCTGGTCCACGGGCATGACCCGATTTGGTTGGGGAATGTGCGGTGGCTGGCGGGGTATCGGCACCCGCGGTATCGGGTCGGGCCGGTGGCCGCGGCGCTGAGGGAGGCGTTCGGTGAGCCGCGTCCGCTGATCGAGGGAGTGCGGTCGGTGGGTGATCCGATCGCGGTGTTGCCGGTGCTTTTTCACCTGGTGTGGTGCGCGGAGTTGGCGGTGGATCTGGCGGTGCGTTTGGAGGGCTGGTCGATCGTGACGGGAGCGAGCCGATGACCAGGGTGATCGAGGTCGGGGATCGGGTGTTGTTCGACGACACCGAATACGAGGTGGCCGCGATATCGGGAATCACACTGCGGCTGGTGAATTCGGTTGGGGAACCGATGGCGGTGAAGCTGATGCATCTGGTCTCTTCGGCCGGGTTCGAGATCCTCGGCGGCAACCGGGAAGCACCCGGCTCGGGCGGGCTGGTGGGTGAGAACCTCGACGATCTGCCGCACGAGCAGGCCGAACTGGCGCGGCAGTGGGAATATCACCTGATCGAGCTGGAGACCGGGCTGCCTCCCGGCAGTGAACCCGAGGACAGGCCCCGCCCGGAATATGATCCTGCGCGGCAGTTGTCCGAGCGTGAGGCCGCCAAAGCCGAAGAATTGAGCGCCGCCGGGATTGCGACCAGTGCTCGCACGGTCCGGCGGATGCGGGCGCGCTATCGTGCGGGCGGGGTGCGGGCGTTGGCCGATGGTCGCGGGGTGCGGTCGACGTCGCCGTTCGGGCGCACCGATGAACGGGTCGTGGCTGCGATCCGGGAAGTCCTTGCCGCAGAGACGAAACGCTCGACCGGAACCCGTGACCAGTTGCGCGGGCGGGTCGAAACGGTGCTGGTCGAGCGGCACGGTGAGGATGCGGTCGCGATGCCGTCGAAAGCGACGTTCAACCGGGTGGTTGCGGCGTTGTCGCAGGGTCGGCACACGTTCGGCTCCGCCGAGACGCGCCGGTCGGCGGCGAATCGTCCGGCAGGTTCGTTCACTGTGACGTGGGCCTCGCGGCCCGGTGAGCACGTTCAAATCGACACGACCCCGCTGGATGTGTTGGCGATGTTCGATGACGGGATCGCCCGCCGAGTCGAATTGACCGCCGTCGTCGACATCGCGACCCGCACGATCGCAGCCGCGATCCTGCGACCGATCGGGACGAAGGCGGTGGACGCGTCGCTGCTGCTGGCACGGATGCTGGTGCCGGAACCGATGCGACCGGGATGGGCTGATTCCCTGCGGATGTCGGCGTCGCGGTTTTGCCGCACCGCCGCCTGGCCGATATCGACGACCGCATGGAAGCCGCGGCCGCAAACCCGTGATCGTGCCGGAGACCATCGGTTGTGATCGCGGCAAGGTGTTCTTGTCGGAGACGTTCGTGCGGGCCTGCGAACGATTGGGCATCTCGGTTCAGCCGTCGCATCCACGGACCCCGACCGACAACAGCGTCGTCGAACGCACCTTTCAATCAATCAACACCCTGTTCTGCCAATATGTTCGCGGCTATGTCGGCCGCGACGTCACCCGCCGAGGCGAAGCCGTCGAAGCCGAAGCGGTGTGGTCGATCACCCAGCTGCAGGAGCTGTTCGACGAGTGGGTGCTGCACTGGCAGCGCCGTCCTCATGAGGGCCTGCTCAGCCCCAACACCGGCCGAGCTGTGTCCCCGAACGAGATGTATTCGCTGGCGGTCAGCGCCGCCGGATATCTGCCGCTGATACTCACCGGCGCCGACTACATCGAACTGTTGCCGGCCAAGTGGCGCACGATCAATGACTACGGCGTTCGTATTGACCGACGCACCTACGATGACCGCGCCCTGAATCCCTACCGCCGCCAGCCTTCCGGGGTGAGCGCCCGAGGTAGCGCTTGGGAGGTCCGATACGACCCCTACGACTTGACCGAGGTGTTCATCCGAAGCCATCACGACAGCGGCTGGATCCGCGCAGCCTGGACGCATCTGCCCATGGTGACCTCACCATTCGCCGACTTCACCTGGCGTCACGCTCGTCGCCTCGCCGACACCGTTAGGACCGGAGAAGCGACCGAGACCGAGACCGCGCGAGCCTTGGCCGAGCTGCTCGACCGCGCAGGCACCGGCCCGGGCACCAAGGTCGCCGCCCGCACCCGCGCGGCCACACCCCATCCGCTTCCCGCCGACCCGGCCATGGTGACCGATTTCGACGACGAAGACGACTTCGACAACGACCCAAACGATTCCGGTGAGATGGCCACGGTGATCCCGTTCGGGATCTTCGACGCGGCCGAAGAAGCGCAAAGGTGGCCGTGACCGATTCCGACCCGTTCGAACCGCTCACCACCAAAGAAGGCTGGACGCAATGGGTCGACTACGACCGCCGCGAACCTGAACTCCGCGAGGACTGGCCCGATCTGGAGCCGACCGAACGGGCCGCCCACGACGACGCCCGGCTCGACTATCACAGCGACCTGATCGTGGTGAACACCCCGACCATCCAGGAAATCATCAAAACCGTTCGGCGACTACTGATCCTGAACCGCCGTCAGATCTCGGCCCGCCGCGGGCTGATCGTCACCGGAGCCGCCGGCACCGGCAAGACCACCGCGATCACCCAGCTCGGTCGCACCCACGAACTCGGTGTCCGCCTGCGTAATCCGATGGCCGGTTCCCGATTCCCGGTCGTCTACATCACGATCCCGCCCGCGGCGACCCCACGCATGGTCGCCGTCGAGTTCGCCCGGTTCCTCGGCCTGCCCATCACCAGCCACGCCAACCTCACCGACATCACCGACTCGGTCTGCGCCGTCCTCAGCGACGTCGGTTGCGACCTGGTCCTCGTCGACGAAATCCACAATATTTCTCTAGCCACCCGCTCCGGCGCCGAGGTGTCCGACCAACTGAAATACTTCTCCGAACGCATCCGCGCGACATTCGCCTACGCCGGCATCGACCTCGAACACGCCGGCCTGTTCACCGGCGTGCGCGGCAGCCAGGTCGCCAGCCGCTTCACCAGCATCGCCACCCACCCCTTCGCCTATGGCACCACCAGCCAACGAGAATACTGGCGCGCCGTCGTCGCCACCCTCGAACAGGCACTGCGACTACACCGGCACAAACCCGGAACCCTTGCCCACCACAGCGAATACCTCTACCAACGCACCGGCGGCATGCTCGGCAGCCTGTCGCACCTCATCCGCGCGGAGCCGCGATCGACGCCATCTGCGACGGCACCGAGAAGATCACCAAAGCCCACCTCGACGCCATCCGACTCGACCGCACCGCCCAACACCGGACCCGACCAGCCGACCACAAAGACCGAAAACACCAGCGCGGCATCGCATGAACCGGCCACGACCACTCCCGATCCGAATCCCACCAGCCCTGAACGAAACCGTCGAGTCCTACCTGAGACGCCTGGCCGCCACCAACTACGTCCACCTCGACGATTTGAAACTCCACCTCGACATCGACCCCACCCTGCCGATCGAGGTCATCAGCCACGACAACATCATTGTGCTCTGCGCCGTCACCGGATACACACCAACCGAATTAGCCCGCGCTCTACCCGAACTCGACCGCCGACACACCAAACCCGCCCAGTTCCGTCGCCAACCGATGCCCGCCTGCCCTCGCTGCACCTCCCGACACCGCGGCGGCCCGGTCACCCGGTACTACCCGCACCACATCCGGACCTGCCAAAAGCACCGACTCTGGCTCGGCCACCAACCCAGCCGCCGCCCCAACAACTGCACATTCGTCGACCTCAGCACGATGCCCAACGTTCTAGCCGCCCAAACTCGACACCGGCGCCTCGCACTCCGCCGAGGGATCTACATCACCGTCCACGCCTTCGCCTACGCCCACCGAATCTTCACCCACACAACCCAACCCGCCACCACACGCTTCCCCACGGGCCCGACCACCAGCGACGACCCCCAGCACCACGCTGCTATCTACCCTGACCTCGTCGCGATCACCGCACTCCTCACCTCGCACTACTGGCGCGAGATCGCCATGGAACCCCACCTCGGCCTGGCATTCCTCACCGCGCGGGTCGACCAGCGTCAGCGGCACGACAGTCCGGTCGAAGAATTCTGCCACCTCATCGTGTGCCCTCGTATCGCTGCGAAATCCAGTGCCGGCCAGAATTACCTCGCCGGCGAGAAGAAAGTCACCTTCACCCTCATTCACATATCGGGCCTGCTGCACCACCGGCCAGTCACCCCGGCCGAACCATTCGAGATACGCCGCAGACTCTTCAGCCCGCTCGCGATGCCGGAAACGGGCCACGAGCACCTTGCCGTCGATGACGATCGCATCGTTCGCGGCGAACACCATATCGGGCAACCCTGGCACCGGCTCGACCAGCTCGACACGGTGGTCATGTGCCACGAAAAGGTCGTGCAACTGTTTCCACTGCGCCTGGGCAGTTGCCGGCGAGGTCGGCCGGCTCGGATCCCATCCACGGATTGATCGAATAAGTGACGTCGAAATAGGTCGGGCGGCACATCAAATAACGCCGAGGCGTGGCTGTACCCATTGCGCCCGGGACCACTTTCCCATCCTTATGCATACTGACTCCCGCATATCCCAGATTTTGCCCCGTATTTCAGAAATCGATACCGCTGAATTGCGGCATGAATGAAAGTATATACGGGGCCCGGCAATAGCCGCACAGCGAATACGCGCGACGATTGCCCGCTCGCCACGCCTTGCTTGTCGGCCTCCACTGTCCCGTCGACCGGACAGTAGGTACCTGGAGTCAGACCCGCCGATCGCATTTGTCCAAGGTCAACTCGATCGCTCGAACTTCAGGCGCGCGGGCATCGGAAAATGCGCCCGCCGCCACCGATTACTCGTAATATTCACGGCGACGCTTCGTCAGCCAAGATGTGCAGATGAGCCGGTCTCGGCAGAACCACTCGGGTATTCGACGATGAACATTCGAGCCTTCGAACTTCGACTTCGGTCACCGCCTCGGCGTCGGCGTCTCCCGTAGATCCGCAGAAAGAAGACGAGTATGTCCCGGCCTCCTGTCAAGTTGACCCCCGAACAAGTGAGCGACCCGACCCACGGTTACACCGACCTGCGAAAGCAGGGCCCGGCTCGCACACGTCACATTGCCGGGCACGGCCTCAGTGGTTCGGCTCGTCACCGGTTTCGACGATGTCAAGGCATTGATGCAAGACCCCCGGTTCGTGCGGGACCACAGTAAGCTGCCCGGCATCGAGACCCCCATCTTGGCGCAGAGATGCTAGAGGCCTGGAATCTGCCCCTGGAGTACGGCGAATATCTGACCAGCATGGTCATGCTCGACGGAGACGAACATGCGCGACTGCGCGCCAAGGTTATCCGGACCTTCTCCGCACGCAGGATCAACGCGCTGCGCCCCACCGTCGAGCAAGTTGCCGACCAGCTGCTCCACGAACTCGAAGGTCGCAACGGGATCGATCTGATGGCAGATTTCGCTTATCCGCTGGCCAACGCTGCCATCTGTCACCTGATCGGCGTCGACAAGGCAGACCAGGAAAATGGATCCTGCAGTACGTTTCCGGCGGTGAACCCGCGGAGATCGTCACCGGTCTCCAGAGCATCGTCGGCTACAGGAAGAGTCTGATCCAGCAACGGCCGCTCATCCCCACCCAATGACCTCATCTCCACCATGATCGCCGACGAGGACCCCCACCACCGATTCGGAGATGATCGCGATGGTGTTTCTGCTGATCAACACCGGGCATACTCCGCCCGTATGCGAGCGATGACCTCGAGTTCGCCGACGTTCAGCTGAAACGCGGCGAGCCGGTCACGGCAGCACTGCTGGCTGCAGACCATGACATGACCCGGTTTCCGGAGCCGGAACGACTCGACATCAGCCGGGCACCGGGTCAGGGTGAGCAGCACCTTGCGTTCGGGGCAGGCCCGCATTACTGCCTAGGAGCGGCCCTGGCTCGAATGCAGGCCGAGATCGCTTGGACCCCGGCTGTTGTTCCGCCGCAATGGTTTCGCGCTCGCGGTGAATCGTGACGAGCTCGAGTATGCCAGCTGGCCCGGCGACGGAAACCACCTCGTCCGGTTTCCGGTCCGGCTCTGAACCCACGCCCGACTCGTCCACGCGGTGAGCGCAAGGCCCTCGATGGCCGGACGTTCACCGCGTTCCGGCGACCACCACCCGTCTCGGCACGACGAACAGAGAACAGTGATGACCGAACAGATGACACCACCCGTAGAGACGATCCCTTTCTCCGGGACGTGCCCCTTCTCTCCGCCCCCGCAGTACCAGCAGATGCTGGCGGACGAGCTGGTCTCGCAAGTCCGGTTGCCGAACGACACCGAAATCTGGGCGTTGGCCAGTTATGCCGATGTCCGTGGCGTCCTGACCGATGCCCGGTTCAGCTCGGACAACCGGCATCCGGGATATCCGACATTCAGTCTGGAGAAACCAACGGATCAACCGCTCCAGACGATGATCAACCTCGACGCTCAGGAGCATAGCGCAGCCAGGCGTCAGGTTATCGGCGAGTACACCGCCAAGCGCATCAAGGATCTGCCACCGCATGTTCAGCGCATCGTCGACGAACCGCGTCGACGCGCTTCTCACCGGACCACGACCGGTCGACCTGGTGGCGGATTTCGCAGTGCCGGTGCCAGCGCTGGTGATGTGCACCCAGCTCGGAGTCCCCCTCTACGACCATCAGTTCTTCTTGTCCACCAGCGCGAAGCTGGTCAGCATCAACACCCCCGAAAGAGAGACGAGGCATTCGGTGCGCTCGGCGGCTATCTGTGGAATCTGATCGAGAAGAAAGAAAAGGAGCCGGGTGACGACCTGCTCAGCAGGCAGATCGCCAAGAATCGCGAACTATCTGGTCCGTACCGTCGATGCTCGCACCTTCGTCATCAGTCTCATGGTCTCGGATCCCGCGAAAGCTTTCGATACATCGACAGTATTGTGTGGGAGTCGGAACATCATTCGAGGAGCATTCCACCTGCTAGCCGCAGCAGGCAAAGCCACGTGATGTCCAGGTGCGATGAATGGACCGGCGCCGATCGGGATTATATTTGCCTTACAACGAAGACGCACAAAGCCGTTTCGTCGGCGCTCTTGATCATTGGAATCTGCTAGCGGTCCGATTCTGATCGCTCACCTGAGCGTAGAAATTTATTCCATTTTGTCCCCGCTGTCCGGAGCAACGATCAATAAACTTGGTCGACACGCAAATTTGATCTCTTGAACTGCGCAACTTCAGATACGGAGACTTCGGCCTCCGTGAAATTTCGCTTGGCGGCGACATCGGGTTCGGCGCGGCAGGCTGCCGAGGAAGCTTTGCTTGCCCAACTCTAGACACACCTACTGATACACCGGAGGATCCTGGTGAGTTACTTATCTACCGACAAGGGCGGCGTGGAGTCGAATGCAGACACGGTTTACGCTAAACAGAGCGCGTATTGGCTGCAGAAGCTGGCCGGAATATCGGACGCCTTGGCGTTGCCGACCGATCGGCCACGGCAGGCAGTTTCATCGCTGGCGAGTGGCCAGATCGAATTCCGGATCGATGCGATGCAGCACGACCAACTCATAAAATTTGCGAAACTCCATGGCGCAACGTTGTTCACGGTTGTGCACGCGGCTTTGGCGATGTTGTTGGCCCGTCTATCGGGCACCGCCGATATTACAATCGGCACCTCCGTGGCCGATCATGGGCGGACTGATCCGGACGACTCTATCGGAATACTCGCCAACAAAGTCGCTCTCCGGACCCGGTTTAATTACGGCGAATCCTTCAAAGATTTACTGATGCGGCAGCATGAAACAGCTCTGCAGGCGTTTGCTCATGCGGATATTCCGTTCGCGCGGTTAGTCGAGGAATTGGCGCCAACGAAATCGACGGCCTACCACCCCCTGTTCCAAGTGATGCTGACCATTCAAGACACCCCAACGCCGCCCTTGAAACTGACTGGTATGCAGGTCGACACAATGACACCCGGCGCGATGACAGCGCAATTAGACTTAGACTTCAAACTGGTCGAGGCTTTCCACGGTGATCGTCCCGGAGGGCTCGAAGGCTTGTTGGCTTATGCCGCTGAACTCTTCGATGAGACAACAATCAAAGAGTTGGCCAGACGTCTGGTCCGGGTGCTCGAGGCGGTCGTCGGCGATCCGGAGGTCCGACTGTGTCGGTTGGATGTGCTTGACGAGGTGGAGCGTCGCCGGGTGCTGGAGGTGTGGAATGACACGACGGTGTCGTTGCCGGATGTGACGGTTCCGGAC
>NZ_JBHXAU010000023.1:45397-151652 GCF_042727395.1 Nocardia sp. NPDC060255 | reverse complement strand
CCCGCACACCGATCCTTCGGACAAGCCACAACCCGGACCCATCAAACAGATTAACCCCAAGACCACTGCTAGGGGCTTGACCTAAAGGGGAGCCAATACAGGACGTCTATCGGAAGTTCCGCGGCCGGGCTACAAATCAACTGATTCGGGTGATGCGCAGCACCGGGATCCGCCGCCGGGTCTTGGTCTCGAACTCGGCGAAACCCGGTTGGACGGTTACGGCCTTCGCGAACAACCGGGTGCGTTCCTCGCCCTCGGTGGGCGTCGCTTTGGCCCGGTACCTGTCGGCGCCGACCTCAACGGTGAGTTCCGGGTTGGCGACGAGGTTGTAATACCAGGCCGGATTCCGGTCGGAACCGGCGGCAGAGGCGATGACGAAAATGTCGCCGTCGTCGGTGAAGTAGACGACGGGGGTGATGCGCGACAGGCCGGTTCGGGCGCCGACAGTGGTGATCAATGCCAGATCGAGCGTGGCGAATCGGCCGCCGACCCGGCCGCTGTTGGCACGGAACTCGGCGATGATTTCAGGGTTGTACTCGAACATTCCGTTCCGATCGTTGATTCGGATGTCGATGCGGGACAACGAAAATGCCAGTTCGGACACAAACGATAGCAACAAGACAGATCTGTCTCTTTTGTGAGACGGATCCGCCGAACGACTGCGCGACACCGACGCCACAGTCGGGCCATCGCCCGTGAGGTGGGCTGCTCCAATGCTTTCGCCCTCAGCGGGGCCTTCAAACGCAAACTCGGCAACCCACGCGACACCGCGTCGCCCACCGCCACGCACTCCATACCGCCCAACCCCGGCTAAGCGGCACCATCCCCGCGCGGCAGACGGCAGGCAACGTCTGGGAATGGTGCTACGACCGATTCTCCCCGAACACCTATTGCCACGACGCCCGAACAGCGCATGTTCGGGATCCACAAGGCGCCGCCGCCGGGGAGTCGCGGGTACTGCGCGGCGGCTCATACCTGTGCCACGACAGCTACTGCACCAGATACCGCACGGCCGCCCGATCCTCGAACACCCCGGACGCCACCATGGGGCAACGCAGGCTTCCGCACCGTCTCAGCAGGACCAGCCGACGGTTCGAAATAAGCGGTTACCCATCAGGAAGGCCCAGATACCAGATCTGCTATTTCTTCGGTGGCTGTAGCCCGAACCCTGCCATGCACTTGTCGGATTGCCGGAAGGAAAAGATGATCTGGGCCGCTGGTTGATAGGAACTCATTTCGACCGGTTGACCCGGCGCGTTGCGTTCGACAGCGCCGGTCGGCTTCAGGTCCGGATACCGTTTTTTAACATCACCTTGCGTTATGCATTGCCCGCTCTTGATGTCGAACGACGCGAACCAGTCGTCACCGCTGCCTGCGGCGGTGATATTCGTGATCTCGACTCCTGACAGCGTGACCGGCCCCCCTGAGTTGCGTCGCGGGTTCTGGTCTTCTGGTTTCAGCTCGATGCCAAGCAGTTTCGAGACCCGGTCGGGAGTCAGCGGAGTGTTCTGCTCGGCGAAATCGACGAACTGCCACAGGTCCATCGACCGCACGTCGTTCGACGGCTCCTTGCCGTCGCTGGTTCCACATGCAGTCACGGCTATCACCATCACCCCTGCGATCATGGTCAGGCTGGACAGTGCTCTGCGGGGCCGTATTCGACTCGCCATCAGCAGCCTTCCTCGTAGTACTGCCGATAGGTTTTCGCAGTACATGTTGATGGGTGCACATTGTCGGCGTACCAATTTCCGATCGTCTGCGCGGCCTTGTCGTGAGCGTCCTGGGTGTAGCCGCTCTTGGCGTATTCATCGTAGGCATCGTTGAACATAGTCACCACTTCGGGTGTGTCGGCTCCAGCGATTGTGATATCCGGTCCGCCGGCTGCCAGGATTTCGCGTTGGACGCGGATGTTGTTCAACGTGGCCGCGCCTTCGCTTTGCAATCGACTATCCACATTGTCCCCACTCGGATACAAGACATGACCGAATTCGTGCGCCAGCGTCTGGACCAGGACGGGGCCTGCGTCCTTTTCGCTCGGATCTACGACGATCGTCTTGGTTCGATATTCGGTGTAGTCGCCGCCACCTGGGTCGCCGTATTTCACCTGCCACCCTGATTTGACGAGTTGGTGCCATTGGTCGCTCAAGATAGGCGAAAGCTTCGCTATCTCCCATGTCTTCGGCCCGACCGGGATTTCAGCCGGTAGCGGTGTCGGCGGAGGAACGGTGTTACCCGGTTTCAGGACCGGCCCCGGTTGGTTCGCCTCCGGACCCGGCTGATTCACTTCCGGCCCCGACGACTGTGGTGTGGGAGCGCCCGCGCGGGGGCCACCGCCCGCGGAACATGGTGCGACAGGGTCGTTTCCCGGCAATGCCGGAGGCACATAGTCGATGACGGGCACGATCGCCCGGCACGGGTCGGGCGGCGGGGCCGGCGGCGGCGGGGTCAGTGCCGCGGCAGGCGGTGGAGCCGGCAGGGCGGACGGCGGTCCGGTGGGTATCGCGGGTGTCGATGGCAGCGTGGGGGCTGTGGGTTCCTCGATCTCGGGGAAGTTGCCCCAGCACGGCCAGCCGGGATGCATTTCCTGCCATTGTGGACATGGCACGTTCGGGTTGATCGGTTTGGCGTCCGCATCGGGAGTGCCGTTCGCGGCGACTATCAGACCGATACCGGCGGCCAGGGCCGCGACCGCGACGACGATGCTGACGCGACGCCGGACCAACGCGCGCCGCGCGGCTGTCCTGTGAGGTGACATCGGTTGTCTCACAGGTAGATCGGGTCGCCGTAGACGGCCAGGGAGTTGTCCGCGGTGGGGGTGGAGATGTTGACTTGCGCGTAGGAGCGCAGGCTCACCGGGCCCATACAGCCGTCGATTTTGACGTGGACCTGGTCGGAGGTGATCGAGCCATGGGGTCCGGCCAAGGGCTTGGTTGCGAACGGAATGGTGGTAATGGTGCCGGGTTTGAGGTTCACCGTCGGTGCGATGCTCGCACTACCGCCCACACCCAGAGTGGTGATACCGATGCTGATGTTCGGGCCGATAGCCAATCCGATTGTCAGACCGTTGGTTACGTCGACTTGGCAACCGATCTGATAGCCAAGTGAGATAGTTCCAGCGTTCACCGGTGCGGTACCCGTGCCGTCGATGTCGGTGATCGCTTTGAGGCTGACGAATCCTTCCCGGGTGAACGGTGTGGCGGCGAGATTCGGGTATCTGTCGAGGTTTTCGTCGGTTTTGGTGATTCGTATCTGCCAGCCGTCGTCGGTGGTGGTCTCCCGCGACTTATCCGCTAGCGGTTCGGCAGCGGCGGTGCCGCTACCTATCGCGCTGACCATCACGCTGGTCAGTAATCCGAAAAGTCCCGCCTTTGAGCTGCGAATACGCATGAACGCCCCCGTGCGCAAATTATCGAGCAATCAAATGAATCGAATTGGCCTGAGCCACAGGCGAATCCGCCAGAAGGTCCCCCTTCAGAACCTCCGCCTGCACTTTAGCATGAACATGATTCGTGTTCATATTCTTGTCATGTCAAGATAATTGCGTGTCCACCGACGGGTGTTCACGAACGTGCACGACATTTCAGCCACTACCCCGGCGGTGCCCCATCATCACCGTGATCGGGCACTACCGACTGCTCGATCGCGTCGAGTTGGTCCCGACAGAATCCCACGAACGCGGTCATCCGAGTCTCGACGTTCTCGAGCATCTCCAGATCGACCGCATAGCCCTGCCCTGAATCCACCTGTCCCCTTTGCAAGTCCAACGAACTCTGAGTCTTACTCAGACCATCTGCGCGCGACTGGTCACTGCCGACAACACTGTCGACCACCTCGGGCACGGTGGCCGCGATCTGATCGGCCTCACTCAGCAGCTGCTCGAGTTCACCTCGCACGGACTGAAACAACTCACTGAACTTGCCTGCCGACGCACCGAGCCAGCCGTCCCGCAGCAACGCCTCGACACCCGAAGCCAGCGAACGGAACCCAGATTCGAGCGACCGATGGATCCCATCGCCGTCTGGACCCACTGGGCCACGATCGCACCACATCCGACACATCGGCGCGACGACACCGCCGGCTGGTTGCTGTTCGACAACCAGATGGCGATTTTGCCGATTGACGGGCGCACGGATCACCTACCCGTCGGGAGGTCAGGCGTTATCCAGTCAACAAGAGCTGAGGTAACTGGAATGGCCGCGAAGTTCGAGATCTACCAGGACAAAGCCAACAAGTACCGCTTCCGACTCAAGGCCGCCAACGGCGAAATCATCGCAGTCGGTGAAGCCCATGAGCCCAAGGCTGCGTGCAAGAACGGCATCGAGTCGATCGAAAAGAACGCCCCAGTCGCAGGAATAGACGACCAGACGATGGCCGGGGTCTAGCGCGCACGATCCACTAGCTCGGTCCGGCCCTACCCGATGTCGGACCGAGCCTGCACTCTGCGGCATAGACGTTCAGTGGCGCGGCCGATCTCGCCGCGAAGAACCCCCGACCAGCGGCATGAGAGTGCGTTGCCGGAGTCGGCTGAGGCCACATCGCTCTGAGCAATCGGCGAGGTCACGACGCCGCACCTTGTACGGCCGGTGATCACTGGGAAGGAGTGGGAACTCCAGAGTTTGGCGCAACCGGCAATCTCATGAACGTGTGCCGCCCGAGTAGTGCCGGAACCCAACGCCGAACTGGCTGCTCGAACACCAGTCGAAACTTGCGGAGGACAACTCGCGGAGGAAGTGTCCACTTCGTCATGGGGCGGAATTCGTAGCGAGCGAAGTACTCGGGCTTTGCGGTAGCAAGCCACACAAAAGTGGCCCCCGATCGTGCTGTCTCGGTCAAGCACGCCCGCATGAGCAGTGCGCCCACGCCTCGGCTGTGCGCGACCGGATCGACCGCGACCGCCAAGATCTCCGCGTTCGCGCGCGTGTGGCGATGGAGCGCCGCGCACCCCACCGGACGCCCATCCTCCGTCGCGATCACGAAGTCGTCGAGATCGCGGCGAATCCGATGGCCGGATTGCTGAAACAACGACGCGTCGGCGGCATTCGCGGCGAGCACTCGCCGAATCGCTCCGATATCCGACTTGGTCGCCCGTCGCACCGACACGGTGTCGAATCCATTCCCCACAAACCGGATTCAACCACGACACACACCGCCCAAAGGTACGAACATCGACTGGTGACGTATCGGTATTCCGAACGTGCAGTATTCGGTGAATCGCCGCTGAGGTTCATCATCGTGCTCCGGTCTGTGAGAGACGGCGAGGTGAGCTGTTTGCTCCGGTCGTCAATCCTGGCAGCGGATGTTCGCGAACGGGAGTCAGCACTACGGTTCGGCGCGCATGGGTGACAGCGGCGAGTCGTCCTAGTTCCAGCAGCGTATCCGCGTGAACCGCCCCGAGTTTCCGGCCCAAGCCGGCCGGAAATTCGGGGCGATACCGGCGAGGATGAGATCGATGCCGTTGAGGAACTGCTCGCGGTCGTCGTGGTCGCGCAGGTGCGTCCCGGCTTTGTGCACGGATGGGTATCTACCGGGGTCGAGCTGCGAGATCTCTTCTCGTTCAGCAAGACTCAGGCGAAGCCGGCCGCGGTGGCGAGGAATCGGCCGGACCCCGCCACAGCGTTTGAGTCGGTAAGCCGGTCTTATCGGCACTTCGGCCGGGCGGCCGACAGGGTTCAGAGCATCCCGGAGGGTGCGTCGTCTACCCCGAGCAGCAGGACGCCGTAGTCCTCCTCGACGACGTGTGAGGTGAATTGGACGTGGCGCGATCCCACCGCGAAGTCCCGCCAGTACCGTTGCAGTGGGTTGGCGTTGTCCAGACCGCTGGATCCGTGCAGGTCCAACAGGTCCTCGAACGCGCTGCGGCACTCACGTACCGCGGTGATCAGATCCATCCGAAGCCGCGCGCGCTCCTGGGCCGCGAGCGCCTCGCCGGGCGAGGTGGCGTCGACAGCGGCGGCGATTCCGAGCATGCGGCGCTGGGCGGTATCGATCTTGTGTGCGGCCACAGCGAAATTTCGCCGGGCACCGGGCGAGTCGGCCAGCGTGGCATGGGCAGGGTTGGGCGACGGCCGCGCCGCGAGGACAGCGGCCACCACATCGAGGGCACCGCGCGCCGCACCCCACAGCGGTGCGAACAGGCCCACCGCGATCGCGATGTTGGACAGTGCGGCAGCGATCCGGGGCAAGTCGAGTTCGTGGGAGTCCGGGATCCACACGTCATGGCCGACGAGGGTATGGCTTCCAGTGCCGGCCAGTCCCGCCATATGCCAGTCCCGCTCGACGACCAGGTCCCTGGTGCGGGCGAATACCGCCGCGGGCTGCGGCGCAGCGTCGCCGGGCAGTAGCACCGAAAGCATCGCCCACTCGGCCAGTTCGCAGCCCGAAGCGTAGGGCCACCGGCCGGAGATGCGCAGGCCACCGGGCTCACGCACGGCCTGCCCCGGCCGCGCCGAGGAACACACCACGATGTCGACGTCGTCGAACGCGTCGGCATACGCCTTGTCCGACACCCCGATCTGCAACAATCGCTTCGCTTCGTAGGTCGTGGCCGCGATCCACGCCGTGGACGGGCAGCCCCGCCCGAGCTCACCCAGGAACCCGACCCTGGTGGTGAGGTCGGCCTCGAGCCCGCCCTCGGATCGGCGCACGCCCAAGGCGAACGCCCCCGCGCGCCGAGCGGCTTCGGCGCTCGCCTCGGTGACCCTGCGATCCCGCTCGGTCGTGGCGGCTTCGACCGCCAATTCCTTTGCCGCACTGCGGGCAGCGTCGAGCAATGATACGCAGGCGCCGGGCTTCTCAATCTCCATTGATGACCTTCCATGATTGCCACCCACGGCAGGCAACGTAGGCGAAGATCGTGAGTGCGGCGACGGTGGAGTCGGTGATCGCGGACTGTATACCCTCGGTGGTGTCCAGGATGGTCAAGGCGAGCACCGCTACCGCCACCTTGTGGAAGATCACCACTTCCCAGATCGCTGGAACCCGGCGCGGCCGGTAGGCGAGCATCGCCCACATCGCGCTGAACACCAGGTATCCGAAGGTTCGCCAGCCCTCTACCATCAGCCGGTCCTCGTTCACGTCCGCCATCAGCAAGCAGCCGTTGATGAACACCGCGAAGGCGGCTACGGAGTTGAGGGCCATCAGGGCGCGGCCGAGGCGATCCCATCGTCGAGACGAGGTGCCGGACAGGGTAGTTGCTGTGGTCACGACCGAGTTCCTTTGGGCGAGAGTAGGAACCGAGAACACGGTTCGCTGCGTCTGTGATACCGACTGGCTACGATCGCGAGCACGGTTCGAACCTAGAACGCGGCGACGACCGGCGAAACCGGCCAGTTGGCCGAATAACTGCGCCGACTGGATGGCAGGGGCGGCCGATAGGTCCGCAACTGCGATGTCGGCCAGACGAACGACGCGACGCTGCGGAGCAAGAGAGGTCGTCCGCCCGACGTCACATAATCGGCATAGAAAGACGTTTAGTGCGTCGATTCCGGGGACGTGGGGAACGTCCTCCTGATGCGCTTGTCGGGCTTGGTGTCCCATCGCCGTGAGGAGGACGTTCCATGAATAACGGTAGCGGTGTGTCCCGGGGTGATCGCAACCGCAACGCGCGACTGGCCCGGTTGCGGACCCTGGTCCCGACCACGAACGCGATCGTCGGGATCGATCTGGCCGACCGTAAGCAGATGGTCGTTGTGTGTGACCACGATTCGAAAGTGCTGGCCCGCAGAACGTTCCGCTGCCGAGCCTGGGACATGGGCTCTGCTTTGGACTGGGCCGGGGCCTGTGCCGCGACGGCAGGTTTCGCCGGGGTGACGGTGGCGTGCGAGCCGACCGGGCATCGGTGGCGAGTGCTGGGACAGCTGGCCGCTGATCGGGGCATGTTGTTCGTGTGTGTGCAGCCAGCGATGACCGCCTGGTCACGCCGTGCCGAGGACCTCACCACCGACAAAACCGACGAGAAAGACGCGGTGCTGATCGCGCGATTGACCGCGCAACTGCGCTGCTATGCACCCGAACCGGTCGATGAAACCTGGGGTCGGCTGCGGCATCTGGGTGCTCGCCGCGAACAACTGCTGGTCGATCTCGTCGCGCAGGTCCAGCAGGTCCGAGCTCTGCTCGAGTGCGTGTGGCCGGCCGCGCTCGACGCCGCCCAGCAACCGTTCAAGTCCCGGACCTGGATGGCGGCATTACGGGTGATCTGCGGTCGCGATGGCGGCGATTTCGCGCGCAGCCGCCGGTTGGGCCGAGACCGGCTCGAGCGCCTGGTCCGTGGCGAGGTCACCCGCGGCGGCGCGAAGCGGCCGTGTTTTCGGATCACCGGGAAACTCTTTGCCGCACTCGATGATCGGGCTGGGGTGCTCGCGCATCGACGCGGCGCCCTGGAACGCGTGCACCTGCTGGTCGAGGACTGGGTCGAGACCAAGCGGCGCCTGGCTGAGACCGAGACCCGGATGACCAGCATCCTCGATGAACTCAAGCTCACCGATCTGGTCACCTCGATCGTCGGGTTGTCCGCGGTCGGAGCCGCGGCGATCCTCGCCGAAACCGGCGACCCCGCACGATTTCCCACCGCCCGGGCAGTGGTCAAACACGCCGGTCTCGCACCCCGGGAAAAGAAATCCGGGGCCTTCACCGGCCGCGCCCGACTCACCGGGGCAGGCCGTCCCGGACTACGGCTGGCCGCCTGGCGAGGCGTGTGGGGCACCCAACGCGCCAACCCGGTTTATGCCGCCCGCTACCGACATCTGACCACCCGAGAGACCAACCCGCTCACTGCCACCCAAGCTCAGGCCGTGATCGCAGCGGCGATCCTTCGCCAGCTCCACGCGGTCGTCACGACCCGACAACCCTGGAACCCACACATCGCCACCCACGGCACCACCGCATCGGGAACCACCATGATCTCGACCGCCGCCTAACGGCGGCCCGTCGAGCGGACGGTCGGGGCGAGCCCCACGCGGCATCGAGACACCCCGGTGATCTCGTCGCACATCATGGGCAGCCCCGACCTGTCGTCCCACAACCCGATTACACGCTGCCGGGGCAATCAACCCCATTACCGCTATGCCGGGACGACGACAGACCACGGGGCACCGACCAACCCGCTTGACACAAAACGACTTACGCTGATGTGCGCGCGTTGGGAAGTGGTGTCAGCCAGCCAGTTTGGACGATCGACCAACGCGCGGGTCGCGGCAATATCGGATGCCGGACTCCATCACGTTTCCAGCAAGGCTGCGGGTCGTTCCCATTCGGCAAAGCCCCCCGGCGGATGGAAGGCTACCGAGGGATGGCGATCTTGATTCACCTCCCGAGAACCATGGCCGAAATCTCTTCGGGGTGGAACATGCGCGACGCTTGCGCGCTGTAGAACGCGACGACCTGCCCGTCTTTGTCCACCACTGCTAGATGGCTAGGAATCGTGTTGCCGCCAGTCACAACGACCGCGGGTGCGCCATCCCGATACTCCAGAGCCAGCGTGGCTGCGATCGGTTCGGCCTCCTGCGCTGGAACCGTCACCGGGGCCGGACCCTTCGCGTTGGGCGTGGCTTGCTCGTCAGACATGGCAGTGCCTCCTCCCGGTCCGCCCGATACCGACCGCTACAGATGTTCCCATATCGAAGGACTTCGCAACGCCAAATCGGTTGTGCCTCAAGGGCGACGCGCGGTAATCGGCTATTATGGTGCGTTCGGCAGACCCGCGGCTCGGCCGATCCGAGCCGCCCCGTAAGCGGCTAGTTACAGGGCATCCGATGCCCGGACCTGGCCCGGCAGGCTAATGCCTACCGGTCCTGCTCGCCCGTCAGCGGCGTCGAGATTACGACAGCGTTCGGGTACACGTAGTCGATCGCCCCGCTAATCATGCTGCCGCTAAGTCGTCGGGATGCCGAGGGGACCGCGCCGACTGTGTAGATGGCGATCATGCTCCCCGAAGCATCTTTGACCGAAAGTGTCTCAGGGAACCAGTTTCCACCCGTGACCACCAGTTCGGGCACGCCATCAACATAGTGAACAGCCACTGAACACACATCCTCGGCTTTGACCTCCGACGTCGGTACTAGCATGAAAACGGGCTCGGTCGTTCCAGACGGCCCGATCGTGACCGGGGCCGGACCTTTGTCGTTGGGTGTGGCCTGCTGGTCGGACATGACGTTGCCTCCTTCTGGTCGGCTCGTTGCCAACTGGTACAGATGTTCTCATGGCGATGGACATGGGACCACGAGATCGGTTGTGCTAGTCCGAATTTGGAAGAGAGAAGCGCTCGCTCCTCGGCATTATGGGACGTTGAAATCGTCTGTAGCTCCAGGCCGCAGAACTACATTCGGCTGCGGTGGCGCCACCTGATAGTGCGAGAACACTGCCGTCTGTCGCTGCCGGGTGACAGGCTTCAGCAACACTCGCAGTCGTGGCCGGCGTCTTCGGATCGGCCCGCGATCGGCATCTCGCAGCAGGCGTCGCCGCGCCACGCGTCGCGGCCCTCCTTGATCGCGATGACCGCGATGACTAGTGCCGCGATCGGGTCCGCCCACGACCAGCCGAACAGGGTGTTGAGCAGCAGGCCGACCAGCAGGACCGCGGAGAGATACGTGCACAGCAGGGTTTGTTTCGAATCAGCGACCGCTGTCCGTGAACCGAGTTCCCGCCCAGCTCGGCGTTGCGCCGAGGAGAGCACCGGCATGACAGCCAAACTCACTGCGGCCAAAGCGATCCCGACGGGTGAATGCCGCGCCTCGCCGACTCCGAGCAGCGAGCCGATCGCATCGACGGTGACATACAGCGCCAGCGCGAAGAACGAGAACGCGATGATCCGCAGCGTCAACCGTTCTCGCGCTGCCGGGTCCTTGCTGGAGAATTGCCAGGCCACCGCCGCCGCGGAGGACACCTCGATGACCGAGTCGAGTCCGAAGCCGATCAACGCCGCCGAGGACACCCGAGTGCCCTCGGTCAACGCGATTGCCGCCTCGATCACGTTGTAGCTGATCGTCGCCGCCACGAACAGTCGGATACGCCGCGAAAGCACTTGTCGCCGTGCCGGATTCGGTCCACCGAGGACACTCGGCAACCCGAGGTCCGAGGCCATCAGCAGCACCCCTCGGCGTCGGAGTCGGGGCAGCAGGCCGGATCGACCGCGAGCACCAAGCCGACCAGATCGTCCAAGGCGCGGCCGATCCGGGGATCAGCCAGCTCGTACCGGCTGCGTCGCCCCTCCGGAACGGCGACGACCAACCCGCAGCCGCGCAGGCAGGCGAGGTGGTTGGACAGAATCTGCCGCGAGACACCGATGCGATCGGCGAGCTCCGACGGATAACTCGGCGCGGTACGCAGCGCGAGCAGGATCTGGGACCGCGTCGAATCCGACAGCGCGTACCCGAACCGAGACAGCGCGTCGCTGTGCACCAAGGTGACCATGCGCGAACAGTACAGAAAATCCTGTATTCACGTCAATCTGTACAAACGCTAGCCTGCCGCCCCGTAGTCAGGCTTGGGAATCGTCTCGTTCACGCGCCGATCTCGGTAATTGTCCTTGAAGGCGGCGGCGAGGGCTTGGCGGTCGAGCTTGCCGCGTGGGGTGCGGGGAAGGCTTGGGAGGGTGAGGATTTGGATGGGGACGCTGGGGCTGGGGAGGGTGGCGCGGAGGTGGCGCCAGATTTTGTCGGTGCTCGGGGCGGATTCGTCGACGACTATTGCCGCGGCGGGGGCTTCGCCCATGCGATGGTCGGGGACGGCCATGCAGGCGGCTTCGGCGATGCCGGGGATGGCGGTGAGGGCGGATTCGATGGCGGCGGGTTCTACGTTGAGGCCGGCGCGGATCAACATTTCGCTCGCTCGGCCGAACAGATGTAGTTCGTTGCCGAGCATTCGGCCTCTGTCCCCTACCGACATCCAACCGTCGACAGGCCCGTCGGCAACGCCGTGTTCGGTGAGGTAGCCGTCGAAAAGCATGTTGCTGCGGGCGAATACGAGGTCGTCTCGGATGTCGATGTCGACACCGTCGAACAGTTGGCCCGCCGAGTTCTCGTTGGGGTTGCCGAGTCCTCGGTCGAAGGAGACGAAGCTCAGTTCGGACGCGCCGTAGAAGTGCACCAGGGAGGCGTTCGGCAGGACCTCTTGTAGCGATTGCCGTCCCGTGCGTTGCCAGCGAGCGGCGGAGGACAGAACCTCGCGGACGTCGGGGAACGGCCCGGCGCCTGATCGGACTATGTCCCAGGCGATGGTCGGTACTGAATACAGGTGCGTCGCACCATCTTCGAGCGATTCGATTACTGGGCGGAGGTCGACCGTCGCGCCTCGGGTCAGTGTGTGTAGCGCGCCGTAGAGGAAGTGGGTGTGGTCGAGGACGCCGGGGGTGGAGACGAGGTCGCGGGGGCCGATGTCGAAGGTGGTGTCGGAGCGGTCGAGGGTGGTGGACCAGGATTGCTGGTTGCGTACGAACAGTTTTGGTTCGCCGGTGGTGCCGGAGGTGATGCCGACCAGTAGTTCGGTGTCGGGTCGAGCCCGGGTGGCTGGGCCATCGGATTCCAGGGCCGTGGCGGTCTGGATGGGTCCGTCGTATCCCATTTTTCGCAGTCGGCGGTGTTGTTGAGGTGAGGCGACGATGGCAGCTGGTTCGGCGAGTGCGAGGACGCGGGTCAGTTGTTCGGGCATGAGGTGACGGTGCAGAAGCACGATGCTGACGCCGGTGTGCATGGCCGCGGTTACGGTGACCACTGAATCGATGTCCGAGGTCGGCAGTACAGCAACACGATTCATACCGTGCAGGCCCGCTGCGGTGCGGGTGACGCGGGACCAGAACTCGCGGTAGCCGACGCGCTCGCGAGTGGAGATGACGGCGGTTGCGTCCGGGTGCTCGGCGGCGCGGCGGGCGATGCGCTCGGCCAGGAGCTCAGTCATCGTCGACCCCTCTCGCGGCGAGGGCGTCGCCCATCGCGTCTGCTGTGCGCAAGGCGCGCACCAAGACCGGGGTCGCGAGGGCCGTCATCGACCATTGCAGGCCGCGGGCTCGTCGCGCCTCTGCGACATCGTGCACGATTCCGGCCAGCAGCGGAACACATCGAATGGCAAGTGCCAGTAGCAAACCGATGCGATCCGGGTCGACGCCCAGTCTGCGCAGCGGCCCGAGCGCGCGGGTCACCGTGTCGAGTAGGTCGGTCACGCGGGTGGTGAGGGTGACCAGTGCGGCCAGTGCCACCGAGATCAACAGCACGCCGCAGACAACAACGGCCCGCGCGGGCGAGGTGATCAGGACCTGGAACACGGCGATGATCAGCAACATCCACACCATCGGACGCAGTTGCGCCACAGCGACTTTGAACGGAATGCGGGCGAGGGCGAATAGTCCCGCCACCGCCGCGGCCACGATGCCGACCTCGATCGGGCTGCGCACGAACACCGTTGCCGCCACGATCGATACGATCAGCAGCAACAGCTTGGCCCCCGCGGGCATTCGGTGCAGCAGTGAGTCACCGGGCCGGTACAGCCCGATCATTCGACCAGTTCCCGGTAGGCGGGGACGGCGGCGGCGGGCGTTCCGTCGAACGCGACGAGACCTTCGTCGATCACAATGACCCGCTCGAAACTGTCCAGCAGCGCCAGCTGGTGCGTCACGACGATGACCTGCTGATCCATCGCATCCAGCGCGTCGGCGACCACGCGGGCATTGCGCAGGTCCAGCAGGGTGGTCGGCTCGTCGGCGATGATCACCTCGGGCCTGCGAATGAGGACCGCGCCGATGGCGAGCAGTTGTTTCTGCCCACCGGACAACAAGTGTGACGGGTGGTCGCCGTGCTCGTGCAGGCGGAACCGGACCAGCATCTCCTCGACCCGCGCCGCGACCTCCTGCTTGCTCAAACCTGTTCTGCGCAAAGAGAAAGCGAGATCCTCCGCGACGGTCGGCATCACGATCTGGGTGTCGGGATCGGTGAACACGAACCCGACCTTGCGCCGCACCTGCCCACCCTTGCGGGCCGCGTCGATGCCGTCCACCGTGACGGTGCCCGCGGTCGGGGCCAGCAACCCGTTGATCATGCGCGCCAGGGTCGACTTCCCGGAACCGTTGGCCCCGATGATGCCGACCCGCCGCTCGGTGATCCGAAGGTCGATGCCGCGCAATACCTTTCGCTCACCGAAGCGGTGACTGACCGAGGAGAAGACGATCTCACTCACGACACACGCTCCACGAGCATGGCAATGCCTTGCCCACCGCCGATGGCACACGCCGCGAGCCCGAGCCCGAGCGCGGGCCCGCCCGCGCGCAGCATCTGACTTGCCAACCGCACCAGCAAGATAGCTCCCGACGCACCCCACGGATGCCCCATCGCGATCGCGCCACCCTGCGGGCAGATCCTCGATTCGTCCACACCCAGCTCGTCCGCGACCGCCAGCACTACCGAAGCGAAAGCCTCGGTGATCTCGACGATCCCCAGCTCCTGCACATCGACTCCGGTGCGCCGCAACAACTTCCGTATCGCGGGTACCGGCCCGAGACCTGGGTACGCGGGATCCGATCCGGCCACCGCCGACCCGAGTATCCGTAACGCCGGCAGCCCCGCGGCGAGCGACTCGCTGGTCACCGCCACCACCGCCGCCCCATCGGAGATGCCACACGAATTACCCGCCGTCGCAGTCCCGTCGACCCCGAAACTCGGCCGCAACCGCGCGAGCCGCGCCTCGGTCATCCCCGCCCGAATACGTTCGTCCCGACGCACCTCCCCGATCGGCACGATCTCCGCGGTGAAGTCGGTCGCCGCGGCAAGGGTGTGCGAACGCGCCGCATACGCGTCCTGCCGCTCCCGGCTGATCCCACGAACCCGCGCCAGATCGTCGGCCGCCACCCCCATGTCGGGATCCGGAAAGCCTTGCGGGGCAAAGGGAGCGCGCGTGTACCGGACCGGCTCGGCCCCGGCGACCGGCGGCCAGAATCGCCACGGCGCGGTACTCGCCGACTCGACACCACCGGCGAGAATCAGCTCATCGGCCCCACTGCGCACCCGCAACGCCGCCTGCATCACCGCATCGAGACCCGACCCGCACTGCCGATCAACCGTGACGCCGGGAACCTCGACCCCGAACCCCGCCGCCAACGCCGCGATCCGGGCCGGATCCCCACCCGGTCCCAGGCAGTTACCGAGCACGACGTCGTCCACCTCGGCGGCAACGCCCGCCCCGCGCAGCGTCGACAGCACCTCGCGCAACACGGGCGCGGCCAGGTCGGTGGTCGTCAGTGCGGCGAACCCGTGCCCGGCATTGCCGATCGGCGTTCGACGCGGCGCTACCAGCACGGGGACCGAGTTCATGCCAGCAAGTCTTTCAGCTGACCTCTGGCCACCTTCCCGCTGGCGGTCCGTGGCAGCGCCGGCAGCGGCACCCAGCGGCGCGGCATGGCCTCTTTCATCAGCAGGCCGCGGGCCTGCGCACGCACCGCGTCGATCCCGACGCCGTCGAGTTGCACTGCGGCCGTGACGATCTCGCCGAGTACCGCGTGCGGCGAGCCGATCACGGCTACGGCGGCGACACCTGCCAGCGTCCCGAGAATCCGCTCGACGTCCTCGGCGAGGACCGTGGTGCCGCCGACATTGATCGCCGATTCTCCCCTGCCCCGGACGGTGAGCTCGCGGTTCGGACCGAGTTCGGCGAGGTCTCCGACGCCGAACCATTCGGGAGTACCGAGCACGCTATACGGGGTCCGGACATAGAGCAGCCCGTCGCGGATTTCGGCATCGACTTCGTCCAGCAGGCGAAGCGGCTCGGGCACTCGACGTGCCGCGACGAGCGAAACCTCTGCGGACCCGTAGTACTCGATGATCTCGAGACCGTCCGCCGCCGCACGGGCACCGTCGTCCAGGGCAATGCCCGCGACGATGGCCGTCCGCAGTTTCGGTGCCTTATCGACTACGTCACGAAGCACGGCAGGTACCGCGTGCACGACGGTCGCTCGCGCCGGATCGTCGGTCACGCACGCGCCCCGCCACAATGCGTGCAGCGCACCGAACAGATGCATGGTGGCGTGCAAGGGACCGGTGATCAGCACACGATCCATGGCCTCGACGCCAGTGATGCCGGTGAACGCCGGGAAACTGTCGAACCAGGACGCCGCGGTACGGGCGAGCGGTCGTGCACGGCCGGTGGAACCCGAGGTCGTCACCAGCAGAAATGCCGAGGAAGGAATGGTCGAACGCGCAGGCCGCGCTTCGGGATTCTCGACGATCACCGGCACGCCCCGCCGAGCCGCAGCGCAGACGCAGATCAACGCGTCCGGAACGAACAACGCCGACGCGTCGTAAACGGGCGCGCCATCCCGTGCGATCCACTCCTCGATCGCACGATCGAGCTGGCCGTAAGTGTAAGCGCGACCGCCGAATTCGATGGCGGGCTGATCTCCCGAGCCGCCGAGCTCCGGACTACGCACGAATCAAACCGGGATACGCGCGATGCACACCCTTGGCAACGACCGTCGCGACCACTACCTTCGCCAAGTCGCCGGGAATGAACGCGAAGTTGGTGCTGACCGCATGCCGGATATCCAGATCGGTGCGCAGCAACAGCCCGAGTGTGCCGAAGAGATAGATGACCACGAGCCCGCCGAGCGCATTGATCAGCAGTCCGAGCACCAGCGGATACTTGGGCAGGATCCGCGCGGTCAGCAAGCCGATGACAAACGCCGCGGGCACCCAGCCGACCAAATATCCGGCACTCGGCCCGGCCATCGCGGTCAGTCCGGTGCGGCCACCGGACAACAGCGGCAGCCCGATCAGCGTCAGCGCGAGGAACACCAGCACCGCTGCCGTCCCCTTGCGCGCGCCGAGCACCGCGCCGGCCAGGATGACGCCGAGCGTCTGCACCGTGATCGGCACACCGCTGAATCCGACCGTGATCGCACCGGGCAGTCCCATCGCCGCGATCAGCGCGGCGAACACCGCGACCTGCGCGATGTCCCGCGCGGAAAAGGCAACTCTCGAGCCACGAGAGTTCTCGACACCGTCCACGACGACTTCCTCCAACTACCAGCTTGAACGACGTTCAAGATAGCAGGCACCTATCGGCCGACCGCACTCACGCACAGCGACCGATGCCGAGGCGGCGAGGCTAGTCGTGCGTGTGTGCCCTGGCCTGAATCCGCGCCTGCACCTCGGGCCGACGCAACGGCGGCACCGACTTCGGCGGCACCTTACGATCCGGCAGCTGGTCCAGCAGCCGGGTGGTGATCGCGGCGATATCGGCGACGGCGGCATCGACCGCAGGCTGAGTGGCGGCCGAGATACTCGACAAACCGCCGACCTTGCGCACGTACTGCAGCGCGGCGGCCTGGATCTCCTCCGGCGTCGCCGCGGGCTCTAGCCCCCGCAGGGCAGTGATGTTTCGACACATAACCCCGAGGCTAATCCGCCACCCCGACACATACCGGCCCAGCGGCATCCGCCGCCCAGAAACAGCTAACACAGCGGATACATTGTGAGGCCGTCCGCTTCACACGCGCTGCCGACAATCGACAGATGCGAAATCCAGGGCCGACTGTCGCGGAGATTCTCGCCTCGCACGCAGGCGGCAGCGGCTCGCCGAGCAGCACCGCGGCCCGGGTCGCGGATGCCGTCGAGGCGCGGGGCAACGACGGCACCTGGATCACCCCGGTGCCGCGCGCGCAACTGCTGGCCGCGGCCGCGGAGCTCGAGCGGCGACCCGGCGCCCGCACCCTCCCGCTGTACGGCGTGCCGTTCGGCGTGAAGGACAGCATCGATGTCGCGGGCTGGCCGACCACGCTGGCCTGCCCCGACTTCGCCTATGTCGCTACCGAAACCGCGCCGGCGGTGCAGCGCCTGCTCGACGCGGGCGCGCTGTATGCCGGGAAGACGAATCTCGACCAGTTCGCGACCGGACTGAACGGCACCCGGACGCCATACCCCATGCCGCGCAGCGTCTTCGGCGGCGACCTGATCTCCGGCGGCTCCAGTTCGGGTTCCGCGCTCGCCGTCGCCCTCGGCCAGGTGCCGTTCTGTGTCGCCACCGACACCGCGGGCTCGGGACGAGTTCCGGCCGCGCTCAACGGGATTCTCGGCTGGAAGCCGTCGCGCGGACTGATCAGCACGGTCGGACTGGTGCCCGCGTGCAAATCGCTCGACTGCCTGACGCTGATGGCCTCGCGGATCGAGGATCTCGACCGCGTCTTCGCGGTGATCGCGGCCCCGGATCCGGCCGACCCGTGGAGCAGGTCGCGCGGCGAACGCTTTCGCGGCGGGCCCATCCGGGTGGGGCTGCCCGTCGAATCGGAGCTGGAGTTCTTCGGTGACGAGGCCTTCCGCACCGCGCACCTCGGCGTGCGAGATCGGCTGTACGGACTCGGATTCGACTGCGTGACAACCACACTGCGGCCATTCCTGGATGCGGGCGCCCTGCTCTATCAAGGCCCGTGGGTCGCCGAGCGGCTCGTCGAATTCGGCACCTTCCTCGCTGAGCATCCCGAGTCGATACTGCCCGTGGTCCGCGAGATATTCACCAGCGGTTACGGATTCACCGCGGTAGACGTATTCCGCGCCCAGCAGCGCCTGCAGGAACTGCGTGCGGCGGTGGCCCGGATGTGGGTCGACTACGACGTCGTCGTAGTCCCGACGATCGGCACCACCTGCACGGTCGAGCAGGTGCTCGCCGACCCCATCGCCACCAACACCATGCTGGGCCACTACACCCATTTCGGGAACCTGCTCGACCTCACCGCCATTGCGGTGCCGGTGGGCAGCACATCGGACGGACGCCCCGTGTCGGCGATGGTCTTCGGACCCGCGCTCGCCGACGACACGGTGCTCGCGGCGGCCGCCCGACTCCTCGACGAGCCGCGCCTGGCCGAGGCGCATCTGGATATCCGGCTCGTACAGAAAGAACGAAGATGACCGCAGTACAACACATTCCGGCACAACCGACACCCTTCCCCCTCGACCGAACCACCGCCGCCCTGCTCGTGATCGACATGCAGCGCGACTTCCTGCTCCCCGGCGGGTTCGGCGAAAGCCTCGGCAACGACATCGCCCTACTCCGGACGGTGATCGACCCGCTGGCCCGGCTGCTGGCGGCGGCACGCGCGGCGGGCATCCCGGTGATCCACACCCGCGAAGGCCATCTACCGGACCTGTCGGACTGCCCACCGGCAAAACTGGAGCGGGGCAACCCAACTCAGCGCATCGGCGATCCGGGCCGGTTCGGGCGCATCCTCGTCCGCGGCGAGTACGGCCACGACATCATCGACGAATTGGCTCCGCTCGCAGGCGAAGTGGTGATCGACAAGCCGGGCAAGGGCGCGTTCTACGCCACTGATCTCGCGGCGGTCCTGCAGCAACACTCGATCGAGACACTGCTGGTCACCGGTGTCACCACCGAGGTGTGCGTCCATACGACGGTGCGCGAGGCGAACGACCGCGGTTACCGCTGTCTGGTCGTATCCGATTGTGTCGGTTCGTATTTCCCCGAGTTCCAGCGGGCCGGGCTGGCGATGATCGCCGCGCAGGGCGGCATCTTCGGCTGGGTCGCCGATTCCGCGCCGGTCATCGGCGCACTCGAGTCCGCGCACATCCCGGCTTAGCGAAGAGGAAATCCCGATGTCTGTCGATACGAAAACCACTGACGAAGCCGAACCTGTTGCCGCGCTTACCCTTCCCTGGTGGACGCGCGGTGACACCAATGCCTTCTTCGGGCTCGCGTTCAACATCCTGGTGAACGTGCTGACCCTCACCACCCTGTCCATCGTGGTCGTCAAGATCCCGAGCGATGACGTACTGGGCACGGTGCTGCCCGCGCTGGGCGTCGCCTTGGTGCTCGGCAACCTGTACTACATGCTGCTGGCGCGCCGCCTCGCCCGCCGCGAGGGCCGCGCGACGGTGACCGCGTTGCCGTACGGCCCGAGCGTGCCGCACATGTTCATCGTCGTGTTCGTGGTCATGCTGCCGATCTACTTGAAAACCAACGACCCCATGAAGGCCTGGTCGGCGGGCCTGGCCTGGGCGTTCATGATCGGCGTCATCGTGATGATCGGCGCGTTCGTCGGTCCGTTCATCCGCAGGATCACCCCGCGCGCAGCCATGCTCGGCACCCTGGCGGGCATCTCCATCACGTTCATCGCCATGCGGCCCGCCGCGCAGATGTGGGAGGCCGCGTGGATCGGGCTTCCGGTGCTCGCCATCATCCTGATCGGCTTCTTCACCGATGTGAAGCTGCCGGGCAACATTCCGGTCGGCCTGGTCGCGTTGCTGGTCGGCACCGCGATCGGCTGGATCGGCGGCTATATGTCGGCGCCGGACGTCTCGAAGGCCGCGCACGATATCGCGCTCGGCCTGCCCGACCTCCGGCTCGACCTGCTCTTCGACGGGCTGAGCAATCTCGCTCCGCTGCTCGCGACGGCAATTCCGTTGGGCGTCTACAACTTCACCGAGGCGATGAGCAACGTGGAGAGCGCCGCGGCGGCCGGCGACAACTACAACCTGCGCAGCGTGCTGCTCGCCGACGGCCTCGGCGCGATCATCGGGTCCGGTTTCGGCTCGCCCTTCCCGCCCGCCGTCTACATCGGTCATCCCGGCTGGAAGGACGCGGGCGGACGCACCGGATACTCGCTGGCCAGCGGCGCGGCCATCGGATTGATGTGCCTGCTCGGGCTTTTCGGGCTGCTCGCGACGGTGCTGCCGATCCCGGCCATCGTGCCGATCCTGCTCTATATCGGACTGCTCATCGGCGCCCAGGCCTTCCAGGCGGTGCCGCGACTGCACGCGGTCGCCGTCGTGGCGGCGCTGCTGCCGAACCTCGCGGAGTGGGCGGTCGGTCTGATCGATAACGCGCTCAGTGCGGCGGGCACGTCCGCGGACAAGGTCGGCAGCGCGGCGCTCGGGCAGGCCGGAGTCGTCTACGACGGCCTGAAAACGCTCGGTTCCGGCGCGGTGCTGGCCGGACTCGTACTCGGGGCCATAGTGACGTTCGTGCTCGAAAAGCGTTTTGTCGCTGCGGCACTCGCCTCGCTGGTCGGCGCGGTGCTCAGCTGGATCGGGCTGATCCACGCCGCCGAGGTGGACTGGGCGGCCGCGCCGCAGGTCGCGCTGGGGTACCTGTTCTTCGGTGTCGTCTGTCTCGGCTACTCGCTGTTGCGCACCACCGAGCCACCTGACGAGGCAGCCCCCGCGCCGCCCGGCGAATAATCCAGTCCGCCTCGGAACGGCGTCACCTGACCAGGTGGCGCCGTTTCGCACTGTGACCGGAAGATAGCTACTCGAGGGTGATCTGTCCGGACTTTCACGATCCAGGCAAAGGTGTTATCTGCCGGTGTCCCAATCGAACACGTGTCGTAACCATCCGAATAATAACGGCTAATTATCGAAGTTCGGGTGCGTCCAACAGGTTCCGAGGTTTAAGATCGACATCGTCTGAAATGCACTGTCAGACACCAATATTCGCTCCAGTGAACTAGTTGCGCGGGCCTCGTGCCGCCTGCCGACCCGCTGTGCACAACCGTCGAATCTGAACGATCACCTATTCGGACATTCCATGACAAACCGTCCACGGGTGACCATTTCGAGGTGAGGATCAAATATGACAATCGAAATGCCAGTTTCTACTGAGACCAATGGTTACGGTAATGGCAACGGCAATGGTAATGGCCGCAAGAGCCTCAGTACCGCAGCCGCTCACCAGTTGGCGACCACCACCAAATCCGAACCACAGATGCAGGGCATCAGCTCCCGCTGGTTGACCCGCATGCTGCCATGGATCCAGGTCAACGGCGGTGTCTACCGGGTGAACCGCCGCCTCACCCACACCCTGGGCAACGGCGAGATCGAGTTCGTCATCGACGGCTCCCAGGCCAAGGTCATCCCCGAGGAACTGCGCGAGCTGCGCGCGCTGCACAACGTCGAAGACGAGGAAGTGCTGCAGGCGCTCGCGCAACGATTCGAACAGCGCGATCTCGAACCCGGCACGGTCGTCGCCGAATTCGGAAATCCGATGAACCAGATCATCCTCATCGTGCACGGTAAATTGGCCAAGATTGGTTCCGGTGAATACGGCGAGCAGACCAAGCTCGGCATGCTGGCCGGCGGCAACTTCTTCGGCGACGAATGCCTCACCGACGAGTCCGCCATTTGGCCGGCCACCGTCAAGGCGGTCACCAAGACCACCATGCTCGTCATGCCTCGGGAAGCGTTCCAGGAAGTACTCGACAACGCACCGGCACTTCGGGAACAACTCTCCGAGGTAGCGGCCGCCGCCGCGCAACCACAGAACAAACAGGGCGAGGCGGCTATCCAGATCCACTCGGGCCACGAGGGTGAACCCCTCTTGGACGGCACGTTCGTCGACTACGACGCCAGCCCGCGCGAATACGAACTCAGCCTGGCGCAGAGCGTGCTGCGGGTGCACACCCGCGTCGCCGATCTGTTCAACGACCCGATGAACCAGACCCAGCAGCAGTTGCGGCTCACTATCGAAGCGCTCTACGAACGCCGCGAGTACGACCTGGTCAACAGCCCCGACTTCGGACTGCTGAACAACTGTGATCTCAAGCAGCGCATCTACACCGAGTCCGGCCCGCCCACCCCGGACGACATGGACGAGCTGCTCAGCATGCGGCGCAGCACCAATCTCTTTATCGCGCACCCGAAAGCGATCGCCGCGTTCGGTCGCGAGTGCAGTAGGCGCGGCCTGTACCCGGACACCGTCGACGTCGACGGCCACCGGGTGCCCGCTTGGCGTGGCGTGCCGATCTTCCCCTGCGGCAAGATCCCGGTCAGCGGCACCCAGACCACGTCCATTCTCGCCATGCGCCTCGGCGAGAAGGATCAGGGCGTGATCGGCCTGCACACCATCGGTCTGCCCGACGAGTACGAGCCGAGTCTCAACGTCCGCTTCAAGGGCATCGACGACCAGTCGATCATCTCGTACCTGGTGAGCTGTTATTACTCGGCGGCGATCCTCGTCCCCGACGCGCTCGGCATCCTCGACAACGTCCTCGTCGCACGCCAGACCGACTGACGTAGACGATCAGCGACCTCGATGTCTTCGACGCCGCGGCGGCCACGAAATACCAAGCAGCCGCGGCGTTCCCAGGTCGTCGGCGACCGCGATCCGGCGTCGGCGACACCGCAAGGGAAGGTGTACGTGCTGATGGTCGAGAGCACCTCGGCGGCGACGAGCCGCCGGGCCACAGAGATCCTGTCCAGCGCTCGCAAGATGTGTGATCCGCTACTGCGCGAGGCAGTTTCGTCGTTACCCGAACCGCTGTGCCTGATGGGCGGCTACCACTTCGGCTGGTGGGATGCCGAGGGAACCGCGACCCCGCAACCGGGCGGAAAGGCGCTGCGGCCCGCGTTGACCGTCTGCGCGGCCGTGGCGTGCGGTGCCACCCCGCGGGTCGCACTCGCCGCGGCGGCCGCCGTGGAACTGGTGCACAACTTCACGCTGCTGCACGACGACATCATGGACGTCGATCAGGTCCGGCGCGGCAGGCCGGCCGTGTGGACCATCTGGGGCGTGCCCGACGCGATGCTGCTCGGCGACGCGCTGCATGCCCTGGCGGCCCGGGTGCTGGTGACCGGCCTGCCCGGCCGGACGGCCACCGCGGCGGTCGCCCGGCTCGAGTCGGCGGTCATCGAGATGTGCCAGGGGCAGCAGAGAGACTGTCAGTTCCGGTCGGGCGGGCAGGTCGATATCGAGGAATACGCGCGAATGGCCATGGGCAAGACCGGCGCCCTGATGGGGTGTGCGTGCGCGCTCGGGGCCGTGTGCGCGCAGGCGGAGCTGCCCACCGTGTCGGCGATGGACACGTTCGGCCGGGAACTGGGCATGGCGTTCCAGTTCGTCGACGACCTGATCGGCATCTGGGGTGACCCGAAGGTCACCGGCAAACCGGCGAGCGACCTTGCCCGGCACACGATGTCGCTACCGGTGGTCACGGCTCTTGGTTCGGGCACCGCGGCGGCCGCGGAGCTGGCGACGATGTACGGCCGCGATCCGGACTCGATGGATATCGCCCGGGCCACCGCCCTGGTCGAGTCGGCGGGCGGGCGCGAATGCACCCAGCAGCTCGCCGACGGCCGGGTGCGCGCGGCCATCGCGGCATTGGCCGATCCCGCCGCGGCCGCGGACCTGATGGTGCTGGCAGGCATGGTTTCGCGCCGGAACCACTGAGCCGCGAGTGGCGATCGTAAGGAGATGACATGCAGCCCTTCGAACTTCCCGATTTCTACATGCCGTATCCGGCCCGGCTCAACCCTCATGTGGACAGCGCCCGCGCGCACACGAGGATCTGGGCCGATGCGATGGGTTTCTTCGAACCCCAGCAGGGACACCACATTTGGGACGAGACCGATCTCGAAAAGCACGATTACGGCTTGCTGTGCGCCTACACCCATCCCGAATGCGACAGTCAGGAACTGTCTCTCATTACCGACTGGTATGTGTGGGTGTTCTATTTTGACGATCACTTCCTCGAACTGTTCAAGCGAACTCGGGACAGTGAAGGCGCGCGAATATATCTGGAGCGGCTGCGCGACTTCATGCCGCTGGCCGGCGGCCCGATGCCGGAGCCGACGAATCCCGTCGAGCGCGGACTCGCCGACCTGTGGGTTCGGACCGTGCCGTCGATGCCGATGGACTGGCGGCAGCGCTTCGTCGCGACAACCACTGCGCTGCTGGAAGAGTCGCGGTGGGAGCTGGCCAATATCACCGAGGGCCGGATCGCGAATCCGATCGAATACATCGAGATGCGGCGCAAGGTCGGCGGCGCGCCGTGGTCGGCCAACCTGGTCGAGCACGCCGTCGGTGCGGCGGTACCGGCTCAGCTCGCCGCGACACGACCGCTGGAAGTGCTGCGCGACACCTTCGCCGACGCGGTGCACCTGCGCAACGACATCTTCTCCTACGAACGCGAGGTGCGTGAGGAGGGTGAGAACGCCAACGGAATCCTGGTTGTCGAAAAGTTTTTCGGCTACGACACCCAGCATGCCGCGGACGTCGTCAATGATCTGCTGACCTCACGCCTGCAGCAGTTCGAGCACACCGCACTCACTGAGCTGCCGATGCTGTTCGCCGAATACGCGGCCAGCCCACCGGATCAGGCCGCGGTGGTCGCCTACGCGAAAGGATTGCAGGACTGGCAGTCCGGCGGGCACGAATGGCACATGCGCTCCAGCAGATACATGAACAAGGGCGCCACGACCGCGAGCGATCCGTTGCCACGCTTGTTCAAACCCGTTGGCCTCGGCAGTTCCGCGGTGTATCTGTTCGCCCCCAACGCGGCGCTCGGGCCGAGCCGGATGAAGAGTTTCCTGCGTCCGCGCTTCGAGGAGGTGGGGCCGACGGCGTTGCCGGAGCTGTATCTGCCCTACAAACTCCAGGTGAGTCCGTTCGTGGACGCCGCGCGGGAGAATCTGCTCGCTTGGGGCAGGGAGATGGGCTTCCACGGCCCGGTGCCGGAGCTGGGCGGCCGCGCACTGTGGCGGCCGGTGGATCTCGCCGAGTTCGACTTCGCGCTGTGCTCAGCGGGTTTGGATCCCGACGCGACCCTCGCCGAATTGGATCTCTCGGCCAATTGGCTCGCCTGGGGCACCTATGTCGACGACTACTACCCGCAGGTGTTCGGTCAGCACAAGGACATGATCGCCGCCAAGCTGCAGGGCAAACGACTCTCGGCGTTCATGCCGCTGGACGCCGAGGTGGTCCCGCCCGCGACCAACGCGATGGAGCGCGCCCTCGCCGACCTCTGGCACCGGACCACCGCCGTCCTCGATGACGAGCAAAGGCGGGAATTCCACCGCGCCGTAGTGGCTTTCCTGGAGAGCTGCGAATGGGAGGTGGCCAACGACATCGCCAATCGCATTCCCGATCCGGTCGACTATGTCGAAATGCGCCGCCGCACTTTCGGTTCGGATCTCACCATGGCGCTGTCGCGGTTCTCGCACGGTCATCTGGTACCGCCGGATGTCTATCGCACCCAGACGATCATGGACCTGGAGCACACCGCGAGCGACTACGCCACGATGGTGAACGACCTGTTCTCGTATCAGAAAGAAACGCAGTACGAGGGCGACTTCCACAACGCGGTCCGGGTCATGCAGAACTTCTTCGACTGTAGTTCCGAGGACGGCGTCGCCATCGTCAACGACCTGCTGACCGCCCGGATGCAGCAGTTCGAACGCATCGTCGGCAGCGAATTGCCCGCCCTCTACGAGGAATACGGCCTCGGTCAGGACGTGCGCGATTCGCTCGACCGGCGCGCGGTCGAACTGCAGGACTGGATGGCCGGAATCGTCAACTGGCACATATCGTGTGGCCGCTACAAAGAGGCGCAGCTGGAGGACCGCTATCGGTCCGTGCCCGACGAACCGGTCACCGAGCCGCCGATCGAGGCGGGCCCGGCGCCGTTCTTCGAGCGACCGAGCGGACTCGGCACCGGAGCCGTCCGGATCGACGGACTCTGCCGCTCACTGAAGGCGAATTTGCCCGCCCCGCAAACGGTGTCGCCATGACCACGGCCCGCGCGAGAACGGTATTGCTCGCCGCGCCACGGTCCTTCTGCGCGGGCGTCGAGCGGGCCATCGACACCGTGGAACGGTTACTGGCCGCGCCGGATCGTCAGGAGCCGGTCTACGTGCGCAAGCAGATCGTGCACAACACCCACGTGGTCGCCGACTTGGCCGAGCGTGGCGCGATATTCGTCGAGGAGCTCGACGAGGTGCCGACGGGTGCGACGGTCGTCTTCTCCGCGCACGGCGTCTCCCCCGCCGTGCACGAACAGGCCGAGGCGCGTGGACTCACCGTGGTCGACGCCACCTGCCCACTGGTCACCAAAGTGCATGCCGAGGCCCGGCGTTTCGCGGCCCGCGGCAACACCATCGTGCTGGTGGGCCACGCTGGGCACGAGGAGGTGGAGGGCACCGCGGGCGAGGCGCCCGAGGTGACCGTGGTGATCGACAGTCCGGCCGAGGCCGCCGCGCTCCAGGTTCCCGACGAAGGCAAGGTCGCCTTCCTGACCCAGACCACCCTCTCAGTCGACGAGGCCGAGGAGACCATACAGGCACTGCGCCAACGCTTTCCGCAGTTGCACGGGCCGAGCAGCGCCGATATCTGCTATGCCAGCACCAACCGGCAGCAGGCCGTGGAGGCGGTGGCGCGGCAGAGCGACGTCGTACTCGTCATCGGCTCGGAGAACTCGTCCAATTCCCAGCGACTGGTGGAAGTCGCTGAGCGTCACGGTATTCCGGCTTATCTCATCGAAGACGCGTCGGCTATTTCGCCGGCCTGGATCGAGGCCGCGGACACCATCGGCCTGTCCGCGGGCGCCTCCGCACCCGCGCCTCTCGTCGACGCGGTCATCGAGGCGCTGCGCGCTTGGGGACCGGTCACCGTTCGCGAACACGTCACGGCCGTCGAGAACATCGCCTTCGCCCCGCCACCCGACGTCAGGCATTTGCCATGAACACCAGTGATCTCGGCCTGCCGACCGCACTTCCGCGCCACCGCACCAAGAGGTTGAATGTCGGCGGTGTCCCGGTCGGCGGCGGCGCGCCGATCTCCGTACAGACCATGACAACTACCCGCACCGCCGATATCGACGGCACGCTGCAGCAGATCGCCGCGGTCACCGCGGCAGGTTGCGACATCGTCCGAGTCGCGGTGCCGACCACCGAAGACGTGGCCGCGCTGCCGACCATCGTGGCCCGGTCCCCGCTGCCGGTGATCGCGGACATCCACTTCCAGCCGCGCTACGTCTTCGCCGCGATCGACGCGGGCTGCGCGGCGGTGCGGGTGAACCCCGGCAACATCAAGCAGTTCGACGATCGCGTCGGCGACATCGCGAAAGCGGCGGCGGCAGCGGGCATTCCGATCCGGGTCGGCGTCAACGCAGGCTCGCTCGATCCGCGCGTGCTCGCCAAGCACGGCGCCGCCACCGCGGAAGCCCTCGTCGAATCGGCACTGTGGGAGGCCGCGCTGTTCGAGGAGCACGGCTTCACCGACCTCAAGATCGCGGTCAAGCATCACGACCCGCGCACCATGATCGCCGCCAATCGGCTGCTCGCCCAACGCTGCGACTACCCGCTGCACCTCGGCGTCACCGAGGCCGGACCGATGTTCCAGGGCACCGTCAAATCGGCGGTCGCCTTCGCCATCCTGCTCGGCGAGGGGATCGGCGACACCATCCGGGTGTCCATCTCGGCACCGCCGGTCGATCAGGTCAAGGCGGGCTGTCACATTCTGCAGTCGCTCGGCCTGCGCCCGCGCAAGCTCGAAATCGTCTCCTGCCCAGGCTGTGGCCGGCTCCAGGTCGATATTCATCGGCTGGCCGGTCAGGTGGAGGCGGCGTTCGAGGGTTTCCCGCATCCGCTGCGGGTCGCGGTGATGGGCTGCGTCGTCAACGGTCCCGGCGAGGCCCGCGAAGCCGACCTCGGCGTCTCCTCGGGCAACGGCAAAGGGCAGATCTTCGTCCGGGGCAAGGTGATTCGCACCGTGCCCGAGCACCTGATCGTCGAAACGCTGGTGGCCGAGGCCGTCGCACTCACCGGTCACCTCGAAGACGCACCGGCGGAAGGGATCTCATGACCACCGCGCACGCCGAGCCCGCGACACCCGCACCGGTGGATCTGGCCGCGATCCGGACCAGGGTGGACGGCGAGCTCGACCAGTTCCTGCGAGACAAGGCCGCCGCCACCGAACCGGCGCTGCCCGACGAGGTCACCGATATCGTGCGGGACTTTCTTTTCGCGGGCGGCAAGCGAATTCGCCCGCTGCTGTGCGTCCTCGGCTGGCATGCCGCGGGCGGGCGGATGCCCGTTCCGCAACCGATCGTGCGCGCCGCCGCCTCGCTCGAACTGTTCCACGCCGCCGTGCTGATCCACGACGACATCATCGACAACAGCGACACCCGCCGCGATCACCCGACCGTGCACCGCGCGCTGGCGGCCCGGCATCAGGACCGCCGCGACCCCGGCCGGTTCGGCGCGCACGCCGCCATCGTGCTCGGCGACCTGACGATGGTCTGGTCGGCCGAATTGCTGCACACCGCACGGCTGACCGCCACCCAGCTCACCGAAGCGCTCACGGTGCTCGACGGCATGCGCGCCGACGTCATGTACGGCCAGTACCTGGACCTGATCACCACGGCACGTCCGTCACCCAACCTGGACCATGCGATGCAGATCGTCAGGTACAAGACGGTGTCCTACACCTGCGAACGCCCACTGCAACTCGGTGCCGTCCTGGCCGGCGCGCATCCAGGGGTGCGCGAGGCGCTCACGGCCTACGCCAGGCCGATCGGCGAGGCGTTCCAGCTGCAGGACGATCTGCTCGGCGTCTACGGCAACCCGGCGAGCACCGGCAAGTCCGATCTGGAGGACCTGCGCGACGGCAAGCACACCGCGCTGGTCGCGCTGGCCCTCGAATACGCGGATCCGGCGCAAGCCGCACAGCTGCTCACCCTGCTCGGTAATCCGGAATTGGACAGCGGGCAGGCCGAGACCTGCCGCGAAATCCTCACCGCCACCGGGCGTCCCCACGTCGAGGCGATGATTCGCACCCGATGGGCGCAGGCCAACCGCGCCCTCGACGAGGCACCCTTCCCTGCCGCGGTCGGCCAGGCCCTGCGCCATGTCGCCGATGTAGTCGTCTCGAGGAACACCTAGGAAAGGCCGCGTCATGGATAGTGAGCTCATTCAGCAATTGCTCGTGCCCGTCGCCGTCGCCGTCGTGGCCGTCATCGTCTTCGTGATCGGGGACCGGCTGCGGCCCGCCTCGTGGCGCGAGACCGACGACGAGGCGGCGGGCACCCTGGTCATCGACCTGATCAACACGCTCTTCATGGCCGTGGCCGCCTTCGTCGTGGTGATCTGCTGGCAGCAGTACGACAACGCGCACAATCACACGATCGCCGAGTCCAAGGCGCTCATCGACGTCTACTGGGCCGCGCACGAGATGCCCGACCCCGCACACCAGCAGGTGCAAAAGCTGGTGCACGACTACACCGAGCAGGTCGTGACCGTGGAGTGGCCGGAGATGGACAACGAGGGCCGGATGAGCCAGTCCACCCAGGACACCCTGGATACGTTGCGCGACACCGTCTTCGCCATCCAGTCGCAGGACTCCAACGTCACCGACCTGCGCGCCAGCGCCATCGCCGCACTGGAAGCGGTGGCGCAGGCCCGCCACGATCGCTCGATGGACGCCGACCTCGGCATGCCCGGATTCCTGTACACCGCTTTGTGGTTCACCACGGTGCTGCTGCTGTGCACGGCCGTGCTCTCCGGCGTCCAGGTCACCAAACGCAGCATCTTGATGACCGCGCTGCTCGGCGTCGTGGTCGGCGCGGCGATCGTCGCGATCTACGGCCTCGATCGGCCGTTCTCCGGCGGGAACATCGTGCCGAAGGATGCCTTCACCTCGGCGCTGTCCCGTTTCCAGCACATCACCTAGCGGAACTCTTTGTCTGAACACCGATTACGGATGGGATGTGCGCTCATGGCACACACCAGGGGACTTGCCATCGCGTCGGCGCTGCCGCTGGCCGCGGCGTTGCTGGCCGGTCAGCATACTGTCGCGGCCGCGGATCCGTTGCCGTCGATCGGCGAAATTGTCAGTGGGAGTGCGTCTTCGGGATCGGCTGATACCGGAAGTGCTTTCGCCGGAACGGAACTCGGCCTCGGACCGAGCACACCTGCGGGGCACGGCTATCTCAGCAGCGGCAGCGCGGGCCCCGGTCTCGGTCTCGGAACTGCCGCCGGCACTGGGCAAACCAGCGATCCCACACCGGCCCCGGCCGACGAGCCCATCGCCGCGCAGCCCCTGCCCGGTGGTTCTGCCGAAATGCCCGATCTCGACTCCGACGACACCCGCAACGCCTGCACCGGCAGCGTCGCGGTCGGCGGTGCGCTGATTCTGCTCGGCCTGGTGACCGGCAGCTCGCACGGCATCCTCGGCTCCAGTGGATCCGCGCTGGGCAGCGTCGTCGTCGGCAGCGCCGCCACGGGCAGCGGGCTGGCGTGCCTGCTGTGGCCGCGCGACTTGCCGCCGTTTCCCGGTGCGCCGCTGCAGCTCGGCCCACCGGTCCCGGCGCTGCCGGTCATCGCTACTCCCCCGGTCGAGGCTCCGCCGCCACCCGAACCCGAGCCGACGCCGCCGATACCGAACCTGCCGGTCATCGAAAGCCGGCCCCTGCCAATGCGTCTCGGTGAAGCCGAACCGAAGCCCGACCCCGTGGCCTGGAACATCATGCAGCTGCTGACGATCATGGTGGTTGCGATCCTCACCACAGTGCGTGGCGTCACCGTTGTCCGGCGCAGCAGGCATGCAGGCTAACTACACCGCCGCCACCATTCGAGGAAATGCGCCAGGGCCGGGGCCTCCGACCCGCGCATCCAGGCGATCTGAATGGCGATTTGCGGCGCGTTGGTGCCGAACGGAATGACGACGATGTTCTCGTGCGCGATTCGGGTCGCCCGCTTGCGATCGAGCACGCTGATTCCGGTACCGCTCGATACCAGGTCGAGGACCTGTTCGGCGTCGGATTCCTCGGCGACCAGGTTCGGCGCGCCGTCGCCCCAGATATGGCCGACCAGTTCGTCGTAGAAGTCGGGTCCGGTCTGGCGTGACCAGAGCACGATCGGTTCGTCGATGATGTCGCCGATTTCGACACTGGCCTTTTCGGCCAGCGGATGCCCTTTGGAGACCACCACTGCGGCTTCCTGTAGCCCGATCAGATGCGTTTGCACCCGCGGATGGGCGATATTCCCGCGCACGAATGCGACGTCGACCTCGCCCGATTCGAGCAGGTCGAGATTCCACGAGGTCCACCCCGTGATGGTCGACACATCGATGTCCGGAAATTCCTTACGGAAGGACCTGATGCGCTGAGAAATATCGCTGTCGGAGCCCGATCGAGTGAAGGCCACCTTCAGTTCCCCGGCCGTGCCAGAGGCGCGAGCGCGGACGGTGCGTTCCAGGTCAGCGGCGGCCGACAGCAGTTGCTGGGCACCCGCCTGCAGCGCTAGTCCGGCCGGTGTCATGACGAAACCGCGGCCGGTGCGGGCCAGCAGCTCGACGCCCAGCTCCTTCTCCAGCGCCTTGACCTGCTGAGATAGCGCGGGTTGAGTGATGTGCAGCGCCTCGGCCGCGCGACCGAAGTGTCGGTGCTCGGCTACCGCTAGGAAGTAACGAACGCGACGTAGGTCGTCCACGCGGTCAGCCTAGCCAGATAAGAGTTCCTTATCAACGGGAAGTAAATACGTATTGGACCTGGCGTTCTGCGCAGGCCGAGACTGTAGCTACCGATCCAGTCCCGTCCGCTACCGCGAGAAGGTGTTCCGATGCCGACAGTCGCCGCCGCCATAGCCGAGAATCTTCGAGCCAGGCAGATATCCGAATTCTTCGGCCAGAGCCTGCCGTCGCTGCTGGTTTTGGCGGCCGAGGATCTGGGCATCCGCCAGATCGTTTATCGCACCGAAAACGCGGGCGGCACCATGGCCGACGGCTTTGCCAGGGTTTCCGGACGCTGTTCGGTGGTGGTGGCACAGAACGGGCCTGCGGCCACGCTGCTCGTGCCGCCGCTGACCGAGGCTGCGAAGGTCTCGATTCCGGTGGTCGCGCTCATTCAAGACGTGCCGAGCCCGATTCGCAACAAAAATGCGTTTCAGGAGATTGATCACCAGAGTCTGTTTTCCGGCTGCACCAAATGGTTCGACCGGCTCGACGATCCGGATCGCGTGCACGACTATATCGATGCGGCATTCCGGGCGGCGACCAGTGGGCGGCCGGGTCCCGCGGTCTTGATGCTGCCGAAAGACGTTCTCGAACTGGCCGCACCGCCCGCACCCGAGCACCTCGGTCCGACCGTGTTCCCGCTCGATCGGATCCGCCCGCCAGAAGACGCCGTCCGCACCGCTGCCGAATTGCTCGCCAGTGCCAAGCGGCCGCTCGTCGTCGCAGGCGGCGGCGCGGTCTCCTCCGACGCGGGTGCCGCGCTGGCCCGGTTGAGCGACATGGCCTCGTTGCCGGTCGCGACCACACCGATGGGCAAGGGCGTGGTGCCGGACACCGCCGATCTGAGCGTCGGTGTCGTCGGCAATTACATGGGCCCACAAGGGGTTTCGCACGGCATGCGGGAGTGGATCGCCGAGGTGGACACCGTCCTGCTCGCGGGTTCGCGCACCAACGAGAACGGCACCGACGGCTGGAGCCTGTTCCCCCGCGACGCCACCTTCATCCACCTCGACATCGATCCCACCGAGATCGGCCGCAACTACCCGTCATTACGACTGGTCGGCGACGTCCGGACCGGCATCGACGACCTCTCGGCCGCACTGCGCGACCTCGACCTGAGCAAGCGCAGCGCCGACCGGCCCGCGATCACCGCCCGAATCGCCCGGTCCCGGGCCGAATTCGAGACGACGACGGCCGCCGTGCGCACCTCGACGCGACAGCCGCTGCGCCCCGAACGGGTCGCCGACGAGATCAGCACCCTGCTGCCCGAGGACGCGATCGTCGTCGCGGATGCCAGCTACTCCTCGATCTGGGTGGCCAACTACATCCGCGCCACCACCCACCGGCAGCGATTCATCCTGCCGCGCGGCATGGCCGGGCTCGGCTGGGGACTCCCGCTGGCGATCGGGGCGAAGGCGGCACGACCTGCCTCGCCGGTCATCTGCCTCGTCGGCGACGGTGGCTTCGCGCACTGCTGGGCCGAGATCGAGACCGCCGTCCGGGAGAACCTGGATGTCGTTGTGCTCGTGCTGAACAACTCCATCCTCGGCTACCAGAAGCACGCCGAAATCGTCCAGTTCGGCAGGCCCACCTCGGCCGTCGAACTCGGTCACGTAGATCACGCACAGATCGCGACCGCGTGCGGTGCACAGGGTCACACCATCCGCACCGATGTGGAACTGCGCGAAGCACTCTCGAAGGCGATCGTCGATCCGGTTACCACCGTGCTCGACATCGTCACCGATTCCGACGCCTATCCACCCATCACCGGGTGGGACACCAACCGGGCGCTCACCGACCACCTTGCCGACCAGAAACGCAACTGACCGAACAGATCACACACTTCGAGAACACGGAGACTCCCATGGCATTCGACTACACGGCCTTCTTCGAGAGACGAATCGACGACATCCGGGCTTCAGGTCAGTACCGGACATTCGTCGAAATCGAGCGCCTGGCAGGGCGATTCCCGCACGCGGTGCACCACCACCGGGACGGGCTGCGCGAGATCACGGTGTGGTGCAGCAACGATCACCTCGGCATGGGTCAGTTCCCCGCCGTGGTCGAGGCCATGCACCGGTCGGTGAATCGCTCGGGTGTCGCGGCAGGCGGCTCGCGCAACATCTCCGGCAACAACCACACCCACATCCTGCTCGAACGCGAAGTGGCGCAGCTACATCGGAAGGAGGCCGGCCTCACCTTCATCACCGGCTACGCGGTCAACGACGCCGTGCTCGGCGTGCTCGGCAAGGAATTGCCCGGCGCCATCTTCTTCTCCGACGAACAGAACCACGCGTCGATGATCCTCGGCATGCGCGCCTCGCGCGCCGAGCGGCAGATCTTCCGGCACAACGATCCGGCCCATCTCGACGAGCTGCTCGCGGCCACCGATCCCGATCGCCCGAAGATCGTGGCCTTCGAATCGATCTACTCGATGGACGGCGATGTCGCGCCGATGCCCGAATTGTGTGCCGTGGCAAAGAAACACGGCGCGCTGGTGTACGTCGACGAGGCGCACTCCGTCGGCATGTACGGCCCGGAAGGGTCCGGCATGGCCGCCCACATGGGGTGCGCGGATCAGGTCGATCTGCTGATGGGCACCTTCGCCAAGGGTTACGGCACCCTCGGCGGCTACTTGACCGGGCCCGCGCCGATCCTCGATGCCGTGCGCAGTTTCGCGCCCGCCTTCATCTTCACCCTCGCCATGCCGCCCGCCCTCGCGGCCGCCGCGCTGGCCAGCGTGCGGCACCTGCGGGAGTCGGACAACGAGCGCATCCTGCTGCACCACCGGGCGCGACTACTCCAGGATCTGCTCACCGACGCCGAAATCCCGTTGGTGTCCACCGAAAGCCATATCGTTCCCGTTCTCGTAGGTGATCCGTACAAATGCAAAGAACTGGCCGACATCCTCCTCGAGGAATACCGCCAATACGCCCAGCCGATCAATTTCCCGTCCGTCGCGCGGGGTACCGAGCGTCTCCGGATCAACCCGTCGCCGGTGCACAGTCCCGCGGCCGTGCACCGCTTCGCCGAGATCATCGACACCGTCTGGTCTCGATTGAACCTGCCGCGTCGTCCGACGCTCCCGATCGCCACGCACGAAGCGCTGGAGAAGGTTTCGGTATGAGTGTCGAGACGCGGCCCAAGCCACCCCGGAGCCTGCAGCCGGTGGCGGAGGCTGAGTCCCCAACGCCGTGGGCTCAGCACATACTTCTCTACGCCGCGTTCTTCCTCATGGGCGCCGAAATGTACTTGGTGGCACCGATGCTGCCGGGTATCGCCCAGTCGTTGCACGCGTCGGTGGCCGCCTCGGCCACCATCGTCACCGCCTACGTTCTCGTCTATGCCGTCGCCGGGCCGCCGTTCGGCATTCTCGCCGACCGGTACCCGCGGCGGTGGTCGATCCTGTTGGGCTCGCTCGTCTTCATGCTCGGAAACCTGGCGTGCGCGGCGTCGAGCTCGCTGGCCATGCTGATCGCAGGCCGCGGCATTACCGGCCTCGGCGCGGCGATCGCGGCACCCGCCATCTGGGCCTACCTGGCCGAACGCACGCCACAGCACAAGCGCGGCCGGGTGATCTCGCTCGGGGCGAGTGTCTATTCGCTCGGCCAGGTGCTCGGCGTGCCGCTCGGTGCGGGCCTTGCGTCGCTGACCAGTTGGCGGTGGCCGTTCCTCGCCGTCGGCCTGCTGATGATCGCGACGTCGGCGGTGCTGTACCTGCGGCTCGATCACATTCCGGCGACCGGGACCTCGCGCGGCTTCAAGGCGCTGCTGGCGCCGTGGGCGCAACCGCGAATCAGCCTGGGACTCATCGCGACACTGTTCCTGCAGGCGGGTCGGCTCGGTGCGTACACCTTCGTCGGGGTGATCTTCGCGCAGCGGTTCGGGTTCAGCCTCAACGCACTTGGTCTCGTCGGGTTGCTCGTCGGGGCCGGGTCGCTGATCGGCTCGCTGAGCACCGGGACCATCCTGGATCACCTGCACCGGCGCAAGGTGAGCGGTGTCTGGGTGTCGGTCATTGCGGCGGCGGCGTTCGCGCCCTGTGCCGCAGTGGCTTTGAGTACCGAGAACATGATCCTCGCACTGGTGGCGCTGACCCTGTGGTGCGTCTTCGGCGGGGCCTTCTACTCCAGCCAGCAGGCCTACCTGTCATCGGCCGATCCGACCCAGCGTGCGTCCGTCGTCGCCTGGAACAACTCGATGATGAACGCGGGCATCGCGATCGGCACCACGCTGCTCGGCACGCTCGCCGTCGGCGGCACCGCCTTCGCCGGGTTGACCGGCCTCCTCGGCATCGCGGCGGCCCTGGTCGCGGCCGCGCTGCTCGTGCTCCTTCGAAAGGACCGTCAGCCAGCATGATTCCCGCTCCGGCCACGGCGCCAAGCCGCACCGCCCTCCCTGTCGCCGCCTGGGCTCAGGGCCCTTACATCTACGACGCCGACGGAAACGACTATCTCGACGGATCTTCCGGCGTGCTCAATGTGAACGTCGGACACGCGCATCCGAAAGTCCTGCAGGCCATCGAAGCTCAACTCGGGCAGCTGACCTTCGTGCACCGCACGCAATTCCGGAACGACCCGGCGCTGCGGCTCACCGAACGGCTGCTCGCGATCGCACCCGCCAAGACCGCGGCGATCGAGTACAGCAACTCGGGCTCCGAAGCCAATGAATGCGCGCTGCGGCTGGCTTTCGCCTACCAGCACCGGCGTGGCAAGCCGCAGCGCACCGTGGTGCTGTCCGAAGAGCCCAGCTATCACGGGATGACGGCGGGGGCACTATCCATCACCGGCAGCCCGAACAAGCGCGATCCGTCGGTGGAGCCGCTGCTGGGTCAGCCGAGCGGGGACCGAGTTCTGGTGCGGCCCAAGCCCGGTCGGCGGCGGGCGACCCACGAAGAGTGGGCGCAGGCCCTGCTCGGCGTCGGTCCGTCCAAGGTGGCCGCGATCGTCATCGAACCGCTCGGCGGTGCGTCCTCGGGTGCCGCGCCGATCGATATCCCGACGATGCACTGGCTGCGCCGGGAGACAAAGAACAACGGGATCGTGCTCATCGCCGACGAGGTGATGTCCGGTTTCGGGCGCACCGGAAAGTGGTGGGCCTGTGACCATTCCAGCATCGCGCCGGACATCCTGACGTCGGGAAAGGGGGTCACCGGTGGCTACACCAGCCTCGCCGTCACCTTGATCGCCGAGACGATCACCGCCGCCATCGCGGAGCCGCTCGGGCCGATTGCGCTGGGGCACACCATGTCCGCGAATCCGCTCGCCTGCGCCGCCGCGAATGCGGTGCTGAGTGTCATCGAGGACGAGGGGCTGTTGAGCAACGCGGCCACGACAGGCGGGCACCTCGCGGCGGCGCTGACCACCCTGTGCGGTCGCTATCCGAAACTGCTATCGGATCAATCGGGTATCGGGCTGATGCGGGCGGTGCACATCAACGCCGACCAGCCTGCGGATACCAACAAGCGAATCATCGCCGCTGCCAAGATGAATGGGCTCGTGCTGTGCACGGCCGGTATCGGCAAGACGACCAATTCGGTGCTCGTGGCTCCCCCGCTGAACAGCACGCCGGAGCTGATCGATGAGCTCGCCGAGCGGCTCGACAAGGCCCTGGCCGCAGTCGCCGGGATCGGAGCCGACAATGCGTGAGGCAGCGGAACTACTCGCCGCGCTGCCCACCGATCTGTGGATCGGCGGCAAGCAGGTACCGGCGGACGGCACCTTCGCCGTGGACAACCCCGCAACGGGCGAGGTCCTGATCGAGGTCGCCGACGCGTCGGCCGCCGACGGTGCCCACGCACTCGACGCCGCGGCCGGGGCGCAGGCCGCCTGGGCCGCGACACCGTCCCGGGACCGCGCCGAAATCCTGCGCCGCGCTTGGGAACTGGTGATCGCGCGACGCGACGACTTCGCATTGCTGATGACGCTGGAAATGGGTAAGCCGCTGGCCGAGAGCTACGGCGAAGTCAGCTATGGCGCGGAGTTCCTGCGCTGGTTCGCCGAAGAGGCGGTCCGCGTGTACGGCCGCTACACGCACGCACCGTCGGGCAGCGGCCGCATCCTCGTCACCAAACAGCCCGTCGGCCCGACGCTGGCCATCACGCCGTGGAACTTTCCGCTCGCGATGGGTACCCGCAAGATCGCCCCCGCGCTCGCGGCAGGCTGCACCATGGTGGTCAAGCCCGCCGCCGAGACGCCGCTGACCATGCTGCTGCTCGGCCAGGTCTTCGCCGACGCCGGACTGCCACCCGGCGTGCTGTCGATCCTGCCGACCGCCGACGCCGCACCGCTCACCGATCCGATGTTCACCGACGACCGGCTGCGTAAAATCACCTTCACCGGCTCGACCGCCGTCGGCAAACTCCTACTCGCACAAGCGGCTACCCGCGTGCTGCGCGCCTCGATGGAGCTCGGCGGCAACGCCCCGTTCGTCGTGTTCGCCGACGCCGACCTCGATGCCGCGGTCGACGGCGCGATGGCTGCCAAGATGCGCAACACCGGCGAAGCCTGTACTGCGGCGAACCGTTTCCACGTCGACAACGCCGTCCGCGCGGAGTTCACCGCCAAACTGACCGACCGCATGCGCGCGCTGAAGATCGGCCCCGGCCACCTCGACGGGGTGCAGGTCGGTCCGCTGATCAGCGAGAAGCAACGCACCACCGTCAGCGAATTGGTCAGGGACGCAACGGAAAAGGGCGCACGCGTCACCACCGGCGGCGCGAGCATCGCAGGCGCAGGCTATTTCTACGAGCCGACCGTCTTGGCGGAAGTCCCCGCCGACGCCCGCATCCTGCGCGAGGAGGTATTCGGTCCGGTGGCCGCCATCACCGGCTTCGACGGCGAGACGGAGGGGATCATCGCCGCCAACAACACCGAATTCGGCTTGGCCGCTTACATTTACACCACCGACCTGGACCGCGCCCTACGCGTGGCGGAGGCGCTCGAAACCGGCATGGTCGGCATCAACCGGGGCGTCATCTCCGATGTAGCCGCCCCCTTCGGCGGCGTCAAGGAATCCGGCCTCGGCCGCGAGGCAGGCACCGAAGGCATCGAGGAATACCTCGAAACCAAATACATCGCCCTGCCTTAACCCACGCGATCCGTAATTACCGGTCCGGATCCTCGCGTTCGTCGAGGACCTTTTGGCCGATGGCGAAGGCCGCGTTGGCGGCGGGCACGCCGGCGTAAGCGCCGGTGTGCAGGAGGACCTCGGCGATTTCGGCGGGGGTGACGCCGTTGCCGATGGCGGCGCGGACGTGCATGGCTATTTCCTCGTGGCGGCCCAGGGCGGTGAGGATCGCGAGGGTGAGGCAGCTTCGGGTGCGGCGGTCCAGGCCGGGGCGGGTCCAGATGCCGCCCCAGACCGATTCGGTGATGTAGTCCTGGAACGGACGGGTGAAGTCGGTGGTGTTGGCTTCGGCGCGGTCGACGTGGGCGTCGCCGAGGACCTCGCGGCGCACCTGGGCACCCTGTTGTGCGCGCTCGTTCACGAATTCTCCTTCAGGTGGGCGAGGATCAGGTCGTTGATAATGCCGGGTAGTTCGACGTTGGCGAGATGCGCTGCTGGACTGATGGTTTCGAGCCTTGCCAGCGGTATCGCGTCGGCGATCCGCTGTCCGTGCGGCGGCGGGGTCGCCGGGTCGTCCGCGCCCGAGATGACCAATGCCGGTGCGCTGATTCTTGATAGGCGAGCGGCGATGTCCATCGTCTCGATCGCCGTGCAGCACGACGCGTAGCCCTCGGCGGGGGTGGCGGCGACCATTTCCTCGTAGTCGCGGGTTCGTTCGGGGTTGGCGGCTCGCCACTGCGGGGTGAACCAGCGTCGCACGACCGCGGCCGCGACCGCCTGGGTTCCCTCGGCGCGCACGAGGGCGGCGCGGTCGGCCCAGCCGCTGGGCGGGCCGAGTTCGGCCGAGGTGCAGGCGAGCGTGAGAGTGCGCAGGCGATGTGGCGCGTGCTGGGCGACCCACATGCCGACCATGCCGCCGAGGGACAGGCCGACGAAATGGCAGCGGCGGATGTCCAGGCGGTCGAGCAGCGCGAGCACGTCGGACCCGAGATCGGCCAGTGCGTACGGGCCGGGTGGCACCGGCGAATGTCCGTGGCCGCGATGGTCATAGCGCACGACCCGGTAGCCCGCCGCAATGAGCGCGGCGACCTGCGGCTCCCACATGCGCAGGTCGCTGCCGAGTGAGCCGCTGAGCACGACGGGACGGCCTTCTGGTGGTCCGTCGATGACGTAGTCGACCTCAACTGCTGTCACCACCGCACCTCGCTCATAGTCGCGACTGCCAATCGCTCAGTGCGCGGCGGATGAACTCGTCGGCGGACCCCAGATAGCCGGACGGCTCGAGCAGTTCGCCGATTCGATTGCGGTCCAAGAACTTTCCGATCACGACATCGGCCGCGAGCACATCGGCAAGGTCGTCCGCTCCGGCCTGTCGGCAGCAGGCCGCGACCAGGTCGCCTGCCTCTTGCCTGCCCACTGCGCCGTGCGATGCCGACATCAGCTCGATGGCGACCTGCTCGGCCAACAGCCGGCCGCCGGTGCTGTCGAGGTTGGCGCGCATGCGGTCTGAATCGACCTGAAGGCGATCCAGGCTCACTCGAAGCCAGTGCACGGCGGACCCGGTGCTGCGCAACAATTCGACCAGTGGCCGCCACTCGGCATGCCACGATCCGGCGGCTCGCTGGTGTTCATGCGCTGCGGCACCCAGCAGGGTAGCGACCAGCCCAGGAGCCTGGGCCGCCGACCCGGCCGCGAGCACCGCGGCGACGGGATTTCGCTTGTGCGGCATGGTCGATGAGCCACCGCTGCCGGGTGGGCCCTGCTCGGACACCTCGGCGATCTCGGTCTGCGCGAGCAGGGTGATGTCGCGGGCGATCTTCGCGACCGCGCCGCAGGTCTGCCCGAGCGCCCCGGCGATCTCGCCGATCCGGCTGCGCTCGGTGTGCCACGGCAGCACCGGCTCGGCGAGTTCGAGGCGACGGGCGAGCTCGCGCAGGACCGGAATACCGTTGCCGCGCAACGACGCCAAGGTTCCGACCGCGCCGCCGAACTGCACGGCGAGCCGTTCTTCGCGAATCACGTCGATGCGGTCCAGCGCCGCGACAATGCCACCGAGCCACCCTGCCGCGGTGAGCCCGAAGGTCACCGGCGGTGCCTGTTGGAGCAGGCTGCGACCGGCCAGCACCGTACTCGCGTGCTCCTCAGCCAGCGTCGCGAGCCGCACCGCGCAGGCGTGCAGGTCGATGCGTAGCGCGGCCAGTGCCCACGCGGTCACCAGCATCGCGGCGGTGTCGATAACGTCCTGACTGGTCGCGCCCAGATGTACATATCCGGCGGCCCCTGGCGCGACCCGCGCGGTCAGTTCCCGCACCAGCGGGCCCGCCAGGTTGCCGATCCGCACCGCCTCGGTGCCGAGCGCTGCGATGTCGTAATCCTCAGCACAGCAGCCTCTTTCGATGGCCTGCGCCGCATCGTCCGGAATCACTCCGGCCGCGGCGCAGGCCTGTGCGAGCGCCGCCTCGAAGTCGAGCATCGCCTGCACCCAGGCCCGATCGCTGACCAGCTCGGCGACGGGTCCCGCCGCGAGCACGCCGTCGAACAGACCGTCAGACATCGAAGAACACCGTCTCGCCGTCGCCCTGCAGGTGCACGTCGAAGAGGTAGCCGTCACCTTCGCGCACCGCGATCAACGTGTCGCGGCGCGCCGGCGGCACCGTCGCCAACACCGGGTCGACCGAATGCCGGTCGGCGTGCTCCGGAAAGTAGATCCGGGTGACCACTCGATGCAGCAGGCCGCGAGAGAACACCGACATATCGAGGTGTGGGGCCTGCCGTCCGCCCGCGCCGTCACACACCGGGCCGGGGACGACAGTGTAGATCGCGAACTGCCCGAGCCGGGTGTCGCTGCGCGCGAAACCCCTTCGGTCACTGGGGCTCTCGTCATCGTCCACCAGTCCGGCGAGGTCGGCCTGCCAGGTCTCGACCATGGCGTCGTCGATGGCCGTGCCCGCACCGTCGAACACCCGGCCGGTGATCCATACCGCGCCCGGCGTTCCCGACGGCACGGCGAACACACTGTCGTCCTGGATCAGGCCGATGTGCAGGAACGGGCCGACGGTCTGGGACGGGGTGCTGCGCAAGCTAATCATCATCGTCCTCCTCGTGTTCGAAAGGTGTGGCGTCGCGCCCGCGCAGCACGATGTCGAACTCGAAGGCCAACGCCTGCGCGGGCTCGGTGCGCTGGTAATCGAAACGGCTGACCAGTAATTCGCGAGCGTGCTCGGGTACCGAGTTGTAGACCGGATCCTGGAAGAACAGCGGATCGTCCGGGAAGTACATCTGTGTCACCAGCCGCTGCGCGAACGCCTGCCCGAACAGCGAGAAGTGGATGTGCGCGGGCCGCCACGCGTTGTGGTGATTGCGCCACGGGTAAGCGCCGGGCTTGATGGTGGTGAACTCGTAGCGCCCCGCATCATCGGTATAGGTGCGCCCGGCACCGTCGAAGTTGGGGTCCAGCGCGGAGTTCCAGCGATCGCGATCATGCCGATAGCGGCCGCCCGCGTTGGCCTGCCAGATCTCGATCAGCGAGCGCGGGATCGGCTTGCCGTCGCCGTCGAGCAGCCGTCCGTGCACGATGATGCGCTGACCGATCGGCTCGCCCGCATGCTGCGCGGTCAGATCATTGTCCCTGGGGCCCAACCGATCCGAGCCGAACACCGGACCGGTGAGCTCGGTCAGCCGCTGCGGCAACAGGATCAGTGCTTCCCGCGGATGACGCAACACCGTGGAGGTGTAGTCGGGATAGTCCAGCGGCGGATGAATGTCGTCGGGGTCGTGCCGAAACCTGGCCGGATGCGGTCGAGTCTTCATGATGTTGCCTCCAGGACGACGGCGAGGCCTTGGCCCACACCGATGCACAATGCGGCAAGTCCCCATCGGCTGCCGCGGCGCCGCATTTCGCGGGCCAGCTGGTTGACGATCCGGCCGCCGGACGCGCCGAGCGGGTGGCCGAGCGCGAGTGCGCCGCCATTGACATTGATGAGCTCCGGGTCCAGGTCGGGCCACCCGGCCAGGCAGGCCAGCGATTGCGCGGCGAACGCCTCGTTCAGCTCGACCACGCCGAGATCGCCCCAGCCGATTCCGGCTCGGCGCAACGCATTTCGTGCGGCCTGCACCGGACCGATACCGAACTCGTCGGGGTCGACACCTGCCGCACCGCGTCCGGCGATCCGGGCAAGCGGTGCTCGGCCGATCCGCTCGGCGAGCGTCTCGTCACCGAGCAACAGCGCACATGCACCGTCACTGAGCGGCGAGGCATTGCCCGCGGTGACGGTTCCGGCCGGGCGGAACGACGGCCGTAGTCGCGTCAGCTTGTCCACGGTGGTGTCCGGGCGCATCGGTTCGTCACGAGCGAGGTCGGTATCCGGGACAGCCACGACGTGGTCGTCGTAAAACCCGTTGTCCCAAGCTTTTGCGGCAAGCTGGTGACTGCGCGCGGCGAACTCGTCCTGCGCCGTGCGATCGATGCCGAAGCGGTCGGCGAGCAGCTCGGTGCTCTCGCCCAGCGTCACCGTCCACTGATCGGGCATCGCCGGGTTGACCATCCGCCAGCCGAGCGTGGTCGAATGCAGCGTGGCATCGCCCGCAGGAAATCCCTTGGGCGGCTTGGTCATCACCCAGGGCGCGCGGCTCATCGATTCGACCCCGCCCGCCACCACGGTCGCCGCGTCGCCGGTCTCGATGGCCCGCGAAGCGTGCAGCACCGCGTCCAGACTCGACCCGCACAACCGGTTCACGGTGGTGCCGGGTACCGAGGTCGGCCAGCCCGCCAGCAGCGCGGCCATTCGCGCGACATTGCGGTTGTCCTCGCCTGCCTGGTTGGCGGCGCCGAACAGCACGTCATCGACCGTCGCCGGGTCCAGCCCGGTGCGTTCGGTCAGCGCGCGCAGCACGTGCGCGCCGAGATCGTCGGGACGGACACCGGCGAGCGCTCCGCCGTAGCGGCCGAAAGGCGTTCGGACACCGTCATAGAGGAACGCGCCGCTCATGATGCCGCCTGCAACGTGTGCAGGGCCGCGAGTTCGGCGTCGGTCGGCGGCTCGGTGACCGCCAGGTCGTCGGCGACCTTCAGTTCCCAGCCCGTCGCCGCACGCACCTGGTCGACCGTCACCCCCGGATGTATCGCGGTCAGCACCAACTCGCCGTTCTCGTCGGGCCGCATGATGCCCAGATCAGTAATGACCTGAGTCGGCCCGGCCCCACGTAACCCGAGCTTCGCGCGCTCGCCACCACCACGCCCGTGCCCGAACGAGGTGACGAAATCGACTCGCTCGACAAAGGATTGGCGAGATTGCCGGACGACGACGAACACCTCACCGCAGGACGCCGCGATCTCCGGCGCACCCCCCGCCCCGGGCAACCGCACCTTCGGAGTGTGATAGTCGCCGATGACGGTGGTGTTGATATTGCCGAACCGATCCAACTGCGCGGCACCGAGGAACCCGATATCGATCCGCCCCGGTTGCAGCCAGTAGTTGAACACCTCCGGCACGCTGATCACCGCATCGGCGGTCTCCGCGAGAATGCCGTCGCCGATCGAGGCGGGCAGCCTGCCCGGCTTGGATCCCAGCGTGCCGGACTCGTAGATGAGCACCAGATCCGGCGCGTGCGTGGTCCGCGCCAAATTCGCTGCCGTAGAAGGTAACCCGATGCCCACGAAGCACCGCTTGCCGCCACGCAAGGCCCGCCCCGCCGCGACGGTCATCGTCTCGTCAGCAGTCGACCCGCTCATGCCACACTCCCAGCGATATCGGCGTACACGTGCTCCTGGAGCCACTCGGTGAACCGCACTCGATCACGACTGATCGGGTCCCAGGCCGCGTAATAGGCGTTGTCCCGTTCGGAATACCCATGGGCATACGAAGGATTCGCGCCGCCGGGTACCTCGGCGACCGCGGTCACCGCCCAGGCGGGCAATACGATCGCGCCGGGCACGGGCGTGAGCTCATCGACGATCTCTTCGACAGTGACCAGGCTGCGCCGCGCGGCGAGCACGGCCTCCTTCTGCACGCCGAGCAGACCCCACAGCTGCACGTTCCCGGACCGATCCGCGCGCTGCGCGTGAATCACCGTGACGTCCGGGTTGATCGCGGGCACCGCGGTCAGCTGCTCGCCGGTGAACGGGCAGGTGATCGGCTTGATCGTCTCGGTGACCGTCGGCAGATCGGTGCCGACATAGCCCCGCAGCACCGCGAACGGCAGACCGGAGGCGCCCGCCACATACCGGTTGGCCATGCCCGCGTGACTGTGCTCTTCGATCTCCAGCGGCCTCGGCCAGGCGTGCTCGACCGCATCTCGGAACCGGTGCAGCGAGCCGACACCCGGGTTGCCGCCCCAGGAGAACACCAGCTTGGCCGCGCACCCGGCGCCGATCAACTGGTCGTACACGATGTCCGGGGTCATCCGGACCAGCGTCAGCTCGCGCCTGCGCTGCCGGATGATCTCCTGCCCGGCCGCGACCGGGATCAGGTGCGTGAACCCCTCCAGCGCGACGATGTCGCCGTCGTGCACGAGCTCTGCCACCGCGTCCGCCAAGGACGAAATCCGGGCCACAATCACTCCTTACCTTTCGTAGGGTCTATTTCTGCTGCCAGCCGGTGTATGCCTCAGCGAAATACGCTGCGCCATAACGCGATCCAGTGACCATCGCCAGTTCACCGCGCTGTCTTTGTCTATCGAAGGGCGATGCGTCGCCGAGCGCGTGCAGCATCGTGGTCGCCCAGTAAGAGAAGTGCTGGGCCCGCCAGACCCGGTCCAGGGCTCGCTCGGTGTATCGATCGAGCACGTCGGCTTCGCCGATGCGGTAGAAGTCGGCGATCACCTCCGCCAGTACGGCCACGTCGGCGAGCGCGAGGTTCAGGCCCTTCGCGCCGGTCGGCGGAACGGTGTGCGCGGCGTCGCCCGCGAGCAGCAGTTTGTCGTGCCGCATCGGCGCGGTGACGAAGGAGCGGAACGGCAGCACCATTTTCGCGCTGATCGGACCCTCCTGGAGTTCGAAACCGTTGCCGTTCACCCGTCTTCGCATCTCGGTCCAGATCCGGTCGTCGTCCCACGCCTCCGTATGCTCACCGGGCTCGCACTGGAAGTACATCCGCTGCATCGTCGGCGTGCGCTGGCTGATCAGCGCGAAACCGTAATCCGAACGGGTGTATATCAACTCGTCGTGCGAGGGCGGTGCCTCGGTCAGGAAGCCGAACCAGGCGAACGGATATTCGCGGAACCATTCCGCGCGGGTGCCGTCGGGGAAGGCGTGGCGGCAGATCGATCGGGAGCCGTCCGCACCGACGAGCAGGTCGGCCTCGACGCACACCTTATTGCCGTCCGCTTCGGCGAACGTCATCGTCGGGCGACGACCGGAGATGTCCACGACGGTATCGGTGATGTTGTAGCGCACGTCTCCCCCGTCCACCGTGCGCCGCACGGACAGGTCCATGAACACCTCGGTCTGCGGGTACAGCCACACCGATTCGCCGACCAGTTCCTGGAAGTCGATCCGATGGTTCTCCCCGTCGTAGCGCAACACGACACCGTCGTGCCGCTGGCCATCGGTGAGCACACGCTCGGACACACCCGAATCCACCAGCAGCCGAACCGATCCCGCCTCGAGAATCCCCGCCCGGATGGTGCCCGCGATCTGCTCGTACCCGCGATGATCGATCACGACGGAGTGAATGCCCGCACGGTGCAACAGATGCGAGAGCAGGAGACCGGCCGGACCGGCACCTACGATCGCTACCTGGGTACGGGTACTCTTCATGCCGCGTTCGCTCCTCGGTCTGCCGACGCGGCGGACTCGACCGGAACGAGTCCGTCGACGGTGGTGCGCGGCACCGCGGCCATCGCGAGCAACCCGATGCCCGCGACCGCGGCGAAAAGGTAGAAGCCCCAAGGGTTCGCGGACCCGACGACGATGAGCCAGCCGGTGATCGTCGGACCGAAGATCGCACCGAGCCGTCCCACACCCGCGGCGAACCCCATTGCGGTGGCGCGGATTTCGGCCGGGTACGCCTGGGTCACGTAGGCGTAGATGAGCACCTGGGCCGAGAACACGAAGATGCCCGTGACCAGCACCAGGGCATTGAGCAGCACGGTGCTCGACATCTTGACGCTGAGCAGCGCGAGGAAGACCGCCGCCGCGCCGAACCACACCAGCACGGTCGGTTTGATGCCGCGCCGATCGGCGAGGGTGCCCGCCGTGAGCAAGCCGATGACGGCCCCGATGTTCAGCATCAGCAGCACGGTCAGCGACGTGGACATGTTGTATCCGGCGTCGCGCATCAGCTTCGGCAGCCAGGTGTTCAAGCCGTAGACGAGCAGCAGCCCCATGAACGATCCGACCCAAACCCCCAGCGTCGCACGCAGATACACGGGCTGCAGCAACACGGTCGGCTTTACTCGAGTCGGTGCGTCCTTGGCGGCGAGATAGGCCTCGGACTCGGGCAGCTTGGCCCAGATCACCGGCAGCAACAGCAGTCCGGCGACCCCGCCCGCATAGAACAGCGGCTGCCAATGCGGGATGACGCGCAGCGCGACCAACGCGGTGAGCACCGCACCGGTGTGATAGCCGGTCATCGTGATCGTGCTCGCGAAGGCCCGGCGCGCCGGCGGCATGAACTCCGCCATCAGGGTCAGCGCGGTCGGCAGGCACGCACCGAGCCCCAGCCCGGCGATCAGGCGGAACGCGGCGAAGACGCTCACCGATCCGGCCAGCGGCACGGCGGCGGTGAACAGCGAGAAGAGGGCGATCGAGCAGAGCAGCATCCGGCGGCGACCGAAGCGATCGGCGACGGGTCCCGAGGCCGTCGCGCCGATGGCGACGCCGACCAGCGAGATGGTCGCGGCGAAAGTCGCACTGGCAGCAGTGAATCCGATGTGGTGCTGATCGATGAGCGTGGGGATGACGGCGCCGAGAACGACGAGGTCGTAGCCCTCCAGCAGGACGGTCAACCAGCAGAGCACGGCGGACCAGGACAGCAACTTCTTCATAGGGAATTCGTTTCTGGAGGAGCAATCGTGATTGCCATCACGCTACGATCGCCCACATCAGAAATCCAATAGATGTTTTTTCGGATCTATATAGAGTGCGTCTATGGGAGCCGAATTCGATCTGAACCTCGTGCGGACGTTCGTCCTGCTCTACGAGACGCGCAGCGTGACGGCGGCGGCCGACGTACTCGGCGTCACGCAGCCCACCGTCAGCTACGGGTTGGGCAAGCTGCGCAGGCGGCTCGGGGACGAGCTGTTCGCGCGCGGTCCGGGCGGTCTGGTGCCCAGCTCGGAGGCCGAGCGGCTCTATCCGCCGCTGCGCACCGCCATCGAGCAGCTCGATGTGACCATCGGCGCCGCAACACAATTCGACCCGTCCGGGCCCATCAGCTTCTCGATCGGGCTCACCGACCTCGGTGAGGTGAACTCGCTGCCGCTGGTGCACACCGAGCTCGCGGCCCGTGCGCCCGCCGCGACGTTGCAGGTGCACGCGTTCGACATCGACACCGCCGAAGAGCAACTCACCCGTGGCCGGGTCGACGCGATCGTGGCCAGCCCGGTGCTGGATTCGGTGCGGCTCAACCGGATACCGCTGTTCACCGAGGGTTACGCCGGGATGGTCTCGGCCGACCATCCTCGGCTGCGCGGCACCGCCCCGACCGACGCCGAACTCCGAGGTGAACGCCATATCGTCGTCGAGGGCACCACCGGTCACCCCGCGCCACGGCACGCCCTGCGCGCACACGGACTCGAAGGGCACATCGCGGTCCGCGTCACTCGCTTCGCCACGCTGCCGTACGTCGTGCAGGACACCGAACTCGTCGCCATCGTGCCGAACCGGATCGCTCGCGCCATGGCCGGGACGCATCGGGTCCGGACCTTCGCCCTGCCGTGGCCCATCGAGCCCGCCGAGATCGCCGCGTATACGCGCAGGCCGCCGGGGCGTAGCGCCGCGCAGGCGTGGTTCCTGGATGTGATTCGCGCCGCATTACAAGACTTGCCGTGAACCAAAGGGGAACCATCCCGTCTGGGGATGGTTGGTACCAGCCGATTCTTGGTACCGTCCGCGAATTCAGCCTGCCTTCGACAGAAGAGTTCGACATGATGATCCACCGCAGGTCTATCCCCCGATTCGCGGCAATTCTGCTGCTGGCCGCGTCCACCTCGCTCGGCGTCACCGCCGCGACGGTGCACGCAGCGCCACCCAGTGGATATCTACCGGCCATTCCCTATACCGAGGCGGCGGGAACTCCTCAGTTACTCGATCTGTATCTACCGAGTGCGCACCCCGGTCCCGCGCCGCTGGTGATCTATTTCCACGGCGGCGGATTCATTTCCGGCAATCGGACCAATTCCGGCATCCCGCTGCCTTGGGGATCGGTGGCCGATATCGCCCACGCGCTCAATCAGCGTGGCTACGCCATGGCCAGTGTGGACTATCGCCTGAGTCCGCAAAGCCAATGGCCAGCTCCGGTTTTCGATGTCAAAGCCGCGGTGCGCTGGCTCCGCGCGCAGGCAGATACCTACGGCTTCGATGCCACCCGTTTCGCCGCATGGGGAGATTCGGCGGGCGGCTATATGGCCAACATAGTGGGCACCACCGGTGATCGCCCCGAACTCGAAGGCAACGGCGGCAATCCCAGCTATTCCAGCCGAGTGCAGGCGGTAGCGGATTGGTTTGGTCCGGCCGATTTCACGACAATGGACAGTCAGAGCCTTCCTGGCGGCCTCCCGCACGACGAAGGCTCACCCGAACAGCAGTATCTGGGTTGTGCTCCGTCGAAATGCCCGGATCGGGCACGCGCGGCCAGCCCCATCACCTACGTCAGTAGCGACGACCCGCCATTCCTGTTGCAGCACGGCGTTCTCGATCACCTGGTGCCGTTCGAGCAGAGCGTTCAGTTGAACACCGCACTGAAGAATGCCGGAGTACGCACCCAGTTCTTCAGCTACCAGCTGACCGACCACGAATTCGCCGGTGCCGTCGATACTCGGATAATCCGGCAGCAATTCTTCGACTTCCTCGACCTCGCCCTCGGCCACCACGCCTGAATCCGAACGCGGTCAACGTGATTCGTGGTCGCGCAGCCAGTTCCCGAGGTCGGCGAGCGGTTCGGGCCGTATCGGGCCGATCGGGTCGTGCTGCAGATCCATTGCCGCACTGAGGGAATGACCGGACCGTGGATACGTGCGCAGCGTGTGATCGCGGCTTCCGCTGGCTGCCAGCGCTTGATCGATTCGGACGGCGGCGGCTACTGAGACGTTGCTGTCGTTCTCGCCGTGCAGGATGAGGATGGGAAGGTCGCGGAGTGCAGGGGCCTGCGCGGCGACATCGGGCAGCGTCGTGGGTGCGCCGTAGAGACGGAAGACTCCGCCTGCCAACTGATCATCGACGAACCGCACTGCCGCAGTGGGTAGTTCGTTGTCGAGATCGATCCTGCCATTGCCGTCCGGGTCGAAGGCCCGGTTGATGGCGGTGTGCTCCGAGCTGACGTCATCACCGAGCACACTGATCAGTTCGTGCGCCACCACTCCGCCGTCGCCGTGCCAGGCCCGGCTAAGTTCCGCGGCACCCACCGATCCGTCGACCGCGAAGTTCCGTAGATAGGGCCGCACAACCCGTTCCCACTGCGCGATCAGTCCCTCGCGCCACGGGATGCCGACCGCACCCTGCAGGATGATTCCGCGCAGATTCGGCAGTCCCTTCGCGGCGGCGGCGACAACGGCCGTACCTTCGCTCCAGCCAAAGAGATACACCCGTCGCGGATCGATCCTCGGGTCGTTCGCCACCGCGGTAACGGCGCTGTGCACATCATCGACCAGCTGCGGCATGGTGAGCTCGGTGGCGAAACGTGGATCGATGTCGCCGAGCCCGTTCACGTAGTGCTTGTTGTAGCGCAGCGTGGCGAACCCTTGATTCGCCAGCGAACGGGAGACGTCCGCGAAGAGGTGGCCGCGTGAGGTCGCCCCGTCGCTCGCGTCGTCGGCATTGAGATCCTCCGGGCCCGACCCACCGACGAGCACGACGAGCGGTGCCGGTCTGTCACCGGAGGGGAAGGTCAGCTCCGCCTTCGAGACGAAGTCGCGGAACGGAATCGTCAACGCGGAAGAAGTCACGGAAGTGTCCGATTCGGCGGTACCTGAGCAGGCCGTCGTGACGACGGCGAAAAGACCGAGCGAGACGGCGAGCAGTCGACGTGAGCGCATATCGCGAGACGGTATTCAGCGGTTCCTCAACCGTCATCACACCGGAGTGGGAGCTCGATTCCGTACCGGCGAGCTACTACCGGCAATCTTGAACGCGCTACAAAGGAACCGAATCCTGCTGTTCCGCAGCAACTTCGACCGTCCCGGCGCCGCGCGTATGTGCGGCTCGGGATGCCGCGAGCTCCTTCGAGGTGATCGAGCTGACCACTTGCACGGAATCCGGCTCGATGCCCGATTCAGCACGCGGGTTCCCATGCCTGCGCAAGAGCAGCCAGCCGCTCGCGGCGACCAGCGCACCGACGGCGAGCAGGGTGTACGAGTCGCCGAGGAGGAATTGCCAGAGGTTCCAACGGTATTCGCGGCCGTTGGTCTGCGGCACATCCCAGACCAGTCCTTGCGGCAGCAGGGGCAGATCGGGATCCCACCAGCCGACCCGATCGATCCGCATCGGCCACGCGAACACGAACAGGTAGATCGCCGCGGGCACCGCGATCCGGACGCCGAGCGGACGATCGCGGAGCGCGCGGAACACCCACATCAGCGCCGGAACAATCCACACCCAGTAGTGCGTCCAGGAGATCGGCGAGGCGAGCAGCATCACGGTGGCCGCGAGCAGCGCGCCGAGCAGTTCGTCGCCACGCAGGTAAGCGATTCGCGCGGCCGCTATTCCGGCGAGACCGAGCAGTCCGGCGCACACCAGCGAGGAACTGCTGTCCTCCCAGCTCGACCATTGCAGGCGACCGAACAGCCCGTTGATCGATTGATTCTGCACATAGGCGAAGCCGATCCGGTTCTGCGACGTCATGGTGGTCGTCCAGAATTCCAGCGCCTGCGTCGGCCGATACCAGAAGCCGATCGCGACCGTCGCGGCGAACGCGGCGCACGCGGTGGCGGCGGCTTTGAATTGCCGGGTGATAAGCAGATAGACGACGAAAACCGCGGGTGTCAGCTTCAGGCCGGTCGCGAGGCCGATGAGAATGCCGCGGTACCAACGATTCTTGGGGAGGGCGAGATCGGCGAGCACCATCGCCATCAGCAGCACGCTGAGCTGCCCGAACTGCAAGGTCTGCTGGACCGGCTCGAGCCAGAGTCCGGCGGCACTGACGGCGATGGTCAGCGCGACCAGGGCAAGCCCGCGCCGCCGACGCTGCAACACCCCGGCACTCCACACGCTAATTCCGAGCGACACCACCGTCATCACGACAACGCCGGTCCCGACATAGTTGATCGGGAACTGGGCCAATTCCGCACAGATCCACGCGGCGAAGACCGGATAGAGGAAGGGCAGCCCCAGCGGGCCGCGCCCGTCGTACAGCAGCTCGGGGTGTAGCGCGGCCATGGAGCCGCCCCACATATAAACCTGCAGGTCGACCTGGTGCCAGTACATGTCCCAGTTCGGCCGGATGAATGCCAGCCAGGCGCCGACGGAGACGCAGGCGAACACGATCGCGGCACCGAGTACCGCGAATTCACGCGAGGCGCGCGGCTTTCCGATCGCACCGGTGCCGCGCTGTTCTCCTGTTTGCAGCATGACAGCCATGGAGTTGTTTTTCCTTCATCAGGTGAGGCAACACACGCAGACCAGCAACTGTTTAGCTAAACTAAGATCAATCATCCTATCACTTAACTCGCGGGTGTCGCGCGGCCCGAACACGGTGCTGTCGAACGCATCTCACGAACGGCATCGACCTGCGAAAACCATGCCTAACCCCAGTTCTGCGGGCATGACTCCGGGCCGTCGCCCCAATACGATCCGGCACAGACAGACTGCTCGTCAGACGTCCTGATCACCGGGCGGCGGGGCTGACGAATCGTTCTGACTTCGATGACGAACCATGGGAGGAATCGTCAGTGAACGATGATCGGGCGGGGGAAATCGAGCAACTGGACCACGGACGTAGTGGCGTGCTCGGGTTGGGTACAACGCTGCGCTGGTTCCGTGATCCGCTGGCCGTGATGGGACGGCTGGCCGACGAGCACGGGCCGGTGGCCGGGTTTCGGATCGGGATGTTTCCGGCGGTGCTGGTGACCGGGCCCGCGCAGATCAACGAGGTGCTGGTGTCGCGGGCCGCGGAATTCCGGCGCGCGCGGGCGGTGACGGGGACGCTGTGGCCCGCGCTGCGCGAGGGATTGATCATCTCCGAGGGCGAGGTGCATCGCACGCAACGTGCAATGGTCGCACCGCTGTTCACCGCGCGGCGGGTGCCGAAATACGTGGCCGTGATGGCCACCCGGATGCATGCGCACCTGCGGAAATGGCAGGCGGCGGGCGAGGTGGACCTGCTCGCCGGGGTGCAGGAGATGATGCACGACGTCGTCGCCGGGCTGCTGATCGACGAACCGCTCGACGCGCACCGGGAGGTGGTCGAGGCGGCGACCCGGATCTTCGACTGGGAGATGCGGGCGATGTCGCGACCGATCGTGGCGCCGTTGAACATTCCGACGAAACGCAACCGCGACTTCATCCAGGATCTCGCGCTGGTGCGCGACTGGGCCGCCCGCGCGATCGACGTGCGGCGCCGGAATCCCGAACGGCACGACGACATCGTGTCCGCCATGCTCGCCCAGCGCGACCGCGACGGTGCGCCGATGAGCCAGGACCGGCTGGTCGACGAGGTGATCAACCTGTGGGCCGCGGCGCACGAGACCAGCGCCGACGCGATGTTCTGGACGGCGTACGCGCTGTCGCGCCATCCCGGCATCGCCGAACGTGCCGCCGCCGAGGTCGATCGAGTGCTCGGCGACGCGACGCCGACGGCCGAGGATCTGGGACAACTCCCCTACTGCCTGCAGGTGTTCAAGGAGTCGATGCGGCTGTATCCGCCGTCGCCCGCGTTCCTGCGCGAGGCCGCGTGCGCGACGCGGATCGGCGATTACGCCATCGCCGAGGGCACGATCGTGTTCGTCGCCCCGTACGTGATGCACCGGTCGGCTCGGCAGTTCCCTGATCCGGAGAAATTCGACCCCGATCGATTCGCGCAGGAGGCGGACCGGTCGTGGGAGCGGCTGTCCTACTTGCCTTTCGGCGCGGGCGAGCATGTCTGCATCGGTTCCGCCCTCGCGCTGTTGGAGGGGCAGATCTTCACCGCGTTGCTGCTGGCCGGCGGCACGCTGCGGATCGACCGGGACGCCGCGATGAAGTTGACGATCAACCTGCGCCCGAAGCGCGAGGCCAAGGCCGTGTACGCACCGAGGCGAGCGTCGAGCCGGTCCAGGATCGAGGTCGGCGAACCGCGATGACCTCGATGTCGCCGTCACTGTTCGGCCGCACCGTGGCCGCGTTGTCGGGTCGATGTAGCCAGCAGACTTCGATCAGCCGAGCCGCCACCGAGCAGATCGACCGCATTCTGCTGTTCGCGCTCGGTGTCGGCGTGTGGATCTTCGGCGCGGGCGACGCGGCCGAGATCGCCGAGCAGTCGCGGCACTTCCCCGGCTGGTGGACCGCGCTGGCCATGTTCGGCGTCTTCGGCACCGCGCTGCTGCTGGCCGCGACCGCGCTGCAGGTCGCGCTGCCCACCGTACGGGTCATCGCGGCAACGCACGCAACGGTTTTCGCGATGGCCGTCGGGCTGTCCGGGTTCGCGGTGCTGCCGGGGCAGGTCACCGACGATGTGGAATGGATCTATCGGCTGGTCCCGCTCGGCGGGGTCGCGGCAACGCTGGCCTGGCGGACGCCGGCCACCGCGATCTACGTCGTCGGCGTCAGCGTGCTTGCCGCATCGTCCACCGGCGAGGCCACCGGCGACCTCGGCTGGACCGAATTCGCACTCACCTCGATGCGCATCCTCGGCATCACGGTGACCTTCGTCTACATCACCGAAACGGCGCGGCGCGCGGCCCGCCTGCTCGACAAGGAACGGGCGCGCGCACACCACCTGGCCTCACGCGCGGCGGCGGACGAGGCGCGGGCCAGCGAACGGGCGCGCTTCGCCGGCGTGATCCACGACAAGGTGCTCGCCACCCTGCTCGACACCTCGCGCGGCGGCTGCCCCACCATGCTTGCGCGGCAAGCGAATCAAGCGCTCGGCCAGTTCGCGGCCATCGGGCGCGTCAACGACATACGCACCGACCTCGAGGCGATCGAGACGATCGCGCGCGAAGTGGTCGACGCCACCGAGGCGGAACTGCGCGTGCGGGTTCGCCACGATTACAGCTCGGCCGATCTGCGCATCGATGCCGCCGCGGTGACCGCGCTCGCCGAAGCCGCGGGGGAAGCCGTTCGGAACAGCGTGCGGCACGCCGATGTGCCGGGGCGTTCGGTCGCGCGGCAGTTGTCGATCATGGCGCGCGCGTGCGGCATCACCGTCGTCATCGCCGACGACGGGGCAGGTTTCGATCCGGCGCTGATCGCGGCGAACCGGCTCGGCGTCACGGTGAGCATCGTGCAGCGGATGCGCGAGGCGGGCGGCCGCGCCACCATCGACTCCCGTCCCGGTGCGGGCACCCGAATCACGTTGGAATGGAACGCACCCGATGACACCTGACGACGGCGACCTGAGCCGGCTGCTCAGCGAACACCGCGCCACCATGGTGACGATCATCGCCGTGGTGCTCGCCACCGACGCCGCCGTGGTGATCCGCTCGGTGCGCCGGGCCGAACTGCCGCTGTCGGTGGCGCTGGTGGCCGCGGCCGTGCTCATCGCCGTCGCCACCGTTGTCGTCGTGCTCGACAGGGGGACCCCGATCCGCCAGCAGGCCGCAGCCTTCGTGGCCGCCGCCGGTCCCATCGCCACCTTGATCGCCCACGAACAAGTCACCGCAGAGCTGCACGCGCACACCAGCGTGTGGACCGCCTACACCGCCGGTAGTGCGCTGGCGATGCTCGTGTTGCGCGGCCGGAACGTGCTGGCCTGGACGGGAACCGCGGCCACCTGGCTCGCCGTCGTGCTCGCCGCCGGTGGCGAACCGACCGCGTACGTGCAGGCCGTCGTGCCGATGGTCAACGTCGCCATCGCCGCCGTCTTCGCCGCCATCATGCGCCCCACCCTGCGGTCGCTGCACCACCTCGAAATCGAGTCCACCGCCCGCGCCGTGAAACAGGCCCGAATCGACGCCCAGAACGCCGAACGCAAACGCCAGCTCAACCGACTCGACCGCCGCGCCCGCCCCATGCTCGAACGCATCGCCGCCGCCGTCCCCTTCCAAGCCGACGAGCGCGAGGAATGCCGGCTACTCGAAGCCGAACTCCGCGACGAACTCCGCGCCCCCCAACTCTCCACCCCCGAACTACTCGCCGCCGCCCGCGCCGCCCGCCAACGCGGCGTCGAAGTAATGCTCCTCGACGACGGCGGCCTCGAAACCACCGCTCCCCTGCTCTGCACCCGAGTCCGCCACGTGGCCACCCGCGAACTAGACAACGTCCACGACGGCCACATCACCGTCCGCATACTCCCCCCTGGCCGCCGCCACCTCGCCACCGTCCTGGTAGACGGACAGAACGGCAACAAACGCGTCGAAATCGACCGCGCCGGAACAGTAACCGTCACCCTCGACCGAGTAGCCACCGGCCGCCCCGACGACCAACCCAGCGAACCCATCGCCTCCTGCGTCCGCCACGCCGACTAACCACCGCCCAGGTTCACACTCCCGAAATGCCCGGCACCGAGCGAGTAGGCGGAGGTCAGCCAGTCCAGTAATCCCGCGGTGGGCGCCGCGCACGAATCGTGCAGCCGCGCACAGAATTGCTGGCAGATTCGTGCGCGGCTGCACAACTCGCGCGCGGGGGCGCCGGTGGCGCTGCGGATCTGCGCTGGGTCTAGGCGAATGAACGGGGCTTCTACGACAACGCATGATGGTGGGGTGCTCGATTATGACGATGAAGCGACTCATTATGACCGGACGCGGGGCGGGGGGCCGCGGGCTGAGGCGGCGGCCGTTGCGTTGAATGGGTTGATCCCTTCGCGCAGTGTGGTTCTCGATCTCGCGGTCGGTACCGGGATTGTGGCTGCTGAGCTCGATGCGCTCGGGCATCGGGTGGTCGGCATCGATCTGTCGGTCGGCATGTTGCGGCAGGCCGGGCGGCGGCTTCCGGGGAGGGTGGCGCGGGCCGATGCCACTGCGCTTCCGCTGCCGAGCGGCTCGGTCGACACGGTGACCGCAGTGTGGTTGTTGCACTTGCTCGATGATGCCGAGCCGGTGCTGGCCGAGGTGGCCAGGGTGCTCCGGCCCGGTGGGCTCTTCCTCACCACCGCGGACAAGATTGCCGCAGTCCGGCTGGCGTCCAACACGATTCGCGAAGACCAGCCACATCCTGACACCTGCGCTCAGCTCACCGCGATCGGCGCCCGGCACCACCTCTATTTAGCCGCAGCGACATCTTTCATCGGCCATGGCCAAGGCAAACCGGGCGGCACCGACCCGCATTATCCCGTTCTGGGTTTCCGCCGCACCAGCGATAGTGCGAGTTAGCGCCGAACCCCCGCGCGACCCGGCCGCGCAACGCGACCTGATCGCCTCTGTCTTCGCCGACGACGGCTGGGAGATCCGGCGCGTGGTCAGCGCGATGCGCACCGCCGACGACCTCTTCTACGACGTCGTCAGCCAAATCCACCTACCGCGTTGGTCGGCCGCTCGGCGTACACCGCGCTGCGTCTCCCCGCTTTCACCGCCTCCTGAGACCCACACATCACCGGGTGCGGGCGGGCTCGGCATGCCAGCATGGGGTACATGAATCCGGTCCCAGAGAGTCGTGCACTTCCCTTGCGAGCGAACGACTATGACAGCTTCGCCGAGGTGTATACGGCCGAGAACGAGAACAACCTCTACAACGCTTACTACGAGCGGCCCGCGATGCTCGGGCTCGCCGGAGCCGTGGCCGGCCGACGGATCCTCGACGCCGGTTGCGGCTCCGGTCCGCTGTTCGCGGCGCTGCGCGAGCGCGGCGCCACCGTGACCGGCATCGACGCCAGTGCCGCGATGCTGGAGCTGGCGCGACGGCGCCTCGGTACCGAGGCGGAGCTGCGGTGCGCCGATCTCGCGGAACCACTTCCCTTCGCCGATGGCGAGTTCGACGACGTCGTCGCGTCCCTGGTGCTGCACTACCTGCGGGACTGGGGGCCGACGCTCGGCGAACTGCGCCGCGTCCTGACACCCGGCGGTCGACTACTCGTCTCGGTCGACCACCCTTTCGTGGCCTACGGCATGCAACGCCTGGCCGGGCAGAGCCCCGACTACTTGTCGACCTACAAATGGGACGTCCACTGGACCTTGGGCGACCAGACCGTCCCGATCAGCTTCTGGGTCCGCCCATTACACGCGATGACCGACGCCTTCACCGCGGCCGGCTTCCGCATCTCCACCATCAGTGAGCCATCGCCCGTGCCAGCAGCCCGCGAGCTGTTCCCCGAGGAATACCGAGCCCTCACCACGAGCCCGGGCTTCCTGTTCTTCGTCCTGCAGTAGGCATACCTGACCGGCGGTCAGAGTTGACCGCTCAGTGAGCGCTTCGGTTGTCCAGCACCAAGTCTCGGTACTCGGCGGCCAGGCGGTGACAGTCGCCGGGCCATCGGGCCGAGATGTAGTTGCGGTCATGGACGGTGAAGCCGCGGTTGCGGCGGGATGCGGTGTCGCGGCGCGGGATCAGGGGGCCGCGGGCGAATTGGCGGGGATCACGCAGGGCGGCAGTTACTTCCGCTTGCACGGTTTGGGGATAGGTTCGGTAGTAGGTGCCCAGGCGTAGGCGAGTCAGGTTCCAGGCCGAGAGTTCCAAAATGGCTGTGACGGCTGTGGTTCGGCGGTCGTACAGCACCGATCGACCGGTCTCGGGATCGGTTGCCCTGGCCGCGAGCAGAACTCCGTGGCAGACGGCGGCGACCGGCTTTCCCGCCAGTATGGCGTGACCGAAAATGTTTTGGGCGGTGGCCGATTCGAGCATCGACTTCATGCCGGGAGCGTGGCCGCCCGGCACGAAGACGCCCGCGACCTCCGCGTCGACGACGTCGGAATACGCCAGGGGCGACTGGAAGTCGGGATCTTCGCGCATCCGGTCGTAGTCGCGTAGCGCGTCGGAGCGGGTCATCAGGAGTGGGGACAGCAGGGAGAAGCCCTGTTCGACCAGGCGGTCGTCGGCGAGGGCGACTCGACCCTCCGGGGTGGCGAAGCGGACGGGGATCCCGGCGTCCCGCAGTGCGGCCCACGGCACCGCCGATTCGGTGGGGTCGTAGTCGTGGTCTGGCAGGAGGAACAGGATCATGTACGAAGAGTAACCGGAAGGTTGCCAGTCAGAGCGGCAATGGTTGGCGGGCGGGGCGGGTTCGACGCCAGGCGACGGCGAGGAAGACGATCAGGCCGAGGAGCGGCAGCGAGGCGATCGTCCAGCTCAAGGGCAGTGGCGGGCCGGGTTGGTCGAGGACGTGGATGCCGTCGAGGGTGCCTTCACCGTGCCCGAGGGGACCGTCGAGGGTGAAGAGGAAGCTGTACTCGCCGGGATCGTTGATGGCCAGGATGTCGAGTCCCCATGAGTCGCGTTTGCGGGGGTGCCGGACGAGTGGCGCGTTACGTTTCCAGGTGCTGTACGCGGGACCTGCGATGCGAAAGGTTCCGGTTTTGTCGGCGATGCCACCTTCGGGCATGAAGGTGAAGTCCAGCGACTTCATGGCGCGGATGGGCCAGGTGGAGAAGCCGACGGTCATGGCGTAGGGGCCGACCTGGACCCGTTCGGTGTGCACGATGTCGACGGGGGCGTAGGCCGAGGCGGGGGCGATCGCGACCAGCGACAAGGTGATGGTGGCCAGCACGGTGAGGGCGAGTTTGCGCAGGATGGTCATCGGGCGGTCTCCGTTGCGGGCATGGGCAGCATGCGGGTGAAGCGGCCGCCGAGGAAGCCGGCGAGCAGGCCGAGCGGTATCGCGACCAGGGTGGACAGCGCGACGTCGCTGAAGGCGAGGTGCGAGAAGGCGTGAATGAACAGCAACTGCAGCGGAAAGGTCACGCCGACAACGAGACCGGTGACCAGACCGGCCGCGAGCACGATCTTGTTCGCGTCGTAGCCGCGGGTGCGGGCCAGCCAGAACAGACCCTCCACCGCGACGGCGGCGAGCAGCAGGAACATCGGCATCATGGCGGGCAACGACGGTGGGCGCGACCCGAGCCCGTCCCGCAGCGGCAGCCCGATGGCCGAGGCGTAGGTTTCCGCGGCCCACGGCGAGAACCACCAGAGGATCGCCTGGATGATGCCGAGGGCGAGCGCGATGGCGATGGCGGCACCGGGGCGGGCCAGCACGGCGGCACCGAGCACCAGCAGCATCGGCCCGAAGAACACGGTGCCCAGAATCATCGAATTGATCGGCAGTTCCAGGTTGTTCAACGCCTCGGCGAGGATCGGCGCGAAGGTGATCAGGATCGGGACGGCCAGCACGATTCCGGCCTGGCCCCAGCGATGGTCGCGGTGGGAGGCGAAGACCATGATGCTGCCGATCATGGTGAGCGTGATCGACAGGAACAGCGCCACGTGCGACGGGGTGTTCAGCACCGCGTCGAAGCCGTAGATCGAATGCCATTGCATATCGAGCAGGCCGTAGAGCAGGAACAATGCGGCACCCGCCCCGGCGACCATGTAGCCGAGCGGCGCGGTGAGGTTGCTGCCGAACACTCGGATGGGGGTGCCGCCCATCGCGGGCACGGGCCGTCCGGCGCGCTGGGCGAAGGTGGCGATGAGCACCATGGCGAGGCTGGCGAAGCCGGACAGCGCGCTGCCGGAATACAGGAACAGATGCGGCAGCGTGAAGAAGGTGTCGGGGCCGACGTCGTTGTGCCACTGGATATCCCAGCTGAGGCCGATCAAGGTGACGGCGGTGCCGAACAGCACGCCCCAGGCCCCGACCCGGGCGGCGGTGCTGTTGTCGGACGCGCCTGCGGCGGTGTTCGGCGCGCTGTCGATCGTGTCGGGCGGTGCTGAGATATTCATGACGAGCGGTCCCTCCTCTGTAGTGCTCCTGCGGTTCGGGCGTGCGATCAGGCTCAGCCGCCGACCCACAGCGGCAGGGTGATCTGGTCGATGCCGTTATGCGCGTCGATGGACAGGTGCAGCTCCCAGGGGCCAATCATCATCAGCGAGACCGCGGGCGCGTGGAAGCGACCGGACCCGTTGGCAGCGGCCGAGATCGGCGCTCCGGCATGGCCCATCAGCGGCTGGATCGCTTGAACCTGTACTGCCGCATGGTCTATCGGAGCGCCCGCGCGGTCGGTGACGGTCACGTCCACGGCGGTCTCGCCCAGCCGGAGACTGTCGATGGTGACGGTGACAAGGTGTTGGGGCGTACCGGTTTTCAGCACGACCGGCGCAGGCGGACTAGGCCACACCAGCCATCCGATGACAGCGATTACGACGATCGCACCCACCGCGGCGACAACACGAAGCGAACCTCGACCGGTGAACGCGCTCATCGCTGCGCTCCCGCGACGTCGAGCACCACCGGGACAGTGAGCAGCGTGTAGTTGCGTTCGACCTGGATCCAGAGCCGGTACCGGCCCGCGACAGGGAACGTGAAGGTGAACGGAACGTCAGGTCCGAACGCAGCCACGGTTTCGTCGGGTGGACTCGCACCGTTCACGGGCGGCATGAGCATGACCCCGCGTCCCGAGCCGGCCGCGCCCATCCCCGGCATGTCGTGTGCACCAGTCATTCCCGGCATGTCGTGCGCACCACTCATCCCCGGCATATCCGGCATCGACGTCGGCCCCATCGAATGCGCATGACCCCAAACAGCCGAGTTCTGCACGGCCGCAGCAATATCCACAGTGCCCTCCGGCACCGGACCCGCCATGATCAGGTGGCCGACCATGCCGAGCCACGGTTGCAGATCGGAGGTGTCACCGACTTCGGCGGTGACGGTCGTCGGTTTTCCTACCACCGCATCGGTTGTCTTGACGGTGATGGAGTTGCCGCCGAGAACCAGCGAAGCGGACTTGTCGCCACCGCCGAGACGCAAGGGGGCGCCGGATATCTGCGGCGCGGCACTCGCATCGTCCGGCACGGCGGTGAACCCGGCTGCGGCACGCACCATTTGGACACCACCGCCGCGGCGAGCCAACTCGGCCGACAGCGCGTAACGACCGGGCTCGGGGGCGGTCAGGTGAACCTGATACCGGCCGGGCCCGGTCCGGATCGGATGCAGGTGCGACAGCCCACCACTCGGTCCGACCACCAGCAGATGTACCAGCGCACTGTCGTGCACGAGCAGATCGTCCACGGCCGCCCCGGTAGCCGCATCGATCAGCACGAGATCGAAATCGCCTGGCCGCCCGGCGGTTACCGACCCTTCGACGGTGAGCAGCACAGGAGGCCGGGAGTAGTCCGAAATCAACGGCTGGTTCAACGAATACGGATCGGTGACGTTGTCCACCGTCGGATCCAATTGACCACCCGGTTGCGGCGGCAGCGGCAACGACGCCGAGAGCAGTGCCGCGGTCACCGACACGGCAACCCCCGCCACCATCCCACCGGCCGGAATCAACGCCCACGCACTGTGCCGGGCCCGCATCGCGATCAACACCGAAACCGGCAGCAGCACACCGGCCACCAGGAAACCCAGGTAGACCAGCCGCTCCGGCGGCGAGGTGACCTGCTCGGGCACCACGAACGGAATCCGCGCGACCCGCACTCCGTCGCCGATCGACAGTTCCCAAGGACCGGGCCGATCCATATCGAGAGTGGCCGAGTACATCCCGGGCGTGCCGCCGAGTTCGACAACGGCCTCGGCGGTCGGCACGCCCGGCGCAGGCAGGTCCGAACCGGCTCCCGTCGGTGTCACCGCGAGCGCGAGTTGCCCGGCGGCAGTACCGGCGTGCGTGACCACATCCACGCGCAACGGCCCGGGCACACTGGTCACCCGCCGCAGCACGATCGTCAATTCCCGATCACCGAGCGTCTGCGCGACCGAGACATCGGCACCCGCGGCAGCGGAGTCCGCCGACGCGGGCGCCATCCCCACCGAAGCAAGCAGCAGCCACAGCCCCGCGACGAGCAGGACGCGACAGCGAGCAGCGCGGGCGATAGACACGACCGCCATGGTAGGGAAGTGATCCCATGAGTTCATCACCTCCTGAGTGGACCTCCCCTCCCCCGCTGGAGTGATGCCACAGTGGGGGAAGTCCCGGAGAATGCCTGCCTGCCCGCGGCCCTCAGCGGTTTGCCGGAGCAGCTCGAGCAGCCAGGCGGTAGAGCACTTCTCGCTGGCCTGAAACTCAGGCCTTCAGACCGCGTTTGGTGACGTAGATGTTGTGGAAGACGATGACCGCGCCGAGGACGACCAGCCATTGCAGGGTGCTCACCAGCGGTATCGCATCGATCGGCAGGGTGTAGGCGAGCAGTACGCGCACCAGGGCGTCGAGGGTGAAGGCGGTGCCCCACACCGCGGTCAATACCCGCAGGCTGCTGCGGAATCGGGAGTCGTTGTCCCAGCGGGCATCCCACTGCCGGTAGCCTTCCTCGCCGATCTTCGCCGTGACGAGGGCGCGGGACGCGGTGCGCATGAATGGACGTTGCGTGAGCAGGCTGCCGAGCATCCACAGGCCGAGCACCCCGAAGATCCAGCTGTCGCGGACCAGCAGCGTGCGGGGATCGCCGGTCACCAGGGTCATCAGCGTGCCGACCACGATCATCGAGAGGGTGAACAGCGCGAACGCCTCGACGCGGCGCTCGCGAATCGCATGGTAGGCAACGATTCCCGCGATGAGCAGCGAGGGCGCGATCAGCGCCAGCCATGGGTTCACCCCGGCCGCGCGCAGGGCGTAGTAGCCGCCGAGTGGGACCACCAAATCGACGATCAGCTGACGTAGGAGGTGTCGGCGGACGGCGGCGCGTTTCTGCTCCGGCGTGCGTTCGGCGGTGAGGACCTGTGGTGCGTTCATCTCGGCTCCGGTGTTGATCACGATTGCTTACGGGTGGCGAATTCGAAGAGATCGGCCAGTTCACGGGCGCAGGCGGCGGCGTCGAAGTCGGGATCGTCCGCGGCGCGGGCGACGGCGGCGTCCCGGGCGGACCGAATGGCCAGCGCCATGATCGCGGGATCGAAGGACCGGAATTCCCCGGCCCGCTGCCCTTCTCGGAGCCACGCCTCTTGGCCGCGGGCGATCTCATCGACCTTCTCGATCAGGCCCAGCGTGTGTGGGTCGTCCGGCCTGGCATTGGCGACGATGCTGGCGAGCGCCCGCTGATGGGTGGGGTACTCGTCGGGCAAGGCGAGGTTGGCGGCGAAGTACGCGCGCAACGGGGCCAGGTAACCGGCCTCGCGGTCGAGCTTGGACACCACGAATTCGGTGTTCACCCGCACGATTTCGTCGGCTACCTCGCGAATCAGGTCGTTCTTGCCGCGAAAGTGGTACGAGATCATGCCGGTGCTGCTCAGCCCGGCCTGCTGCGCGATTTTCGCGAACGAGGCGTTGGGCAAGCCGTGCTCGGCGATGACGTCGATCGCGGCCGCCACGATCTGCGCGCGCCGAGCCGCCTCGGTGAAGGTACGGCCCGATTGCTTATCCGAGCCACTGTTTGCTTGCATGAGCAAAACTGTAGCTCGTCTTGCTCAGGTGAGCAAGGATTGATTCAGGTGAGCAACATCCAGTACGTGCGTGCCGGTTATGTCCGTATCGAAGACCGAACCTGTGCCGGGCCGACAGGCTCAGGGAGCACGTTGTCCGGCTCGGCGATCACGACGGTGTTGCCGCCCAACTGTTTTGCTTGATACATGGCCGAATCCGCGCGGCGAAACAACTGACTCGGCACAGTGCCCCCCGCGCCGGCCCCCACGGATTCACCCACCGCGGCCCCGACGCTCACGGTGATCGCGATCGGCAGATCGGACATCGTCTCGACCGCGCGCCGGGCCCGCTCGGCCACGGCACCGACGACCTCATCACCCAGGAAGCCCACGATCGCGAATTCCTCACCGCCCGTACGCGCGACGACAGCGCCGGGCAGAGCTGTGGACCGCAGGCATTCGGCCGTCCGCACCAGCACCTCGTCGCCGAAAGGGTGACCGAAGGTGTCGTTGACGGATTTGAACCGATCCAGATCGAGCGTCACGACGTACACGTCGCCGCGGCCGCAGGATCCGACGAATCGCGAGAGGTACGAGTCGAGGCCGCGCCGATTCAGCAGCGTGGTAAGCGGATCCGACAGCGCATCCAGCCGCAGTAGCCAGTGACAGAACTGGACGATGGGGAGCACCACCCCGATCACCACGAAATTGCACACCACCACCCCGGCGCCGAGGGCGAGATCTCCGGTCCCACGTCCGGCATGCGGCAAGCCGATCACCATCATGCTCGCCAGCACCACATTCGCCAGCAGTGACCAGCCGATGTGCACGGCCAAAACCCGCGGACCGTGGAAGATCGTCACATATCCCCCGGTCGTCACCAGCAGCACGACGCCCTGGAGACCGAAGAGCCGGTCCCGGACCAGCACATTGTTGGCGGCGATAGCGACATCGATCGCCGCGACCCAGGCGAGCGACTCCAGCTCCCCCGGCCACGGCAACGTCCACCAACGCAACGCCCACACCCCGGCGAGCACGGTCGCGGCGGCGGCCTGCAACTGTCCCACCAGCCCGGTCTGTCCCACCTGTGACACCACGGCCAGCACCGTGATCACGGCCATCCCGAAGCCCCCGCAGCCGACCATGAACTTCAGCGGGCGCAGCGCCGAATGGGATTCGAGCGTCTGAAGCAGCCAGCGATAATCGACCCGGTCGTTCCACCACGTTCGAACCATGGGTTGGATAACGGCCATCGAGTTACCGCCTTATGTCGGCAAACGGTCACCTGTCGTCATAGATGCTGATGAGCATAAGCGTCACAGCCTGTTGGATGCACTAGTTACTTCTAGGCAACAGGCCCCTGCGGCGCTGTTACCCGTCACAGTTGGCCGCTAAGGGTTTCTGTAGACCCTCACGTCTTATCCCGGCACGAGGCCGTCTACGGCCGGCTCGACCGTCCCAGCCGGACGCTCGAGCTGTCGCCCGCCGACCCCACAGGCCTGGTTCAGTTCACTTCGTCCATGGGCCGCCAGGATCTTGGCTCGTTTACTGGGCTGGATATTGGCCTTGGTGATATCGCCGTCGTAGTGCGCGAGCACCCGCGGATCCATCACGCGCCGCCAGAGCGGCGGAACCGCCGCGCACAGGACCATGGCGATGTATCCGGCCGGAAGCCGTGGCGCCTCTTCGGAATTGCGCAGCGTCTGATACCGACGTCCGGTATTGATGTGGTGATCGCTGTGCCGCTGCACATTGAAGATGAAGAGGTTGGTGACCAGCCAGTCGCAGTCCCAACTGTCCTTGGGCGAGAAGCGCGCCCATGAACCGTTGGGCTTGCGCTCACGCAGCAGTCCATAATGCTCGATGTAGCCGATCGTCTTGAGCAACCCCATACCGAGCACTGCTTGCAGTAATAGGTACGGCAAAATGTGCCAGCCGAATACGGTGAGCAGTCCACCGAACAGCACCACGGTAATCGACCATCCCTGCAGGATTTGGTTGTGAATACTCCACCACCCGTGGCCTTTCCGGCGTAACCGCACCCCTTCCAGCTCGATCGCGGCCCGGAAAGCGCTGACCAGATAGCGTGGCAGGAATTCCCAGAGCGACTCACCGTACCGCGCACTCGAATGATCGCCGGGTGTGGCCACCCAGACGTGATGTCCGCGATTGTGTTCGACGGTGAAGTGGCCGTAACCCGACTGTGCCAGGGCGATTTTCGACAGCCACCGCTCCAGTTTCTCGACCCGATGCCCCAATTCGTGGGCGGCGTTGATACCGATGAAGCTCACAAAGCCCACCGTCACCGCCAGGCCTAATTTGTCCACCACACTCAACTCGTGACCGGACCACATGGCACATGCGACGACCAGGCCGATCAGCTGGACCGGCAGGAACAGGAACGTGCACCACCGGTAGTACCGGTCGTGCGACAGCACCTCATATTCCTCGTCGCGCAGATTATTGCCGTCCTCCCCCACCATCCAATCCAACACCGGGATAACGACGAACACGATGATCGGACCGCTCCACCAGAAGACCGGAGAGCCCGTGCGCAACACCAGTTGGGAGGGCAGCAGCGCGGTCGCCGGTGCGATGAAACCTAAAATCCATAGGTGACGCTTGGGATCTGGTGACACCAAACGTTTGCCCATTATTCGCATGTCTGCCCTTGGATGCGACTCGAAGCTATTTCGGATGGCCGAAGCATAGGACGAGACCGCGAATGCTGCCGTTCAAAACCTTTCAGTTAAGCGCTACTAAAAGCGATCAAGGGAATTTACTGGTCGGTAGTCACCGTGGCTTAAATCGACCATCAACGGCGCACCGAGGATGCCTCAGCCGGGAAGCCCCTTCGTGTGACGCCTGGGGGTTTGCTACGGCCTGTGTCGCGGCGGACTCCCCGCCAGCCTCAGCGCGCGGTGGGTGGCGCGGGCACTGGGCAGGCGTCCACCGCCTCCGCCACCACCTGCGCGGAATCCGGGACCGGCGGACGGACACCCTCGGCGTACTCGGTCCCCACCACGGGGGGCGCGGATTCGAGTGATTCGTTCTCCACGGTGGTGAATGCTCTTGCCCTGCTGAGGAATCGCCAGCCCTCGGGCGCTTCGAGGCTGAATCCGCCGCCGCGACCGGGCACCACGTCGATGACGAGTTGCGTGTGTTTCCAAACCTGGAACTGCGATCCGGAGATCCACACCGGCACGGCGTCGAGGTCGGCGGACGGCAGACTCGCAGGCACCTCTCCCACCGCGAGGCGCAGATCGAGGATACCGAGCAGGATGTCACGATCGCCGACGATGAACTCCCCCAACGGATAACACATCGGCGACGACCCGTCGCAGCACCCGCCGGACTGGTGCATCATCAGCGCACCGTGCACGTCGCGGAGGCGGCGCAACAGCGCCGCCGCCCCCACGGTCGCGACCAACCGGGGCGGGGCGACACTCACCGTGCCGCCCGTTCCCGCTTCGCCATAGTGCTCGGCATCAGAAGAATCCCATGGCTTTCGGCGCGTAGCTCACCAGCAGGTTCTTGGTCTGCTGGTAGTGGTCGAGCATCATCTTGTGATTTTCCCTGCCGATGCCGGACTGCTTGTATCCGCCGAACGCCGCGTGCGCCGGGTACTGGTGGTAGGTGTTGGTCCACACCCGCCCGGCCTGGATGTCGCGGCCCGCGCGATACGCCGTGCCGCCGTCCCGGGACCACACGCCCGCGCCGAGGCCGTACAGGGTGTCGTTGGCGATCGAAATGGCGTCGTCGTAATCGGTGAACGAGGTCACCGAGACCACCGGGCCGAAGATCTCCTCCTGGAAGATCCGCATCGCGTTGCGGCCGGTGAAGATGGTCGGCTGCACGTAGTAGCCGCCGTTCAGGTCGCCGCCGAGCATCGCGCGCTCGCCGCCGGTCACCAGCTGTGCGCCCTCACCCTTACCGATCTCGATGTAGGACAACACCTTTTCCAGCTGATCGTTGGACGCCTGCGCGCCGATCATCGTCTCCGAGTCGAGCGGATCGCCTTGGCGCACCGCCTTGGTCCGCAATGCGGCCAGGTCGAGGAACCGGTCGAAGATGTCGGCCTGGATCAGCGAACGCGACGGGCAGGTGCACACCTCGCCCTGGTTGAGCGCGAACATGGTGAAGCCTTCCAGGGCCTTGTCCAGGAAGTCGTCGTCGGCGCTCATCACATCGGAGAAGAAGATGTTCGGGCTCTTGCCGCCCAGTTCGAGGGTCACCGGGATCAGGTTCTGCGACGCGTACTGCATGATCAGCCGGCCGGTGGTGGTCTCGCCGGTGAACGCGATCTTCGCGATCCGGTTGCTCGACGCCAGCGGCTTGCCCGCCTCGACGCCGAAACCGTTGACGATGTTGACCACGCCGGGCGGCAGCAGGTCGCCGATGATGCTCCACAGGAACAGGATCGAGGCGGGTGTCTGCTCGGCGGGCTTCAGGATCACCGCGTTGCCCGCGGCCAGCGCGGGCGCCAGCTTCCAGGTGGCCATCAGGATCGGGAAGTTCCACGGAATGATCTGCCCGACAACGCCGAGCGGCTCGTGGAAGTGGTAGGCCACGGTGTCGCTGTCGATCTCCGACAGCGAACCCTCTTGCGCGCGAATGGCTCCGGCGAAGTAGCGGAAGTGGTCGACGGCGAGCGGAATGTCGGCGGCCAGGGCCTCGCGGATCGGCTTGCCGTTGTCCCATACCTCGGCGACGGCGATCGCCTCGAGGTTCTCCTCGATCCGGTCGGCGATCTTGTTCAGGATCACCGCGCGTTCGGCGGGCGAGGTCTTGCCCCAGGCCGGTGCGGCGGCGTGCGCGGCGTCGAGCGCGAGCTCGATGTCCTCCGCGGTGGAACGCGCGATCTCGCAGAATGTTTCACCGGTGACCGGGGTCGGGTTCTCGAAGTACTGGCCCTTGACCGGCGCAACCCACTGGCCGCCGATCCAGTTGTCGTAGCGTGACTGGAAGCTCGTCGGGGACTCCGGCGAACCAGGACGTGCGTATACGGTCATCGAATCTCCTAGCGTTCACGGCGGCACTCACTGTGACCCACGACACTATGACGCCAACGTTGCATCAACGTTGGGAACGGATCACAGACCGCCGAACTCCCGATCCAACATGCCGATCTGCGCCGCCACTTGGGCATACAGCGACGAATCCCGGTCGAGCGAGGCCAGATAGGCCGACCACGCGCCGCGGTCCTCGCGTCCGTCGACCGACGAGATCCACCAGCCGAGGATCGCCGGGTCCCGGGAGGTGAGGACGGCCGCGCGCATCCGTGCCCGCAGCGATTCCCGGACCCGGCCGACGCCGGGTGCCCGTGAGGCAGGCAGCAATTGGCCGCGGTAGCGCGCCACCGCCGCGCCGATGTCGCCGCGGCGCAGACTGCGGCGCAACTCCCCGACATCCGAATCGAGTTCCGTCAGTAGCCGATAGGGCCGCGAGCCCAAAGCAGTGCCGCCGAGAATCCTGCGCAGGCGCGAGATTTCGGCGCGCACGGTGACGGCGTCGAGGTCTCGTTCATCCAGCAGTACCGCGATGTGCTCGGTCGCGAGTCCCTCGGGATGTTCCATCAGCAGCAGCAAGATCTCCGAGTGCCTGCGCGACAAGGCGATTCGCTCGTTGCCGAACAGGAGCGCGGGTTGTGCGCCCAGCAGCTCCACCCGCGGTGCCGTACGGGTCGACACCGGATGCGCCCGAAGTTCGGACTCCGCGACGGCAACCGTCGCCCTGATCAGCGACAGTACTTCCGGCGCGGCGACGCGCGGGCCGCCGGTGATATCGATCGCGCCGAGTATCCGGCCGGTCGCCGGATCGTGCACCGGCCCGGCCGCGCAGCTCCACGGGTGGACCAGCCTGCTGTAATGCTCGGCCCCGAAGATCTGCACGCAATGATCAAGTGCCAGTGCCGTTCCGGGGGCGTTGGTGCCGACGGCGGCTTCACTCCAGTCCGCGCCGTCGACGAAGTTCATGCCCGCCGCCCGGTCCTTGGCCGCCGAATCGCCCTCCACCCACAGCAATCGGCCGTGCGCATCGCTCATCGCGATCAACAGCCCGGTGTCCCTGGCATCTTCGACGAGCAGCGTCTGCACGACCGGGCGCACCGACGCCATCGGATGCGCGCGCCGATACCGCTCCAATTCGATTCCGGTCAGCGACGTCCGCCCGATCTGCCGATCCGGATCGATACCGTTCCCGCGACTGCGCACCCAGGACGCCTCGACCACCCGCCGCACCGACGCCGGCGCCTCACCCCGCTCGACAAACGATTCGTGCGCGGCCGACACATCCGTGCCCACCTGCTCGGCATCCTCGTCCGGGCGCAGCGCGACCCACGGATTCACCCGAATATCCGCACCGCCGGCCACGCCTTCCATCCTCCTCGGCAAATCCGCCCCGATCAATGCGCCGACCGGGGCCGACCTCGACGTTACCGACCGCGCGGGGACTATCGGCCCGTTCGACCGAACGCCGTCGCTTCAGCGCGCCGAACCGGCGGATGACGACTGAGATCAGAGGTATGGAGCGACCTGTCCGGCCGCCTCGACCGGATGCCCTGCCTGGATCGGGGCACCGACGGTGTGGAACTTCCAGATGTCGGCCTCGCGTTGCACTTTCGCCACAACCATGCCGGTGTGCCTGCCGCCGACCCGCAGGTTGCCGCCGGTCAGTTCGACGTTCGTCTTGCCGTCGACCAGACGCCAGAACGCGTTTCGGACTCGTTCGAAGGTGTGTCCCGCGTAGGAGGTCACGACGAAGACGACGGTCGATGCCTCAGGTGACAGCAGGGTGAGGTCGACGTCGATCATCTCGTTGTCACCGTTGCCCGAACCGGTGAGATTGTCGCCTTGATGACGGACCGAGCCATCTCGGGAGGACAATTGACCGTAGAAAGCGGCGTCCATGAGTTGGTCGCCGGAAAAAACCAGTGCCGATGCGTCGAGGTCGATATCGACCTCGCGCAGTCCGAATCGACCCGGCGCACGGACCGGGTCCCAGCCCAATGCCATTTTCACATGCGACAATTCGGCACCGCCCGGTTTACGCAGCGCCATTTCCGTGGGCGCACCGAGCAGGCTCGCATTATGCGGGGCGGGCTGACGCACCAGCGGTTTCGGGGTGTGCCCCACCGCGACGCCGTGTGCGGTTACCAGGGTTGCGAACCCGCTGTGGTAGCCGTGCCCGAGGGGGCGGAGCAGCCAGTCGAGGCCCGACCGATCCAAGTCCACGGCGACGACCGTCGACTCGGGGCCGAGGTCGGTAACCATGTAGTCGCACAATCGGTTTCCGTCGGCGTCATCGATGCACAGGTCAGGGGCGGCGTAATTGCCCAGGCCGTCCTGCTGGTCATCGAGCGCGACGACGATCCGGATGTGTTGGATCTCGGCAGACATCGCGCGCAGATCCAGCGCCAATGCGCTCGGCCGACCTTCCTCGCCGGGCAGCAGTCGGACACCCTCACCGAGCGGCTGGTTGTAGAAGACCAGATCCGCGTCCGCCCGCACCATGCCGTCCGCGGTGAGCAACAGTGCGGACAGATCGACGGCCGCGCTGTGCCGGACCGAAACAACGATGTGCTCGGCTTCGAGCACAATTACCTGCCCCCGAGCCAGTTGCACGGTCATTCATCACACACTACAAAAACAATCGCCGAATACTTGGAACGGCACGCGTCTATTACTGCGGTTGAATAACGTATTCAGCTGGGCGGCGATGAATTAATTACCGGAGACGCCGCCCCTACGCCGAAAGCCACAGTTTCAGGGGTCAGCGCGGTGACCGCACCTCCTCGGGATGCTCAGCGACGTGCTTCTTGGCCGCCGGATAGTTGGCTTTACCGCTCGGTTGCCGCATCACCTCGTCGACGATCCAATAGCGCCGCGGCACCTTGTAGCCCGCGATCTTGGTGCGCACGTGCGCGTCCAGTTCCGCCAGATCGAGCCGAATCCCCTTGCGCGGCGCGACAACTGCCGCCACCGACGCACCGAACCGCTCGTCCGCGACACCGACCACCAGCGCGTCGAACACCTCGGGTGCCGACTTCAGCGCACCCTCGACCTCCTCCGGATAGACCTTCTCGCCGCCGGTATTGATGCATTCCGAGCCACGTCCGAGCAGGGTGACGGTGCCGTCCTCCTCATAGCGGGCGTAGTCGCCGGGCACGACGTATCGGGTGCCGTCGATCTCGATGAAGATCGTCTCGGTCTTCGCCGGGTCCTTGTAGTAGCCGATCGGCACGTGACCCCGGCGCGCGATCCGGCCGACCGCGCCCGGCGTCGGCTCGAGCAGCGCGCCGTCCTCATCGATCAGCGCGGCCTGGGCGTTGAACTTCACCCGCGGCCCCTGCGTGTGATCGGAGTCCTTGGTGACCACCCCGAGTCCGGTGCCGCCGCTCTCCGAGGAGCCGATCACGTCGGTGATGAACAGGTTCGGGAACAGCTCGAGGTACTGCTGCTTGAGCGAATGCGAGAACAGGGCCGCGTTGCTGCTCAACGCCCACAGCGCGGACACGTCGTACGGACGCTCGCGGTAGGCGTCGAACAACGGCCGCGCCATCGCGTCGCCGGCCACGGCGAGCACATTGACCTTGTGTCGCTCGACGGCCCGCCATACCTCGTGCGCGTCGAACTGCGGCACGAAAACCACTGTGCCGCCGGAGTTCAGCGCGATGAACGACGCCCACTGGGCCGCGCCGTGGATCAGCGGCGGCAGCGGCGCCATGACGATGCCGGCGGGTCCGGACTTCGCACCGTCGGCCAGTTCCCACTCGTCGGCGACGTACTCGCCGGTGACGTGGTTGATGCCGCCGCCGAGGGTGCGCCACACGTCCTCGTGCCGCCACATCACGCCCTTCGGGAAGCCGGTGGTGCCGCCGGTGTACAGCAGGTAGAGGTCGTCGGAGCTGCGCTCGGGGAAGTCGCGCACCGGCGCTTCGTTCGCCAGCGCCGCCTCGTACTCGGTGCCGCCGTAGCGGCGGAAGTCCCGATCGGAGCCGTCCTCGACGACGATGACCTCGGTGAGCAACGGAGTGTGCGGCAGCACCTCGGCGACGACGTCGGAGTAGGCGCGTTCGTGGATCAGCGCCTTCAGGTCCGCGTTGTCCGCGATGTAGCGGACCTCGTCGGCGACGTAGCGGTAGTTCACGCAGACCACCGCCGCCCGCAGTTTGTAGGCCGCGAACATCGCCTCCAGCGCCTGGATGGAGTTACGCGAGTACACCCCGACGTGATCACCTTTTCCGATGCCGCGCGAGGCGAGGTGATGCGCGAGCTGATTCGCGCGTTCGTCCAACTCGCGATAGGTGACCTGGCGGTCCCCGCAGATGACGGCGATGCGGTCGGGCACCGCGTCCACCGCGTGCTCGAGAAGGTCTGCGACGTTGAAAGCCATGACAGTAAAACTAGAACTGGTTCTAGTTAGGGGCAATGGCACTTGCCCGGACAGGCCAAGGTTGGCAGCTTCCTGTCACGATTGGCCCGAACGCCGCCTTCCGAAGATCGACATAAGCTGGTGCCATGTCGATTCAGAACCAGCTCCAGCGAATCTTTGTGGGCCTCAACGCATCCCTCTATCGGGTCAGCGGCGGAAAACTCGGCGGCAAGATGGGGCAGGCGCCGATCCTGTTGCTCAACACCGTCGGCCGCAAGTCCGGCCAACGACGCACCTCACCATTGCTGTATCGCCAGGACGGTGACCGCTACCTGATCGCAGGGTCGCATCGCGGTGCCGCGACGCACCCCGCGTGGGTACTGAACCTGCGCGCGAACCCCGACGCGGAAGTCGAGATCGGCAAGCGGACCATCGCGGTCACCGCCACCGAGCTCCCCGCCACCGAACGCGACGCCGCCTGGGCCGAGCTGGACGCCATGTACGCCGGCTACGCGGACTACCGCGGCAAGACCGACCGAACCATTCCCATTTTCGCCCTCACCACCCGCTGAGCCGTCACGCCCTGGTCAGTACGGCCTCGCCGACCCGAGTCGATGATGTCGCGCCGGCGAGTATGCCCAGCTCGGCCGCCCGCACGCCGAGCTGGAAACGCGTCGCGACGCCGAGGCGTGTCATCACCTCCGCGACGTATCTACGGTAGGTGCGCAGCGACACCGAAAGTCTGCGCGCCGCAGCCTCATCCTTCAATCCCGCGCTCATGGCAGTGACGACGGCGACCGTCAACGCATCGAAGGTGCGGTCGCCTCGGACGGCCGGTGGCACGTCCGATGGCGGGCGATCCGGGTCCGGCAATTCCTGACGGTCGAGCATGTCCCCTCCATGACGTCGCGCTTTCTCGAATCAAGGAGATACACCGACACGGTCGACCATGGGCAGGCGAATCCCGGTCAGCAGACGCGGTCGAGCCCCGATGCGACAGTTGCCCAACTATGACACCTGCCTGGCGTTCGTCACGATAGTGTCATACGGTGGAGTGAAGGCAGCACCCTAGCGTTAGGGATATGGCATGACCGTCGAGCACAACACCCGCGCACTCGAACACGACATCGTCACCGACTTCAGCTCGCGTCTGAGCTATGGCGGCTATCTCGACCTGGACACGCTGCTCAGCGCGCAGCATCCGGTGAGCAGGCCGCAGCATCACGACGAGTTGCTGTTCATCATCCAGCACCAGACCACCGAGCTCTGGCTCAAACTGGTGCTGCACGAAACCCGGGCGGCGCGGGCGGCATTCGAGGCCGACGACATCGGCGTCGCGCTCAAATGCATTGCGCGCGTGAAACATATCCAGAAGACGCTCACCGAGCAGTGGTCGGTGCTCGCGACCCTGACGCCCACCGAGTACGCCCAGTTCCGCGAGGTTCTCGGGAACTCTTCGGGTTTCCAGTCCTATCAGTACCGTGCCGTGGAATTCATCCTCGGCAACAAGAATGCCTCGATGCTGCGGGTCTTCGAAGCGGATCCCGTCGCGCACAAAGAGTTACACACGCTGCTGCACGAGCCGAGTCTCTATGACGCGTTCTGGCAGCACGCCGCCCGGATCGGACTCGACGTGCCGCGCTCGACGCTGGATCGGGACGTGACCCAGGCCTACGTCCTCGATCCGGACCTACTCCCCCTGGTGAAGTCCATTTACGAAGCACCGCAAGAGCATTGGTCGATCTACGAGACGTTCGAAGAGCTGGTCGACCTGGAGGAGAACTTCCAGCTGTGGCGGTTCCGGCACCTGCGCACCGTGCTGCGCACCATCGGCACGAAGCGCGGCACCGGCGGGTCCAGCGGGGTCGGCTTCCTGCAGCGCGCGCTCGACCTCACCTTCTTCCCCGAACTGTTCGCGGTACGCACGGAGATCGGACGCTGACGACATGACCACCGCACCGCTCGACTTCGCCACGCGCGCAAAGGCTCTCGACGAATCCGACCCGCTGCGCGACTACCCGGGCCGCTTCCTCGGCAGCGACGACCCCGAGATCGTCGCCTACCTCGACGGCAACTCGCTCGGCCGCCCCACCCGGGCGACCGCCGAGCGGCTCGCCGCCTTCGTCACCGACGCGTGGGGCGGCCGGCTCATCCGCGGCTGGGACGAACAGTGGTTCGACCTGCCGTTGACGATCGGCGAGCGGATCGGCGCGTCGATCCTCGGCGCCGCGGCCGGCCAGACCACGATCGGCGACTCGACCACCGTACTGCTGTACAAGATCGCCCGCGGCGCCCTCGCGCTGCGGCCGGGGCGCACCGAGATCGTGCTGGACCGGGACAACTTCCCCACCGACCGCTACCTGCTGGAAGCGATCGCCACCGAGCTCGGGCTGACGCTGCGGTGGATCGAACCGGAGTTCACCGGCGGTGTCACCGCGCAGGACGTGGCCGAGGCCGTCTCCGAACGCACCGCGCTGGTGGTGCTCAGCCACGTCGCCTATCGGTCCGGGTATCTGCTCGACGCGCCCGCCATCGCCGCCGTCACCCACGACGCCGGTGCACTGCTGCTGCTCGACCTGTGCCATTCGGCGGGCGCGGTGGAGATCGAACTCGACTCCTGGGCAGTCGATTTCGCGGTCGGCTGCACCTACAAGTATCTCAACGGCGGTCCCGGCGCGCCCGCGTTCGGCTATGTGCGCGCCGAGCACATCGCCGAGTTCACCCAGCCGATCTGGGGCTGGATGGGGCGGGAGAGCCCGTTCGAGATGGCACAGGGATATCTTCCGGCGCAGGGGATCCGGCGGGTCATCAGCGGAACGCCCGCGATCATCGGCATGCTCCCGATCCAGGACACCCTCGCGCTGATCGAGGAGGCCGGCATGGCGGCCGTGCGCGCGAAGTCGGTCGCGCTCACCGAATTCGCGCTCGAACTGGTGCGAACCTGGTTGCTTCCGCTCGGCGTTGCGGTATCGTCGCCCACCGACCCGGCCCGCCGTGGTGGCCATGTGACGATCGACCACCCCCAGTTCAAGGAGATCACCGCGCGACTCTGGCAACGCGGCGTCATCCCCGATTTCCGTCCGCCGCAGGGCATTCGGATCGGCCTGAGCCCACTCAGTACCACCTACGCCGAGGTGCTCGCCGGGGTGGCGGCGATCCGCGATGAACTCACCCCGCGCTGACCTCGCGGGGGCTGTCCTCGACGACATCGACTCGCGGCCGGGCAGCGCGACCTCGCTCGCCCGGACCGTGCTCGGGGCCTATGTCCGCGACCTGGGTGGCTGGATCGCCATCGCCGACTTCAGCGCACTGCTGGCCGGGCTCGGGGTGCCGGAGCAGAGCACCAGGACGGCGGTCACCCGGCTGAAGGGCAAAGGGGTGCTCGGGGCCGAATCCCGCGGCGGGCGCAGCGGATACCGCATCACCGACGCCGCGGAGGCGATGTACTCGCGCGGTGACCCGCGCATCTTCGGCTTCCGGCAGATGGGCGATGACGAGGCCTGGCATCTGATCTCGTTCGGCATCCCCGAATCCCAGCGCGCCGCACGACATCAGCTGCGCCGTCGACTGTCCTCGATCGGCTGCGGCACCGTTTCCGCGGGCCTGTGGATCTGCCCGGAGTATCTGGCGGCGGAGGCGTCCGCGATCGTCTCGGCGCTGGAGCTCGACGAGTACGTGACATCTTTTCGCGCAACCGAACTCACGGTGCCCGATACGCTGCGCGCGGCGGCGGCGCAATGGTGGGATCTGCCCGCCCTCGCCGATCGGCACCGGGCGTTCCTCGAACACCATCGCGACATTCTCGTCCTGGAAAGCCTCACCGGTAGACAGGCCTTCGAGCGTTTCGTGCCGCTGCTCGACGAGTGGCGCATCATTCCCTATCTCGATCCCGGTCTCCCCGAGGAGATGCTGCCCGCCGACTGGCCCGGACTGGACAGTGTGCGGCTGTTCGCCGACGCGCAACGGCGTTGCCTGGAACCGAGCCGCCGGTGGGTGCGGTCGAGCGTCGGGGACGCATCGATAAACGTCGGATGATGATCCTCTGAATTCGAAATCTCTTGGCAGCCAATGCCGTAAAGTGTGGCTCCGCGCCGAGCGACTGGGCTGAGCACGGGCGCGAGCGGTTGACTTCTCACCTTTATCACTTCACATGGCGGGACCAGAGCTTGACCAGTGGTATTCAGCGGACCCCCTCGTCTGCTCGTCGCGCGCGTTCCCGCCGGACCTCGGCGACGCACTCACCCACGCTCGCCGCGCTGCTCGCCGCGGCGGTGGAGCGCAATCCCGACGGCGTCGCGGCGGTATGCGGCGACCGCTCGATCACCTACCGCCAACTCGATGCGCGGTCCGCGCAATTGGCGCGAACCCTGCTGTCGATGGGGGTCGGTCCGGAGACCATGGTGGTGGTGGCGCTGCCGCGGTCGATCGACTCGGTGCTCGCGGTGTGGGCCGTCGTGAAGACGGGTGCCGCGTTCGTGCCGATCGATCCGGGCTTGCCGCGCAAGCGCATCCAGTTCCAGGTCGCCGACTGTGCCGCCGAAATCGGGTTGACCACCAGCGAATACGCGCCCGTGCTGCCTGCCGATGTGCGCTGGCTGGCGATCGATGATCCCGAGTTCGTCGCGCTGACTTCGGCAGCGTCGGCCAACCCCATCTCCTATCTCGACCGTCCCGCGCTGCTGCGTATTTCGAATGTGGCGTACCTGATCTACACCTCCGGTTCGACCGGTCGCCCGAAGGGTGTCGCGGTCACCCACGCCGGGCTCGCCGCGTTCTGTGCCGAGCAGATCGCCCGGTACACGCTCACTCCGGCCGCGCGCACGCTGCATTTCGCGTCACCGAGCTTCGATGCCTCGGTGCTCGAGCTGCTGCTGGCCATCGGCTCGGCCGCCACCATGGTGATCGCGCCGCCGACGGTCTACGGCGGGGCCGAGCTGGCGAGTGTCATTGCGCGACACGAGATCAGCCACGCATTCATGACGCCGTCGGCGCTGGCCTCGCTCGAACCGACCGGGCTCGACCTGCTGCGGGTGGTGGTCGTCGGAGGCGAAACCTGTCCCGCGCCGCTGGTTCGCCGCTGGGCGGCGCCCGGTCGCCGATTCTTCAACGGTTACGGACCGACCGAGACCACCATCATGGTGGCGATCAGTTCACCGCTGTCACCGGATCTTCCGGTGACCATCGGATCGGCGCTGGCGGGGATGAACTGCCGGGTGCTCGACAAGCGGCTGCGTCCGGTCGGCCTCGGCACCGCAGGTGAGCTGTACGTCTCCGGTCCCGGCCTGGCTCGCGGCTACCACGCGCGATCCGGTCTGACGGCGCAGCGTTTTCTGGCCGACCCGCACGGTGCGCCCGGCACCCGGATGTATCGCACGGGTGACATCGTCCGCCGCGGCTCCGATGGTGACCTCGAATACCTGGGCCGCACCGACGATCAAGTCAAGGTCCGCGGTTTCCGGATCGAGCTCGGTGAGATCGAATCGGTGCTGGCGCAGCAACCGAAGGTGCGCTCGGCGGTCGCCGTCGACCGTAAGACCCCGGCCGGTGAGACGGCGCTCGCGGCCTACGTCCAGCCCGAGCCTGGCGGCACGCTCGACGTCGCCGAGTTGGCGAACGCGTTGGCCCGTCAGCTGCCTCAGTACATGTTGCCCACGACGATCACCGTGATCGACCGGATTCCACTGACTCCCACCGGAAAAGCCGATCGAGCGGCATTGCGTATCCGCGCGGTCGATCAACTCGCCTGCCGGTCGCTGTCCGGCCCCGGCGAGCAGTTGATCGCCGAGGTGTTCGCTCGGGTGCTGGGTCAGCGACAGCTGGGCGCGGATTCCGATTTCTTTGCCTCGGGCGGCAATTCACTGCTCGCCACTCAGGTGGCCGCGCGGCTCAGCGAGACGTGGCAGGCGCAGATCCCGACGCGGCTGCTGTTCGATCATCCGACTGTCGCCGCGTTGGCGAAGGCAATTCAGGCGCAGCGGTTCGACAAGGGCCGACCGGCGCTGCTGGCCCGGTCCCGGCCGGAGCGGGTACCGTTGTCGCCCTCGCAACTCCGGTTCTGGCTGCGCAATCAGTTCGACCCGGAGTCGTCGGTGGACAATATCGGCTTCGCCTTGAACATGTCCGGTGATCTCGATATCGAGGTGCTGCGTGCGGCCTTCGCCGACACCGTCGCGCGTCACGAGATTCTGCGCACTATGTATCCTGCCGACGCCACCGGCCCGCGTCAGCAAGCGCTCGAAACAACAAGTGTTGTTGCCGATTTCGCCGTCGAGGAGATGACGGAGGCCGCCCCCGACGCGGTGGCCGAACGCATCCGCGCCATCCTGTGGCGCGGGTTCGACGTGTCGGCCGAAGTGCCGCTGCGGGTTCGGCTGCTGCGCACGCCCGGCGAATACGTGCTGGTGTGCGCGGTGCACCATATCTGCGCCGACGGATCCTCGCTGGCGCCGCTGGCCCGCGATATCGCCGTCGCCTACACCGCACGCGCTGCGGGCACCGCCCCGGCGTGGCGACCGCTGGACATCCAGTACGCCGACTACGCCCTCTGGCAGCAGGAACTGCTCGGCTCCCGCGACGACCCGGATTCGATACTGTCCCAGCAGCTTTCCTACTGGACCACGGAACTGGCCGGGCTCCCGGACGAACTCGACCTGCCGACCGATCGACCGCGACCGAGCACCGCGTCGTTGCGCGGCGCGGCGACTCAGCGGCCGGTACCCGCCACGCTGCACCGCGAATTGCTCGCCGTCGCGCGCGAGCACAAGGCGACGCTGTTCATGGTGATGCGAACGGCGCTGGCAGTCCTGCTTTCCCGGTTGTCCGGGAGTACCGACGTCGCCATCGGGGTGCCGATGACCAATCGCGCCGAGGCCGCCCTCGACGACCTCGTCGGTATGTTCGTCAATACGACGGTGTCGCGGACGCGGATCGACCTCGGCGAGAGTTTCACCGCGCTGCTCGATCGGACGCGGGACCGGGATCTGGTGAACTTCGCCCATTCCGAGGTGCCGTTCGAGCATGTCGTCGACGCGGTCAACCCGGTGCGGTCGCCGGGGCGGCATCCGCTGTATCAGGTCGGTTTCGCGTTCCAGAACTTCGGCAAGGCCACCCTCGAACTGCCCGGACTAACGTTCTCCGGGTTGGACATCGATACGCGAACCGCGAAGACGGATCTGCATATCGCGGTGGTGGACGAGCACAGCGCCGACGGCACGCCGGGCCGGATCATCATCCGATTCAGCTACGCCACCGACCTTTTCGATGAGCCGACGGTGCTGCGTTTCCTCGACGCCTATATCCGGGTGCTGCATCAGGTCGCCACCGATCCGGTCGGCGCGGTCGGGGACATCGATATGGTGCACCCGCAGGAGCGGCGGCGGATCGAGTCCTGGTCTGCCGGTGCTGACCACGCGGTCGCGTCCGAAACCCTCGGCGCGGCACTGCAACGCAACGCCGCGGCAACACCGGATGCCATCGCCTTGGTCTTCGGAGCAGAGACGCTGACCTACGCGCAGTTGCGGGACAGGTGTAACCGGTTGGCGCGGTGGCTGATCGGTCAGGGCGTCGGACCGGAGACCGTTGTCGCGGTAGCCATGCGCCGGTCCGTCGATCAGGTCGTCGCGCTGTGTGCGGTTGCCGAGTCGGGCGGCGCGTGGGTTCCCATCGATCCGGACCATCCGGCCGAACGAATCGGCTACGTACTGGATTCCGCAGCACCGCAGTGCGTGTTGACCACTACCGGCGACGCGTTCACGGTTACCGCCGCGCATGCTGTCGACACCCTCGATCTGACGCAGCTGGACCCCGCACCCGTGCGCGAGGACGAGCGCAGCATGCTGCTGCGTGGCGACCACCCTGCTTACGTCATCTACACCTCGGGCTCGACCGGCCGCCCGAAAGGTGTTGTGGTCAGCCACGAAGCGATCGTCAATCAGCTCGACTGGATGCGACACCGGTACGGCGTCGATGCCGCCGACACCTATCTGCAGAAGACACCGGCGACCTTCGATGTGTCGCTGTGGGGATACTTCCTGCCGCTGCGCGCGGGTGCGCGGATGGTGCTCGCGGGACCGGACGAGCATCGCGATCCGGTGGCGCTGTGCGGGCTGATCGCGCGGCATCGGGTCACGCTCACCGATTTCGTGCCCACCATGCTGACGACGTTCGCCGGTCATGCCACCGCCGCCGAAGTGTCTTCGCTGCGCGCCGTTTTCGTCATCGGCGAGGCGCTCGCGCCGGAGACCGCGCGCGCGTTCGCGGCAATCAGCTCCGCCGAGGTGCACAACCTGTACGGCCCGACGGAGGCCGCGGTCAGCATCACCGAGCACCGCTTCGACCCGGCCGATCCGGCGCCCACAGTGCCGATCGGTGTGCCGGAATGGAATTCGCGGGCCTTCGTCCTCGACGCCCGGCTGCGGCCGGTGCCGGTCGGCGCGGTGGGTGAACTGTATTTGGCCGGAATCCAACTCGCGCGCGGCTATCACGGCGCACTCGGGCTTACCGCCGGACGCTTCGTCGCGAATCCGGCCGAGCGCGGTGCGCGAATGTATCGGACCGGCGATCTGGTCCGCTGGAACGCACGCGGGACACTGGAGTACCTCGGGCGCAGCGACTTCCAGGTGAAGGTGCGCGGGCACCGCATCGAGCTCGGCGATATCGAAACCGCGCTGCTCGCCGATCCCGCGGTCGCGCAGGCGGCGGTCGCGGTGAAACCGTCCGAGGCCGGTGACCGTCTCGTCGGTTACGTCGTCGCGGCTTCCGACGCCGCGGTCGACCCGAATACATTGCGACAGTCGATATCTCGCATGCTGCCCGCCTACATGGTGCCGTCCGCCGTGCTGTTCCTCGACGCGTTGCCGGTCAATACCAGCGGCAAGCTGGACCGGGCGGCCCTCCCCCAGCCGGTGTTCGCTTCGCGCAGCGGCATCGCCCCGTCGACAGTGCTCGAGATAGCCATCGCCGACGTATTCGCCGAAGTCCTCGACGTATCCCCCATCGGCGTGACCGACGACTTCTTCGAGCTCGGCGGTTCCTCGCTGATGGCTTTCACTCTGCATCAACGACTTTCGGCACGACTCGGCCTCGACGTGCCGATGTCGGCGCTGCTCGGCACGCCCACGGTGCGCGGCCTCGCCGCACATCTCACCGGCACGGCGGAGCAGGCCCCGGCGGTGTCCCCGGCGGAGGACGCCGCACTCGACCGCGATATCGATGGCAGCGGTTGCCTGCCCGTGTACTGCGGGCCACGGCGGGAGGTGCTGCTGACCGGTGCGACCGGCTTCCTCGGCGCCCACCTGCTGCGAGAACTGTTGGAGCGCACCGACGCACAGGTCAGATGTCTGGTCCGGGCCGACACCGCCGAGCAAGGCGCCGACCGGATCCGCCAGGCCCTGCACCGCTATCAGCTGTGGAACGACGCTGCCGCGGCGCGGATCGTCGCTGTCCCAGGGGATCTCGCCGCACCACGACTCGGTCTGTCCGACACCGATTACGACCAGCTCGCCGACAGCGTCGACGTCATCCTGCACAACGGTGCCCGCGTCAATCACATCGACCCGTACGCACGACTGCGCACCGCCAACGTCGAAGGCACCCGAGAGGTACTCCGGCTCGCGACCACCCGGCGGCTCAAGCCGGTGCACTTCGTCTCCACCCTCGGCACCACCGTCCCCACCACGGTGGCACCGGGCGTCATCGAAGAGAACGTCCGGCTCGAAGCCGACCTGCTGCCCGGCAACGGCTACGTCGCGTCCAAGTGGGCCGCCGAGGAACTGGTCCGGCAGGCGGGCGAACGCGGCATCCCGATCGGCATCTATCGCCCCGGAACCATCTGCGGCGACCCGAAAGTCGGCCGGAACAGCGCCGACGACTCGTTCTGGAACATGATCCGCGCCGCCGCGATCCTCGGTCTGGCGCCGGACGTCGGCGACGCGACCATCTCCCTCATCCCGGTGACCTACGTGGCCCGCGCCATCGTCGAACTCGCTACCCGGCCGCAGTCGGAATCCGTGTACCACCTGATCAACAAGACCCCGGTACCGGTTGCCGACATCTTCACCCGCCTGCGCTACCACGGACTTCCGGTAACCATCGCCCCGCTGGATACCGTCCGCGCCGCCCTCGCCGAGGAATCGCACCGCCGCAACACCATCGGCGACGACTCCCTCGTCCGTGCCGCCCTGCTGAGCACCAACTACCTCGGCCTCGCCGACCTCGACTGGAGCGACACCCACACCCGAACAGTATTGGCCGACACCGGCATCGACTGCCCACCGATCACCGAGGCCGCCCTCGACGCCTACATCAGAGAGTTCATCACTTCCGGCTTCTTACCGTCCGGACCTACTCCCGGCGCGGTACTACGCCCCAGCGAGACGAGCTCAGCAGGTGGTCGGGCCGGGGTCGGCACCGGCGAGGACGGCGGTCAGCCATAGCACCGACGGTTCATAGCCGACCAGTTCAGCCGAAATATGCTCTGACGCAGGGACTCTGAAGAAGCGCAGGTTCGCGCCCGCGGCGCAGTAGCGTTGGACAACCGGCTCGATCGCCGCGATCGGGATGATCGGGTCGGTCATGGAGTGCCACATCGCGACAGGGATGTCGGGGGTGTCGCCGTAGCCGAGACTGTCGCGGTGCAAGGCGGTTTGGATGCCGGGATCCAGGAATGCCTTCTTGTCTTTGAGATAGTTCTTCAATGGTCGCCACGCACCGGTGGCGGCCGCGGTGTAGAGGCAGCGGTGTTCGATGTCGCCGACCATGGTCATGCCGTCCGGGGTGAGGAACTTGTCGAGCGGGATCAAATCCGGGTATTCCCTGGATAATCCGATCAGCCAGATCCAGCCGACGAAATCGGCCTGTCCGGCGATACCGGGGCCCGCGTCCATGGCGAACATCGTCATCGCGTGTTTGTCGCCGGGCACGCCGCCCTGGGCGCTGCCCTTGATCGGTAGTTCGGGGGCATAGCCGCGGTGCAGTTCGGCCGCCCAGCCGGTGGCGCTGCCGCCGCCGGAGTATCCCCACAGCCCGACGGGCGAATCGGCCAAGCCCAAGTCCGCGCGCCGAGTAGCGCGGACGCCGTCGAGCACCATCCGGCCCTCGCTCGGTGCCAATGTCGTGTCGGTCTTGCCGTTGAAGTCGGGGACCGACACCGCCATCCCCTCGCCGAGAAACTGCAGCAGCAGCTGCGTTTCCTTCATCGTGCCGGCGCGCACGGTGTGCGAGGGGCTGCACGCCGGATCCAGGCCGTCGATCGCCTCCTGATACGAGATGACCGGGCGCGCACTCGGACCCAACCACGGAATACCCGGAATCATCACCGTGGTCGCCGTGACGATCGGCCGGTCTCGGCTGTCGGTACTGCGGTACAGGACCTGTTCGGTATGCACCGGCGGCCACGGCACGCCGAGCAGATAGCTGGTCACCACCCGCTTGCGGATCACGTCGCCGTTGGCGTAGCGGTCGAGATCGGCCGGATCGTCGAACCACCGGTCGTCCTTGGGCATCGGGACCGGAATGACCGAGTAGATGTCGGTTTCGCGGGGCAGCGGCGGCAGCTGGTTCTCGTCGGGCCGCACCGGCCAGGCGCCTGGGCCGGCATTCGGCGAATCCGGCCCAGCGGTGGCCGGGGCGGCGACCGCGAGTGACACAGCGAGCGTGCAACCTACTGCGAATATGGCAGGACAAACACGGATCACGAGCGGGGTACCTCTCGAGCGAAGCTGACATCGAAGCCAGAGGCCGCCGAGCACAGCGACCGCCAACCGGGACACCATCGAGCGCCCGACGGACCGAAAGAGGTCTCAGTCCACACGACAGTTCGCAGATGTGTCACTACGCAACCTGCCAAGGTTTACCAGTTACCACTGTGCAAACTGCATAAGCCTGGTCGGGTCACCGAAGCCGAGGTTGCTGCCCGAACCGGCCACGGCCGGGGTGATCAGCACTGTGCCGGGCGAAACCGCAGGTGCTGGCCCGGCCGCAACTGCGCGAGCAGGTCGACGTCGGCGGTGACGACGGTCCCGATCACCGGGTAACCGCCGGTGATCGGGTGATCGGCAAGGAACACCACTGGTTCGCCGCTCGGTTGCACCTGGATCGCGCCGAGCGGCATGCCCTCGGTCGGCAGCTCCTTGTCGTTGATCCGGCTCAGCGGCGGCTCGTCGCCGACACGGGCCAGCCGCACGCCGACCCGATCGGCCCGGTCGGTCATCGCCCAGGTGCCGGTGAACAGCGAGCGCGGATCGGTGAACCAGTCCTCCCGCGGCCCGAGCAGCACCCGCACGGTGACGACACCCGAGTGCATCGAAGGTACCGGCGCCACAGCGACATTCGGCCACGGGTACCCGTCCGCCGGTCCCACGCCGAGCTCCGTGCCCACGGTCAGCGGCTCCGGGCCGAGCCCGGCGAGGGTGTCCCTGCTGCGGGAGCCGAGCACCTCGTCGACGGCGATGCCGCCGCGCACTCCGACGTACGCGCGCAGCCCGGCGGCGGCCCGGCCGAGCTTCAGCCGCTGGCCGGTGCGCAAGGCGAGGACCGACGCGGTGGCCTCGGCGACGCCGTCCACGGTGATGGGTGCGTCCGCACCGGTCACCGCGAGCAGCACCGGCGCCTCGGCCACGAGTTCCAGTCCGCCGAGCAAGGTTTCGATGCCCGCGGCGTTCTCGGGATTGCCGACCAGTCGATTCGCCAGCTTCAGCGAACCGCGATCGGCCGCGCCGGAGACGCCGACGCCGACCGAGAACCAGCCGGGCCTGCCGAGGTCTTGGATGGTGCTCAACGGACCCGGGTCGAGCACCCGCAATATTGCACGATGCGTCGAACTCATCCCCTCGCCTCCTCGGTGAACCGGACCCTGGTGCCCGGGCGCAGCAGGGACGGTTCGGCGCGGTCCAGGTCCCACATCGGGACGTCGGTGGTGCCGATGAGCTGCCAGCCGCCGGGCGAACGCCGAGGATAGACGGCGCTGTACCCGTCGGCCAAGGCTACCGAGCCGGCGGGCACCGAGGTCCGCGATTCCGTTCGGCGCGGTACGGCCAGCCCGGATTCGGCGGACTCCAGATAGCCGAAGCCCGGCGCGAATCCGAGGAACGAGCACCGCCACACCGCCCCGGTGTGTGCGTCGATCACGGCGCGGACCGAGATACCCAACTGCGCCGCAACACTTTCCAGATCAGGCCCGTCATAGCGGACCGGGATGGTGCGCACCGCATCCGGCTCCGGCTCGGCCGAACCGATGCCCTGCGCATTCCGAAACAGTTGCCGCAGATGATCTTCGACCGCACGGGCGTCCGCCGTATCGGTCATGGTGACCAGGACCGTCTGCGCGGCGGGCAGCACATCGTGCACGCCCGCGGGCAATGCGCGCCGCAGCAGGTCGATGAACGCGACCAGGTCGGCGTGCTCGTCGGGCGCGACGAGCACCGACCGGTCCCCCGCGGGCAGTATCCGCAGCGGTGTGCTGATCGCGGACATCGACACTCCTTCAGGCTAATTCGCGGCCGCGGGTCTCCGGCAGGCCGAACAATGCGATCACCGCGAGGACATAACCGAACGCGCCGAACATCATGGCCCCGGCCAGCCCCAGCGTGGTGGAGGCCAAAAAGCCGACCACCGTGGGGAATATCGCGCCGACGCCGCGGCCGAAGTTGTAGGTGAAGCCCTGTCCGGTGCCGCGAGACGCGGTCGGATACAGCTCGGAGAGGAACGATCCGAAGCTGGAGAAGATTGCGGCGGTACAGAAACCGAGCGGGAAGCCGAGGATCAGCACCATGGTGTTCGCCCCCTCCGGCACCTGGATGTAGGCGACCATGAAGGCGACCGACAGCACGGCGAACAGCTGGATGGTGCGTTTGCGTCCGATCCGATCGGCGAGGATGCCGCCGGTGACGTACCCGAGGAACGCGCCGCCGATCAACATGAACAGATAACCGCCGGTACCAACGACATTCAGGTGCCGGCTCTTCTTCAGATAGGTCGGCAGCCAGGTGGCGAGCGTGTAGTAACCGCCCTGCACACCGGTGGCCAGCAGAGAGGCGAACAGTGTTGTCCGAACCAGGTCGCGCCGGAAGATCGACGCGAACGATCCGGCCCGCTTACCCGCCGATTCGCGCCGCTGCGTGACGGTTTCGGAGTCGGTCAGATTGCGGCGCACCCAGATGATCAGCAACGCGGGCAGCGCACCGGTCCAGAACAGCACCCGCCAGGCCAGATCCTCACTGACGAACTGGAAGACCAAGGTGTAGACCAAAACCGCCAGGCCCCAGCCGACCGCCCAGGCGCTCTGCACATAGGCGACCGTCCGCCCTCGGTACTTGGTTTGCGCGTATTCGGCGACCAGGATCGCGCCCGCCGCCCATTCACCGCCGAAGCCGAGTCCCTGGAAGGCCCGGAACACCAGCAGCGTCTCGAAGTTGGGCGCGAAGCCGCACAGCACCGTGAACAGCGTGTAGGTGGCGACGGTGAGCTGAAGGGTGCGCACCCGCCCGATCTTGTCGGCGAGCACGCCCGCCAGCGCGCCGCCGAGCGCCGACACCAGCAGCGTCACCGTGGTGAGCAGACCGGCCTTGCCCGAGCTGATCACGAAGTAGGACGAAATGGCGCCGAGCGCCAGCGGTAGAACCTGGAAATCGTAGGCATCCAAGCCGTATCCGCCGAACGCGCCGAGGAAGGCCTTCTTGCCTTTGGCACTCAGGGTGCGGAACCAGTCGAAGGGTGGTGATTTCTCGGCCGGATCCACCGGGAGGTCTGTGGAAAGGCTCATGGCTGCCTCGCAATGCTCGAGCTCAGGAGAGCGACGTACGTCACAGTAGCGTACGGATCGTTGAACGATTCTGCAATCCTAAAGTCGGATCGTCGGCTGGCAGTTCGATCCCTGAGCTATGCTCGAACGGCAAAGCCACTGGTCCACGGAGGTTTGGAATGACGACACCGGTAGATCGGCCCGATCCCGTCTACACGGCACTTTCCGAACACAAGGGTCTGCTTGCCCGATCCAGTCGCAGTTCGCAGACGGCCGACATCGTGCGCGCGAGCATCCTGGACGGGTCGCTGCGGCCGGGCACCCGGCTGTCGGAGCCGGATATCTGTGCGGCGCTAGGGGTTTCGCGTAACACCCTGCGGGAGGCGTTCCGTTCCTTGATCGAGGAACGCCTGGTTACCCATGAGCTCAACCGCGGCGCGTTCGTGCGCATCCCCACCTCCGACGATGTCGCGGAGCTCTACCAGTGCCGCCGAGTGGTCGAGGGTGCCGCGGTGCACGGATTCGACCGCGCCGGTCAGGAACCGACCGAGCTCGCCGCCGCCCTGGCACGCGCGGATGCCTGTGCCGCGGAACAGGATTGGACCGGCGTCGGCACGGCGGACATCGACTTCCACAAGGCGATCGCCGCACTCAATCGCAGCAGGCGGCTGGATCAGATGATGGCGAGCGTGTGGAACGAGCTGCGGCTGGTCTTCCACGTGATGGCCGACCCGCTGACCTTTCACGAGCCCTATCTGGCGCGTAATCACGAGATCTACGAGGCGATGATCGGCGAGCAGTCCGCCGCGGCGGAGAAGATGCTCGCGGACTATCTCGCCGACGCCGAATCCCATATCCGTGCCGCATACACCCAGATCGTCGCCTGACCCAGGTTTGTCGCAGGGTGAGCGCAACCGTGGCGACCCGGCCCGCCACCGAGGAGAGTGAGACGACTTGTCCCGTCTTGCCAGGAGAGGTCCCATGTCCGATAGCAGTGCGCAGTTCCGGCCGATCGAATCGCTGCTCGAACAGACGGCGGCCGAGCTCGGGGTGCGGTCGGTCCTGGTCATGCGGTCGACGCCCACGCATATGGCGGTCGAGGCGACGGCCGGTGCCGCCGAGGTGCACTACACGGTAGGCGCCGAGGGCAAGAAGGGCGCGGCCTTCGCGGACGCGCAGGAGCTGTACTGCGAGCGGGTGGTCGACAACGACACCGAGCTGTTCGTGCGCGACTCGCGCGCGGATCCGGCCTTCGCGGGCAACGAGGACGAGGTGGAGTTCGGGCTGGTCAACTACCTCGGGCTGGCCGTGCACAATCCGGACGGCAGCGTCTACGGCACCGTCTGCGTGCTCGACGACCAGGCGCGCGACTACACCGCCGAGGAGCGGGCGCGTCTTGCGGAACTGCGTGCGGCGGCCGAACAGGCCCTTGCCGCCGAGCCGCGCCCCTGATCGCGCCCTGACCGGGCGTTCTGCACGGTTCGCCGCCAAGTCGTAGGATCAATTTCGGTTACCGCTCTACCCCTTCCGACAGCAACGTAATTGCCACGTCGGCAAGCGGTTCGCGTGCTTCTCTACCGGGACTGCTTGTCGCACAGGTCATTCAAAGACTTCGAGGAGAGCAGCATGCGTACTGAAGGTGATACCTGGGACATCGTCAGCAGCGTCGGGATGACCGCGCTGTTCGTCGCGGCCGTCCGGGCGGTCGAGTCGAAACAGCCCGACGCCCTGGTCCACGACGAATTCGCCGCGTTGTTCGTCGCGGCGTCCGGCGATCCGTACTCCAACCAGCTGATCAACGATCAGGGACTGTGGGCGGACAGTCCGCTCGGCACCGGATTCATGGGCCTGCGCAGCAAGTTCTTCGACAACCTGTTCCTCGCCGCGGCCGAGGCCGGAGTGCGGCAGGCGGTGATCGTGGCCGCCGGGCTGGACGCCCGCGCCTATCGCCTGGACTGGCCGCCGGACATGGTCGTCTACGAGATCGACCAGCCCAAGGTGCTGGAGTTCAAGCGGCAGGTCCTCGCCGACGCGGGCGCCGCACCCAAGGCCGACCGTCGGGAGGTGGCCGTCGACCTGCGGGAGAACTGGCCCGCCGCGCTCATCGAGGAGGGCTTCGATCCGGCCGTGCCCACGGTGTGGTCGGCCGAGGGCCTGCTCGGGTATCTACCGGGAGCCGCACAGGACGCGCTGTTCGCCCGGATAGATCAGCTTTCCGCGCCCGGCAGCAGCCTGGCCTGCGACGTCTTCGACGCCGACCTGGACTTCCAGCAATTCGCCGACCTCCAGGCGGAGCAACTGCGCGATACACCCTTCGGAAAGATAGATTTCATGGACCTGGTCTACACCGACGATCGCTCGGACCCGGCCGAGTGGCTGACGAATCAAGGCTGGACCACGACCGGCGCGCGACCCGAGGAATTGGCCGAGCGTTACGACCGGCCGCTTACCGCAGCGCTCGAGCCGATGGCCCAAATGTTCAACCGCATGAGGTATTTGAGCGCCGCCAAGCCCGCCTGATTACCTACCTGCTTTTGTGGGGCCGCCGCCGATCGATGGCGGCCCCATTGTTCAGGCCTGGTTCGCGATCAGGGTGGCGGCGAGGGTGATCGCGCCGGGACCGGTCAGCAGCGACGACGCCGCGGTACGGCCCGTCGCGAGCAAGAGCAACGCGCCCGCGCTGCCCTCGACGAGCAGGCCGTCGCCGGCCGACCAGTCGATGTCGGTCGCGACGAGGCGATAGCCCGACAACCGGTCGTCGATGCCGAACCGGTCGCCGGTCGCCCACACCCGGTCCAGCGCGGATCGTGCTGGCACGGAAGGCATCTCGCGGGTGAGGCCGAGGGGTATCGCGATGTCTTGGACGTGCACGAGCACGTCCAGCAAACGATCGGTGGGGATCGTGCCGATCGGGAAGAACCGCGACGGCACGCTGGCGCGCAACTCCGCGTGCAACTGCCGGGTGCTGACGCTGTCGGCGTACCGAATCGCGGTGTCCCGCAACGCCCCGTGCACGCTGCCGCGGGCGCGCAGCAGGTTGACCAGGATCCAGCCGAGGTTCGCGCGCGTGCACAGCACCACATGCGCGACGACATCACGGACTCGCCAGTCGGCGCACAGAGAGTCGTGGTCCCAGTCGGACTCCGGGCGGTCGGCGAGCAGGTCGGCCATCCGCTGGCGCTCGGCGGCCACCGCGTGCCAGATCTGCTCGGCCGTCATGGATTCGATGTGGTTCATAGCTCGACCCTCTCACTCGACGTTCCACTACCGTAAGAACTCCACCCGAGTGGAGGTGCAAGCTACTGTGACCGAGGACACACTGCGCGGTGTGGTGAGCATCGGCGAGCTGGCGCGCCGGACCGGCGTGCCCGTCCGGACGATCCGGTTCTACTGCGACAGCGGGATTCTGGAGTGTCACCGGACCGGCCGCGGTCATCGGGTGTTCGACACCGCCGCGGCCGACCGGCTGCTGCTGGTGCGCCGCTTGCGTGCCATGGGTTTGCCGCTGCCCTCGATCGAGCGAGTGCTGGACGGTAGCGAGACGATCAGCGAGGCCGCCGCGGCCGAACGCACCGCGCTCGATGCCGAGCTGGCGGCGCTGCGGTGGCGGCGCGCGGCCCTGATAGCCATCGAGGACGCACCGCCCGAGGAACGAGCCGGGCGGCTGGAATTACTTGCCGCGGTGCACGACCGGGGCGTGGTGATCGAGAGCATCGTCGCGTTCTGGCGGCCCATCCTGGTGCCGCTGCCGCGGAAGGAATTCGATTCGTTCATCGATATGAATGTGCCGCCGCTGCCGCGCGAACCAGAGCCCGCTCAGGTGGTCGCCTATGCCGAGCTCACCACCCTCACCACCGACCCGCACGTCAAAACGGCTATGACACATCAGATTTGGCGATCGGATGGGGACCGGATCAGTGACCGGCTACAGTTCGTGACCTCGGTCGCCGACGCGTTCGAGGGCGCGGCCCCACTCGTCGCCGCCCACGAAATCCCGCATCCCGGACCGGAACTGGACCAGTACGTGCACGCCCACGCGGCGGCCAGGCACAAACGGGACACCCCTCGATTCCGACGCGAGCTGCTGACCACCGGCACCACAGACACCGATCCCCAGCTGCAGCGCTTCTGGCGGCTCACGGCCGACATCACCGGTACGGAGACAACCGTCGGGGCCGTGCACTACTGGCTGCTGGACGCGCTGCGCCAGACAGTCTGAAGCCGCTCCCGGCCCGATGATCCGGGCAAACACGAAGCGGCCGAAGACTTTATGGAGTTTTACGGTTCAGCTAGCGGTCGCGGCCTGCTGCCGGAGTGGACGTCTTCCTGCTCGTCCGGGCGCGGCGGCGGGCGGCCTGCAGTTCGGCGAGTTCCTGTTCGAGGATCTCGGCGATGCGGAATTGGCCGGTGTCGTGGATCTCCGGGGTGGCCGGAGCCTCCTTGGCCGCCTTGGGATCGGCTGGGGTGGCGGCCTTTTCGTCGGCCGCGGCGGGCTGCCGCTTGATGGCGGCGGTGGTGGCGGTCGCTGCGGCAGTTGCGGACGGGCGGTCCGCCGACGCCACGGCGGCCTTGTCCGGGGCGGGCGCGGCAGGCTTGCTCGGCTTGGCCGGGGCAGGCTGCTGCGCGGCGATCTTGGTCGGCGTGGTCGGCTTCGGGGCCGCCGGGGTGACCGGCTTGGTCGGCGCGCTGGCGCCGTTCACCGGGGTGATCGGCTTGCCGGCGATCCCGTTGTGCTTCTCGCCGTTCACCGGCTTGCTCGGCACGACCGGCTCGTCCGCCCGGACCGGCTTGGAAGTACCGGGAGCGGTGCCGTTTTCGGACTTCGTCACCTGCGGGTTCTCCGCAGTGATGTCGGCGAGGTCGCTGCCGAGCGTCGCTGCGGCCACCACCTTCGCCGACGGCGCCGGGGCAGCCGAGCGGAAGGCGGACCGGGTCGGCGCGGGCGGCTCGGGGGCCTTGTCGTCCTCGTCGGCGAGCACGACGGTCGGTGCGTCCTCGATCTCGGGATCCACGATGCTGGCCGGTGCCGCGTTCAATTCCGCGAGCGGATCCGGTTCCGCCTCGACGGTCAGCTCGGCGAACGAGTTGGCCGCCCGCATGTCCGCCGAGCGTCGCATCCGGTAGCTGGCGAGCGTGGGCAGGGTGCGCCGGATCTGCTCGGCCGGGTCGGGCAGATCCCGGACCTGGTCGGTGGCGCGGTGGATGGCGAGGCCGTAGCGGGCGCTGGCGGCGTCGTGGATGAGCAGCGAGACGCCGATCATCACCGGCGCGACGGCGTGCACCGCGGCGTCGTACCAGTGCTCCGCGCGCAGGTACGGGTACGTGTTGAGGGTGACGGTCAGCCCGAGCAGCGCGACCTCGGCGGCGACGACCTGCTTGCGGTTGTCGACGACACCCCACTCGGCCACCTTGTTGGTGCCGATCATGATGATGATCAGGCAGACGCTGATCATGCCTTCCAGCAGGTAGCTGAACCAGTACAGCGGGTCACCCGGGCCGCCGGGAGCGATGTTGTGCTGCACGTTGACCGCGGACCACAGCATGCCCGCTGCGACGACACCGGCCAGCGCGCGCAGTGACCAGGCGCGGTGCCGATATAGGGAGGCCAGTTTGGCATGCGGGCTCGACTCGCGGCGCTGTGCGGCAATTGCCTTGCGGGCCACCAGGAGATCTCGCATGTCGGCCTTCTCGATCGCTTCGGTGGTCTGCCTGGCGCGGTCGGCCGCTCCCGCGGCGGCTTGAGCCTCTTTCCAGCGTTGACCACGGTCTTGCCCGCGAATCTTCTCGGCGAGCTCGCGTTCGGCCAGCAGCTCATCCTCGGAGAGCGCTTCGGTCAACGCGGGATCGAATTGGTATGCCAGCCGGCCACGGGCCTTCTCGACCCGCCGCGCCAGCTGTGTGACCTCGTCCTCAATGGGATGCTGGATGGTCATTTCGGCTCCAAGAGGAGATTCGATGGCAGACAAGTGATCACGCGTGGGAAGGCTACATCGCATTTGCCGTCGACGCACCGTTGCCAGCGAAAACCGTCGATTTGCCGGGCGAATGCGGCGTGCCGCGACCGCGTTTCCTGGATGATCATAGAACAGGCACGACGATTCGCAACCGCAAAGTTGCGGACGATCGATCGCCGCGGATGCTCGCGGGACGCTGTGCGGCGTCGGTCACCGCACGCCGAGTGTCCTTGCACCGTGGGCGAATACGGCGCGATCAGGAACGACACGGCTTCACTATGACCGTTTCGTCTGACTCTGCACGATGAAACTCGCTGCGGTCGTGGCGCTCCCGCCGATGTTGAGGGTGGCGAACCGGTGCGCATCCGGCACTTGGTACGCTCCTGCATTCCCGGTGACCTGTTTGTAGGCATCGAGTACCATTCGTACACCAGTCGCACCAACAGGATGACCACCACCGATCAATCCGCCGCCGGGGTTGACCGGCAATCGGCCGTCACGCGCTATATCGCCGCCCTCCACGGCTTTCCAGCTCTCGCCGGGACCGGTGATGCCCAGATGGTCTATCGCCATGTACTCGGACATGGCGAAACAGTCGTGCACCTCGATGCCGTCGAGCGCGTCGATATCGGGCAAACCGGCCCGGCGCAGCGCGTCGAGCATCGTCTGGCGCACATGGGGAAACACGTACGGCTCGTCGGCCGAGACGCTCAGCTTCTGCGCCAAGGACAGACCCGCGGTGCGATGACCCCAGCCGCTGACCACCGCGCGGTTGCCGGGCCGTAAGTCGGTGCGCCGCGCCAAGAATCGATCCGACACCAGGATCACGGCTACAGCGCCGTCGGTCATCTGACTGCAATCCTGGCGGCGCAGGCGACCCGCTACCGGCGGGTTCGCGGTGTCGTCGGTGCCGAAGCTGTCCGGGGTGAAGGTCCAATTCCGGGTCTGCGCAAGCGGGTTGGTGCGGGCATTGGTGATGTTGAGTTCGCTGATCGCGCGCAGGTGGGCGTCGTCGAGGCCGTAGCGCCGGTCGTATTCGTCGGCGAGTTCAGCGAACATGGTGGGCCACACGAACTTCGTGTCCCGCGCCTCGTGGCCGACCCAGGCGGCGGCACCGAGATATTCGGCGGCTTCGTCACCGGGGACAGTCTTTTCCAGCTCCGCGCCGATCACCAGCGCACAGTCGTAGCGACCCGATTCCAGGTCGGCCATCGCGGCGAGCAGCGCCATACTGCCGGAGGCACAGGCGGCTTCGTGCCTACTGGCCGGGATGCCCCACAGCTCCGGGATGACGGTGGCGGGCATGCCGCCGAGCTGGCCCTGGCCGGTGAACAACTGGCCGAACGCATTTCCGACGTGGATCACGTCGATCTCGGTTGGCGCGATAGTGGTCGCCGTGAGCGCCGCACCGACCACCTCCCCGATGAGCGCGTCGAATCCCTTTCCGGCACGGTGCCAGTTGACCGCGAAATCGGATTGGCTGCCGCCGAGTAGGTGAATGGCGCTGGTGGACATGGAGACTCCTGTAAGTCGTGGATAGGCGGCGATCAGGCCGGGTCAGCTATGAGCGTCGACCGCAGCTCGCGGCGCAACAGCTTGCCGACCGGGTTGCGGGGCAGCGTTTCGACGAGCTCCAGGCGTTCCGGCAACTTGAACGACGCCACCTCGCGGGCCCGCAGATGCTCGACCAGGCCGTCCAAGGTGACCGTCGCGCCGCGCGCGGAAACGACGAAGGCACAGCACTTTTCGCCGAGCACGGGGTCCGGGTAACCGACCACGGCCACATCGGCGACACCGGGCGCGTCGGCGAGCAACCCCTCGATCTCGGCCGGAGCGATGTTCATGCCGCCGCGGATGATGATCTCCTTGATCCGGTCGACGAAACGCAGATACCGGCCGTCCACCCCGCACAGCTCGAATACGTCTCCGCTGCACAGAAACCCGTCGTCGTCGAACGGTTCGGTCGTTGCGGTGCCGGGCAGATAACCGCCGAACACGGCCGGGCCCGCGAGCCGGAGTTCGCCGATGCCACCGACTTCGGTGACCGTCGCGCCCGTGCTGACGTCGACGAGTTTGACCCGCGTGCTCTCGGCGAGCCGGGTGGCCCAGCGGACACCGGGCGCGCCGTAGTGCGGCAGGTATTGCGCTCGCATGATCGGATCGGGGAAGTCGATGGGCGCACCGAGCAGGGACACGCCTTCGTTGGAGCCGAAGAAGTTCAGCACCTCGATGCCGAGCTCCTCCTGCCAGCCGCGAACGACGCTGGGTGGCAACGGCGCTCCGCCGGAACCAACCCGTTGCAGCGAGGACAGGTCGGCCGACGCGCGCAAGGCTTCGTTGTGCAGCAGCATCGTCAGCAGCGCGGGCGGCATGCTGGTGTGCGTCACCCGGTGTCGCGCGATCTGGCCGAGGAACACCGGCAGATCCAGGGGTTGGTGCTGCACCAGGTGACCGCCGGTGATCAGCCACGGCAGGAACGATGCGGCGAAGCCCGCCATGTTGACCATCGGAAAGGGGTTGAGCAGCACCGACTCCGGGGTGAGGTGCAGTCCGTCCTGTACGCCCCAGGCCATGGCGAGCCAGTCGCCGTGGCAGCGTGGGATGCCCTTGGGCGCGGCCTCGGTTCCGCTGGTCCAGCAGATGGTGACCCGGTCGTTCACCGAAACCGTCAGTCCACGAACGTAAAAGCGCAGCCGCTCCCGGTCGGCGGTATCCACCGGCTGGTCCAGTGTGATCGCGTTGTCCGGCACGGCGGGGCCGAACGCGAAGACGGTGCGTGCGTCGCCCGCCACTTCCAGTGCCTCGCGGGCGAGTTCGCGTCTTGACAGCTCGCCCGCGGTGATGATGGCCGTCGCGGCGGCCGCGGCGACGATGCCGGACAGTTCATGGCGGCGGTAGGAGGCGGGCATGGGGGTCGCGACCGCGCCGAGTCGCCACAGCGCGAAGTAGGTGGCGGTCAACGCGATCGAGTTGGGCAGCAGGACCGCGACGGTATCGCCCTGCCGGATTCCGTTGCGGTACAGCACGGCCGCGAGATCGATGGTGTGCTCGTCGAGTTCGCGCCAGGACAACGTTCGCGGCTGTGCTCCGGTCAACGCGGTGAGGTTGGCCGGATCGGTGACGGCGGGCGCGTCCGGCGCCATGTCGATGCGGCGCTGAAACAGTTCCGGCAGCGTATCCGGTTGCCACCAACCACGATCGAGGTATTCACGTACCGTCTCCTCGGGGTGGCAGGTGGGTACCGACGCGCCGGGATCGGTGGCGGCGGTGATCAGAGACTCGGCCATGGTGTTCCTTCAATTCAGACGCCGCAGCACGACCGCGGCGCCCAGCCCGAGGGCCGCGGGAATGGTGACCAGCGCGTGTTCGCCGCCCGTGCGCGTGAGTGCGTCGAGCGCTTGGACGATGAGGTTGCCGCCGGTCGCACCGAGTGGGTGTCCGACCGCGAGTGCGCCGCCGGTGGGATTGACCAGCGCTGGGTCGAGGCCGAGTTCTCTGGTGAGCAGAAGCGGTGTGACAGCGAAGGATTCGTTGGCTTCCACTACGTGCAGGTCGGCAGCGGTCAGGCCCGCTCGGCTGAGCGCGAGCCGTGCGGCGGCGGCCGGGGCGGTCAGCAGTGGCGAGCGCACGGCGGTCTGTGCGGTGCCGACGATCCTGGCTATCGGCGGGCGGCCGAGTGCTTGTGTCGCGCGGCGGTTTCCGACGACCAGGGCGGAGGCGCCGTCGGCGAGTTGTGGTGCGGTGGCGATCGTGTGCAGGCCGTCCGCCGGGCGCGGTGATCCGGGTAGGCGGCGGGCCACCCGCTCCCATGCGGGGTCGTCGCCGAACAGGGCAGGTAGTGCGGCGAAGGCATCGATGTCGGCGTCGGCGCGGGCGCCCTCGTCCGCGTCGAGCAGTACGGTGCCGCCCTTGCGGACCGGCACCACGGAGCCGGAACTCGGTGCGGCGGTGGCCCTCTGGTGTGACTGGACGGCGTAGGCGTCGAGTTCGGCGCGGGTGAGGCCGTAGCTGGCGGCGGTGAGGTCGGCGGAGACGCCGATCGTCACGAACCCGGTGCGTTCGCCGAGGTCGGTGTCCGTGGCGATGGCGGGTCGATCCGACAGCATCGGCACCCGCGACATCGATTCGACGCCGCCGGCGACGATCACGTCGGCATAGCCCGCGGCGACCCGGGCCGCGGCGCTCTCGACCGCGTCGAGCCCGGAGCAACACAGTCGGGACACCACGCCGCCCGGCACCCGGTCCGGCCAACCCGCCCACAGCGCCGCCGCGCGGGCGAGATTCCCACCCTGCTCCCCCACCGTCGTGTTGATACCGACCACCATGTCGTCGACGGAATCCGGACTGAGCGAGCGGCTTTCGAGTGCGGTGAGCAACTGTCCGAACAGCTCGTAGGGTGGCATCTCGGCGAGCGTGCCGCCTGCCTTGCGGACTCGTGCGCGGGGTAGCCGGATCGCGTCGTAGAGGTAGGCGTCGGGTAGCGCGTCAGGCATGGTCGATCCTCGCGAGGGTCTCGAGCGTGTGGTGGCCCGATGGGTCCTCGGCCGAAGTGGCGGGCACGACGACGATTTCGTCGGCGCCCGCGCTGCGATACGCGTCGAGTCGGTGGCGCAGGGTGGTGTCGTCGCCGAACATGCCTACGGCCGCTGGCAATTCGTCAGGCACGCCCGCCAGGATGTCGCGCGGATGTGCGCCGCTGTGCGCGAGACGCACGATCTCGCCGAAGCCTGCCTCCTCGAACATGGCGTCGTAGCCCGGTGCACGCAGGTAACCCACGACGCCGCGGCGGACCGTGGCGAGGATGTCGGCTGTCGGACTTGCGGCGGCAGTGACCCATACCGAGATCGCGGGACTCGGTACGCCTGCTGCGGCCGCGGCCTCGCGCACCAACTCGGCGCATCGCGAAACCTGTTCTGGAGTTACCAGATTGAGCACTACACGGTCAGCGGCGCGGGCGGCGGCGGCCAAGGCGCGGGCACCGAAGGCGGCCACGGTGATCGATGAGCGCGGTGGCGCGAGACGAAGCCGATAACCTTTGGTTCGCTCCACCTCCCCCGCGAAATCGACCTTGTCGCCTGCGAGCAGCCCGCGCAAGATGCGCGCGGATTCCTCTAGATGCGTTGCGGTGTGGCGTCTTTCGCGCCCATGCCAGCCGCTCACCACGACCGTGCTCGAGCTGCCGATGGCGACGTCGACCGTCCGACCGGTGAGCGCCGCGACGCTCGCTACACCCATCGCGATGGTGGCCGGGCTGCGCACATCGACGGCAAACGGTCCGAGGCACAGCGGAATCCGGCCGGGCGCCAGCCCGATCGCGGTGGCCAGCGCGAAGGCGTCGAAGGTCGCCATCTCGCCGAGCCACAGCCGGTGATAGCCGAGCTTTTCGGCCGCTTCGGCGACGGCGAGGGCGTCCAACGGATCGCGGTCCTGCCAATACGGCAGGCTCACGCTCAGTCGGCGGTCGGCGGCGCTCACTCGGCCGGCGACGCGGCCGCGCGCATCCGCTCGCCGCTGACCCAGGTGGCGTGGAAACCGAGCGGCACGCGGGTCGGCAGGCCGAGGCGGCAGACCGGACCGGCGGCCAGGTCGGCGGCGTCGTAGATCCAGACCTCGGACAGCTGGGTGTGGCTGTTGAACGCGAACATCGTCAGCCAGGCGTCGTCCTCGTCGCGCGCGTCCGGGCGCGGGACCACGGTGAGTTCGCTGCCGAAGCAGCCGTCGCCGAACGGCTGGGTCTGCTTGGCGCCGGTGCGCAGGTCGTACTTGATCACCGCGTCGAAAAGCATTGTGCTGTCTACCGATAGCCGCATCTGATAGGACCAGCGGCCGCGCCGGCCGGTGCGGCCTTGATCGATCGCCGGGAATTCGGTGTTGACGTCGTCCATCGGTTCCTCGATGGTCGCGCCGGTGCGCAGGTTGAAGCGGTACCGGTGCAGTTTCGCCTCGGGGCGCAGGTAGGCCAGCAGTTGGGCGAGCGGGTTAGCGCGGTCGGAGACCGGGCTCGGCTTGGACACGCGGCAGACCACCATGACGATCTCGTCGCCGTCCTCCCACGAGTTGACCGTGTGATAGATGTAGCCGGGCGCGGCCTCGAACCAGCGCACCTGGGTGCCGTCGCCGCGCCGGGGCAGCACCGCGAAACGGCTCGGCAGCGTGCGATCGAAGAACAGCTTGAACCGGCCCGCCGCGGCGGCCCTCGGGTCGTTGTACAGCGGCAGATCCATCAGGATCGAGTAGTTCTCGGTGATCGCCATGTCGTGCGGCAACCGCGGGCCGGGCAGCTCGAGGCCGGTGTAGTGGGTGACCGTGCCGGACGGGTCGGCGATGCCGTAGCGCAGGTACGGCGCGTGGATGCCGTAGTCGAAGAAGATGAATTCCTCGGTGCGCTCGTCGACCTTGGCGTGCGCGGAGATCTCGCCGGGCAGCGTGCCGCCGAAGGTGTCGACGCCGCGGGTCTCCAGGCTGATCGGGTCCAGCGCATAGGGTTTGCCCGCGCGATACCACAGCGACAGCAGGTTGCCGTGATGGAAGACGACGTCGGTGTTGGCGGAGTTGCGTTCCCGGCGGTCGCCCGGCGGGTTGTCGTCCCACGGCTCGATCACGCCGCGCCACAACGCGGTTCCGGCGGCGCGCTCGGCCTCGAACTCGGTGGTGCGGATGTAGCGGTTGCGGTAGGTGGCCTTGCCGTTCTCGAAATGCACCGCGTGCAACATGCCGTCGCCGTCGAACCAGTGGTAGCGGCCGATCGGGGCGAACTGCGGGTTGGGGCCGTTGCGGACGTAGACGCCGTCGAGGTCGGCGGGGAGTTCGCCGTGCAGGACGGCGAGGTCGGTCGCGGTGATCTCGTCGGCGGTGGGCGCGTACATGCCTTCCAGATACGGGTTGGTCAGCGCTTGCGCGGCCGGTGCGATGAGTTCTTCGTTGAGCGTCATGAGTTGCCTGCCCCTTCACTACAGTTATTGAAGTGATACGCGTCTCAATGAAGGGTGTCAAGAGGTGCTGGTCGGGCGGCTCAGGCGAGACGGTCCAGGACGGCCTGCGCGACCGGTTCGAAGCGGACGGCCGTGCGGTCGAGCCGGGCGTCGCAGCCGCGGCAGCGCAGCGCGGGCACCAGGTCCGCGCCGCAGTCGCGATGGCGGATACGCAGGCCTGGTTCGGGTGCGCCGGGGTGCGCGAGTGCGGACCAGGCGAGCAGGAACGCGTAGATCGCGAACAGGGCGCGGCCACGCGGGGTCAGGCGGTATTCGCGGCCGGCGCCTTCGCCGGATCGGCGCAGGATCTCGGCGTCGCACAGGCTGGACAGTCGCTCGGTCAAGGTCGTGGGCGACATGTTCATGGCGGTACGGAACGCGCTGAATCGGCGGATGCCTGCCAGTGCGAGGCCGGTTACCGTGGCGCTCCAGCGGTCGCCGATCGCCGCCATGACCTCGTCGAATTGCATGTCGGTTCGGGCCGAGACAGGAGCGCGGGCGCGACGGCGGCCGCTGGAAGTGAAGCGCCCCAACGCATCATCGCCTAGGTCGACATCGGTGTCGCGTGGGGTCACCGTGCGGCCGCAGCCTCGGCACATCAGTACCGGCGGGCCGCGGTGTCCGCAAGCGCCGTGCACCAGGTCGGGATGCAAGGCGCCCTCGGCGGTCCACTCGCGCTGCCAGCTCCAGACGGAGACGAGGATCTCCCAGGTGGCCAGGCCCAGGTCGGTGAGCAGGTAGTCGAAGCGGTCCGGGGACGCCGCCTGCGGGGTGCGGACGAAGACGCCTGCGTCGACCAAGGCGGTGAGTCGGGCGGTGAGTACGGCGGGTGGGGCGCCGGTGCGTTCGATCCACTGGTTGAAGCGGCGGGTGTGGTTGACGAAGGCGTGGCGCAGGATGGTCAGCGTCAGGCGGTCGCCGAGCAGGTCGAAGGTGGCTGCGACGGGATGCCGGGCTGGTTGCCCTGGGTCGATCGGCTCAGCTGCCATCTGTGCACACCTCCTCGCCTTGTTGCACTTCATTAACTGTAGTCGATTCGGCCTCGTGAGTGCTCAAGGAATCACGACGGACTCCAGTTCGAGGTCGATCTCGAGGCGGGCGAGCATCTCCCGGAACTCGCTCGCCGGGTAGCGGTCGTTCTCGGTGACCAGGCCGAGGACGGTACCGCTACCCGGTACGGACAGCGGGCGAATCCGGTCGACCACGCCTTCGATGGGGTCGAACAGTCGCAGTTCCGGGCGGGCGCGCTCGAAATAGTCACGCAGCCAAGGCAAATGGGTGCTGGACAGTGTCACCGCGTCGATGCCGGGATGTGCTGCGAGCAGGGTCTTCAGGAACTCGCTGATCACCGTCGCACTGTGCTCACGGCGGAACAGGAAGTCGCCGCTCTCCACCAGTTCCACCAGTGGTGAGGCATTCACGGCGTGTACCCGGGTGCTCGCCGAGCCCGCTTCTGCTCGCAGAAACTCTTTCAGCTCAACACTTTCCACCAGCGAGCGCACGCCGAGCACCGCCACCTCGCCGGCGACCGCCAGCGCTTCCCGTATCGGTGGCCGCACTCCAAATATCGGGACCAGGCTGTGTAGATCGTCGAGGATGGTCACCGAGGGAGCGTTGGACGCCAGCAGGATTGCGCTCGGCTCGAATTCGGCGATGAACCGCACCGCGCGGTCGACCACCGTCAACAATTCGGTCCGATCCTTCGCGCCGTACGGAAAGCTGGCCCGGTCGGCGAGATAGACGATGTCACGGTCGGGCAGGCGCTGATGCAACAGTTCCACCGCCGAATAACTGCCGAGGCCCGCGTCGAAGACCGCGATCGGCTGCCGCAAAGAGGTCACCCGGTGATCATGCCCGGTGGCCGTCGTGCGGTCGCCGAGGGCGCCTGACAGACTCGGCGGGTGACCGATTCTCGTGATGCGGATGCGACCCGGCTGGCAACCGACTCGCTGAAGCAAGGTGATCCAACAGGCTGGTTCGAGCGGCTGTACGTGGCGGCCGCCGACGGCACGGCAGTGGTGCCGTGGGACGCGGGCGAACCGAACGAGCTGCTGGTCGACTGGCTCGAGCGGCATGAGCGGGCCAACGGTGGCATGCGGGCGATCGTGGTCGGCTGCGGGTTGGGGCGCGACGCCGAACACCTCGGCAAGTTGGGCTTCGCGACGACCGCGTTCGACGTCTCCGAAACCGCGATACGGACCGCCCGCGAACGTTTCCCGGACTCCCCGGTGAACTACGTCGTAGCCGATCTGCTCGAGCCACCCGCCGACTGGACGGGTGCGTTCGATGTGGTCGTCGAGTCGATCACCGTGCAGTCACTGCCGATCTCGTTGCGTGCCAAGGCGACTGCGAACGTCGCGCGGATGGTCGCACCCGGTGGCGAGCTGGTGGTCATCGCGGGTATTCGCGAGGAAGGTGCCGAGGTGGATGGACCACCCTGGCCACTCACCCGATCCGAAATCGACGCGTTCGCGCTCGACGACCTCCAGCCGATCCGCGTCGAGCAGGTGTCCCCCGCGGGACGGCCGGGCTTCACGCGGTGGCGGGCGGTGTTCCAGCGCGGCTGAACAGGTTTCGCTCGGACGAAACCCCGGAATCGGTCTGGCGGGTGCCGGCGCTTGGCGGGATCAGTCCGGCTGCTGTCGCGGGCCTGCATAGCCTCGGTGCCAGTGGCCCTCGCTGTGCTCGCGGCGTTCTCCCTGGCCGGACTCGTCCTCAGCCTGACCCGGCGCCCAGACGGCGAACCTGACCACACGCGTGGTCGCCAGCGGTGACGGTCCACACCTCCGAGCGGGTCACCGTGACCCACATCCGATCCGATAAACGCCTTATCGAGGAAGAGAGTCAGCTATGGCCGCCGAGCCATTCGAGGTCAGCATCACCGAAGCCGAGATCGCGGATCTGCGGGAACGGTTGCGACGGACACGGTGGCCCGAGCGCGAGCCGGTGGACGACTGGTCACAGGGGTTGCCGTTAGCGTATGCGCAGGAGCTTTGCCGCAGTTGGGCCGAGGACTACGACTTCGGATTTGCCGAGCGGCTCAACGTGTTCCCGCAGTACCGCGACACGATCGATGGGCTGGGCATCCACTTCCTGCACGTCCGCTCGCCCGAGCCGGACGCGTTCCCGCTGGTGCTCACGCACGGCTGGCCGGGTTCGGTGCTCGAGTTCCTGGAAATCTTGGGCCCGCTGACCGATCCGCGCGCGCACGGCGGGGACCCGGCGGACGCGTTCGACGTGGTCGCGCCGTCGTTGCCCGGGTACGGCTGGAGTGACAAGCCGTCGACGACCGGGTGGGGCGTCACTCGCACCGCGCGCGCCTGGGACACGTTGATGGTCTCGCTGGGTTACGAACGGTACGGCGCGCAGGGCGGGGACTGGGGTTCGGCGGTGTCCGGCGCGCTGGGTGAGGTGGCGCCCGAGCGGGTCGCCGGTGTGCACCTGAACCTGGGATCCGTGGCGGCGGGCAGATTCGACGACCCGACGCCGGCCGAGCTGGCAAACCTCCAGGCCGAGAAGGAGTTCCAGCGCACCGGCCGGGGGTACTCGGCGCTGCAGGCGACCCGGCCACAAACCCTCGGTTACGGCCTCACCGATTCCCCGGCGGGTCAGGCCGCCTGGATCGCCGAGAAGTTCTGGGCGTGGACCGACAACGACGGCCACCCCGAGGACGCGGTGTCGCGGCAGCAGATCCTCGACGAGATCTCGGTCTACTGGCTCACCGCATCGGCCACCTCCTCGGCGCGCCTGTACTGGGAGAGCTTCGCCAACTTCCGGGACAAGGTGTCCGCACCATCAGGGCTGTCGGTCTACCCGCGCGACATCACCCGCCCATCGCGGCGGGAGGCCGAGCTGCGGTTCACCGACCTGCGCTGGTTCGAGGAAATGCCGCATGGCGGCCACTTCGCCGCACTCGAGCAGCCGAAGTCGCTGGTCGAGCAGGTGCGCGGGTTCTTCCGCCTGTTCCGCTGACCGCCCGTGCCCCCTGGGAACCCCGCGCCCTGGGGACGGTCCCGTCCGTCCCTCGAAATCGCTCACTGGATCGGCGCGGTCGACGAAACCACGCGGAGCGCGCGATGCTAGCTCACGGCTGACTCCGCCCGGCCCCCATCTCCTGCCCGCGCGCACGTCCCACACCGCCGCGCACGAAATCGCCGACTGAATCGTGCGCGGCCGGCGGAACTGTGCGCAGCGCGCGATGCCAGCCCACGGTTGACTCCGCCCGGCCCCCATCTCCTGCCCGCGCGCACGTCCCACACCGCCGCGCACGAAATCGCCGACTGA
>NZ_JBHXAU010000023.1:0-45298 GCF_042727395.1 Nocardia sp. NPDC060255 | reverse complement strand
AATTATCCGCGCCCGGCGAAACCGTGCGCAGCGCGCGATGCCAGCTCACGGCTGACTCCGCCCGGCCCCCATCTCCTGCCCGCGCGCACGTCCCACACCGCCGCGCACGAAATCGCTGACTGAATTATCCGCGCCCGGCGAAACCGTGCGCAGCGCGCGATGCCAGCTCACGGCTGACTCCGCCCGGCCCCCATCTCCTGCCCGCGCGCACGTCCCACGCCACCGCGCACGAAATCGCTGACTGAATTATGCGCGGCCGGCGAAACCGTGCGCCGTGCTCGCCCTCGGCGAGCGGCAGGATGGGGGTGTGACCGAGAACGGTGATGGCGGTGCCGCCGACGACCTGGTCTGGTATGCGGCGTACGGGTCGAATTTGCATCTGAGTCGGCTGCGGTGCTACCTCATCGGAGGTACGCCGGAGGGTGGGGCGCGGGCGGTGCCGGGTTGCCGCGATCCGGGTGAGCCTGCGCGGTCGGTGCCCGTCATGCTGCCGGGACTGTTGTATTTCGCTACCGAATCGTTGGTGTGGACCGGTGGGCGGGCGTTCTATGACCCGGATGGTCCCGGCCAGACTGCGGCACGCGCCTACCTGCTCACCGTCGCCCAGTTCTCCGACATCGCCGCTCAAGAGATGTATCGCTTGCCCGGAACCGATCTGGACCTCACCGAAGCAATCGCCAACGGCCGCACCGCACTAGGCCCTGGCCGCTACGAAATGCTGTCCTACGCAGGAACACTCGAATCTCACCCGATCCTCACCTGCACCGCCCCGTGGCGCCACACCGACCTCCCCGGCAATTCCCCCTCCCCCACCTACCTCCGCCACCTGGCGGCCGGCCTGGTCGAATCCCATGGCTGGACAATCGAAACCACCGCCACCTACCTGGCCACCCGCCCCGGCGCCAACCTCACCTGGACCCCCGAAACCCTCACTGCCCTGCTCACCGGATGAGCTCAATGCGCGAGTGACCTACCGGCACTACGGAACTTCACGGGGCTAACCCAAACCCGAAGCCGCGCCCATAGTCACGGCGGCGAGAAGCGCTACGGCCGCGCCCGCGATCAGTGCCCCGACCCGGGCGCGGCGGATGCCCGAGTTGGTACGCCGTGAGACGAAGCCACCGGCGGCTGCCCCGAGGAGCGCCAGCACTGGGGCACCACCGAAGATCAGATAGAACACACTTCCCATCGCTGCGTTGTCGGCTTCGGCAAGCCCACGGGCTTCGCCGTACATGAAGACCGGGAACTGGTACACAGTCGCGACGATCGCGGCGGCCAGCGGCGCCACCACGACGGCAGCCAAGGCACCACAGAGTGCCGCGTTCTTACCAGGCGACGAAGCATCGGACATGCCTGGAACCTATGCCGCCCGCGGTGCCGCCAGCACCGAAGAAACACCTGTGCAGGTGAGTGAAACTACTCACGTCGCTCGGTCCGGGAGTCGAGTCGGACCACGGCCTAGGGGCAATCGCGCAGCCGGCAATGGCCTTGATCGGTACTCGGTAGACATGGGGCATGGATATGCATGAACTTCAAGCCAGAGCCATCGCGATTCACGACCTCTACGACGCGCTGAATCTTGCGGAACGCGGGCGGACATGGTCTCGGGCGGACTTCATGCTCGGGTTTGTCGGGGATGTAGGCGATCTCGCGAAACTGGTTATGGCGGCCGAGGGGACCCGATCCATGCCCGGGGGCCGGGCGGCGTTGGAACATGAACTGGCGGACTGTCTTTGGTCGGTGTTGATTCTGGCGCACCGGTACGACGTCGATCTCGAGAGCGTGTTCACCAGGACGATGGGTGAGCTCGAGGAGAGCATCTCGGAGCGATTGGGGCGCCAACCGGGTTCGGCGTGAACGGATTCGACCGTTCAGGGGAGGCCGGCACGTAGGGCGGTGACGCGGTCTACCGCGGCGGTGAAGGCGGCGTGGTCGAGTTGGCCGTTGGTGTAGGCGTTGGCCAAAGCCGTTGTGGCGGACTGGCCTTGGCCGATGTCGCGGGCCGAGCACAGGATGAGGTCCATGCCTGCGGCTGCGGCGGACGTGGCGCGCTGGCCGGTGGTGCCGAACGCGTTCAGTGCTCCTGCCTCGATGGCGTCGGTGATGGTGACGCCGGTGAAGCCGTTGCGGGCGCGTAGTTCCTGGTTGACGATCTTGGGTGACAGTCCGGCGGGATGGTCGGGGTCGAGGGCCGGGTAGATGGCCCAGGACAGCATGACCAGCTTCACCCTGCCGAATATTGCCGGTGGGTAAGGGAACTCGTCGACGGCGTGCAGTGTTGACTCGCTCGACGGAAGCGTGACCGGGTCGGTGTCGGTGTTCTGGCCGCTGGGTGCCGAGCCGAGGCCGGGGAAATGCTTGGCGGTGGCGGCGACGCCGGTGGTCTGTTGCGCGGCGGTGAATGCCAGCCCGAGTGCCGCCACCACGGCGGGGTTGTTGCTGAAGGAGCGTTGGTAGCGATCGATGAAATTGCCGGGGGTGTCATAGACATCCAATACCGGGGCGAGGTTGACGTTCATCCCCACTCCACGCAAGGTGCGCCCCGCACCGATACCCGCATCGATCGCAGCGGCCACCGGATCAGCTGACTGCCCAACCTGTTTCGCCGACAACACCGGATCCCCGGGCAGCCGCCGCACCAGCCCGCCCTCTTGATCCGTCATCAACAACAACGGCACCTGAATCGGACTCTCCGCCTGCGCCTGCCGCAACTGCCCGATCACCCCGGCAATCTGCGCCGTACTGGAAATGTTCTCCCCGAAGAAGATCACCCCGGCCGCCTGACCAGCACGAATGGCGTCCAACAACACCGGCGGCGGAACCAACCCCGAATACGAGTAGATCACCCGCTGCCCAGCCAACTGCAGCGGCGTCAACCCGGTCGCCCGCGCTTGCGCCCCACCAACCATCCCCACCTGCACCGCGGCAACCAGCACACACACCACAATGGCGGCCAACCGCGCATACCAGCGACGGAAACCGATGGCGGATAGCGACATCCCCAACTCCTTCCACCCCAAACAATGGTCGCGCATCAATCGGCTCGGCGCGAGGTCCCGTTTCCCCAGATGGAACGCCGGGGGTAGGTTGTCAGTTTTGATGGACAAGTCACCTTGGGAAGTCCTTATGTGTACCTGTCCAAAAGGCCCACCTATCCAAGGGAATGACCGAGTAGTGCTGGGCACGTCAGGTGGGGTACCCGGCTTTAGTTATCGGTCAGGTGCGAGGTGTCGCGTTCCCGAGGTGGTCATCTGGCTGTGGTTGCGTTTCGAGAGCTCGAGAACCAGCGAATCCCGCCTCCGGAGATGGTGAAGCTACCGCCGCACCCCACTGTGTCAGCCCCACACCCAGTACAGGCGGTGTCGGGCTGACACAGCGGGTGTACGGATGGTTTTCACGTGTCGATCTGGTCGTGGTTACCCCCCTCCCTACCAATACGCTGAAACGCATTGGTAGGGAGGGGGTTCACAGAGCGTGCACACCCCCCACAGGGTGTCTAACCGTTCTAAAGTGCCAACACATAGCTGACACGCCAGTGACAGGACATCTCTGACACTGATGGTCTTGTCGATGAGCCTTCATCGATGAGCCGGAAAGTGATCACGATGGAGCAGAAATACGCTGCTGTGTTCGCTGATGTCGCTTCGGGACGCTCGAACGTGGCCAAGGTGTGCGCGGAGCTGGGCATCTCCCGAGACACCTACTACCGGTATCGCCGCCGGTTTGCTGCCGAGGGTTTAGCGGGGCTGAGTCCGCGCTCTCGGGCACCCAAGACCAGCCCGACCCGCACCGGCGAGCAGATGACGATGTTGATCGTGACCGCCCGTAAGGAACTCGAACGTGAGGGCTGGGACAACGGGGCAGTCTCGATCAGGGCGCGACTGCTCGCCGATGGCATGCCGGATACCGAGTTGCCTTGTGCGCGAACCATTCACCGAGTCCTGGGCCGGGAAGGACTGATCGAGCCCGAGCCCCGGAAGCGACCTCGATCCTCGTATCGGCGGTTCGTGTTCCCCGCCACCGACGACTGCTGGCAGATCGACGCGCTGGAGTTCGTCCTGGCCGACACCGCCGCGACCAAGGTGGTCATCTTCCAACTCCTCGATGACCACTCCCGCTACGACCTGGCCGATCTGGCCTGGCCCCGCGAGGACACCGAAGGTGCCTGGCGCGCCATGGCACACGCCATCGAACACTACAATATTCCGCGAATGGTGTTGTCCGACAACGGGCTAGCATTCACAGGACGCCGCGTCGAGACCATCGTGCTATTCGAGAAGAACCTCGCCCACCTCGGGATCAAACTCATCAACAGCCGACCCTGGCACCCCCAAACCAACGGCAAAAACGAACGCGCCCACCGCACCCTACGCAAATGGCTCACCGCCCAACCACAACCAGCAACTCTGCCCGAACTACAAACCCTGCTCGATCGCTACCGGCCCCTCTACAACAACCGACCCCACCAAGGCCTCGACGGCGCCACCCCGCTCCAGGCCCGCATCGCAGGCACCCGTCACCCACCCCCCGAGGCCGCCATCACCCCGGCCCCGCCCACCCTCGCGATCGAGGCCCGCGCCTCGAGCCGCGACGGCTTCATCGCCGTGCAGAACACGATCATCCCCCTCGGCGCCGAATACCGCGGCACCCTGACCACCGTATTCATCACCGGCGACCACGCCCTGATCTACTACCGCGAACAACTCATCCGCGAACTCACCATCGACCGCGCCCGCAAACGCCAGGCTCCCATGCGACCCCGCAGCGGCCGAATCCCCCGTACCCTCACCTACACACCCCACCCCTAACTGTCAGACATGTCCTGTCGCCAACTGTCAGCAATGTCCTGTCACATCACAGGGTGTCTAACCGTTGTGAAGGGTATGCACGCTCTGTGGGTTCGGCACGTGGGCCCACAGCGGCGTCGATTGGCGCCCCCCATGGCCGGCTTCGCCCCGGATCGCTCAGGATCTGCACTGCCTCTCGGGATCAGCACTCGGAATAGGGCCCTAAAGTCGGTGCCGATCCCGAGAAACAGTGCAGATTCGACCGCAGTCGCAGGCCACGAGCTCCGGCACCCCGGGCGGCGCGGGTGGGCCGTCCAGGTGTCGATCAGCACCACCCGTGGCGGTTCGAGCCGGATTGCCCGGGATCTGCACTGGCTCTCGGGGATCTGCACTGGCTCTCGGGATCGGCACTCGGAATAGGGCCCTAGAGTCGGTGCCGATCCCGAGAAAGAGTGCAGATTCGGCCGTCGTCGCGGGACACGAGCTCCGGCACTCCGGGTCTGCGTGGGTGGGCCGTCGATCAGCGCTACCCGTGGGCGGTTCGAGTCGGATTGCTCGGGATCTGCACTGGCTCTTGGGATCTGCACTCGGAATAGGGCCCTAGGGTCGGTGCGGATCCCGAGAGAGGGTGCAGATTTGGGGGTGGGGGCGTGGTTAGGCCCGGAGGGACTGGGTTCGGGCGTTTGGGGTGGACGAGGCTGTGGGAGTCGTCGTGGTGGTCCTCGCGGACTGGGTGGAGCCTGTCGGCGCTGGGGGTTGCGGCGGTGAAGACCACCCTGGTCCGGGTAGGTCGGCGTTGACAGCGACTCTCTCGCATGCGGCGCTGGGGGGTTGCGGTGGCGGAGACCAGCTTGGTCCGGGTAGGTCTGCGCTGACAGCGACCTCCTCGCACAGCGCTGGGGGTTGCGGTGGCGGAGACCAACTTGGTCCGAGTAGTCGGCGCTGACAGCGACCTCCTCGGATGCGGTGCTGGGGTTGTGGGGGGCGGAGATCAATCTGGTTCGGGTTTAGCGGCATTGACAGTGGGTCTGTTGCGTGCGGAGGATGATCGTGAATTAGGAGGGGGATCGTTGATTCCAGTTGCGGAGATTAGTACTCAGGTCGTGCGGGCTGAGGACGGTGTGACGGCCGAGGTTCGGATCTATCGCCGAGTTGCTGATCCGTCGGCGCCGGTGCTCGTGTGTATGCCTGCTATGGGGACGCGGGGAGCTGTCTATGTGCCGTTCGCGGAGGCGTTGTCGCGGGCGGGGTTTCAGGTGGTGCTTGGTGAATTGCGGGGGCAGGGGACGAGTTCGGTGCGTTTGCGACGGGGAACGCGCTATGGGTATCACGAAATCGTGACCCGGGACTATCCCGCTCTGTTTCAAGCCGTCGAGGCCAATTTCCCTTCGGCGCCACGGTATTTGTTCGGGCACAGCCTCGGGGGTCAGCTCGGAGCGCTCTATCTGGGGCAGCAGCCGGCCATGGCGGCGGGGGCCATCCTGGTGGGGGCGCCCTCCTGCCACTATCGGAGCTGGTCGTTTCCGCGGAACTTCGGCATCCTCGGTGGCGCCCACCTGGCGCTGGGGATCGGCCGACTGGTCGGCTATTTTCCGGGGCGGCGTATCGGGGTGCTGGGCGATGACTCGACCCAGCTCATGCGCGACTTCGCGACCCAGGTTCGGACCGGTAGCTACCGGGTTCCTTCCTCTGCATTGGATTTCGAATCAGGGTTGGCCGAGGTGCGGATGCCGGTCCTGGCCGTTGCTATCGAAGGCGACGGCATGGCCACTGCCCGAGGAGTCGAGACTCTCGGCGGCAAGCTCGCCAACGCATCGGTGACTCACTGGAACCTGCTGCTGGACAGCACGAACCGAAACCCGCACTACGACTGGATTCGTGACAACGCCGCGCTCGTCGAGCGCATACAGGCGTTCATCGACACAAACCCCTAGCCGACAACGCAATGCGTCGCGTTGTCGGCCCAGGTCGGATGCGCGGTAGGCGGGACCCGAACCAGGACAGCGAGTGGGTCAGGGGTGGCTCGGTGAATCGTCTAGTTGGTAGCTGAGTTTCACGTCGTGGTTGACCTCGCCGCCGGTGACGGTTATTTGGCTGGTTGATGGGGGGTAGCCGCGGGCTACTACGGTGTATTGGCCTTGGGGGAGGTCGGTGACGAGGTAGCGGCCGGTGTCGTCGGTGCGGGCGGTGGCGGTGAGGTCGCCGGTGGTGTTGAGGACGCTGATCTGGGCGTCGGGGACGGGGCGGCCGTCCTCGGCGACGGCTGAGCCGACGAGTACGGCCATGGGGCCGAGTTCGATGTCGTGGCGCAGGAGGCCGGATTCGGGGACGGTGAGGGTGGTTGCGCTGGGGCGCATGTGTTCGGCTACGGCGACCAAAGTGTAGGTGCCGGAGACGATTCCGTGGCAGGTGTAGCGGCCGTCGGCGGTGGTGGTCGCGGCGCCGACTACTTCGCCGCGCAGGTCGGTCAGGGTGACGGTGGCGCCGAAGAGTGGGGTGCCGCGGGCGGCCGAGCGGACGACGCCGGATAATTCACCGGATCCGAGAAGAGTGAGGTCGAGGCGTTGTGCGCGCTGGCCGACCGAGACTGTCACCGCTGCGGGTTGGTGGTCGGTCGCCGAGATGATGAGGACGTAGTTGCCGCTCTCGGGTACTCCGATGACATAGCTGCCGTCGGCATCGCCGGTCGCTCGCGAAACCTGGTGTCCGCGTTGGTCGATCAGGGTGAGCGCGGCGTCGGGTACCGGGTGACCGTTTTCCCGGCGGATGCGTCCGCCGATCGCGCCGTCGCCGTATCCTTCGAAGCCCTCGACCGAGTCGAGCACGGTCACCGTGGAACTGGCTGTGGCCATGGCGAATTGGCGCGCACCGTTGTGCTCGGCGAGCGCGTGCCTGGCGACGGCCCCGGCCAGTACCGGTTCGGGCTCGGTGAGCGCCTGCGCGGCGCCCTCCCAGATCTGGTCCTCGTCCCAACTCGGCTGCACGGCGGGCGAAATCACGATGGGCTTCGGATTATCCTGCAGCGGAATCTCTTTCATGAACATCAGCACGAAGCAGGCCAGCAGCGCGACCGCAGCGGCGACGTAGAACACGCCGTGCATGGACTCGGTGAAGCCGATCAGGATCGGCGCCTTCAGCTCGTCGGGCAGCGCCTCGATACCGCTGGTGTTGCTCTGCATACTGCTGAGCTGTCCGGCATCGAATCCGGGCGGCAATGCCCCGCCGAACGCGTCGATGATCTTGTTGGGCAACAGGTTGAACAGGATCGTCAGGAACACCGCGACACCGAGCGTGCCGCCCATCTGCCGGAAGAAGGTCGCCGCCGCGGTGGACACGCCCATATCCGAACGCGGCCCGGCGTTCTGCGCCGCGATGACCAACGTCTGCATGCAGAAGCCGAGCCCGAGCCCGATCACCGCGCAGTAGGTCAGCGGCTGCCACAGCACGCTGTCGTAGTGCACCTGCGCGAACAGCGCCGAGCCGAGCGCGGTGATGAAAGTGCCTGCTACCGGCAGGATCTTGTAGTGACCGGTCCACTTGGTGATCCGCCCGCCGAGCTGCGAGCCGAGCGTGATGCCGAGCACCAGCGGCAGCATCAGCAGGCCGGCATGGGTCGGGGTGAACCCGCGCACCACTTGGAAATACTGCGGGACCATGGTGATCGCGCCGAACATGGCGATGCCGACGATGAAGCCGCCGAGGATGGTGACGCTGAACGTCGAACTCTTGAACAGCCGCAACGGAATCAGCGCCGCGTCCTTCATCAGGAACTCGACGAGCAGGAACAGCAGCAGCCCGACCGCGCCGACCCCGTAGCAGACCAGCGATCGATGCGATTCCCATCCCCAATGCCTGCCCTGCTCGGCGACGACGAGCAGCGGCACGGTGCAGATGGTCAATGTCACCGCGCCGAGCCAGTCGATCCGGTGATTCTGCCGCTGGTGCGGCACATTGAGCACCCTGGCGACCACGAGCCAGGCCAGCACCCCGACCGGCACGTTCACCAGGAACACCCAGCGCCAGCCCGCGATGCCGCCGAGCGTGTCGAGATCGGAGAAGAAGCCGCCCAGCACCGGGCCGAGCACCGTGGCGAAACCGAAGACCATCATGAAGTAGCCCTGGTAGCGCACCCGTTCGCGAGCGGGCACGATATCGCCGATGATGGTGAACGCCAACGACATCAGGCCGCCGGCTCCGAGGCCCTGGAACGCGCGGAATCCGGCGAGTTCGTACATCGAGGTGGCGAAGGTGCAGGCCACCGAGCCGACGATGAACAGCCCGATCGCGGTGAGGTAGAACGGCTTACGCCCGTAGATGTCGGCCAGCTTGCCGTACAGCGGCGTGGTGATCGTCGCGGTGATCAGGTAAGCCGTTGTCGCCCACGCCTGTTCGTCGAAGCCGTGCAGGCTGTTGGAGATCTTCACGATCGCCACGCTGACGATGTTCTGGTCGAGGGCGGCCAGGAACATGCCGAGCAGCAGGCCGGACAGGATGGTCAGGATCTGCCGGTGCGACAGTGCGGTGTCCTCGCCCGCTTCCAGGCCCGGCGGCATTGCCTGGGTGGTGGAATTCGTCATGTAGGCCCTAATTCTGGTCGGCTGCGTTGTCAGCGGTTTTCGTCGAACACGCGCATCCGATCCCCGGTCGCCCCCAATGCGCTGCGCGGCCGTCGATCGGATCGGCTCGGCACTCGCCAAGCCATGTGACACAAGCGATCTGCACTAACTACTGCTGGTAGAACTCTCAGCGGTGCGACAGTTCGGCGAGCTTACCGGTGTGCTGTGGGCCGCCAACGGGCGTGGCCCCTCCCCATATTCACCAGCAGACCTACCAAAACCGCGCAACTAGTTGCTAACGCGAACAATACATAAGCCCGTCAATCCATTATCACCGCGGGTAGGAGGTTCCAGAGAAACCCGCGCCCGGATAGCCAGTTGCTATGTAAGGTCTTTCGTGTCTCGCCGCGTGCGGGACAAGCTTCTGCGGCGCGGGCTGCGGCATGCCCTGTCGCGGGTTTCGAACAACATCCGGCGACAGGGGGAATCAGCAGATGCCCGAAAACGGTCCGGCACCCAGCAACCCGGCACCCAGCGACCCGACATCGAATAGCGGCACCACGACTGACGCCACACCTTTCTGGCGATCGATGCTGTTCTGGGCAGTGGTGAGCGGCGTCGGAACGGTGCTCGGCGTGTGCGTCACCCTCGCCCAGTGCGCCAGCCCGAATTCGCCATCGGCAGCGCCGAGCGGCTCCCCCATTCAGGCCCCGTCCGCGCGCCCGACGACCACCGAACCACCCTCGCTCACCCACGGCCACCAGAAGATCGCCAACGTCGAGGGCATCGACCTGGACACCGGCCAGATCCACGATCAGAACCAGCTCGGCGTGGACATGAGCCCGTCCAAGACCGCCGACTCCCTCAACGCCATGACCAACGGCAAGCCCCGCTTCGCCATCCCGAGCGACGACACCGGCTCCGGCCTGGACCGCTGCCGCGCGATCCGTCCTGCCGCCTGGACCCAGACCGTGGCCAACACCTACCACCTGCCCACCGGCAGCCACCTGTGCGTGCAAACCGATCAGGGCTACCTGGCCGATCTCACCCTCACCCACATTCCGTCTGCCGCCGAGCAATACCTCGAATTCGATTTCACCACTTGGCGGCCCAGATAATTCACGACGGGTCGGCCACGGCGAGTCCACGAGGGAGTCGGGCCGCGCGACACCCTGCACCGGCGGTCAGGCTCGGCCGCGCCCAACGGGACGGTAATGTTGGCACGTCGCGAGGTACAAGGCCCAGAGGGTGTGCCGAACGAATGTGGGTACTCCGCGTTAGTCGTATTTGACGACGACCGAGTAGGTCAACGCGGATGGAAGGAGACCGGAGTCGATGCTTTCCGGGCAGAGTGGGCAGACTGGCCTCCTCGGCGACGGCGACGGCAAGGCCCGCGCAGCAGCACCGATTCCCGAGCGCCGACCAGACCGCGCCACCGTCTGGAGTTGGCCGGAGTTGTCGGTGTTACTGGTCGAGGACGATCAAGCCGACGCCCTACTGGTCGAGGAGCTGATCGCCGACGGCGCGCCGGGCCTGCCGATGCGGTGGGTGCGGTCCGCGGCCGAGGCGCGTGCGCTACTCGCGCAGCAGCTACCCGACTGTGTGCTGTTGGACCTGCACCTACCCGACGCGCATGGACTCGAGGCGCTGGCCACGGTGCACGAATACACCGACCAGGTCGCGGTCGTCGTGCTCACCGGACTGGACCAGGAGCAGATCGGGCTGGCAGCGGTGGCGGCGGGCGCCCAGGACTACCTCGTCAAGGGCCGCGTCGAACCCGAATTATTCGGCCGCGCACTGCGTTACGCCATCCAGCGGAAACAGGCCGAGCGCGCGTCGGCGGCGCTGCGGACCAGCCAGATGCGGGCGCAGGAGAACGCGCGACTCGAACGCGGACTGTTGCCGACCCCGTTGCTGCGCGGCGAACGCTCGGTCGACATCGTGGCGCGCTACCGTCCCGGCCGGGCCAACGCGCTGCTCGGCGGCGACTTCTACGACGTGGTGCAGCAGGCCGACGGCACCGTGCACGCCCTGATCGGCGATGTCGCGGGCCACGGCCCCGACGAGGCCGCGACCGGGGTGGCGCTGCGGCTGGCCTGGCGCACCCTGGTGCTCAGCGACATCTTCGGCGTCCGGCAGTTGCAGCTGCTGGAGGAGGTGCTGCTGGCCGAGCGCACCGGCAAGCAGACCTTCGCCACGCTGACCAGCCTGATCCTGCGTCCCTGTGATCATCGCGTGGTGGTCACCAGGGCCGGGCATCCCGGCATGCTGGTGCGCACCGGTGCCGAGATCGACTGGGTCGAGGTGCCCGGCGGTCCCGCACTCGGTTTCCTACCGGGCCGGGCCGAATGGGCCGCGCACGAGATCACGGTGCCCGTCGGCACCGGCTTGATGCTGTTCACCGACGGACTGTTCGAGGGACACACCGATGCGAGCCAGGATCGCCTCGGCGAGGAAGGTCTGCTGGCGTTGGCCCGCACGGTCACCGCCGCCGAACCCGCGGTGTTCGTCGACGAATTGATCCGGCGCGCCGAGGAACTCGCCGAGGCGCACGGCGGGCTCGAGGACGACGTGGCGGTCATGTACCTGCAGTGGAATCACCGAGACCTGAACCAGGACAATCGATGACAACATCTCTCAGGAAACGGTTCGTGGCCGGTCGACTGACCGTTCAGGGCTGGTTCATGCTCGTGCTGGCCCTGATGGTGATCTTGGTGATCATCGGAACGGCGGTCGGTGCGCAACAACTCGCCAAGACCAATCGGGTCGCCGACCGGATGGTCGAGGGCCTGCAACCCGCGACCGCCGAGACCTATCGGCTGCAGGGCGCGCTGCTCAACCAGGAGACCGGCATTCGCGGCTATGCCATCGGCGCCGACTCCCAGTTCCTCGCACCGTATTCCGAAGGCGTGCAGGACGAGGCGCGGGCCGCGGCCAAGATCCGCGAGCTGCTCGCCGACCGCCCGCAGCTGCTCGCCGACCTCGACGCGGTGGAGCGGGCGGCCGCCGATTGGCGCACCGGATACGCCGAGCCGCTGATCGCCGCGGTGAAAGCACGCGGCCCCGCCGCGGTCGACGAGCTCGCGGCGGCCCGCGGCAAGGTGACCTTCGACCATCTCCGCACCCTGTTCGCCAACCAGACCACCGACCTCGCCGGCGAGGTCGATTACGATCAGGCCGAGCTGAAAAGTACTCGCGCTGTGCGGGATGCGGTGCTGTCGGGCCTGGTCGTCGCCTTCCTGCTGGCCGCGGTCGCGCTGACCGTCCTGGTGCGCAAGCTGGTGGCGCGGCCGCTGGACTATCTGGAGGCGGCCTCCCGGCGGGTCGCCGACGGTGATTTCGACCACCACATCACCGCGCACGGACCCGCCGACCTCGCCACCGTCGCGGAGGCGGTGGAAGGCATGCGCCGCAGGGTCGTCGCCGAACTGGAGACGTCCCGGGTCCAGGAGGCGGTGCTGGCGGCGCAGACGGCCGAGTTGGACACCCAGACCGCGGAACTGCGCCGCTCCAACGCCGAACTGGAGCAGTTCGCCTATGTGGCCTCGCACGATCTGCAGGAACCGCTGCGCAAGGTCGCCGCATTCTGTCAGCTGCTGGAGAAGCGCTACGCGCCCCAACTCGACGAGCGCGCAATCCAATACATCGATTACGCGGTGGACGGCGCCAAGCGGATGCAGGTGCTGATCAACGATCTGCTCACCTTCTCCCGGGTGGGGCGCGTCATCGACGGCAATGTGCCGATCGAGCTCGAGCAAACCCTGGACAAGGCGATGGCCAACCTCTCGGTGGCCGCCGAGGACACCGATTTACAGCTGACCCGGCCGGACGAGCTACCGGAGATCACCGGCGACCCGACGCTGCTGACCATGCTGTGGCAGAACCTGATCGGCAACGCGATCAAATTCCGCGCACCCGATCGGTCGCCGGTTGTCCAGATCACCTGTGTCGCAGATGGCGACACAGACGGCTGGCTGTTCTCGGTCTCGGACAACGGGATCGGCATCGCGCCGGAGTTCGCGGAGAAGGTATTCGTGATTTTCCAGCGGCTGCACAGCCGCGAGGAATACACCGGCACCGGCATCGGACTCGCGCTGTGCAAGAAGATTGTCGAACACCACGGCGGCAGAATCTGGCTCGATACCGAATACACCGACGGCACGCGTTTCTGGTTCACGCTGAACTCGCCGGTGCTGCCGGTGGATACCAGCGCACTCGGCGAGATCGCCAGGCCCCGGCAAACTCTCGAGCCCAGCGAAACCAGCTGACCCGCTCCCCGATAAGACTGTCCCCCAGATGAATACAGGAGTTCCTCTTGACCACTCCCGGCCAGCCCATCGACATCCTCCTGGTGGAGGACGATCCCGGTGACGAGTTGATGACTCGGGAGGCGTTCGAGGACAACAAGATAGGCAACACCCTGCACGTCGCGCACGACGGCCAGGAGGCCCTCGACTTCCTGTATCAGCAGGGCGACCACGCCGGCGCGCCGCGGCCGGATCTCATCCTGCTCGACCTGAATCTGCCGCGGTACGACGGGCGCCAGGTACTCGAACGGATCAAGGCCGACCCTGACCTGGCACATATCCCGGTGGTCGTGCTCACCACGTCGGCGGCCGAGGAAGACATTCTGCGCAGCTACAAACTGCACGCCAACGCCTATGTGACGAAGCCGGTCGACCTGGACCAATTCGTCGCGGCCATCAAGCACATCGACGACTTCTTCGTCCAGGTCGTCCGGCTGCCTCGGCAGCGCTGAACACCGTCGCGCCCGGCCCGTCGGAACAAGCACGGGCCGGGCTGCTAGACGGCGAGCGCCTCGTCGACGGTGTTGTGCACGCTGAGCAGCTTGTCCAACCCCGTCACCTCGATCGGCCTGCGCACCGGCGGCGAGGCCACCACGCGCAGCTGGCCGGACGGCAGCGACTCCGCCGCCACGAGCAGCACGCTCAATCCGGCGGACCCGAAGAATTCCACCTGGGAGAGGTCGACGACCAGCGTGCCCGGCTTGTCCCGCAACGCATCATCGACCGCGGCCTGGAACTCTGGCGCGGACGCCATGTCGATTTCTCCGGTGAGCGACAGAATTCGCACGGAATCGACCGATCGCACGTCCGCTGCCAAGCTCTTCGCCTTTCCGTCCGTGCTCATCGAGTACCCGCCTGGACACCGACGCCGAGCGCCATGCGGCCTCGGTTCGACCCACCTGAGCCCGCTACACCAAACCGGTTGCCTGGCATCGCCACTTCGCTACCTCCGACGCGTCGACCCCCCGCCCGCTCGAGCACGGCGCAGGGCTGATCCAACTCGCCAAACTACCGTAGGCCGCCTCGGCTCGCCGCGCCCGCCCACACCTCCGCGTTCCGATAATTCTCAGCGCACCCGAGCCGGTCGCCGGTCTTCGGCGAAGTCGAGCTCCAGCGTCACCGGAATGACCTCGACCTCCAACGCTTCGCGCAGCCGGGTGACCGCGTGGCCCAGAATCCGGCGGCGCAGCTGGACGATGTCGGCGGTCGGTTCGGCGGTGACCACCAGGTGCAGTTCAGGTGCGTCGCGCCCGCCGGACAACCAGGCCGAGGCGGTGCGCACGCCCTCGTAGCTTTCGATGTCGGTGGCGACCGGGGCCGCGGCGGTGGCCGACTCCAGCACGGTGGTCCCGGCCCATTCGGTGCCGCCGGTACGCCAGGTGACCGACTTGGGCATCCGGAACACCTGTGCCAGCAACCAGCGCAGGCACAGCAGGCCCACCAGCACGGCGACGGCCACCGCGGCCCAGAGCACCCAGGCCGGCGGAGCCGCGGTGCCCGGCACGAGGGTGTCGTCGGATGCCACCCAGCGCAGCCGCCCGTAGTGCGCGGCGACGGCGAGCACACCCGCCGCGAGCAACAGCACGCCGGTGAGGCCGAGCATGGTCCGGTTCAACGCGGCCGGACGGTTGGTGCGACTCGTCATTACGCCTCTCCTGTCTTCGGACCGTGCAGCTTGGCCCGAACGCGGCGCACCGGCTGCGGTCCGATCTCTTGAACCCGACGGGTGAGCGTGTCGCAAATCTCCTCGGGCAGCCCTTCGGTGCCCGTGCGATCGGTGCGCGCGGACACCTGCACTCCCTTGCGGCGCAATCGGATTCGCGCGGAGCTGACGCCGTCCACCGAACCCGCGGTGCTGCGCAGTGCGGTGCGCAACCCGCCACGGGTCACACCCGCGGACATCCCGTCGTCGGTGTCGAGCGGCAACACCGCGGCCCGCCCCGGCCACAGTGCCAGCGCGAGCAGCACGAAGCCGAACACCACCGCGGCGACACCCACGGCGAGCACCGGCATGTCGTGCCAGGTCATGCCGTGCAGGTCGGCCGCCACGGTGTCGTACGACAGATACTCGTGCGCGCCGATCAGCCGCTGGATCAGCGACACCGCCACCGCCACGCAGGCGGCGAGCAGCAACACGGCGACCACGATCGCCGGAATCACCCGGCGCGGCCTGCGCTTCACCGAACTCTCCTGCCTGCAACGGTTTCGGTGGTCAACTCGGTCACCACGATGTCGATGCCGGACACCGCGAGCCCGGTCAGCTCGCTGGTGCGCCGGGCCAGATGCGCGCGACACGCCTCGGTCACCCGGCCGATCGGCGACGGGTACTGGATCGGCAACCGCACATCGAGGGCGGTCCGGTTCGCGAAGACCCGCGCGTCGACCCGCACGTCGGCGCCGACGCCGGCCACCTCGCGCGCGGCCTGCGCGACGATCCGCTGCACCGCGCGCGGCGCCACCGTGGTGACGCCCGGATACTCGCCCGCGACGACGGCGGTCATCGCCTGCCCTTGCGCTGCGCCGATTGCAGCAACCCGGCCAGGTCGAGCTCGCCGTCGAGCCAGCGGCCGACTACCAGGCCGAGCACCGCGAACAGCAGCACGATGGTGAAGGCGCCGAATCCGCCGAACGCGCCGGCGAAGCCGAGCGCGAGACCGACCGCGAGGCAGATCGCTGTGGCACTCATCTACTGCACCCGGCTACTCGGCGCGGGCTCGTCGTCGTCGCCGGGGATGTACACGTCGTTGACGTTGATATTCACCTCGACCACGTCCAAGCCGGTCATCTGCTCGATCGCGTTGATCACGTTGCGACGCACCGCGCGCGCCAATTCCGCGATGGCGACGCCGTATTCGACGACCAGCTCCAGATCGACGGCGGCCTGGGTCTCCCCCACCTCGACCGAAACCCCTTGGCCGATACTGGCGGACGCGCCGGGGATGCGATCGCGGATGGCACCGAACGCGCGGGCCGCGCCGCCGCCGAGATCGTGCACGCCGCGCACCTCGCGGGCCGCGAGCCCGGCCACCTTCTGCACGACGATGTCGGCGATGGAGGTGGTGCCCTGGTCGCTGGCGAGCTTGCTGTCCTTCTGGGTCGCCACGGTGGACGAAACCCGGCTCGCCGGGGTCTTGGTGTCTGCGGGCGCCTTGTTGTCCGTGTTCTTGTCAGTGGTTGTCGTGGTGCTCATTAGCTCCTCCTGATTTCCCTTGCGATACAGCGGACATCGGCTTCATAGGGATCGACACTCGATCCCGCCCGAACGTCACGGGCTCGACGATGTGACCTAGGTAACCCCCTCACTGCCGAAGGCTCCGGCATCGAGCTCGGTCACTACGAGTCGCAGGCGCGCATCGGACCATTCGGTCCCGGCCAATGCGGCGCGCAAGGCCGCGGTGGCCTTCTCCAGTAGCGGCGCCAACGGCAGCTCGGCCGCGGCGACCCGCACCTCGATCCGGTCCGCTCTGACATCGACCGCGAAACCTCTTGCGTCCCATGGCCACCAGGCCGGGCTTTCCGCGCCGAGGGGTGCCGAGGGGCGGATACCGTCGATCGTGTCCAGCGCGCCCAGGATCATGGCGATGATGTCGCTGGGAGAACTCACTGGCGCTCCGGTTCTATGTCGAGAATCGTCACCGACACTTCATCGACCGTCTGCCCGGTCTGTTCGAACACCACCCGCGAAACCTCCTGCTGCACCGCGTGACCGATCACCGCCGCCGCGCGTTCGGCCGAAATCACCACGTCCACTTGCACACTCAGCGCGCCCGCGGCGGTCCGGCGCACCCGCACGCCCTCCGACGGCGCGGGGTCGGCGCTGGTGAGGCGCTGCTTGCCCACCCGGACCAGCGACGAGACCAGCCCGCGCACACCGGGTTCCAGCCGGATCACGCCGGGCGTCGCGCACGCCGCCTGGGCGGCCACCGCGGCGACGACCGGCGCCTCGATCCGCACCTCGGAAAAAGCATCGGTCGTCATCGCCGCGCGCCCCCCGTTTCGTCGTCCTCGTAGATGTCCGCGACCACCAGGTCCAGCGTCTCCAGCACGAGACCGACCTGGGCGGCGAGTGCGGCGCTGACCCGTTCGCGCACCAGCGGCAGCGCCGCGCCGACGGTGGTGTGCCCGAACCGGACAGCGACCGACAGCTCCACCGCCACCAGGGTTTCCCCGTCCATCCCCATGCCGACCCTGCGCACCCGGCACTGCCTGGCGCGCACACCCGGCACCGAGTCGGCGGCGTAGCGCAGCACGGTGGCGACGGCTTGTTCGCTCACCTCGACCGTGCCCGGCGCGGGTGTCGGCAAGACCAGGGTCCGGCCGCGCCGCGCCTCGGCGCGCACCGCGGACATGATGCGTCCGGTCAGGTCGGGCGGCGCCGGATCCGGTTCGTCGATCAGCTCCCTGGTCGCCGCGCGCAGGGCGAGCAGGCTGTCGCGCGCCGCCCGGCAGTGCGGGCAGGTGGTCTCGTGTTCGTCGCCGAGACCGGCCTCGACCGCGTCGAGCCGATCCCAGACCTGTTCGATCTCGCGGCCGCAGGGCAGCCGATAGTCCTGTTCTGTCGTTCCGTTCACCGCCATGGTTTCATCACCTCGGACAAGTGGGCTCGCGCGCGGGCAATCCGGCCACGCACCGCCGTCGTATTCACGTCGACGATGTCGCCGATCTCCTCGTAGGTCAGCCCGTGCACCTCGCGCAATAGCCAACAGGCGCGCTGTTCGGGCGTGAGCAGCTGCAGCGCCTCGTTCAGCGCCGCCAATTGCGTGCTCACCTGCACCGCGTGCTCGGGCTGAGTGTCCGAGCGTGGCGATTCGGTGGTCTCCGGGTCTACCTCCACGGTTGGTTTGCGGGCCCGGATCACGTTCAGGCACCGATTGGTCGTCATGCGATAGAGCCAGCCGACGAAGGCTGCGTCCTCGTTGAGCTGCGGTAGTCGGCGCCAGGCCCCGAGGAACACCTCTTGGACGACATCTTCGGCGTCGGCGCGGTCGGCGAGCATCTTGACCGCGAGACGGAACATCTGGGCCTGATAGCGCAGTACTAACTGCTCATAGGCCCGCATATCGCCGTCGCGCGCCCTGCTCACCAGGGTCGCATCATCGGGCGCGGTCTCGGCGACCGTTTCTGTCGTGGTCACAGCACCTCCTCCACCGCTCATCACGTAGACACCGGGGAATGGAAACCGTCACGGCCAGTATGACGTGATCGTTGTCTCATCGGTTGCTGCGTGCGGTTTGTGAAACGGCCGTGTCAATACGACGTGTGCATCCAACCCGGATGTGCCGCGACTAAGCGGAGGTTTCGATGTCTCTGAGCGACAAGATCGGCAACAAGGTCGACGAGTTCGGCGGCAAGGCCAAGGAAGCCGCGGGCAACGCGACGGGCGACGACGATCTGCGCGCCGAAGGCAAGGCGGATCAGGTCGAATCCGCCGTCAAGGGCGCGGTGGAGAACGTGAAGGACGCCATCGGCGACGCGGTGGACAAGGCGAAGAACGCGCTGGGCAAGTAGCCCGCGCGTGCGGTGTGCGGCCGCGAGTACGGCCGCACACCGCCCGGCTCGAACAGAGGTAAGACTGTGATCAATGATCGACCGACCAGAATCGCCGGTGTCGAACCGGTGACCGCGGTGCTGGCCATCGCCACCTGCCTGGCCTTGACCATCGGTGTCGCGGCCATGACGGAATCCGTCGCCGCGACCGTGGCGGCGTTCGTCAGCATCATCGCCGGACTGGCGCTCGCGCTGGCGATACTGCCGCACAAGGCGTGACGGACTACGGGAGAAACATCTCCGCCACCGTCGGCAGGTCGTCTTCTTGGCTGCCGCCCGCGGCGAGCACCCGGCCGTCGGACAGCAGCGCGGCCGCGAAGTCCATGCGGCCGTAGTACATCGGTCCCGTCGAGCTCCAGGTATCGGCGAACGGGTCGTACAGCACGCTGGAGGCGAACTTGGCGCTGAGGTACTGTTCGTCACCGCCACCGAAGACGAGCACCTTCCCCGAATGCAAGGTGAACGCGTGGAAGCGATCCCGGCCGTTCGGCATCGTCGCCGCGGGGACCCATCGGTCCATCATCGGATACCACCGCTCGGTGGTGGCCAGCGAGTGCATGTCGAAGATCGGGCCGGACGACCAACCGTGACGGCAGCCGCCCATCGCGAGCACGCTGCCGTCGGGCAGCAACGCGGCCCGGTGCAGCGCGCGCGGTAGGGCCAAAGACCCTGTCGGGCTCCACTTTCCAGTTTTCGGGTCATACACCTCACAGAATGCGGTCGGCACCGCGTATTCGTCGCCGACGAGGGCCGCACCGCCGACCACCAGCACCCGCCCGTCGGCGAGCAGCACCGATTGCGGCACGGTTCGCGCGTCGATCATCGAGCCGGTCGGCTCCCATTTGTCCGCGACCGGGTCGTACAGCTCGGCCGTGTTGGTCGGACCGAGCCCCCTGGCGGACCGCAGCGCCGCGCCGCCCGCGACCAGCACCCGGCCGTCGGCGAGCAGCGTGGCGCTGTGCAGGCACCGCGGCGTGCCCATATCCGTGCGGGTCGGCGTCCACGTCTTGGTCTTCGGGTCGAAACGCTCTGCTGCCGCAACGACATTGAACGGCAGCGCGTACGGGCCGGTGATGCCGCCCGCGGCGAGTGCGGTGCCGTCCGGTAGCCGGGTCACGGTGTGCAACCTCCGGCCGATCGCCATCGGCGTGGTCGCCTTCCAGGTCGAGATCGCCGGGTCGAACAGCGCGGCGGCGGCACTGCCCGCGGATTTCGCGTCCGCGCCGCCGGCGAGCAGCGCCGACCCCTCCGCCAAACCGACCATGGCGCAGTCGTTTTCGAAGGCGAGACTGGCGGCGGGCAGGTTGCCGGTCGGAATCCAGAGGTTGGTGCCGATGGCGAGTGAAGTCACTGTTCCCCCTTCGGAGGCGTGTAGATTTCGGTGCTCGCGGTGAGCCGCCAGTTGTTCGACGACCCGTCGAGGTGGTCGACCCCGCCGGTGACGAGCACCCGGCCATCGGTGAGTGCGAGCGCGCCGAATGCCCAACGGCCCGTGCCCAATCCGGCCGCGGGCTGCCATCGCTTGGTGTCCGGATCGTAGATTTCCGCGCTGCGCAGACCGGCGGACATGCTGCGCGCGTTGGCGCCACCGATCACCAGCACCCGCCCGTCGCGCAGCAGGGCGGCGCGGTGATACAAACGGGCACAGGACAAGTCGGCGTCCCTGGCCCATGTTCCGGTCATCGGGTTGTAGCGTTCTGTCGTCCAATCGCTACCCGCGTTGAACACCCGGCCCGCCACCCAGCCGGGCCAGCCGCCGCCGGTGACGAGCACCGTTCCGTCGTGCAGCACCGTCGCGGTGTTGTCGAAGCGCGGGCGGGCCGTGCTGCCGGTCGGTGTCCACTGTTCCGTTGCCGGATCGAAGATTTCGCAGAAGGCCAGGTCGGTGTAGGTTCCGGAGCCGACGTCCGCGGTCCCGCCGATGACGAGCACCCGGCCGTCGTGCAACAGCACCGCCTGATGGACCGACCGAGCGTCGTTCATCGGCGCGGTCGGTGTCCAGGTCTTGGCGTCCGGGTCATAGATTTCCGCGGTGCCGGTGGTGCCGCTGGTTCCGGACCGGTCCGCGTAGCCACCGGCCACCAGGACCCGCTTGTCGGCGAGCAGGGTGGCCGAGTGTGCGGTGCGGCCGACGCTCATCGTCCCGGCGGTGACCCACTTTCCGGCCACCGGGTCGAACCGTTCGGCCGTCGCCAGACCGGCGGGCGAGGTCTGCGGCGTCGGATATCCACCGGCCGCCAAGACCGTTCCGTCCCGCAGCCGGGTCAGCGTGTGGCCGCTGCGCCCCTGCGTGAGCGGACCCGTACCGGTCCACGCCCCCGTGCCAGGATCGAATACCGCACAGCCCGAGCCGGATCCGAAATTCGGGTCCTGCCCACCGGCGATCAGCACCCGCCCGTCCGCGAGTTGCACCGGGTTGTCGTCCATGCCCTGCCAATTCACCGCAAGGGGACTGTCTTTCGCGATCTGCCAGGAGCCGGTGGCGGTCCCGGTCGCCGATTCCCCGGTATCGAGCGAGGTCATGGGGTGTACACCTCCGCACCGGAAGTCACCACGTGCTCGCCGAAAATTGGTGCCGCAGCGCCTGATCGGGTGATACCGCCCGCGACGAACACCTCGTCGCCGGGCAGCCCGACCGCCGCCATGGCCCACCGTCCGGCCGACATGTTCGCGGCGACCGTCCACGTCCCCGCGGCACCGGCCGCACCCGGTGTGTAGAGAATCGTGTCGCTGTAGCCGATGTCGAAGACGCCGCTGTCGGTGCCGCCGATCACCAGCACCTTGCCCGAGGTAGGCAGCGGCACCGCGCGATGCTGGCTCAGGCCCCAGGGCATATCGGTGTCGGCCGTCCAGGTCCCGACGCCGTTGGCGTCCAGCCGGAAACGCTCACAGGTCTTCAGGCTGTACGGATCGATGATCGAGCTGTAGGACATGGTCAGCACGTCACCGCCGGTCACCAGCACCGAGCTGTCCTTCAGCAGCGTCACCTGATGTCCCTTGCGCGGCGTGCGCAGGCTCGCCGTCGGCGCCCAGGTGCCCTGGTCCGGAGTGGCTCCGGGAGTGAAGATCTCGCAGTAGCCGAGCGCGGCATACTGGCCGCGCCCGATGGTGATGACGCCACCGACGACAAGAACCTTGTTGCCCAACGCAATTGCCGTATGACCGAACCTGATATCGGTCATCGGCTTGGTCACCACGGTCCACGTGTCGGTGGCCGGGTTGTAGATCTCGGCCGAGCGCAGCGCGCGATTGGTATCGGCCGAACGCGCCGAACACCCGCCCGCCACCAGCACCGAGCCGTCGGCGAGCAGCGTGGCCGAATGCCCGAACCGCGGCTCGTGCATCGGCGCGACCGGCCGCCATCCCCCACCGCCCGGGACGGGATCGAACAACTCCGCCGAGTCGATGCCGCGCGCGGGGGTCGCCACCGCCCCGGTGATACCGCCGGTCACCAGGACCTTCCCGTCGGCGAGCTTGGTGACGGTGTGCAGCCTGCGTGCGTGCGTCATGCCGATGAAGACCGGGGAGCGGGTACCTTCCGGCAGGTCGAAGACCACCGAGCTGGCCAGCGCATTGCGGCGGCCGTCCTCACCACCGGCCAACAGCACCCGACCGTCGTTCAGCCGGATGGCGGTGTCGTTCGGTTCGGCCCAGCTGGCAGGCTCCAGCAGGTCGCCCACCGTGGTTCGCCAGGTGCCCGGTGCGGCCGCGGCGGCGGCCGGCCCGGTCGACTGGCCCGCGTGGAATGGCCGCAGCCGCAACGGATCTACGGACGATCTCATCTCAGTTCTCCTTCACGCTGTACGGGCACACGAGCAGCAGGTCGAGCACGGCGTCGGGGTTCAGCCGCCGGTCGGTGGTGAGTAGGTTCGGGTGCAGGCCGGTGATCGGCGCGGTGACGATCCAGTCCTGTCCCGCATCGCGCACTTCGACGTCTTTGATGGTCGAGTACGAGGTCCGCGGCAACCCGCCGAGAGTCGGGTCCGCGCCGAGTTCCGCGGTCGGCGGGTTGGTACTGCCCACGTTCAAGGTGGCTTTCAGCGTCGCGCCGCCCTCGTCGGTGTAGTAGTCGACGAAGCGTTTCTTGCCGTCGGGGCCGAGCTCCTGCGAGAGCACCAGTACCAGCTCCGGGTTCCCGACGGTGTAGCGATGGTCCCGGAACAGCTGCGGGAACTTCGATTTCGACAGTCGGAAGGTGGCGGTAGCCGTGCCGCCCGCCGGGGTGGCCAGGAACTTCTGCCACTGGTCGGCGAATTCGCGGCGCGCGCTGAACACCCGCAGCAGACCCTTGCCACCGCCGCCGCGCACCCAGAAGTCCAGTGCCGCCTTCATTTCGGCGACCGCGGCGTCACCGAGCGTGCTGCCGCCGTCGCGCGCGGTGTAGCGCAGGTGCAGCACGACATCGGTGATCGTCTCGTAGTCGAATTGGCGGAACTCGCTGGGCAGCGACAACTTCCACTGACTGATCGCGCCCATGCCCTCGAACGGCAGGAACCGTTCGTCGTGCAGGTTGGTCTCGAACAGGCCCGCGTCGTCCTGACCGGTGCTGGTGACGATCGATTCGATCGGCCCCGTGTAGTCGCGGAAGCGGGTGTCGTGATCGGGCTGATCCTGCTTGCGCCGATAGGTGCCGTCGGAGAGCCGCGAATCGATCCGGACGCTGCTTCCGGTCAGGGTGGCAGTCAGATTCACGCCGGTGTACGGACCGGCCACGCACGGCACCGTGATGCTCACGTTCTTGATCCGCCGGAAGTACTGGCCCGGCGCATCGAGATCGAACAGCGCCTCCGGCACGGAGACGTAGCAGCTCCCGGTCTCCTTCAGGCTCAGCAGTGCCTTGGCGTCCAACTGCGCCAACGAGATCCGCTTCGTCATCTCGAACTCGCGGGCGTTCGCCTCGAGGTAGGCGGCGTCCATCCGGTTCAGGTCGGCCATCAGCCGCTCCCCCGACAGCAACCCCTTGTGCAGGCTGTCCCAATACCCGAAATTGATGAAACCCGAATCCTCGATGCCCAATTCGTGCCGGTAGGACCGCTCCGCCCGCTTGGCCACGTCGTAGGCCAGCTGGTAGGCCTGGAAGAAGCTGGTGGCCAAGCGGCCGATCATCCAGTCGTAGAGTTCCCGGTTGGTGAACTTGCCGGTCAGGAACTGGTCGACCTCGCCGGCCTGGCGGATCTGCAGGTCATGGTTGTCCCGCTCGGACTGGGCGATGCCCAGATGTGCGGTGGCAGCGGCGATCTGCTGATCGGCGTGCTCGATTTCCGCCTGCGCCTGGGAAGCCTGGAAATCCCAGTCGTCCGCACGCCGCCGGTAGCCGCCGATGGTGGCGGCCAGCTCACCACCGCCGTGCAACACACCGGAGATGATGTCGAGCGCGCCCGCCAGATTCTCCAGCGATTTCGAGACATTGCTGCCGCCGTAGGTCACGCCGACGGTGGTCACGAAGCCGATCTTGGCTTCCGGAATATGCGACGTCGCGCCTGCCGCGATACGGATACCGCCGGAGACGCCCTGCACGAGCAGCCCCAATCCGGCCATGACCGTATGGGTGATCTCCCAGCCGTTCATGAAGTCCCGGCTCGCGTAGTAGTCGAGCTTCCCCTGCGCGATGGCCCGGGCCTTCCGCGCCGCCTCCAGCGCATCGGAGGCCTCGGTAACCTGTTGCGCCTTCACGGTTTTGACCGCGTCCAGCATGGCCTTCTCGTGGCTCGACCGCAGCCGGGCGAGCGCCTCGACGTCGCGCTTCTCCAGCGCCGCCAGCAGTGCGGCACCGAACGATTCGACCTCGGCCGCAAGCTCTTTCGACTTGGCGAGCATGGGGCCGAACCGGTAATGCGGTAGCGGGGCACTGACGTCGTCCAGCACGGTCGACAGGTCGGCACCGGAGGCCGCGGCGCGCACCAGCACCATCGGGTCGATGACGCTGCCGAAGGCGGCCAGTTGGCGCGTGCCACCGGTCAGGGTCCGGCCGGTGCGGATCTTGGTGAGCCGGTCCTCGACGATATCCCAATAGGCGAGCAGCTTTTCGTTGCGCGGCACCCGGAAGTAGTCGAGCCAGGCCGAACCGGCACCGACGGTGATGCCCGGTGACACCGACGCCGTCGGGCGGTCCTCGACGACCGCGACAAGGTGCTCGGCCACCACCGCGGGGTTCGACGCGACCGGCTTGGTGGTGGCCATGGTCCGGAAGCTCAACGGCGCGGCGGGAGTGCTGTCGAAGACCGCCTCCGGGCGACGGCCCAGCAGCTCGGCGGCGAGGATGTAGAGCTGGGCCGCCTGGTTGATCGACTCGCCGGTGTCCTGCTGGAAGAGCTGATCACCCCAGGCGATCAGATTGTCCAGATACTTCATCACGACCGCCTTCTGGTAGGCGGTGCTGCGCAGGCGAGCGACGATGTCGGGCTGGAAGGGATGCGACAGCCAGACTTCGACGTTGCGCTGCTCCTCGATATTGCCGGCCGCGAGACGCTTCAGGATCTCCTCGATCCGCTGTTTGTAGTAGTCGCTGCCGGGCTCCGTGGGATCGCCCGCGGTCTGGAAGAACGGCTTGGTGCGCCAGAACCGTTGCGGCGCGGACAGTCCGGACCGATCGGTGGGATCGAAGATGAGATGGAACCATTTCTGCGCGTCGGCGAACTTCTGATTCGTGGTCAGCCGTTCGGCGAGCAGCAGCGGGGTGTGGAAGAACAACTCCCAGTTGTATTGCGCGTACGGGCCGGTACCGCTGAAATCCATGTCCTCGTCGGGGTATTCCCCGCCGATGACGCGGGTCTCGACGCCATAGACATCCTCGAATTTGAATTTCCCGGAGGCCCGGCCGGATTGCAGCTGGACATTCCTCGACACCAACGCGTTGAATCCGCCGATGCTCAACTGCTCCATCAGCTGCTCGACGTAGGGATGGTAGAAGGACTTGGCCCGCATCCACGGGTGGCTGTGCGGGGTCGCGTTGGTCACCTCGAACACGAAACTTCTGATGCCGTCGGAAACGAACATGAAGAAACCGGCCCAGTCGTTCTGCGGTCGATGCGAGAAGAGCACACGCAGCGGTGGGCTGGGGATCCTGCGCAGCACCATGGTCAGTTCAGCCGGAAGTCCCTCGCCCTCCCGGTCATCACCCCACATCATGGTGCTCGACCCGTCGAACTCATTGTTGAAGGTCACCATGTCGACCGGCGGATCGATGAAATACTGTAGGGGCGCCCCTTCCGACGCCGGGAACAGAATCGCGGTCAGCGGCTCCACCACGAGTCGGCCGCTGCGAGCGCTGAGCCGGAACGTGCCACGGGCGACGGCGGAATAGCGCTGCGGGGCAGGCGTTCCGGCGGGCGGCATGGTGTCGGTTACCGAGATGCTGTTGTTGTACGTGGCGTGAATCAACAGATCCCCGTTGTCGGCGAATTCCGGCAGGAAGCGATACTTCTGCGATTTGATGGGGTCGAACTCGCTCGGAATGTTGATGTCGTAGCGCGGACTCGGCAGGAACGGCTTGGTGGCGATCGCCGATTCGGATATCTTCTTCGCCTGCCAACCGTCGGCGTTCAGCCTGCTCCATTCGAGTTTGATGTTCCAGTACTGCGGCGCGGGCTTCATCGCGTTGTTGTCGTCGGGCAGATGATGGATTTCTTGCGGATCGTTCGCCAGCGTGAAGGTCGCCCAGAACAGATACAGCTGCTTGTTCCAGATCACCGGCACGAGCGTCTCGCTGCCGATATCGAGGTCGATCTTCTGCCATGCCGTCCAGTAGGTCCGGTTCACCCAGGTTCGGAAGTAGTAGAACCGTGGTGTGGAGTCGCTGCGCGCGAAGACATAGATGGTCGAGGTGTCCTTGTCCCGGTACAACCCGCACGGATGCAGGCGCGCCACCTCGTACAGCTTCTCCAGATAGTGGTGGGCGGTGGTGCCCACGTTTTCCTCGGTCACCTCCTTCTGCATGATCTCGTTCTCCATGTCGGTGAAGAACGCGGTCTTGTCCGGGCGCAGATCGGGCTCGAAATAGTTCTCCGGGTACAGGAAGACCTTCTGGTTCGCCTCCCACAGCCGGTACTGCTTCATCCACTCCCACTGCTCCCACAGGCTGGTGTCGGCGGTGTTGACCAGCGGCTCCAGGTTCAGCAGGCAGCGCTGCACGAACAACTGCACGCTGTAGATGGCCTGGGCCATCCGGGTGGTCAGTTGACTCGCGCCCATTTCCACGTCGAGCAGGAAATAGTCGTGCAGGCCGTTGGTGTCGGTCCATTCCGGTACGACGATCCGGTCGGTGGCCAGCAGCGGGTTGGCGACCAGGTAGGAGACCAGTGCGGCGCGTTGCCGATCCCGGATCGCGTCCTGCATCGGCGCGGCGACGACGGACCAATCCGCCAGTGCGTGTTTGGCTTTCGCCGCCTGCCAGGCCGCCTCGGCGGCCGCCGGAGTGAGCTCGGCGTGGGTCCACAGGCCGAGCCGGTCGGCGGTGACTCCGAGCCGCAGCAGCAGCCGGACGGACGCGCCCACGGCGCGCAGCGCGGCGACGTCGAGGAAACGGGCCGCGGCGGTGAGACCGAGCAGCGGGGCGAGGATGCCGAGATCCGCCGCGTTCCAACTGGTTCGGGCGGCCAGCTCCTTGACGACGTCCGCGACACCGGACGACGGATCCGCCGCGACCGCGAACACCGTGTCGAAAGTGTCGATGCCGCCGGGTATTCCGGCACGCACCCGGATCAAGTCCAGCAGCCGGACGAACTTAGCGAACAACGGAGCGGGCCCGACGATCGGCGCCGACGGCAGCTCGTTGAGGTTCAACCAGCCTGCCTTGCCCGCGTAGCCGAAAACGAAGGGCAGCTCGACAGCGTCGACGCGCAGTCGCGCCAGCAGCAGCGCGACCCGATGAATGCGGCTCAGCGTGCTGAACTGCTGCCCGAACGCGGATCTGGTCACCGGAACGGCCGCGTCGCTGCTCACGAAGGCGGGTGCCAGGAACTCTGCCAGCACCACCGAACCCGAGCTGGACCGCAGCCAGGTACCGAGCAGCAGGTCGGCGGTCGCCGGGTTCAGGTCCGCGGCCTGGCCGAGCTGCTGCTTGATGGTGATCTCGCTGAGGGTGCGGCGCAGCAACGGGTTGAGGATGCCGAGCACGACCCGGAATCGGTCGGCGGGCACGGTCGCCGCGTCCCGGAAGAACGTCTTCGCGACCTCCAGGTCCAAAAACTTGTTCTCGTCGGGGATGTCGGCCACCTCTTGCACCCGCCGCAGTTCGGCGACCGCCGCGGCGATCGCCGAACCCGACGGCGCGGCGGTCAACGCCTCGGCGTCGGCCTGCGACAGGTAGCCCCGGCTCTTGAGTTTGTGGTCGTTGACGTCGTAGAACACCTTGCCGCTCAGGGTCTTCGGCATCTGATAGTCGGCGGGCATCGTCGGCTGGTCGGCCGCGAACACCGGAATCCGCCGCGCCTTCATCCGTGCCGCCACGAACAGCCTTGGCGCCCAATACAGTTCATCGACCGCGGCCTGATACTCGACGGCGGTGGATACCTTCAGCAGGCTGGTCTTCTGGTCCTCGGTCATCGGGCCGGTGAAGAGCAGCTGCTGGTTCGCGGCGCTGAAGCGGACCGGTATCTTCGGTGGCAACACCGCGTTCTCCGGCAGTGCGGTCAGTTTCGCGGTGTAGGTGACGGTGCCGAGCAAGGTGGCGACCGCCTCCTGGGCCAGCGCCGGATCCCAGCCGAGCAGGGTCAGTTGCTTGCGCGTCAATTCGCCGCGCTCGTCGAGGGTCTGCGCGGTCTGCTGATACACCGCCTGCAGGCCGGCCCGTAGCGCGGTGAGCGTCGCCGCCAGCTCGATGTCGTCGGGCACGACCCCGCCCTGGGCGGGCATGGTGGCGGTGAGTACCGCGTCCACCTCGGGAATCGTCAAGCCCGCGTTGCGGATCGCGTCCACCGCGTCCAGGAACTGTTCGGTGACAACGGTTTGCGCGTAGACCGGTGGCGGCGGTGCGCTGTCGAGCAGGCTCGGCGCCTGCACCAGCGCACCCCCGGCGACCTCGCCCTCGGCGCCCGCCGGATAGGCGGGCAAGGCCGTGCCCACCGTCGGCAGCATCGGATCACCGCCGGCGACCTCGGCATTCGGCACCGCCGCCGGGAAAACTCCGGCCAGCGCCGGGAAGGGGCCGCCACCGCCAATTAGTTCGATGAGCCGCAACAGATCTGGGATGGTCAGATACAGCGCCCGGGCCAGCGTGCTGGTCCGGACGAGCGTCGACAGATTGGCCAGATTCAGCATCCGATCCGGCGTGACCGCCCGTGGGCCGGTGGTCAGTGCGGCGAGATCGTCGTCGGTCATCTGCAGCACCGCGAGCAATGCCGCGGTGATCGACGGCGTCGTCAGGCTGCCGAGTACCGCGAGTTCAGTGCGGTCGGCCCGCAGTGCGAAGGGGTTCGCCGCGCCCGGCTGGATGGCGACCACGGCGGGGTCGAGGAAAAGCCGGTCATAGAGCGGCGCACCGCCGTCGCGGCGGTAGACATGGGTGTCGACCGTATTGAAGAACGTCAGCACCTGTTCGACCGAAAGGCTGAGGCGCGCAGCGAGTTTGCGGACGGCGGCGAGGGTGCGCAGGGTCTGCCGATCGAGCTCCCCCTGACTGTTGCAGCCGTGAATCGCCTGATCCACCTGCTGAGCCGACCAGCCGAGCGCTCGCTGCAAACGGACGAAACGATGCAACCGATCGAGCGCCGTCGTGTCCAGCCCGACGAGGGTCATTCGCGGTGTCTCGTAGGGATAGTCCGGGTGCGCCTTGATGGAGAGGACGCCGCCCGGGTTGACGAACCGGGTGTCGAGCAGCTGGGTCAGCTCCTCGTATCGCAAAGAGCAGGCATCGAGCAGCACCCGGACATTGCGCAAGACACCGACCAGGTCGGTGGCGGGGGCCATCCCGTAGTACTCCGCGAGCGTCCGCGCGGGCGTGAGCGGTTCACCCGCGATGATCCGCGCCGCCACGGTGTTCAGCCCGAGGCGTTCGTCGACCAGCAGTGTCGGCGAATCCGGCGCCGCACCAAGGGTTTCCAGCAGCGTGACGCGGGATACGCCGGCATGGGCGAGGTAGGCGTCGGTCTGTTCGCGGAACAGGTCGAACGGCAGATCGAACGGATAGACGGCGGCGCGTAGTTTCGCGTAGGCCGCCGGGTTCACCTGCTGCGGTTGGATACGCAACGTCGCTCGGTCGCCGGAACTCTGTCGCTGTTTCGCCGGAATCGGCGCCTCCGGGACGACCGCCGATTCGAGGAGCTCGTTGACCAGGTCGACATACGGAAGGCTGAGATCGGTGTTGTCGTCGTCCAATTCGACGTCCCACAGGTCGGGGCGGCGCGCGTAGAGCGCTTTGGCCACCGGCCCCTCGTCGGTCGCGTTGCCGCCACCCAGCCTGCGCAGGAAATACAGCAGGTCGACCAGGTACGCGGGCTGGCCGTAGATGGACCGTGACGGCGTGAAGGTCCCGTAATCCGCGGGGCCGAACAGCTCTTCCCAATCCGGAATCGGGTGCGTCGCGGGCAGCAGGCCGGGATCGGCGAGGCTCGGCAGCCACGGCACGTCGAAGTGACCGGCCGTCCGGAAGTCCGCGACCAAGTTGGTCGCGGCGGCGTTCACCAGGGTGGCCCGGTCGTGCACGGCACGCGCGGTATCCGGGTCGAGCACCTCGGAAACTTTGCGCGCGAACATGTCTCGCCCAAGCGTCGCGACAGCCTGTGCCGAGTCGAATCCGTTGTCGCGCAACGCCTGCATGGTGTCGAAGTCCCGGGCGATCTTGAATGTACGCTGGATCTCGGCCAATTCGGGCCGCGCTTGCGCGTCCGGCACGGTACTCGCGGTGACCGGTGTGCCGACGATATCGAATTCGGGGTTGTCGGCGAGGAATCGGGCCGACGGCGTCTGCGCGTAACCGGATCGGGTCGACAGCTCGTGTGCGATATGCGCGGTCGGATAGCGTTCGACAGTGCGCCGATGCAGGTCACGGGCATAGTTCGACACGTGATCAGCGGCCGGTGTCGACCCGTTGCGTGCGAGCTTCGACCGCTCCGGCACCCCGCCGGTCTGCTCGATCAATTCGGCCCAAACGTCGCTCGAACGCACCAACTCGCGGGGATCGCTGTACTCGCCGTCGTCGAATCTGGCGAGCAGCGCTCGCACCAGCGCCATGTTGCCGTCGGTGAGCGTATGCAGCTCGAAGGCGAGCCCGAGACGCTCGACGTACGCTCCGGCGACGGTGTCCTCGGCCAGTTCGTCCCACCAGGCCGCCAGGTCGGCCGGCCGGTTCAGATACGCGGCGTAGGCGCGCTCGCGCGCGGCCTGGTCCGGGACAACGGCCGCGAGCACCACGCTCATCGGCTCGGTGCTCGTCGCACCGTCGGAGCGCACGGCGGCCGAGACATGCTGAGCCCGAATGGCTGTCGCGAAATCTCCTGCGCCTTCGGCCGTTTCGATGATCCCCGCAGCGGCGGCGGCGACGATCGCCGCTTCGACATCGAGCGGCGAGTGCCTGCCCAATTGCGCCGGAAACCCTTGCCGGAGTGCGCCATAGAACATGTCCGCCGGTAGGCCGGTGTCCGCGGCGAGCCGGGTGGCCGTCACCAGATGCGCGATCGAGTGTTCGTCCTGGCCGGTGGCCTGTGCCAGGTGAGCGATGTCGGCGGCTTCGAGATCGCGCAACGCGGCCCCGTCGAGCAGTGGGGCCACGCGAGCAAGGACAGATCCGTACTCTCCGCCGCGCCGGGTCGGGACCTGCAGGTCGACCGTCGTCTTGTCGCGCACCCGAGTCCGGACAGTCTCGAGGGTTGGCGCACCGTCGACGGCCAGCTGAACGATCAACGCCGTCGGCGTGACCGTTGCGGTGAGCTCGACCTGGTATCGGCCGTCGGCCTCGGTAATGCTCTCGCCGAGCACCGTTTCCGAGCGCAGGCGGCGCTCGACCACGGTGACCGCGGCGCCCGCCACCGGATTGCCATCGGGGTCGGTGACCCTCCCGACGACCGAGCTTCGTTGGGTGACAACCTCGTTGGCAGTCATTGATGTCCTTTGCGATGTCAGAGCTGATGTTTCGGCGGGTAGTCGCGGCGGGCCGGGTGCGCGCGGTGCCGGTCGGTGCCGGACCGGCACCGCGCGCAGTACACGGTTATTTCCGTGGGCTTTCGAGCGCGTCCTCGACGGCCGCGAGCGCGTCGACGGGAGTGCGGTTCTGGCCCTTCGCGTTCTGGCCGAGCTGGGGCCAGCCAGACCCGTCGGGGCCGAGCAGCTGGACCCAGATCGCCCGGGTCTTGTCCAGCAGCTCGCGCTGCTCGACTTCGTTCAATGCGGACATGAATTCCTCCTCTATTCCGACGCCGCAGGCTGCGGCGAAATCCTGAGGCGACATGTCGTAGGCGGCGTTCATGTCGCAGTCGCCGAACGGCGGGCAGCCCTCGGGCAGGCCGCCGCCGAAGCCTTGGCCGTCGGTGTATTGGTGGGCGAGCTGGCCGGGCAGGTTCGGATTGCGGCCGTAGCCCGCGCCGACCACGCGCAGCCCGTCGGGGCGGTCCGGCCACATGCCGACGAAATCGCTTTGATTGGCGTAGCCGATCACCCGCCGCGGGTCGCCGAGCCAGTCGGCCAGCTTCCAGTACGCGGCGTTGATGCCCGCGGACTGGTCACCGCCGGGATTGCCGCCCGATTCGACGTCGATCATCGCGATCATGCCCGGGTGTGGACCGCCCAGCTGGGCTACCATCTCGCGGTGGGTCTCGACGGTCTCGAGCCAGTTCGGCCGCCAGTAGAAATAGACGATGAAACATGCCAAACGGCCGGCATCGACTGCCCGGCACGCCCATTCGTAGTTCGCGGCGAAGTTCGGATCGCGGAACGTGCCGTCGTTGGAGCGGAAGCTCAAGATGCCGTGTGGATAGGAATCATCGACCGGCGCTTGAAAATAGGACACGTCCGCGAAAAGACTGTCGACCATGTGATCTCCCTCGATTTCGTCTGCCCGAAATTTCCCCCGAGTGGTCGCCGCCGCCGATTTCACCGACTCGACGCCGTGAGACGTCGATGAAACGTGGGTGAAGGGTGCAAACCGGAGACTCTTCCTGGTAGAGGAACACCGCCCGGCGCCCGTTCGGCGCGACGGACCAATGCTGTAGCCGGTCGGCCCGCCCACGGAAGTTGTCGGTCTGATGAGCGAACCGGGCGTTCCATTTGTTGGACCGGGGGCGATAAGCACCACGTGCTCGGTTCGTTGCAACATCTGCACGGGAGGACAGAGAGTGAACGAAACGACGATGGAAAAGGCGGCCATGGGGGGCCGCGGCGTGCTCGAGGGGGCATTTGCCCTGTTGGAGGCCCTCGCGCACGGCGATGAACTGGGCTTGACGCAGCTGGCGACAACGGCCGGATTACCGAAGGCCACGGCCTATCGGTTACTCAGTCAGTTGGTGGTGGAAGGAGCGGTGCAACGCCGCGGCGGGCGATATCAGATCGGGCCGCGGGTATTTCGCCTCGGGCAGACCTGGCAACCGGCACGAATGCTGCGGGCCGCCTCGGCCCGGCCGCTCGGGCAGCTGACGGCGGCGACGGATCGGGGCGGTTTCAGCCTGTCGGTGACCGATCGGGGGCACACGATGCTGATCGGGGGCATCGGGCGCGAGATCGATGAGGTCTTTCCGCTGCGCGCGGGGGTGCTGCTGCCGTCGGGTACCGCCGCCGAGCAGGCGCTGGCTATCGGGCATCCGAATCACATACCGCCCGAGGAGTTCTCGCCCCGCGAGTGGAGTCGGCAGATCACGCTGGCACGGGAACGGGGACTGGCCTACGACACCGACATGAGCCGTTTCGGGCTGGCGTGTGTCGCGGCGCCGGTGCGCGGGCCCGCCGGTGAGGTCGTTGCCGCGTTGGCGGGGACGGTCAGTGAGCTCAGCAGGCTGCCCGCGATAGCGGAGGCGGTGTTGCGGTCGGCCGGGTTGGTGAGTGCCAATCTCACCAGGCTGCTCAGGTCACAGGGTGTGATGTCGCTCTGAACGACGTCGGGGTGTCGCCTTGGGGAGTGGGCGACACTCCGACGGTTCGCCTTCGATCAGGTGTGGGCGATGCCGCCGCACCAAACGCGTTCGATCGCGCGGGTCGCGTGGATATCGGCCAGCGGGTCGCCGCCGATGAGGACGAGATCGGCGCGCATGCCGGGGGCGATCGTGCCCCGGTCGGGTAGGCCGAAGTACTGGGCGGGCAAGGCGGTCGCGGCGAGCAGGGCTTCCGCCGGAGTCAGGCCGGCGGTGACGAGTAGCTCCAGTTCGCGGTGCAGCGAGTCGCCGTGCGGCGGCTGAAAGGGCACGCCCTGCTCGGCATTGGCGTCGCTGCCCGCGAGGATGGGCACACCGGCGGTGTGCAGCGTCGCGACGCTGGCGAGGCTGTCGGCGAAGCCGAGCCGGCCCAAAGCTGTTGCGATGCCCTGCATCATGACGAGGGTCGGCGCGGCGACCCGGCGTTCCGCCGCCATCCGGCGCACGTCCTCGGCGGGTAGCTGGCCGTCCGACGGAATGTGGGTGATGATGTCGACTCCCGCGTCCAGCGCGAGGGTGTAGGCGCCCAACGATGCCGCGTGCGCGACGACGCGAAGATCCTTGGCATGCGCCGCCGCGACAACGGCTTTGGCGGCAGCCTCGTCGGGACCGCCCTGCCCGGGCGCTTCCAGCACCAGCTTGATGTAGTCCGACCCGGCCGCCGCGCGCTCGGCGACCATCGCCTCGGCCTGCTCCGGACCGTGGATGACCGCGTGCTCGGCCAGGCCGGGAAGCCGGGCGTGCCCACCGCCGGCGCCGATGATCGGCGTCCCCGCGCTGCGAATGTCGGTGGTACCCAGCAGATTACGCAGCGCCGCGAGCCGCTCGGGCGGGAAGGTGGTCATGTCCAGTGCGGTGGTCACGCCGTGCGCGGCGAGCTGGTCCAGCGACTCGGTCCCGGCCAGATGGACGTGGGCGTCGATCAGGCCGGGCAGCAGGATCGCGCCGTGGCCGTCCACTCTCTCGGCGCCGTCGGCGTCGGTGCCGATCACCGGCCCATCGATCACCACTGTTGTCGGCGCGGTCAGGCCGTGGCCATCGAAGACGCGAACATTGTGCAGGGCGGTTTTACCGATCGCTGGGGAGTCGACGGTCACGCAAGCCTCCGGTGCGGGTAGTCCATGCAGCGGCGGGGAGTGCGACCGCTCCGCTAGGGAACGTTAGTAGCCGACCGTGCTTTTGTCCGCACACGAAGTGATAACGCATTGTTCTCGTTAGAGCACCTTCAGGTCTCGCTCATCGGTGTTAGCACGCCTATTCGGCGATCCGTTCGCCGGTCACCGGATGGAACAGATGCACAGCGGCGGCGTCGGTCACCGTCAGGCTGACGGATTCGGCCAGCTTCGCCGGAGACCTGGTCGCCGAGCGGGACACGAACATGAACGACTCCCCGTCGAGGCCGGTGACCGGCGTGGAAGGGCGGGCGTACACATAGGATTCGCTGCCGAGCTCCTCGATGAGTTCGACGGTGACGGCGAAGCCGGTTCCGTCCCTGCGCAGTTCGAGCTGTTCGGGCCTGATGCCGACGGTGACCGTGTCCAAGTTGGCCGCGGCCAGTCCGGTCAGCCGATCGCGCGGCAATTCCAGTGTGCTGCCCGCGATTTCGACGCCACCGGAAACGAGCGGGACGGTGCATAGGTTCATCGACGGCGAGCCGATGAAGCCCGCGACGAACGCGGTGGCAGGCCGGTCGTAGAGCTCGGCGGGGGTGCTGAACTGTTGCAGCCTGCCGTCGCGCAGCACCGCGACGCGGTCGCCCATGGTCATCGCCTCGACCTGATCGTGCGTGACATAGACGGTGGTGGTGCCCAGCCGTCGCTGCAGCGCGGCGATTTGGGTGCGCGTCTGCACGCGCAGTTTGGCGTCGAGGTTGCTCAGCGGTTCGTCCATGCAGAACACCCGCGGCTCGCGCACGATGGCGCGGCCCATCGCGACCCGTTGCCGTTGGCCGCCGGACAGTTTCGCCGGTTTGCGGTCCAGGTACGGGGTGAGGCCGAGCAGTGCGGCGGCCTCGGCGACGCGGCGTTTACGTTCTTCCAGCGGCACTTTGAGCATCTTGAGCGCGAAACCCATGTTCTCCCCGACGGTCTTGTTCGGGTAGAGCGCGTAGTTCTGGAAGACCATGGCGATGTCGCGGTCCTTGGACGGGACGCCGGTCATATCGGTGCCGTCGATGCGGATCGCGCCGGCGTCGATCTCCTCCAGGCCCGCCAGCATGCGCAGGGCGGTGGACTTGCCGGAGCCGGACGGGCCGACCAGGACGATGAATTCGCCGTCGGCGATGTCCAGGTCGAGCGAGTCGACCGCGAGGGTTTCCGCGCCGGGATAGACGCAGGAAGCCGAGTCATAACGGATGGTGGCCATGGGTTTTCCTTACTTGATGGCGCCGAACGAGAGACCGCGCACCAGCTTGTTCTGCGCGATCCAACCGGCCAGGACAACGGGCAGCGCGGTGAGCACCGCTGCGGCGGACAGGCGGGCCCAATACAGGCCCTCCCCCGTGATGAAGCCGACCAGGAACACCGGAATCGTCTGGGCCTGAACGGCGGTCAGGTTCACCGCGAAGAAGAATTCGTTCCAGGAGAAGATGATGCAGATGAGCGCGGTGGCGGCGATGCCGGGCGAGACCAGCGGCAGGATCACCTCGCGCACGCCGGTCCAGGTGCTCGCGCCGTCCATGCTCGCGGCTTCCAGGAGTTCGCTGGGCACCTCGAGGAAGAACGAGCGCATCATCCAGACCGCGATCGGCAGGTTCATCGAGGTGTAGAGGATGACCAGCGCCCAGATGTTGTCCAGCAGGCCGATATCGCCGACGATCACATACAGCGGCACGATCGCCGCGACGACCGGCAGCATCTTGGTGCCGATGAAGAAGAACAGCGCGTCCTGGGTGCGGCGCACCGGCCGCAGCGACAGCGCGAACGCGGCCGGTAGGCCGAGGATCAGCACCAGGATGGTCGACATCGCGGTGGCGAAGGTGGAATTCAGCAGGGTGGTGCCGATGCCACTGTCCAGCACCGCCGAGAACTGGTCCAGGGTCGGGGTGAAGAACAGTTTCGGCGGATCGGTGTAGGCGTCGCCCTCCTGTTTGAAGGCGGTCAGCACCATCCACAGCACCGGGAAGAAGAAGCCGATGCCGACCACCCAGGCCAGCGCGCTCCAGAACATCCCGGCGCGGCTGCGGCGCCTGCGCACCTTGACGGCGGGTTTCCCGGCGTCGACGGCGGGCTTTGTCTCGAGGGCACGCGTGCTCATGCCGCTTCCTCTTTTCCGGTGAAGGACTTGAACAGCAGGCGCAACGCCAGGGTGGCGACCACGGTGGTGGCGATGACGGTGACGACGCCCATCGCGGCCGCCTGGCCGATGTCGAAGCCGAGGAACGCGCGCTGGTAGATGTAGAACGGCAGGTTGGAGCTGGCGATGCCGGGTCCGCCCGAGGTCATCATGTAGACCGCGTCGAAGGTGTTGACCAGGTAGATGGCGCCGAGGACCGCGCCGAGTTCGATGAACCGGCGCAGGTGCGGCAGCGTGAGTTCACGGAAGACGGCGAAGGAGTTCGCGCCGTCGACGCGGGCGGCCTCGACGATGTCGCGCGGCATGGACTGCAGTCCGGCCAGGATCAGCAGCATCATGAACGGCGTCCACTGCCACACCAGGTCCGCCATCACGGCGGGCAGCGGGTATTTGCTCACCCAGTCGACCTGGCCGACGCCGAAAGGCTTGAGCACGAAGTTGATCAGGCCGAAGACCGGGTCGAGCATCGTGGTCTTCCAAATAAGCGCCGCCGCAACGGGAGTCACCAGGAACGGGGTGATCAGCAGGGTGCGCACCACGCCGCGGCCGAAGAACGCCCGGTCGAGCAGCAGCGCGAACAGCAGGCCGAGGATCACCGAGATGATGACGGTGCCGACGATCATGATCACGGTGTTGAGCGCGACCTCACGGAACTGACTGTCCCGGAACACATCCGCGTAGTTCTGCAAGCCGTTGAAGTGCCGGGAGCCCGGGCGCACGAGGTTCCACGACTGGGTCGAGTAGTACAGCGTGAAGACGAACGGCACCTGGGTGACGACGAGCATGAAGATCAGCGCGGGCAGCAGCGGGCCGCGGCGACGCCAGCCCTCGGCGCGGGAGATGCGGTCGCGCCGGGAGACGAGCGGGGGCGGCGGGGCGGCCGGGGCCGAGCCGGCCGCCACTGGGGCGGTGGTGGTTTCGGACATGGTTACTGACTCTCTCGATACGACCGACCGACCACCTCGGCGTACTGCTGAGCCTGGTCGAGGGCGTCACGGACGCTGATCCGGCCGGCGATCGCGGCGCTGATCTGCTGACTCACCCGGGTGCCCAGATCCTGGAACTCCGGGATGGTGATGAATTGAATACCGGTGTAGGGCACCGGCTTGACGCCCGGATGTTCCGGATCGACGCCCTCCATGGCCGACAGGGTGAGCGGGCCGTAGGCCTTCGACGCTTCCTTGTACTCCGGAATCTGATAGGTCGACAGGCGGCTACCCGGTGGGACGTGCGACCAGCCGAGCTTCTCGCCGACCATCTTGATGTAGGGCTTGCTCGTCATCCAGGAGACGAATTTCCAGGCGGCGTCCGGCTTTTCGCTGGTCTTCGGGATGCCGAGGGACCAGGTGTAGAGCCAGCCGGAGTTGGGCTTCTGCTGGATCGGCGCCAGCGCGTAGCCGATCTTGCCGACCACCTTGCTCGATGCCGGATCCTCCAGCACGCCGACGGCGGAGGTGGCGTCGTACCACATCGCGGTGTTGCCCTGCGAGAGTTGGGTGGCGCACTCACCGAAGCCACTGGTGGCCGCGCCGGGCTCGCCGTGCTTGCGCACCAGGTCGATGTAAAACTCCACGGCGCGAACAACTTCGGGGCTGTTCAACTGTGCGTGCCAGTTCTCGTCGAACCAGCGGCCGCCGAAGGTGTTGATCACGGTGTTGAGTGGGGCGAGGGTCTCACCCCAGCCCGGCTTGCCGCGCAGGCAGATGCCGGAGCGGCCGTTGGCCGGGTCGTCGAGTTTCGCGGCGGCGTCGGCGACCTGGTCCCAGGTCGGCTCGGCGGGCATGGTGATTCCGGCCTGCTCGAGTAAGTCCTTGCGGTACATCAGGAACGAGGACTCGCCGTAGAACGGCACCGAGTACATGTCGCCCTGATACGACAGCGACTTCTGCAGGGACGGAATGAAATCCTGCTCGTCGTAGCCGGGGGTGTTGCGGGCGTAGGTGGACAGGTCGGTCAGCCAGCCGTTGGCGGCCCACTGCGGGGTCTCGTAGTTGCTGATCATCACGACGTCGAATTCGCCGCCGTGGGTGGCGACCGACGCGGTGATCTTGGCGCGCGCCTCGTTCTCCGACAGCGACACGAATTTCAGTTTGGTGCCGGGGTTTTCGCGTTCGAACTCGCCGGACAGCGCGATCGCGTCCTGCATCTGCGAGTTCGACACCATGGCGATGGTGACGGTGTCGCCGCCGCCCGAGGTGAACGATCCGGCGCCAGCGCAGCCCGCCGTGGCCAGGACGGCCGAAACGGCAAGCGCCAGTGCGCGTCTTCTGAATGGGCTATGCCTTCTCATCGGCCAGGCCCTCCTTCTGTTCCAGCAGCCACCGCGCGGATTCGATGTCGGTGACGAGGATCTTGGCCAGCCCGCCGCGCAGCACGCCGAGGGTGGCCTCGTGCTTGACCTGCCCGCCGGCGATCAGCAGCGACGTCTTGCACGCGCGCACCGCGTCGAGAGCGACCGAAACCGTGCGTGCGGCAAGCGATCCCGCGACGTCGCGGCCGTCGGCGCGGAAGAACCGGCCGCCGATCTCACCGACCGCGCCGAGACTGCGCAGCTCGCCGAGGATGGCGGTGTCGAGGTAGCTGCCCTCGAACAGGGTGGTCGCGGTGGAGACGGTGCCGACGCCGAACATCATCACGTCGGCATTGCGGCCGAGTGCCATCGGGTGGCCGAGCAGCGAATCCTGTTCCAGCGCGGTCACGGTCGCGGCGTCGGCGTAGAGCGGGGCGTTCAGGCGGACCGGGGTGGCCTGTAAGACGGTGGCGCAGCGGCCGAGGGTGTAGTCGACGCCGGTTTGGTAGTCGACCGAGGTCATCGAGCCGTCCAGCTGAACCACGGTGGCACACCGGGCCGACTTGGTGCGCAGTTCCCGCGCGACGGCGATTGTCTCTGGGCCCCAAGTGAATCCGAGGGTGGCCTGCGGTTGCAGCCGGCGGGCCAGCACGCCGACCGCGGCGCGGGCCAGCGGCAGCAGGCCGGAGGGTGAGCCGTCGGGAACGTCACGGAGCACGACGGCCTCGGTGAGCCCGAAGGCGCGCTCGAGATCGCTCTCGATGTCGGTGTGCACCGAATCGCGCAGTTCGTCGGGGACGCTGATCTCGATGCGCACCAGGCCCTGAGCGCGAGCCCTGGCGATGAGCCTGCCCGCTGTCGGCCGCGAAACACCGAGCTTGGCGGCGATTTCGGCTTGGGTGGCGCCCTCGAGGTGATACAGCTGCGCGGCTCGGAGTGCGAGCCGGACGTCATCGGGCGTGCCCGGGCGGGAAGGGACGGTGGCCACACGGCCTCCTCAATGAGCCTGAGCATATGCTCAGCGTGTGAACTACTGCTCACAGAGGGTACCATCCGAAGTGTGACGTACACAACACTGGCGGGGTAACTATGACTAGGGACACCAGCGTGCCGTTGCGTTCCGCGACTCTGCGGGACCTCGACTCCGGCATTGCCGTACCGACCTATGACCGGACGGGAATCACCACCGGCATAGTGCATTTCGGTGTCGGCGGGTTTCATCGCGCACATCAGGCGATGTATATCGACCGGCTGTTGGCCGACGGCGGCGCGCGCGAGTGGGGCATCTGCGGGGTGGGCGTGCTGCCCGCCGACCGGCGGATGCGCGACGTGCTCGCGGCACAGGACGGGTTGTACACGCTGTCGGTGTTGGCACCGGACGGCAGCTGGAACACACGCGTGATCGGCTCGATCGTCGAATATCTTTATGCGCCGGACGATCCCGAGGCGGTGCTGGCGAAACTGGCCGACCCGGCCACCCGCATCGTCTCGCTCACCGTCACCGAGGGCGGGTATCACTTCTCCGCAACCACCGGTGCGTTCGATGCCGACGATCCAGAGATTCGCGCCGACCTCGCACCGAATGCGGTGCCCAGCACCATCTTCGGGCTGATCACCGAGGGGCTGGCGCGTCGAAGGGCAAGCGGTATCGCGCCGTTCACGGTGATGTCGTGCGACAACATCGAAGGGAACGGGCATGTCGCGCGCGCGACGTTCAGCGCGTTCGCCGGGCTGCGCGATCCCGAACTCGGCGACTGGGTGGCGCGGGAGGTGCGGTTCCCGAACTCGATGGTGGATCGGATCACGCCGGTGACGCCGCCCGAGGCTACCGCCCAGGTCGAGCGGCGGTACGGGGTCACAGACCAGTGGCCGGTGGTGACCGAGCCGTTCGCGCAATGGGTGCTGGAGGATTCGTTCACGCTCGGACGACCGGATTACGGCGCGGTCGGCGTGCAACTGGTCGAGGACGTCGCACCCTATGAGCTGATGAAGCTGCGGCTGCTCAACGCCAGTCATCAGGCGCTGGCGTATTTCGGGTATCTCAGCGGCTATCGGCTGGTGCACGACGCGGCGCAGGATCCGGCATTCCGCCGGTTCCTGTTGCGGTACATGGACATCGAGGCGACGCTCACGTTGCGGCCGGTGCCCGGAGTCGACCTCGAGCGGTACAAGCACACGTTGCTCGAACGGTTCTCCAATCCGGCGATCGGCGACACGGTGGCGCGATTGTGCGCGGAATCCTCCGATCGGATACCGAAATGGGTGCTGCCGGTGATTCGGCAGCGGCTCGCGGAGAACGGCGAGATCACCTGCGCGGCAGCGATTGTCGCGAGCTGGGCGCGGTACGCGGAGGGCGTCGACGAGCAGGGCGAGCCGATCGAGATCGTGGACCGGCTGCGCGACCGGCTGGTCCCGCTGGCCCGTCGGCAGCGCGACAATCGGACCGCATTCCTCAGCGAGCGTTCGGTTTTCGGTGATCTGATCGACGAGCCGAGGTTCGTCAGCGCGTATGTCGCGGCGTTGGATTCGTTGTATACCAAGGGCGCTCGTGCCACCGTTGCGGAGTTGGCGGTTTAAGCCCTACTCGCAGTCGAGCGTTCCGACATTGTTACCGGTGACGACAGGAACGCGGATACCTGGACCGGCCCTCCCCCAGCTCGCACCGCGGGAGGGCCGGTCCGGTCAGATAGGCAGGACTCGGGTGACCGCGTGCGTTTCACCGGCGACGGTGAACCAGATGTCGAGCGCGGAGCCTGCGCGCTGGGCGGCCAGGTCGACCTGATCGCCGGACTTCAACGGCTTCACGTACTCGATGATCGCGCGGTGCGGGCCCGACTTCAGGTCGTCGTGATCGGCCAGGACCTCTTCGACACCACTGAGGTAGACCGAGTTGTTGACGTGATCGAGCATGTCGATATCGGTGATGCGCAGCGGGAAGGGACGCACCTGCACATCAGCTGCGTCGGCCGACGGCGCCGGATCGGTGAGCGCGGCCTTCCACCGCAGCCGGTGCTCGGTGGTGGCGGCCAGCATCGGCTCCATGAAGCGGTCACTCATCCGAGCGGGCACACCGGTTTCAGTACCGAAATGAATCAGGAAGGCCTCGGTCTCGACCAGCCCACCGGCACTACCGCTGATCTGCACCCGCATGTTGCACCAGCGCGAGGACAGCCCGGAACACCACCGACGCAGAATAACCCGCTCACCGAACTGAACCGGCTTGAGCACATCCATCACCGTCCGGCGCACCACCCAACCCCGATGAGTGTCACCGTCCTCGACAGCATCGAGATGCTCGAACCCGATATCCTGCAGATAACGGGCAATAGCATCAAGCCGAAGACGTTGATCACCGTCGGTATCGGCAAGACGAACCGGCCACCCCGTCTCGAACGGGATTCCGGCGGTCGGACGTTCCGGCAGCACGCTGGGAATGACCATATCCGGATAATGCCAGGCCATTGTTACCCCCCGCGCGCTGGCACGGTCAGCGCGTCGCGCATCTCACACCAGCGAAGTAACCCCGCCAACCAATCCAGCGACGGTCGCGCGCACGATTTGTCCGACCGCGCACGATACCGCTAACAATTCTGTGCGCAGCCACACAACTCGTACGCAGGGACACCCTCCCTTCCCGACAAGGGCGCAGGAAAGGAAGCAACGCCGGATACCCACCACCAGCCGCCCACCGTTACGTCAGGTGCACAACATCGCGTTCCCAAGGTAGTCATCGGCTTGTGATTGCGTCACGAAACCTCCAGCGTGGTGAAACCTATTGGTGTGGAGGTGGTTTCACAGAGAATCAATACCCCTCACAGGGGTTATAGCTGCTGTGCAGGATATGGAGGCTCTGTAAGATCAACAGCGAGCGCGGGCGGACCGCAGTGGCGGCGGCCGGGCCGTCCAGGGCCCCGGCAATGATTGCCGCGCACAAATTGTGCAGCCGCGCACGGTATCGCTAGCAATCCCGCCCGCAGCTAAGCAACTCACGCGCGGGCAGGACTCGCTCGCCATTGGCAGCCCGGATCTGCACTCAGACTCGGGATCCGCACTGACTATAGGGCCCTAGAGCGAGTGCAGATCCCGAGTAAAGGTGCAGCTGCTTCTGGCCCGTGTTCGACGGTTGGCGAAAGGGGTGAGCGCGCCTGTCGAATCAAGGAGTTCAGGCGGCTAGGCGCGGCCGACCTGGGACGCCGACTCCTGGGCCGGGGATCTGCACCCGATCTCGGGTCCATGGTGGTGAAACTGCCGCCGGGCACCCGCACGCGGTATTGCTGGCAATTCCGGGTGCGGCTACACAGCTCGTACGCAGGCAGGGCTCGCTCGCCGTCGGCGGCGTGGATCTGCACTGAGACTCGGGATTTGCACTGGCTATAGGGCCCTAGAGCGAGTGCAGATCCCGAGTAAAGGTGCAGCTGCTTCTGGCCCGTGTTCGACGGTTGGTGAAAGGGGTGAGCGCGCCTGTCGAATCAGGGAGTTCGGGCGGCTAGGCGCGGCCGACTTGGGATACCGACTCTTGGGCCGGGGATCTGCACCCGATCTCGGGTCCAGGGTGGTGAAGCTACCGCCGCGCCCCGCTGTGTCAGCCCCACACCCAGTACAAGCGGTGTTCGGCTGACACAGTGGGTGTACGGATGGGTTCTCCCGTGGCGATCGGGTTGTGGTTGCGTCCCAAGCGCTTTGGACAAGCACGAGTAGGCGGCGGTCTGGCCTTCGCGTAATCCGGGGGCGGTCGCCGCGCATGAATTGTGCAGCTGCGCACGGTATCGCTGGCAATCTCACGCGCGGCTACGCAACTCACGCGCGGGCAGGGCTCGCTCGCCGTTGGCAGCGCGGATCTGCACTCAGACTCGGGATTTGCACTGGCTATAGGGCCCTAGAGCGAGTGCCGATCCCGAGTGAGGGTGCGACTGTTGCTGGCCCGTGTTCGACGGTTGGTGGAAGGGGTGAGCGCGCCTGTCGAATCAGGAGTTCGGGCGGCTAGGCGCGGGCGACTTGGGACGCTGACTCCTGGGCCTGGGATCTGCACACTATCTCGGGTTTCGGGGTGGTGAAGCTACCGCCGCGCCCGCTGTGTCAGCCCCACACCCAGTACAAGCGGTGTTCGGCTGACACAGTGGGTGTACGGATGGGTTCTCCCGTGGCGATCGGGTTGTGGTTGCGTCCCAAGCGCTTTGGACAAGCGCGAGTAGGCGGCGGTCCGGCCTTCGCGTAACCCGGGGTGGTCGCCGCGCATGAATTGTGCAGCTGCGCACGGTATCGCTGGCAATCTCACGCGCGGCTAAGCAACTCACGCGCGGGCAGGGCTCGCTCGCCGTTGGCAGCGCGGATCTGCACTCAGACTCGGGATCTGCACTGGCTATAGGGCCTGTGATGTGACAGGACATCGCTGACAGTTGGTGACAGGACATCCCGGACAGTTATGGGTTGTAGTTGAGGGTAGGTCGGTGTGATCCGTTTCGGG